>CASGAM010000014.1 GCA_949299545.1 uncultured Prevotellaceae bacterium | reverse complement strand
TTTACCACAACTTCGCGTTTGTTCATTGCGATGACGGTGCCGTCTACCACTTCGTGGTCGTTTACTTTGTTCAGTGAGCCTTCGTAAGCCTTTTCCTGGCTCTCGCGGCTTTCGTTTGTCTGAGCGCCTCCGGAAGCGTATGCGTCCCAATCGAAGTCAGCCAAAGGTGCTACGTTTTTTAAATCTGCCATTTAATTAGTTAATAATAAATTAGTTAATACTGTTAGACATTATATTGACTATAAATCCGGCGCAAATTTATATCTTTTTTGTGATTATTGCAAACAAATAAGTAAAAACATTGGCCGGATTCAAGCTTATAATTGTAGAAGGTGTTTCTTATATAAATATGGTTTTGTCGGAAATGTTTTTTTAAGCCTTTGTTACGGTTGTTTGCAAAGTTGGGGCTTCTTATTGATAGAGGGGCATCTGTTGCCGTATTTTTCTTATGAGTTCTTTTTTTTGTTAGAGATGTCGGATGTTTTATACGGGTGTGTTTATATCCGTAAAAGCGACCTGTCGCAACAAAAATTACGACCTGTCGCTTCTGTAAGGCGACCTGTTGCAATTTTTGTTGCGACAGGTCGCAGCAGATACGCAATAGTCTGTGAAGGGCGCTTATCTACAATCTGTTGATTTGCAATACATTGCAAGTTTGATGAAAGGGCGGCTGTTTTTATGATAGTTACTCTGCTTGCACGCGCGCACGCGCGTACATTATATAATATATGATCTGATGGATGTGAAACTGTTTTGGAATTCCGAAAAAATCAAACCTTACGACGGTTGCTGTCGCAGAGCCGTGATAGCGTGGCATCATATTCTTTGATAAGTTGTTGCATGATGTCGGCTGCCGGAAGTATCTGCCGGATGGTAGACGCTATTTGTCCTATTTCAAGTTCGCCTTCTTCCAGATCGCCTTCAAACATACCTTTTTTGGCGCGTCCCTTGCCGAGTAGCTGTTTTAGCTCGTCAGCGGGCGCACCAGTTGCTTCGGCGGCGAGTATACGGTCCAATAATCTGCTTTTTACAACGCGCGTGGGGGCGAGCTGTTTCAGTACGAGGCGGGTATCGCCTTCGTTGAGGGTCAAGCACAGGCTCTTGAAGTTGTCGTGGGCGGAACTTTCCTCGGACAGGGCAAACCGGGTGCCTATTTGCACGCCTTCGGCCCCTAGTGCCATAGCGGCAGCGATGCCGGCTCCCGACGCGATGCCGCCTGCTGCGATAAGGGGGAGAGAAGTGACATTGCGGACTGCGGGTACAAGGCACATGGTGGTCGTTTCTTCCCGTCCGTTATGCCCTCCGGCTTCAAATCCTTCTGCTACTACGGCGTCAGCTCCGGCTTCTTCACATTTTATGGCGAATTTGGAACTGCTGACAACATGGGCGACTGTGATGCCGTGGTTCTTCAATAAGGGAGTCCATGTCTTTGGGTTGCCCGCAGAGGTGAATACGACTGGTACTTTTTCTTCAATGATGATGCGTATGGCGGTTTCCATTTCGGGATAGAGGAGAGGGATGTTTACGCCAAATGTATTGGTGGTTGCGTTTTTGCATTTGTTGATGTGTTCGCGGAGAGTTTCGGGGTGCATTGAACCTGCGCCTATAAGGCCTAAGCCTCCGGCTTCGCTTACTGCCGATGCAAGCCTCCAGCCACTACACCAGACCATGCCTCCGGCAATGATGGGATAGCGAATGTTGAATAGTTGGCAGATACGGTTGTCTTGTATCATGTTCGGATGGTATTTATGTTTAATAAAAAATGAGAGCATGCAGGAAAATATTGCATGCTCTCAGATAGTCTATGAGTGTAAAATGTTTTGTCTTTTTATACAATGCCTTGAGCCATCATTGCGTTGGCAACCTTGATGAAGCCTGCAACGTTTGCGCCCTTGACATAATTGATATAGCCGTCGGCTTGAGTTCCGTATTTAACACATGACTCGTGGATGCTCTTCATTATCTGGTGGAGACGTGCGTCTACTTCTTCGCGTGTCCAGCTCAGTTTCAGTGAGTTCTGTGACATTTCCAGACCGGATACTGAAACACCACCTGCATTTGAGGCTTTTCCGGGAGCATAAAGCAGTTTTGCTTTCTGGAAGATGTGGATGGCTTCCGGAGTTGACGGCATGTTGGCGCCTTCTGATACGGCAATACAACCGTTGTCTACAAGTTTCTGGGCGTCTTCGCCGTTGATTTCGTTCTGAGTGGCACTCGGAAGCGCGATGTCGCACTTGGCACCCCATGGGCGTTGTCCTTCAAAGTATTGGCAACCGAATTTCTCAGCGTATTCCTTGATACGTCCGTGGCGAACGTTCTTCAATTCAAAGATAAACTGGAGTTTCTCAGTGGTGATGCCATCCGGATCGTAAACATAACCATTGCTGTCTGAGCATGTAACAACCTTTGCGCCAAGTTCGATGGCTTTTTCGATGGTGTATTGTGCCACATTGCCGGATCCGGAAACTGCACATACTTTGCCTTTCAAATCCAAGCCACGTGTAGCCAACATTTCTTGCAAGAAGTAGATGTTGCCGTAGCCGGTTGCTTCAGGACGGATCAATGAACCTCCGAACTCCATGGCTTTTCCGGTGAGTGTACCAGTAAATTCTTTAGCCAGCTTCTTGTACATACCGAAAAGGAAGCCAACTTCACGGCCGCCAACGCCTATATCACCTGCCGGTACGTCAGTTTCAGGACCGATGTATCTCCAAAGTTCTGTCATGAATGCCTGGCAGAAACGCATGATTTCTGCGTCTGATTTTCCGGCCGGGTTGAAGTCTGATCCACCCTTGCCGCCACCCATTGGCAGTGTTGTTAAAGAGTTCTTGAACGTCTGCTCAAAAGCGAGGAATTTCAAAATTGAAGGATTTACTGAGGGGTGGAAACGCAAACCGCCTTTGTATGGACCGATGGCGTTGTTGTGTTGAACGCGGTAACCCATGTTTGTTTGTACGTTGCCTTTGTCGTCAACCCATGTTACTCGGAATGAATAAATACGATCGGGGATACAAAGACGCTCTATGAGATTTGCCTTTTCGAATTCAGGGTGTTTGTTATATTCTTCTTCAATAGTACCTAATACCTCTTCTACTGCTTGGTGGTATTCGTTTTCACCGGGGAATCTTTTCTTTAAATCTTCTAAAACCTTAGCTGCATTCATAATATTTATTGTATTTATTGGTTTGTTTTGTTTGATTGCGGTGCAAAAATACATAAAAGTCGTTATTTGGCAAATTTTTGAAGCAAAAAAATACGTTTTTCTTTTAAAAAAAATGATTTTTCTTTGTTTTTCTGCTAATTGTTAACTTTGTGATTATATCGTCTGTTTGTCTTATTTTGTTTTGTCGTTGTTGTTTATGTGGCAATAAGGTGGTTTATTATATAAAATGCTTTCTTTTTGACAGTTTGATAATTGCGCCTCGTGTGATGATTTCCTTGGTGCTTATGTATACGCTTATATATATGTGAATGATGCAGATGTTTTGAGGTGAAATGTGATTTGAATTTGTGGTGTATATAAATGTGTCCGGTCATTGGGGGGATGGCAAGAGGGTGAAGTATATCTTTGTTTACGGAAAATTAAGGTGCTTTGTATTTGTACTTGGATTTTTTATCGTAATTTTGTACACGATAAATGTATAATCGATGATTAAAAGAATAAGGCATAATTGGACTGTCCCGAAAGGTAGCGAGCTGACTGAAATGGATAAGAAAATTTTGTATTTTCAGAATAAGGGTTGCCTGGTGCCGACGAGAAAACTGATTAAAACACCGGAACAAATTGAAGGTATAAGGCGTAGTGGGGAGGTCAATACAGGTGTGTTGGATTTGGTTGCACGTGAGATTCGTGCCGGAATGAGCACACTGGAGATAGATGAGATGGTGTATGATTATACTGTCAGTCATGGGGCAATACCTGCGCCGTTGAACTATGAAGGCTTTCCGAAAAGTGTCTGTACGTCGGTGAACGAGGTGGTATGCCACGGCATCCCCAATGAGTTTGAAATACTTGAAGAGGGGGACATTGTTAATGTGGATGTCTCTACCATTTTGGACGGTTATTATAGTGATGCATCCCGTATGTTTGTGATAGGGCAGACGACGCCTGAAAAGCAAAGACTGGTGGATGTGGCTAAGGAGTGCCTGGAAATAGGTAGGAATGCAGCACGTCCGTATGGATTTGTGGGAGATATAGGCAATGCCATAGAAAAGCATGCCAAAAAGAATGGTTTCAGTGTGGTGCGTGACTTGTGCGGGCACGGCGTGGGGCTGGAATTTCATGAAGAACCGGATGTGGAGCATTTTGGCAGGAAGGGAACAGGTATGTTGTTGGTACCTGGTATGGTGTTTACAATAGAGCCGATGATTAATATGGGGGATTGGCGCGTGTTCGTTGATGAAGAAGATGGGTGGACCGTCGTAACGGAGGATGAGTTGCCCAGCGCTCAGTGGGAACATACATTTGTCATGACAGATGATGGGTTGGAGATTCTTACGTACTGATGTTCGTAAGTATTAAGACAAACAAAAATTGCGATGGAAAAAGACGTAATAATATTAGGTATAGAGTCAAGTTGTGATGATACTTCGGCAGCTGTCATCCGCAATGGTGTTTTGCTGAGTAATGTGACGGCTAATCAAAGCGTGCATGAAGCCTATGGGGGGGTCGTGCCTGAGCTGGCGTCGCGCGCTCATCAGCAAAATGTGGTACCGGTTGTGGACCAAGCTTTAAAAAGAGCTGGTGTCGAACGTTCCGAGTTGTCTGCTGTTGCGTTTACTCGCGGCCCCGGTTTGATGGGGTCTTTGCTGGTCGGTGTGTCTTTTGCCAAGGGTTTAGCCCGCTCGCTGGGGATTCCGATGATTGATATCAATCATTTACAAGGGCATGTTTTGGCGCATTTTATAAAAGAAGCAGGTTCGGAAGATAGGCAGCCGCAATATCCATTCCTTTGTTTGTTGGTGAGCGGTGGAAATTCGCAGATTATCCGGGTTAATGCCTATAATGATATGCAGGTGCTGGGACAGACAATTGACGATGCAGCCGGTGAAGCGATTGACAAATGTTCCAAAGTGATGGGGCTGGGATATCCCGGAGGCCCTATTATAGACCGGCTTGCTCGTCAGGGAAATCCTACGGCATATACGTTTGCCAAACCTCATATCGAAGGATATGATTACAGTTTCAGCGGGTTAAAAACTTCTTTCTTGTATTCGCTGCGTGATTGGCTGAAGGAAGATCCTGAGTTTATTGAACATCATAAGGAAGATTTAGCCGCTTCATTGGAATTTACTATAGTGGATATTTTGATGGATAAATTGAGAAAAGCAGTCAAAGATGCAGGTATAAAGGAAGTGGCTGTAGCTGGGGGTGTGTCAGCTAACAACGGTTTGCGGAACGCATTTAGGGAACATGCAGTCAAGTATGGGTGGAATATCTTTATTCCCAAATTCAGCTATACAACGGATAATGCAGCAATGATAGCCATCACGGGGTATTTTAAATATTTGGACGGTGATTTTTGCAGCATTGATTTGCCGGCATATTCAAGAGTAACATTAAAATAAATTGATCGTAATATGAATGTAGAGTCTAAGATTATAAGTAGGGAAATCAGCCCTATTTTATGGAAGGCTGGGGAAACATTGTGTACAGCAGAAAGTTGTACGTCAGGACAGATAGCTTCCGCCATAACGTCAGTGCCGGGTAGTTCGACATATTATAAGGGTGGTGTTATACCGTACACGAATGAACTGAAAATAAAGCTGCTGGGCGTTTCCGAAAAACTGCTTGAAGAGAAAGGCGCAGTCAGTTCGGACGTCGTACAGGCAATGGCAGAAGGGGCTTTAAAGGTGATGGAAGCAACCTATGTTGTGGCAGTGACGGGTTATGCCGGACCTGGAGGCGGTGATGAAGCTGAGGTGGGTACAATTTGGATCGCAGTTGGTGATAAAGATGAATTTGTTGTGGAAAAAATTGAAGGGGACGAAGGACGTGATGTCAATTTGGCAAAGGCTACATTGGTAGCTTTACAGCTTTTATTGGATTTACTTAAAAAACGTCATCCGATAGAAGAAGAGTGATTTTTTAAAAAAAATACTTGTTAGTTTGAATTTTAAGTATTAATTTTGCACTCTGTTTGAAGGAAGCTATTAGAGAATTAACAGAAAGGAAGATAGAAATGTCTAAGATTTGTCAAATTACGGGAAAGAAAGCCATGATTGGTAACAATGTTTCTCATTCAAAACGTCGCACAAAGAGAAGTTTTGATGTGAACTTGTTTACAAAAAAGTTCTACTATGTTGAGCAAGATTGCTGGATCGTTCTGAAGATTAGCGCAGCTGGATTGCGTTATATCAACAAAGTAGGTCTTGATGCTGCGTTGAACAATGCGGTAGAGAAAGGCTATTGTGATTGGAAAAGCATTAAAGTAATTGCTTAATTAGGAGGTATACTTATGGCAAAGAAAGCTAAAGGTAATAGAGTGCAGGTGATATTGGAATGTACAGAGATGAAGGAGAGTGGTCTTCCCGGAACTTCACGATATGTGACCATGAAGAATAGAAAAAATACTCCTGAAAGACTGGAATTGAAAAAATACAATCCGATCCTGAAGAGAATGACCGTTCATAAAGAAATTAAATAATAGAATACTATGGCAAAAAAGACAGTGGCAACGCTCCAGACCGGTAAAACAGACGGACGTTCCTACACGAAGGTGATTAAAATGGTGAAGAGTCCTAAGACAGGCTCTTATATCTTTGACGAACAAATGGTTCCGAATGAAGCTGTTAAAGATTTCTTCAAAAACTAATTTGTTGGATAGAATCAGAAGACAATAAATATACAATCCCTTTTCGCCTGTTGGCGGGAAGGGATTTTTTTTTGTTTATATGTGTGAATTAAAAAAAGTTATGTTATCTTTGTACATAAATATAAACAACACGCTACATGGGAATATTCAGTTTTTTTTCCAAAGAGAAGAAGGAGACGTTAGATAAAGGACTTGAAAAAACAAAGGAGAGTTTTTTTGGTAAAATAACGAGGGCTGTTGCTGGAAAATCCAAAGTAGACGATGAGGTGTTAGATAATCTCGAAGAGGTTTTGGTGACATCAGATGTAGGCGTTGATACGACGCTTAATATTATCAAACGTATTGAAACGCGGGTGGCACGCGATAAATATGTTACTACAGCTGAACTTAACAATATACTTCGAGAAGAAATTGCCGCACTGTTGATAGAGAATAATACGGAGGACACGGAAGGCTTTGTTATTCCTGAGGGTAAAAAACCATACGTGATCATGGTGGTTGGAGTAAATGGAGTGGGCAAAACGACAACCATCGGTAAATTGGCTTATCAGTTTAAAGAGGCTGGTAAGAAAGTTTATTTGGGAGCTGCGGATACGTTCCGTGCGGCAGCCGTTGAACAGTTGGTGATATGGGGTGAGCGAGTTGGAGTTCCTGTAGTTAAGCAGCAGATGGGTAGTGACCCGGCTTCTGTCGCATTTGATACACTCAGTTCTGCCGTGGCTAATGATGCAGATGTTGTGTTGATTGATACTGCCGGTCGCTTGCATAACAAAAAAGGATTGATGGATGAGTTGAGTAAAATCAAGCGTGTTATGCAGAAAGTGGTACCGGATGCGCCCCATGATGTCATGTTGGTGCTTGACGGCAGTACGGGGCAGAATGCTTTTGAGCAGGCCAAACAGTTTACCATTGCGACAGAAGTGACCAGTATGGCTATCACCAAATTGGACGGGACTGCCAAGGGAGGCGTTGTTATCGGCATTTCAGACCAGTTTAAGATACCTGTTCGTTATATCGGTTTGGGGGAAGGTCTGGAAGACTTGCAACCGTTTAACAGAGCAGAGTTCGTCAATTCTTTGTTTGGGACATCTAATTTGAATTCTTAATATAAAACGAAGATTGTTTTGCGGAAAAATACTGTAGATATAATTACATTGGGTTGCTCAAAGAATTTGGTAGATTCAGAGAAACTGCTCAGGCAACTTGAAGCTAATGGTTATAAGGTTACACATGACAGCGAATCTCCTCATGGTGAGATTGCGGTTATCAATACGTGCGGATTTATAGGAGATGCGAAAGAGGAGAGTATTAATACGATACTTGAATTTTGTGAGGCAAAAGCTGCTGGCCGTTTGAAGAAACTGTATGTGATGGGTTGTTTGTCTGAACGTTATCTAAAAGAATTGTCAGAAGAAATACCGCAAGTGGATAAATTCTATGGCAAGTTTGATTGGGAGAAATTAATTGAAGACTTAGGAAAAGCCTACCATGATGAACTGAAAATAGAACGTAAGCTTACGACTCCTGCTCATTACGCATATTTGAAAATATCTGAGGGTTGTGACCGACAGTGTGCATATTGTGCTATTCCAATTATAACAGGAAAGCACAAGTCACGTTATATGGAAGAGATAGAGGAGGAAGTGCGCTTCCTCGTTTCACAGGGTGTCAAGGAATTCCAAATCATAGCCCAAGAACTGACATACTATGGCGTGGATTTGTATAAACGTCAGTGCTTGCCCGAATTGATAGAACGTATTTCTAATATACCCGGTGTTGAATGGATTCGTCTTCATTATGCTTATCCTGCGGCATTCCCTCTTGAACTTCTTAGAGTTATTCGTGAAAAAGATAATGTATGTAAATACATAGATATAGCCTTGCAGCATATCAGTGATTCCGTGCTTGAACGCATGCGCCGCCATGTTACGAAAGAGCAGACTCTTGAATTGATAAAGAAAATGCGTGAGGAAGTTCCAGGAATACATTTGCGGACGACTATGATGGTCGGATTTCCGGGTGAGACGGGAGAAGACTTTATGGAACTACTGGAATTCATAAAGGAAGCTAAGTTTGACCGATTGGGCGCATTTGCATATTCGGAGGAAGAGGGAACTTATTCGGCAGAGCATTATAAAGATGACGTTCCTGATGATGTTAAACGGTATCGTTTAGATAAATTGATGACTGTCCAACAGAAAATATCAGCCGAGGTGGCAGCTGAGAAAATAGGTGGGATATTTAAAGTTATTATAGACAGAATTGAAGGTGATTATTATATTGGACGGACGGAGTTTGATTCCCCGGAAGTTGATCCGGAAGTTTTAATATCAGTCAAAGACTGCCAACTATCAGTAGGAGATTTTTATCAAGTAAAGGTGACGGATTCTGATGATTTTGATTTGTATGGAACAGTATTAAAATAAAAACAGACGGTATGAACAATAAGGAATTTATCTCAGAATTGGCAAATAGAATGGGCTACACCACCAAAGATACAATTTCGGCAATGAATGACCTTGTTGCCGGGATGACAGAATTTCTCGTTGACGATAAATCCATTGCAATTCAAAATTTCGGGACTTTTGAGGTGAAGAAGAAATTGGAACGTGTAGTCGTTAATCCTGCAACGCAGCAGCGTATGTTAGTTCCTCCCAAATTAGTGTTGAATTTCAAAGCTAGCACATTGTTAAAGGAAAAAATGCAGTAACTGTCTTAGCTTATGGAAAAGAAAATATCAATCCAGGATATGTCCGAGTTCTTGTCCGGAAGGAACGGAATGCCCAGTAAAGATGCAGAGTTGTTTGTTCGCTCTGTATTTGAGATTATTGAGGAATATCTCAAGAAAGACAATATTGTAAAAGTAAAAGGGCTTGGAACTTTCAAGCTAGTGGCAGTCGAAAGTCGTGAGAGTGTTGATGTTAATACTGGTGAACGCATACTTCTGAAAGGATACATGAAGGTGTCTTTTATTCCGGATACAGTTTTGCGTGATGAGATAAATAAGCCGTTTTCACAGTTTGAAACGGTGGCGCTTTATGATACTACGGATTTATCAGAGATGCAGCGTCTCGATGGAGAACGGTTTGACGAGATGCCTGACGAGGATTTTAGAGATAGCGAAGGTTATGACAATCAGGAAACTGAAGCTGAGTCCCATGAACAACAGAAAGCTACTGTACTTTTTGAAAAAGATGGATTGGTAGATGAACCAGTTTTAGCTAATAGTCTCGAAGATGAGGATGAGGGCTTTTCTGAAAATGTAGCAGTCGGTCATTTGTCATCAGAAGCGTCTGATGATAGCAATATATTGAACGAAACTTATCCTATGGCAGAGACGGATAAAGTGGAGGTTGATTTATCTAACGGTGAAGAGACGAATGTACTATTGGAAACAGAATGTTTAGAGAGTCAGGGTACGCTTAATCCGAAGAATGAAACTGATAACATAGAAGTGAATACAGAAGACGGACAGCAGGTCGCTGGAAACCAGAGGAATGAATTTCATAAAGAAGCCGAGAATGTGGAACATCTGCATACAGAATATCAGCATGTAGATGCCCAACAAGTGGAAGATATAGAAGTAGGGTGCCAACGGATAAAAAAACAGCATGCAGTGAATCAGCATATAGACATGCAGACAGTTGAACATCAGACTGTAGAGAATCAGCATATTGTTCAGGTCGCTGGTCAAACGTCGGCCAAAATCAAAAAGAATGTGCCACCGTTATGGGCATTGGTTTTGATTGTATTGGGGGTATTGTTATTAATGCTCGGTAGCTATTTCGTAGGATACTACAGATTGCTTTGTCCAAATGGATGTGAGACCGTTTCGTATATTTCAAGGATGGAAGTGGCTGGAGATATGCCGGTTATTCGTCCGGAAGGGGCTTCTCAGGTTAAGGCGGTGTCCGATACATTGGCAGCAGACACTTTTTCTATTGATACTTCTCAGACGGTAAAAGTACCTGTTGCACAGATAGCTGAAGCGACCAGTGAGCGGCAAGTTGAAGCCAATAAGGGCGCTATAATTTCAAAAACGGCGAAAACAACCAAACGGTCAGAAAAAATACCGGCTAAAGTGGAGAGAAACGCAAGCTCTAAGATTAATACGTCAGTATATCCGCAACTGGAAGGAGGCCGTTATGAAATAATCGGAACTTTAGCGACAATAACTCTGAAAAGTGGGCAGACATTGCGTAATCTAGCTTTGAAATATTACGGTTCAAAGAATTATGTTCCTTATATTGTCATTTATAATCGTATAGAGAATCCGGATGTAATTCCAGTCGGGGCAGAAATCAAGATTCCTGAATTAAGAGTGAAAGAGGAGTAAAGCCATTGAAAAGTTTCTTAAATTCATATTTAGGAAACTTTTTTTAATAATATAATATTGCCTTTCCATTGCAAATGATGTAATTTTGAACCTCGAAAAATTATCGTACAATTTAAAATAATATCTATATGGCTGAAGCGATTGATATTCGCGAATTAAATGAGCGCATTGAGCGACAAAGCGCTTTTGTGACAAATCTGGTCGCAGGAATGGATCAGGTGATTGTTGGACAAAAACATCTGGTGGAATCACTTTTGATAGGTTTGTTGAGCGACGGGCATGTGTTGCTGGAAGGTGTGCCAGGTTTGGCAAAAACGCTGGCTATTAAGACACTGGCTTCTTTGATTGACGGAAAGTACAGTCGAGTACAGTTTACGCCGGACTTGTTGCCAGCCGATGTGATTGGTACAATGATGTACAGTCAAAAAGATGAGACCTTTATAGCTCAAAAAGGTCCGATATTTGCCAATTTTGTCTTGGCCGACGAAATTAACCGCGCTCCGGCAAAAGTGCAAAGTGCTTTGCTCGAAGCCATGCAGGAACGTCAAGTTACCATTAGTAAGGAAACTTATAAATTGCCCGAACCATTTTTGGTGTTAGCGACCCAGAATCCGATAGAGCAAGAAGGAACTTATCCATTGCCGGAAGCTCAGGTTGACCGTTTCATGCTCAAGGTCATTATTGATTATCCTAAGTTGGATGAAGAAAAACGTATTATTCGTCAACAGATAAAAGGGGAGAAGACAGTTGTGCGTCCTATTATGACTTCACAGGAAATTATTGATGCACGCGCTGTCGTAAGGCAAGTGTATATAGATGAGAAGATAGAGCAATACATTGCTGATATTGTTTTTGCAACCCGTTATCCGGAACAGTATGGTTTGAGTGAACTGAAGGGTTATATTGAATTTGGCGGTTCGCCTCGTGCTTCTATCAATCTTGCGCTGGCCGCACGTTCTTATGCATTCATCAAGCGTAGGGGTTATGTCATACCGGAAGATGTCCGTGCTGTTGCCCATGATGTGTTACGCCATCGCATTGGTTTGAGCTACGAGGCTCAGGCTGGTAATGTGTCAAGTGAGGAAATTATTAGCAAGATACTTAACAAGGTTGAAGTACCCTAATTAAAATCATTCTGAATGGATACAAATGAGATCTTCAAAAGGGTTCGTCAAATTGAGATTAAGACAAGAGGCTTGTCAAACAATATCTTTGCCGGTGAATATCATTCCGCATTCAAAGGCAGGGGTATGGCCTTTTCAGAGGTTCGCGAATACCAGTATGGTGACGATATTCGTGACATCGATTGGAACGTGACGGCGCGTTACAATAAGCCTTTCGTGAAAATCTTTGAGGAAGAGCGCGAATTGACGGTCATGTTGTTGATTGATGTGTCCGGAAGTTTGAGTTTTGGTACTGTCAACCAGACGAAGCGCGACATGGTAACCGAGATAGCTGCGACGCTGGCCTTTTCTGCCATTCAAAATAATGATAAGATTGGTGTGATATTCTTTTCCGACCGTATCGAAAAGTTTATTCCGCCGAAAAAAGGTCGTATGCACATTCTCAGAATTATTCGGGAACTTTTGGACTTTAGGCCTGAGAGTATCCGGACAGATGTGGGTCAGGCTGTTGAATACCTTACACAGGTTATTAAACGGCGTTGCACGGCGTTCCTGTTGAGTGATTTTATCGACCAAAAAGATTATTCGACAGCATTGACGGTGGCCAATCGTAAGCATGATATTGTTGCTATTCAAGTATTCGACCGGCGAATGTCGGATTTGCCGGATGTCGGGTTATTGAAAGTTTGTGATGCAGAGACGGGACACGAACAGTATATTGATTCTTCCAGCCGCAAGGTGCGCAAGGCGCATCATGACTGGTGGATGAAAAGTCAACGCCGTTTGGAGCAGATGTTTACCCACAGCAATATTGACTCTGTTTCTATCCGGACTGATCAGGATTATGTAGCATCTTTGATGACGCTGTTTGCCAAACGAAATTAAGTTATGAGGTTTACAATAAAGGAATGCCGTTATGGCACAAGGAAAGTATTTTTGACGCTTGCAGCCTTGATGTCGGTTTTTGCTTTGTCGGCCCAGGTGACGGTAAATGTGAAAATCGATTCGTTGGAATTGTTCATCGGTCAACAAACCGGTGTTACGCTGGATGTAAGTTTTGACAGCAAATCACGACTCGAAATGCCGGTGCTAAAGGCCGGAGATCAGATTATTCCGGGCGTGGAAATAGTTGATGTCGCCAAGGCTGACACACAAATGTTGAATGATGGGTTAAGGCGTACTGTCATACAAAAATATACCATTACTTCTTTTGATTCCGCTTTTTACTATTTGCCGCCGTTTGTGGTTAAGGTGGATGGTAAAGAGTATGAGTCAAACAGTTTGGCTCTAAGGGTATTGACAATACCTGTTGATACTGTACATGTAGACCGTTTTTTCGGGCCAAAAGATATTATGGATGTTCCTTTCAGCTGGAATGACTGGCGCGGCATATTCTGGTGGTCAGTGCTTTTGTTGGTATGGGTATTGGCATTATGCTATCTTTATATCCGTTACAGGGATAACAAGCCAATTATCAAGATAATCAAACTTGCGCCCAAGTTACCGCCGCATGCCAAAGCCATGCAGGAGATAGATATTATCAAGGCAGAGAAGTCGTGGGCGAAGGAAGATTCAAAGGAATATTATACTAAACTGACGGAAACTTTGAGAAACTATATCCATAGCCGTTATGGTTTTAACGCAATGGAAATGACTTCATCTGAAATCATTGAACACCTTTTGCAGAGCGGCAATGAAGAAGCGTTGGACGAGTTGCGCACGCTTTTCGTGACGGCAGATCTTGTGAAATTTGCGAAGTATAATGCACAAATCAATGAAAATGACCGCAATCTGGTGATTGCCATTGAGTATATCAATCAAACTAAGCAAGAGGTAGATCCTAATCAAAAGAATGAACCAGAGGAAATCACGGTGGAACAGAGGCGTAGCCGTCGGACGATTCTCATTATGCGCATATCGCTGGTGCTGATGTTCATTCTCTCCTTAGCCGTGCTGGCGTGGATTGTCAGGTTGGTATATATGTTGATTGCCTAAACTAAAAAAAAAGCCATGGTATTTGAAAATGCTGAATATCTGTTTTTGTTGTTGCTGCTCATTCCATATATAATATGGTATGTGTTGAAGAATAAAAAAAAGGAACCGACCTTGTTGGTGTCTGATACGACGGCTTACCGTTTTGCACCGCGCACCTATAAATATTATCTTATTCATGCGCCTTTCGTGTTGCGTCTCTTGACATTGGCCATGGTCATTGTTATATTGGCGCGCCCACAAACGAGTAACAGTTGGAAGAACACTCAGGTAGAAGGTATTGATATAATGCTGGCTGTCGACGTTTCAACCAGCATGCTGGCGGAAGACTTGAAACCTAACCGACTGGAAGCGGCAAAACAAGTGGCTTCCGAGTTTATCGCCGGTCGGCCTAATGATAATATCGGTTTGACTATTTTTGCCGGTGAGGCTTTTACGCAGTGTCCCATGACAACCGACCATGCCGTTTTGTTGAACTTGTTTCATGCCATCAAAACTGACATAGCGCAGCGTGGTATGATTCAGGATGGTACGGCTGTCGGAATGGGTATAGCCAATGCCGTTTCACGTTTGAAAGACAGTAAAGCTAAGAGTAAGGTCATCATTTTACTGACGGACGGAACGAACAATATGGGCGACATTTCCCCCATGACCGCAGCTGAGATTGCCAAGAGCTTTGGCATCCGGGTTTATACCATCGGTGTGGGAACGAATGGCACCGCGCCTTATCCGATGCCTGTTGCCGGTGGCGTACAATATCTAAATATTCCGGTAGAGATTGATACGAAGACATTGGCAAGTATTGCAGGAAAGACAGATGGCGAATTTTACCGTGCAACAGATAACAAGAAACTGGAGGAGGTATACCAGGCTATAGACAAACTGGAAAAAAGCAAACTGAATGTGAAGGAATATAGCCGTCGCTACGAAGCCTATGCCCTGTTTGCATGGATTGCTGTTGTCAGTTTGTTACTTGAAATACTTCTGCGTATCACTGTTTTGAAAAAAATACCTTAATCAGCACTGCTTATGTTTCGATTTGAAGAACCACAATATTTATATTTGCTCATTCTGGTACCGGTTTTGGCGGCAATACATTATTTTACGAATTACGTGCGCCTGCGCCGGTTGAAACGTTATGGTGACGTTGAATTGCTGAAGGCCTTGATGCCCGGCTTTTCAAAATTTCGTCCCGAAGTCAAGGTGTGGCTCATGTTGGCCGCATGGGCTTTGTTGGTTGTAACGCTGGCACGTCCGCAGTTTGGAACCAAAGTGGATACACGCAAGCGCCAAGGTATTGAAGCCATCATTGCCATGGACGTTTCCAACTCTATGTTGGCACAGGACGTTACGCCCAGCCGGCTTGAAAAAGCGAAAATGTTGGTCAGTAGCATTGTCGATAAAATGACCGATGACAAAATCGGTTTGATTGTTTATGCAGGTGAGGCATATACGCAGTTACCCATCACGAGTGATTATGTGTCAGCGAAAATGTTTCTCGAAACCATCAGTCCTGCGATGATTTCTACGCAAGGTACCGATATCAAGCAAGCCATAGACTTGGCGCTCAAGAGTTTTACTGCCAATCAGGATGTCAGCAAGGCCATTTTTGTCATCACTGACGGTGAAGATAACGAAGGCGGAGCTGTCGAGATGGCAAAACAAGCTGCTTCACGTGGCATAAAGGTTTATGTCCTCGGGGTCGGTTCTCCACAAGGCGCTCCGATTCCCATGTCCGATCGTTCTGATTATATTACCGATAATGCCGGTAATGTGGTTGTTTCCAAACTTAATGAGCAGATGTGCCGGGAAATAGCAGCGGCCGGAAATGGCGCTTATATATATGTCGACAACAGTTCTTCCGCGCAACGCGAACTTTCAGGTTATGTTGATAAGTTGGCCAAAAAAGATTTGGAAACAGTTATATACTCGGAATATGATGAGCAGTTTCAGGCTGTAGCCTTGCTCGTCTTGCTGCTTCTGGCCGTGGAGATTATGATTATGTCGCGTAAAAATCCTTTGTTCAGGAATATTAAGCTATTCAAAAAATAAAGCTGAGAAGATGAAACAATTAAATATCAAATGTCTTTTGACCTGTAGCATGATTCTTTTTGCTCTTGTCGCTTCGGCACAGCAAAAGAATAGCCGCGATTATTTGCGGAGCGGCAACAGGCTTTATCGGGACAGTCTGTATATGAAGTCAGAGGTCGACTACCGCAAGGCGCTCGAATTGGATAGTCGTTCTGCCAGGACTTATTATAACTTGGGTAATGCCTTGTTGTTTCAGCAAAAACCGAAAGAGGCGATGGAGTCTTATGAACAGGCGGTCAAACTTGAAACCAACAAGATGCGGCAAGCTCATATCTACCATAATATGGGCGTGATACTGCAAAGCCAAAAACAGTTTGGCCCGGCCATAGAATGTTACAAGGAAGCCTTGCGTCGGAATCCGGCCGATGATGAGACGCGTTATAACCTTGCTTTGTGCCAATATCAGCAGAAAAATAACCCGCAAGATGAGCAGGGCGGCAGTGAAGACCAAAATGGCGATAAGCAGAAAGAACAAGATAAAGAGCAACAGGAAAATCAAAAGCAGGAAAACCAAAAACAAGAACAGCAGCAACAGCAGCCACAACAACCTAAAGAGGAAAACATGTCGAAGGAGAATGCCGAACAGTTGCTGAAGGCTGCCATGCAGAATGAGAAGAACACTCAGGAGCGTCTCAACAAATCCATGCAGAGACCTCAACAGCGAAGATTGGAAAAACAATGGTGATTAAGATGCAACAAGATATGATGAAGAGATATTTAATGTTTGTAGCCGTGTCCTTGCTGGCGTTTGCTCTGAGAGCAGAAGTGAAGGTCACGGCCTCTGCCCCGCAAACTGTAGTACAGGGAGACCAGTTCAGACTCTCATATACGGTTAATACGCAGGATGTGTCCGGTTTTCAGGCGCCTTTGTCGGATGATTTCTCCGTCCTTATCGGTCCGAACCAGTCCCGTCAAAGCAGTTTCCAAATGATTAACGGACGTACGACGCAGAGCAGCACGATTACTTATACTTACATCTTGATGGCAAAAACGGCTGGTACGTTTACCATTCCGGCTGCAACGGTCACTTCCGGCGGTAAACAATACCGGTCAAACAGTCTGAGAATAGAAGTCCTTCCTCCTGACAAGACCACAGGAAGCGCTTCTTCCGGTAGCGGTAACTCCGGCGGCGGACGTATGCGTACACAGGATATTGGCGAGAACATCAGTGGGAAAGACTTGTTTATAGCTGTAACCGCAAGTAAAAAGCAAGTATATGAGCAGGAGGCGATTTTGCTGACTTATAAAGTCTACTCATTAGTCAGTCTGTCGCAGTTGATGGGTGATATGCCGGAACTTGACGGCTTTCATACGCAGGAATTACCGTTGCCGCAGCAAAAAAGTCTGAAAATGGAGCATTATAACGGGCGCAACTATGGGACAGTCGTATGGCGTCAGTATTTGCTCTTTCCGCAGCGAAGCGGCAAACTGACAATACCCTCCATTGACTTTCAGGCTGTTGTAGTACAACAAGACAGGAATATAGACCCGTTCGATGCGTTTTTTGGTGGGATGACTACTATGCGGGAGGTGAAAAAAACAGTCGTGGCACCGGCGTTGACCATACAGGTGGATGCTTTGCCGACACCGAAGCCTGATAATTTTTCCGGTGCCGTGGGCCAGTTTACGATGAGCAGCTCTCTTACGCCGCAAGACATCAAGGCCAATGACGCGCTCACCTTGCGTCTCACGGTCGAGGGTAAAGGCAACATGAAGTTGATGAAAGCGCCAATCGTCAAATTCCCGCAAGACTTTGAGACTTATGATGCCAAAACGACTGACGAGACAAAGGTTACGGGAAACGGCGTTTCTGGTAAGATGATTTACGATTTCCTGGCCGTTCCGCGTCATGCGGGGAATTATACCATTCCGGCGGCTGAGTTTTGCTACTTTGACACGCAGGCTAAGGAATATAAAGTGATTCGTACCGACGCTTACGACATCAGTGTGGCAAAGGGTAAGAACAGCGGACGCAGCAGTGACTTTACCGACCGGGAGGATGTCAGGTTGTTGGCTTCCGACATCCGCTACATCCGGCAAGGTGACGTGGTTTTGCATCGTCCCGGTGAATTTTTCTTCGGTACGTTGGCATGCTGGTTGTGGTATGTTGTTCCATTGTTGCTGTTTGGTGTGCTTGTAGCGGTCTTCAGGAAAAAGGCGATTGAGAACGCCAATGTGGCAAAGATGCGCAATAAAAAAGCTGGTAAGGCCGCGACTAAACGTCTTAAACAGGCCGGCGTGTTGCTGAAAAAAGGTGAACCGGCTGCGTTCTATGAGGAAGTGATGCGCGCGCTGTGGGGATATCTGAGTGACAAGTTAGGTATTCCGGTGGCAGAACTGAGCAAGGATAATGCTGCTGAAAGGCTTTTGCAGCATGGTGTCGGGCAGTCGGTCGTTGATAGCTTCCTTGAGGTTCTCAACGAATGTGAGTTTGCACGTTACGCACCGGGCGATCCGGCTCAGACGATGGATAAAATCTTCAAGGCTGCAGGTGAAGTCATTTCTGCCATGGAGTCTGCCATAAAACGTTGACAGGCGGGATAAATCGTGCCATGAAGCGAGAAAATGTTTTAACCGATAGAAAATAAGAAAAGACATAGAAATAATGAAGAAACTGTTTATATGTATATTCGCCCAACTTGTGTGGGCTACGGTCTTGCCGGCACAGGACATCATCATTGCCGATTCGGCTGCTGCAAACGCATTGCCCGCAGAAAACACTGGTGGCAAGGCAGCTGCCGACTCCGCTTATGCTGCTGAAAACTACCCCTTGGCGGCGCAGTTATATGCGGAACTTTTAAAAGAAGGGGAGCATCCGGCCATTTATTATAATTTAGGCAACAGCTACTACAAACAGGGAAATATAGCGAAAGCCATACTTAATTACGAGCGTGCGCTCCTTTTACAGCCTTCTGATGCGGATATCCGCTTCAACCTTGAGCTGGCGAGGACGAAGACGGTCGACAAGATTGTTCCCCAAAGCGAGATGTTTTTTGTCAGGTGGTATCATGCGCTGGTTAATTCCGCGAGCGTCGACGGATGGGCTTATACCGGTGTGTCGGCTTTCATTCTCATGCTGTTGTTGGTTACGCTTTATCTTCTTTCAGGGAAAATTATTTTCAAGAAGGTGGGCTTTTTCGGCGCTCTTTGCATGTTTGTGGTCACGTTGGTGGCAAACATTTTTGCATGGCAGCAACATGAAAAACTCTCCGACCGCCGTGCAGCAATCGTCATGACAACGTCCGTGGCTGTGAAGAGTACCCCAAACGCATCGGGTACCGATCTTTTTATTCTGCATGAAGGAACACGTGTCGAGGTGGTCGATGCTTCGATGAAAGAATGGAAAGAAATCCGTATCGCCGACGGAAAGGTGGGATGGATGCCGGCCAAAGCCATTGAAATGATTTAAAAAACATTCTGGAGCGAGCTTTTTGCAGCAATACATTCTAATTGACCCCATACCATGCTTGAACGCTTGATAGAACTTGACCAGCGCTTGTTGCTCAGCCTTAATGGCAGCGATTCTCTTTTTTGGGACTATTTTATGACCGGCGTTACCAGTACCGTTGCCTGGATTCCTGTCGGCATTGCCTTGCTTTATATTGTCATTAAGAACAATACGATGCGCGAGGTCGGCCTGTTTGTATTAATCTTTGCGCTAGTCATTCTTGTGGCCGACCAGTTTTCGTCTTCGTTCTGCAAACCGTTTTTTGCGCGGCCGCGTCCTACGCAAGACCCGCAACTGATGTATCTGGTCGACGTGGTGGATGGCTATCGGGGTGGACGCTATGGCTTTATTTCGAGTCATGCTGCAAACACCTTTGCCGTGAGTTTCTTTATTTCTTTGGTCGTCCGTAACGGCTGGTTCACGTTTTCCGCTTTCTTTTGGGCGGTTTTGTGTTCCTATTCACGCATCTATCTCGGTGTTCATTATCCGGGTGACATCTTTTTCGGTGCCCTTTGGGGAACGTTGGTCGGCGTGTCGTTTTACCATCTTTTTGCCTATTTCCGCAAAAAGATGGAGCCGCGCAAACTTTCTGTTTCCACACATTATACGGTTTCAGGATATGCCGTAAGCGATCTCGATATTTTTCATTTTGTATTTTATTTTACCTTAATAGTATTGGTGCTGAGAGCCGTCGTGATTTGATTTTTTGTGTTTGGTGTCTGACGCTTCTTTGTTGTGATGTTGCGGTATAGGATTTTTGGGGATACCGTGCAGTGGGACACATTATTCCTTATAACGATATAAAAGTAAAATAATTTCCTTTATTTGGAATAGTCACAGGCCGATTCGTGAGCCGGGGATGTAACCGTTTTGTTGTGGCTTGTGAGGGGCTTGTTACAGCGACCTGTCGCTTTTTTGATTACGACCTGTCGCCTTGCAGAAGCGACAGGTAGAAAATTTTATGGCGACCGCATGCAATTTCTGTGCGAAATGACCGGTGTTCTTTCTGTATGAAAATAGGTGTTTTTGGGAAGAGGCGGAATGGGTATTTTAAAACGTAAAAAGCTGTTGATGAGCCATTAATCTATCAAATGTTTTTTAGGGGGTGTTTTTGACGGATGTTTTTCTATCAGATGGGATTTGGAGTTGAAATGTATTTTTCATAAATTTGTGGACAGTTGTCGTTTGGGTATGAAAAAGGTTTTTTAATGTAAATAAAAATTTAAAAATGATGATTATGGACAGTAAGTGGTTTGTCCTGTTGCTTTGTGCCGGATTGGTTTGTACGCCGGCAGATGCAAGGCGGAAGAAGAAAAAAGAAGAGGAGAAGAAAGAGGCCGTGGCGCAGGCTCCTAAACCGGCGGTTGACCGCCCGGGTATGTTTCATGTGACAAAGGTCGGTACGGATTGGTTTTTCCAGATTCCTGACTCTTTGATTGGGCGAAGGTTTTTGACAACGACGCGTTTTACGGCCACGCCGGCCAATAGCGGAAAATTTGGCGGCGAGCAGCTGAACGAGCAGGTCGTTTATTGGGAGAAAGGCGTTGACGGACAGTTGCTGTTGCGTGCTGACTTGTTGGTTAACAAGGCTGACTCGACGGAAGCCATATACCGGGCTGTGACCATCAGCAATGCCAATCCCATCATCGGTATATTTAAGATTGAAGAGCGCAAAGACAGTCTGCTGAAAATAAAGGTGACATCGT
Source organism: uncultured Prevotellaceae bacterium (assembly GCA_949299545.1). GTDB lineage: Bacteria > Bacteroidota > Bacteroidia > Bacteroidales > Bacteroidaceae > Paraprevotella. The sequence goes on along the minus strand of CASGAM010000014.1, from coordinate 40,569 downwards.
TCTTTAACGAGGATAATCCGTCGTTAGGCATGACGGCCGGCATGAAGCGGAATTACAGTCTGACGAGTCAGATAGCCAATCTTTCGTATATTGAGGATATCAAGAGTTTCCCCATGAATACGGAAGTGCGGCTTGTGAAAACGTGGAACTCGACGGGTAGCGGAATGCCTGCCAATTCGGCCACGGGGCGGGTTACGTTCGGGCTGAACATTTCCTTTATCCTTTTGCCTGAGGAGCCGATGATGCGGCGTTATTATGATCCGCGTGTGGGCTATTTTGCAGACCGTTTCAACGAGTTTACGGATGATCAGCAACGTGTCAGATCGAAGACATTTATCACCCGCTGGCGTCTAGAACCGCGGCCTGAGGATGTGGAGAAGATGAAGCGTGGCGAGTTGGTCGAGCCTCAGAAGCAGATTGTATATTATATTGACCCTGCCACTCCAAAACAGTGGCGCAAGTATTTGATTGCCGGGGTGAACGATTGGCAGAAGGCGTTTGAAAAAGCCGGATTTAAGAATGCCATTGTCGGTAAGGAATGGCCCGAGAATGACAGTACGATGAGTATGGAGGATGCGCGTTATTCCGTTATCCGCTATTTGGCTTCGCCCATCGAGAATGCTTACGGTCCGAATGTGCATGACCCCCGTACGGGCGAAATTCTGGAGAGCCATATTTGCTGGTATCATAACGTGATGAGCCTCGTGCATGATTGGTACATGGTGCAGGCCGGTAGCATTGACGAGGCTGCACGGAAAATGAAATTTGATGAGGAACTGATGGGACAACTGATTCGTTTCGTTTCTTCGCATGAGGTAGGTCATACACTTGGATTACGCCATAACTTCGGAGCCAGCAGTACCGTGCCGGTCGACAGCCTGCGCAACAGGGCGTGGGTAGAGAAGTATGGCCATACGCCCAGTATCATGGATTATGCGCGTTTTAATTATGTGGCCCAGCCGGAAGACAGTATCTCGAGAGCCGGCATATTCCCGCGTATCAATGATTACGACCTGTGGGCGATACAATGGGGATATACCCCCATGTTAGATGCAAAGGATGAGGATGAAGACCACCGGCAACTCGAAGCGTTGGTACAAAAGAACCTGCCCGGGCATCCGCGGTTGTGGTTCGGCGATGGCGAAAGCAATGATAAAGACCCGAGATGCCAGACGGAAGATTTGGGAGACGATGCGGTGAAAGCTTCCGAATATGGTATCCTCAATTTGCAGCGTATGGTGCAAAACTTGCCGGAGTGGACGTACGAGACGGACGATATTTACAATGATAATATCCGGCGGATGTATAACCAGGTCATATCGCAGTTGAACAGTTATAATGGTCATGTCATTCGTAACATCGGTGGCTATTACAAAGATTTCAAAACCGTTGATGAACCCGGTGCCGTTTATACACCCGTTCCGAGGGCACGTCAGAAAGCCGCGTTTGAATATGTCAGGAATAACATCCTGACGGAACCGGTGTGGTTGCGCGAAGCAACTTATTTGAACAGGATTATGGAGGACAGCCAGTCTGCAACCATCGGCGTCGGAAGGCGTGCCATTTCTTTGTTGCTGTCGACAATTTACCGGATGAATCCGGAATATACTCCGGATGAATATCTGGATGAGTTGAGTTCCGAGTTGTTCTCGGAAACTGTTTCGCGCAGGAAAGTTACTCTTTACCGTGCAGCCTTGCAGTTCCGTTTTGTCGAAGGTGCCACGAGTAGATATAAATCCGACCGGGATGAGGTAATGTTGTCTACAAATGTTATTCCGGCGCTGCTGAAAACGATACGTAAAGTACAGCGGCAGGTAGAGACGGCTTCCCGGCAGGCGCCTTCCGAGTACGATAGAGCCCATTTCGCCCATCTGGCGGATGTTATCCGCAGAGCATTGGACGAGTGACGGAGTCTGACGACTGATGAGTGAGTTTACCGGCTCCCTTCCGGCCATATATGGCGGGTGGGAGCCGGTCTTGTTATAGCACATGGTTCTCATCTTGTTGGTCGGTAAGAAATAAACGGCCATATATAATAAAAAGGATTCCTCGTCGTTAAATAAATTAAATGAATAAGAAATAAAGTCATGATAGAATATATAAAAGGACGGCTTGACGAGCTGACACCAACCGTGGCTGTGGTTGAGTGCAGCGGTGTAGGTTATGGCCTGAACATCTCTCTCAACACTTATTCGGCGCTTCAGGGGCAGCCGGAAGTGAAACTTTATGTTTATGAAGCCATACGCGAGGATGCTTACGTGCTTTACGGCTTCGCGACCAAACAGGAACGCGAACTGTTCCTGTTGCTTATCAGCGTTTCGGGTATCGGGGGCAATACGGCGCGTATGATTCTTTCAGCCTTGACGCCGGCGGAATTATGCGAAGTGATAGGGAGCGGTAATGATAAGATGCTAAAGACAGTAAAAGGCATCGGATTGAAAACGGCCCAGCGCATCATTGTGGATTTGAAAGACAAGATAGCGGCGGTCGGTGTTCCGACAACGGCTGTTTCTGCATCAACACCACTTAGCTCCCTTCATGAAGAGATCAGGGATGAGGCAGTCACGGCACTTACCATGTTGGGCTTTCCGCCTGCTCCTTCTCAGAAAGTGGTGTTGGCCATACTGAAAGAAGATCCGGACGCTCCTGTGGAACAGGTTATAAAGATAGCATTGAAGCGTCTGTAACGTCGTACGAAAACGATGCGCATGAAAGGAATCCAGAAGAACCGGCTTTTTTATATTTTGTTGATGGTTGTCAGCGCCCATGCGTTGGCGGCCATAACCGTAATGCCCGGGCAGTTCCTTTCTCTGTTGCCATCCCAGGCAGAGCCTGATACCGTACCGCCAAGGTTTGACGTGAAGCCGACGGCCCCCCGTAATGTGGACGATTTTAAGGTGCGCCCGGCTGATTTGCGTGACCCCGACAACCTGACAACCGATACGGTTTACGACCCGAAAACCGGGACGTATACCATTGGGACAAAAATGGGCGATACTTACCTGAATGCGCCTCTGTTGATGACTCCCGAGGAATATCAGGACTGGACGCTCCGTAAATCCATGCAGCGGTATTACCGGTCAAAGAATGCCGAAGAGTTTGCCAATTCGGGCAAAGAGAAGTTTGATTTTACGGATATGAAGTTCGACCTTGGTCCCGCCGAAAAGATTTTCGGTCCGGGAGGCGTCCGTTTGCGTACGCAAGGTACGGCCGAGCTGAAGATAGGCGCCAACATGAAGAAAACCGATAATCCCAGTATCTCGCAGAACCGGCGGAAAACATTCGGTTTTGATTTTGACGAGAATATCAACATGAGCATGAACGGCTCAGTGGGTGATAAAATCAATCTCAACCTTAATTACAACACTGACGCTACTTTTGATTTCGACGCTCAGGCGCTGAAATTAAAATATGAAGGGAAAGAAGACGAAATAATCAAGTTGGTTGAGGCCGGAAATGTTTCCCTTCCGACCAACTCCTCGCTGATTCGCGGTGCTTCTTCGTTATTTGGCTTGCGCACCGACCTGCAATTCGGCAAACTCAAGTTACAAACCGTCATCTCACAAAAGAAATCAACGTCGAAGAGTGTTTCTTCAAAAGGAGGCGACCAGTTGCATTCATACGAGTTTTCTGCAACGGAATATGAGGAAAACCGTCACTTCTTCCTCGCGCACTTCTTCCGTGACAATTATGACAAAAACATGAGTCAGTTGCCGAATATTGCATCCGGTGTGACTATCAAGCGCGTAGAGTTGTGGGTTACCAACAAAAGCGGAAGCTATGAAAGCAACCGTAATATTGTGGGGTTTACCGACTTAGGTGAGAACTCCCATATCAGTAACAATCTCTGGCAGAGCGGTTCCGTGTCTGTGCCTTCCAATCAGGCCAATACGCTTTATTCGTCAATGACAACACAGTATGTCGCTGCCCGCGATATTTCGCAGACTTCTACGATATTGGACGCTATTCCCGGTTTTGAGGGTAGTGTAGATTATGAGAAAGTGCAAAGCGCCTGTTTGTTGTCATCGTCGGAATATACGCTTAACACGGCTTTGGGATATGTATCGCTTAATTTTACGCTCCAGCCGGACGAAGTGTTGGCCGTGGCTTTTGAATATACTTACAACGGTATGACCTACCAGGTTGGTGAACTTTCCAGTGACGTGACCGACAATACGCAGGCTTTGTTTGTAAAAACCCTTAAAAATACGTCCGTTTCACCACAAATGGGTAACTGGGACTTGATGATGAGAAATGTCTACAGCCTCGGTGCCACTACAACCCAAAAGGACAAGTTTAAACTCGATATTAAATATCAGAGCGATTCGGCCGGTGTTTACCTTTCATATTTGCCGGAGGAGCAGTTTAAGGACAAGCGCCTGTTGCAGATTATGAATCTGGACCGCTTGGATGCCAACCAGCGTACCAACCCGAACGGACAGTTTGACTATGTGGAAGGCTATACGATTAGTAAAGGCCGCATTATATTTCCTGTCGTGGAACCTTTCGGCAGCCATTTGCGTAATTATCTTAATAGCCCTGAGTTGGCAGATAAATACTGTTTTGATGCGTTGTACGACTCAACGAAAACCGTGGCAAAACAGATAGCGGAGAAAAATAAGTTCGTACTTTCAGGTGAGTATAAGGGAAATAGTGGCGCAGAAATCAGTTTGGGCGCGATGAATGTTCCGCAAGGTTCAGTGGTTGTTACGGCCGGTGGCGTGACGTTGGTTGAGAACACCGACTATACGGTGGATTACGCCATGGGTGTTGTGACCATCATAAACCAAAGCATCATAGATGCCGGTACGAACGTCAATGTCAGCCTCGAAAGTAACGATTACTACGGTATGCAACGCAAGACGATGGTGGGGCTCAACATGCAGTATGACTTCACAAAAGATTTTATACTCGGCGGTACGTTCATGTTCCTGAACGAACAGCCGCTGACCACAAAAGTCAATATGGGAGAGGAACCGCTGAAAAATATTCTGTGGGGCTTGAATATGTCATGGAAACGTGAAAGCCAGTGGCTGACGAACATGATTGACAAGATTCCTTTCATAGATGTGACGGCGCCTTCCTATATTGATTTTACGGGCGAAGTGGCACAGCTCGTGGCCGGCCAAAACAAGAAGGTGCAGGGCGGTGCGTCTTATATTGACGATTTCGAAAATACTGAGAACGGCATCAGCGTGATGACGCCTACCAACTGGATGATTTCCAGTGTGCCATCCGATTTCACCGAAAGCACGTTGGTGAATGATGTGCGTTCAGGGTATAATCGGGCCTTGCTTAGCTGGTATAACATCGATCCGCTTTTTACCCGGCAAAGTTCTTCACTTACGCCTTCGCATATCAAGAGTGACCTTGAGCAGCTGTCAAATCACTATGTGCGCGAAGTGTACGAACGTGAATTGTTTCCTAACAAGACGCAGACCACATACAATGCTGCCAATGCCATGTCAATCCTTAACTTGGCTTATTATCCTACGGAGCGCGGTGCTTATAACTTGACAACAGACCTTGATTACAATGGGCGCCTGACCAACCCCCGTCAGCGTTGGGGCGGTATGATGCGTAAACTTGATACCAATGATTTTGAATCGGCCAACATCGAGTATGTAGAGTTCTGGATGCTTGACCCCTTTATTTACAGCCGTAACCAAACTGGAAATTTTGGTGGCGACTTTTATATTAATTTGGGCGAGGTGAGCGAGGATGTATTACACGACGGAAAGAAATTCTTTGAGAGCGGATTGCCTATTGATGACGACCAGACTTATTATACGGAAACTGTTTGGGGACGTGTGCCGAACACAACGAGTGTGACTTATGCTTTTAACAATTCAAGCGGCGCACGTGAAAAGCAGGATGTGGGCCTTAATGGTTTGAGCAGTACGGACGAACGCGAGTTTGGTGCCTACAAACAGTTCCTTACCGCTATTCAGGGGAAAGTCAGTCCTGCTGTGTTTGACTCTTTGTACAACGACCCTGCGGCTGATGATTACCACTATTTCCGCGGTTCTGACTATGATGCCCAGCAGCGTTCCATATTGGAGCGTTATAAATACATTAATCTGCCGGAAGGAAACTCACGTTCCAACGAGAATAGTAACGAAAGTTATGATACATCGTACAAGACTAGCCCGGATGTGGAAGACATTAACCAGGATTATACGCTCAATGAGTATGAGAGATATTATCAGTACCGTATCAGTATCCGTCCTGAAGATTTGGTTGTCGGGCGTAATTACATTGTAGACAAACGTACCGCCAGTGTAAAATTGCGTAACGGAAATACGGAAGAAGCCGACTGGTATCTTTTCCGTGTGCCCCTCGCCGAATATGAAAAGAAGATAGGCAGCATCAATGACTTTACCAGTATCCGTTTCATGCGTATGTTTTTGACCAATTTTGAACAGCCTGTTGTTTTACGCTTTGCAACACTGGATTTGGTGAAAGCCGATTGGCGTACATACGAACAAGCGCTTTATACCGGAGAGATGCCGGCTTTGGCAGGAACGTTGGAGCTGTGTGCCGTCAATATAGAAGAGAACAATGACAAGACACCTGTCAACTATGTCCTGCCGCCGGGAATCAGCCGAGTGGTGGATCCGGCACAAAGCCAGTTGGTGGAGGATAACGAGCAGGCGCTTTCCCTGCTTGTGCGCAACCTTTCGCCCGGCGATGCCCGTGCCGTTTACAAAAACATGAATCTTGACATGCGCCGTTACAAACATCTGCAAATGTTTGTGCATGCCAATGCTTTGGCTGAAAACGTAACGGAGACGGAAAACAACCAGACAAGCGTGTTTATCCGTTTAGGTTCCGATTATAAGAACAACTTTTATGAATACGAGATACCGTTGCAGTTGACAGAAGCAGGTAAATATGATACCTATTCAGCCGACCAGTGTCGGGCGGTGTGGCCGGAAGAAAATATGTTAGACATCGACCTGTCAGTGTTTACAGACTTGAAGCAGGCGCGCAACAAAGCCAAAAGTCAGGGATTGACCACACTGACCACTTTGTATTCTACATACGATAGTGACCGCCCCAATAATAAGATCAGCGTAATGGGTAATCCTACGCTGGGAGAAGTGAAAACCATCATGATAGGTATCAGAAACAACGCCCGTGAGGTCAAGTCTGTTGAAGTCTGGGTCAATGAATTGCGCTTGCAGGAATATACCAATGAAGGTGGCTGGGCTGCTCAAGGTACGCTCAACCTTCAGTTGTCCGATTTGGGCTCAGTCAATCTTAGCGGACATTTGGAAACGGCTGGTTTCGGCGGACTGGAAGACGCTGTGGCCGATCGTAATGATGAAAATATCTACAATTATAGCGTGACCACAAATTTTGAACTGGGAAAACTATTGCCTGAAAAGGTACGTCTGACGGCGCCTATATATTATTCTTACAATAAGGAAGTCATCAGTCCAAAATACAATCCGTTGGATACGGATATGTTGCTCAAAGACGCTCTTGATGCTTGCGCTACGGAAGCGGAACGCGATTCCATCAAAAGCCTGACAACGACAGTGACCACCAACAAGAACTTTAGTCTGAGTAATGTGAAATTCAATATACAGACGGCCAAAGTTCCCATGCCTTATGACCCGGCCAATTTCTCGTTCAGCTATTCGCACAGCCGTTCCAACAAGAAAGGTGAGACAACGGCATGGGAGACGGAAAAGAATTGGAGCGGTGCCATGAGTTACAGCTATTCACCCGAATATAAACCTTTCGAGCCGTTTAAAAAAGCTATTAAAAGCAAGAGCAAATGGTGGGATATCATACGAGATCAGAATTTTAATTACCTGCCGCAAAGTCTGACCTTCAATACTAATATCAACCGAACTTATTATGAGTTGCAGGAGCGCGATATCGAGAACCTTGACAATCCGACGTCTTTGCCTCTTTCTTTTGCGCAGGAATTTTTGTGGAACCGGAACTTCAGCTTGCGCTGGGATTTGACGAAAGCCTTGCGTTTCAACTTCTCTTCCGCCACCAATGCTGAGATAGAGGAACCTTATGTACCGGTGAACAAGGATCTTTATGCGACGCAATACGATGCATGGAAAGATTCCGTATGGCAGAGTATCAAGAATTTTGGTACGCCGTTGGATTATCAGCAAGATTTTACAGCTTCGTACAGCGTTCCGCTCAACAAGATTCCATGTCTCTCATGGGTCACCCTCGATGGCAGTTATAGTGCAAACTATTCATGGAACCGCGGTATGGAATTAGAAGACGGCACTACTTATGGCAATACGATTAATAACCAGCGTTCGGTCAATATTAACGGAAAGTTCAACATGGAGACGCTTTATAACCTTTCCTCTTTCCTGAAGGACGTTAATAGAAAGTATTCGACATCTTCACGCCGAAAGGACGCCGATGACAAGGTGAAAGCCAGAAAGAAAGCTAAAGAGGAGGCGAAGAAGAAGGCTGAAGCCGAACAGGAAGGGAAAGACGGTAAAGATGCTGTCGCCGGAAAAAACGGTAAAAACGACCAGACAGCTGCTACCGCAAAAAAACAGGTTGCGGGGAGCAAGAAAACATCGAACTTCAAAGGCTTCTCGGGTGAGGTCGCACTTAAACCGGATACCACTGTTGAGGTGTCTCACAACCAAAAGAGCCGCCGCATCCGTGTGACTGCTGTTACGGCCGAAGGTAAACGTTATCCCATTAAATACAAACGCCTTGATCAAAACAAGATCCGTGTCCTCAACAACGATTCGATTAAAATCCGTGTCAACGTGATGGCGTTGCCCAAAATAACGGAAAAGCCGTGGTTTACTTATGTCGAAGGGGCCACCCGTGTGCTTATGATGGTTCGGAATGTGAGCGTGAGTTACCGCAACACTTATGCCATGTCCTTGCCCGGTTTCTTGCCGAACGTCGGTGACATGCTGGGGCAGGGTACCGGTGGAGGCTTAAAGCCGGGACTTGATTTCGCTTTCGGTTTTATAGATGACAGTTACATCAACAAAGCCAATGACCGTGGCTGGTTGCTTAACAACGAAAGTGTCAGTTCACCTGCCACCACCAGTGCCATGGAAGACTTGCAAATCAAAGCGACGCTCGAACCTTTTACAGACCTCAAGATAGATTTGAATGCCAGCCGTACCGTCAACAGCAATAAGAGCATACAGTATATGTATGCCGGGATGCCCACTACGCAGAGCGGTAGCTTCTCCATGACAACCATTTCCATCGGAACGGCATTCAAGAAGAAGGGCAGTGCCGACAATGGTTACAAGAGCGTTGCTTTCGAGCGTTTCCAAAGTTATCTTAATACGTTCCGTCAGCGTGTGGAACAACGATATGTCGGAGCAACCTATCCTGCAGGTACCGGTTTGCAGGGAACCTTCAATCCTGATAACGGGTCGGTTGACAAATATTCTGCGGATGTCATGATTCCGGCTTTCCTTGCGGCCTATACGGGAGGCGGCAGCCTCAATTCTCCATTGGATATTTTCCCGTCCATAGCCCGTATGCTGCCCAACTGGAGCGTTTCCTATAAGGGACTGGCTTATTTGCCATGGGTAAGAGACCATTTCAAGAGTGTTACCTTGAGTCACGCTTACAAGAGCATTTATTCTGTGGGAGCTTACAACACTTACAGCAGTTGGATGCAGTACATGGGGGACCTTGGCTTTGTCAACAGCGTGACCGATAACTCGGTCATACCTACCGGGATGTATGACATCAGCAGTGTTTCCATCAATGAGTCGTTTGCCCCGCTGGCCGGATTGAGTCTGACCTTTAACAATGATATGACCGTTAAGGTAGAGTATCGAAAGACCCGTGTCCTTTCGTTAAGCATGACGGCTGCGCAAATCAATGAAAGTTCGAGCGATGATTTTGTCATTGGTTGGGGATACAAAGTCAATGATTTTAATTTCTCCACACTTTTCGGCGGACGACGCCAGCGGGCAGCCAACAGAAACCGTAATGCTGCGAATAACCGCAATGAGAACCGTTCATCATCATCCGGCAGCTCGCGCAAGACATTTAATCACGACTTGAATTTGCGTTTTGATTTCTCATTCCGTAATCAGAATGCCATAACGCGCAACATACAGACGTCACTGTCTGAAGCCACCAGCGGCAACAAGGCTATCAAGGCTTCTTTCAGCGCCGATTATACGCTGAGCCGCTATGTGACGTTGAGCCTGTATTATGACAGACAGCGCAACCAACCTTTGCTTTCGTCAAATGCTTATCCTACTATTACGCAAGATTTTGGTTTCAGCTTCAGATTCTCGCTAACGAGATGACCGTTCCGTCAGGTTGTGAATAAATGGGCTTATTTTGTAGGCAATGATGAGGCAATATTAAGAAAACTGTCTAATTTTGTATGAGATGGAATTGGTATTCCGGGCAGCAAACAAAGAAATACAAAGATCGGTTATAATTTATTATGGATATAAGAGTCTTGATAAAGCGGTGTCTTTTTGTGGCGTTTGTTGCCGTACTGTCCGGTGCGGTACAGGCGCAGTTGACGATAGGAGAGTGTTACCGTCTTGCACGTGAAAACTATCCGTTGGTGCGTCGTTATGAACTGTTGGAACATACCGAACAGTTCAACATGGAAAATGCCCGCAAGGCGTTTCTTCCCCAACTGTCTTTTTCGGCACAGGCTTCATGGCAGTCGGATGTGACGACGATACCATTTGAGATTCCCGGTATAACTTTTGACGGTATGGAACGCGACCAATATCAAATTGTACTTGAACTTCGACAAATGATTTACGATGGCGGCGGCGTGCGTGCCCGGCGTGAAGCTGTAAAGGCGCAAAGTTTGGCGGAAAGGCAGCAGACTGAAGTGGACCTTTACGCACTCTATGGCAAGGTGAACGAGTTATATTTTGGCATACTCCTATATAATGCCCGATTGGAACAGGCTGTTTTGCTGCGTGAACAGTTGGAACGCAATCTCAAGCAAGTGGAAGCCTGTCTGAGGCGTGGCGTGGTCGGTAAGGCCGATGTCGATGCCGTGCGTGTAGAACAGATAAACGCCCGTCAGACGGAGCTGTCGGTAGGTGCCGCCCGCAAGGCGTATTGCGAGGTACTTGCCCTTTTGTTGGGAAAAGACAGTGTCGAACCGGAAGATTTGGTGTTGCCCGATAGTCTGCCGATGGCCGCCGCCGGCGTGACGCAACAGTTTTCCGTTCAGGGGCAGCGACCAGAGATCCGTCTTTTCGAGGCGCAGGAGGCGCAGATTGAAGCGCAGCGCCATACGCTTTATTCAGGTCTGCGTCCTACACTCGGTCTTTTTATGCAGGGAGGATACGGCGACCCCGGTTTAAATATGCTCAAAGGCGGCTTTACGCCTTATTATATGGGTGGCATACGTTTGAACTGGAATATCAGCGGATTGTACACGTTGCGCAATGACCGTCGGGTTTTTGATGAGCAGCAACGGCAGATTGATGTAGCGCGCAGCACTTTCTTGTTTAATAACCATCTGGAACAGCGGCAGGCTTTCCGCGAAGTTGAACGTTTGCGTGCTTTGATGAAGGAAGATGATGAGTTGATTCGTTTGAGGGGAAACATACGCGAGGCAGCTGAGGCTAAACTGGAGAAGGGAACGATTACCGTCACAGACTTACTCGGCGAGGTGACGGCTGAAAGTAATGCCCGTTTGGCGCGTGCGCTCCGTTTGGTAGAATTGCGGCGTGCTGAGTATGAATTACTGCGTGTTGGCGGTGGTGTATCTGCCGGGGAGACTACGCAAAATATCGACCCATAAAGAACCAAAGTCATGAATTAAATGCGAAGACAGATATGGAACGAATGGATTTCTTACACATGCTCGCCGCCAGCCGGTCGTGGCGGTATAACCTGATAGGTTTGGTGAGGACACTTGTCTTACTGCCGCTTGTATGCTTCTTGCCTGCTTGCGGCGGCTCAGGTTCGGATTCGGATGCGACGGGCGTTTTCGAGGCGACCGAGGTGCTTGTTTCTGCTGAAGGGGATGGCAGGCTTCTGCGTTTTAACATTGCTGAGGGCGATGTGCTGACAGCCGGACAGGAAGTGGGTTGCATCGATACGGTGCAGCTTTCGCTAGAGCGCAGCGGATTGATGGAAAGTCTCCGCTCGGCCGGTTGGCAACAAACAGATGTAGCCACCCAGGTGGCGGCTCTCTGCCGGCAAGTGGAGCAGGCCGAACGCGAGATGGACCGCCTGCATGCGTTGTTGGCTGACAGTGCAGCTACCCAGCAGCAGTACGACGAAGCGGAAGCACAAGTCGCCATTCTTCGCCGCAATTATGAGGCGCAGCGTATTACCCTTGAAAATGCCAATCGCAGTGTGGCGCATGAGCAACGCGCTTTGACATACCGGGTGATGCAACTCGATGACCGACTCAGAAAGTGCCGAGTGGTGACGCCCATATCCGGCACTGTGTTGGCCAAATATGCCGAGGCCGGCGAGTTGACGGCGGCCGGCCGGCCGCTTTTCAAGGTGGCCGACACGCGGCGCCTTTTCCTGCGTGCCTATGTCGATGCGCCTTTGCTGACCCATATCCGGTTGGGAGATGAGGTACAAGTCTATGCCGACAGGGGAAAGGACGGCCGGAAAGCCTATCCCGGCAAGGTCGTTTGGATTTCCGACCAGGCAGAGTTTACGCCCAAGACCATTCAGACACGTGACGAACGTGCAAACCTTGTATATGCCGTTAAGATTGCCGTCGAAAATACCGATGGTGCCATTAAGATCGGCATGTATGGGGAAGTCGAGTTTACCGATGCCGAACCAACGTCTTAGTACTGCAAGGGCGCATACCGGTGATGAACTTTTTAACATCTACAGACGTCAGCCATGAAAGAATTCATCGCATTTGTCAAGGTTGAACTTTTCCACATATTTCGGGACAGGCGCACGATGCTTATCCTTTTGGGAATGCCGGTGGTGCAGATTCTTTTGTTTGGGTTTGCCATTACTACCGAGGTCACCGATTGCCGTCTTATGGTACTCGGCGCTTCGGGCGACGTGCAGGCTGAACGGATGGCCGCACGGTTTGATGCCAATCCTTATTTCCGTTTGGTAGGGTGGCTCGACAGTCCTGAAGCCATGTATGAAGCCTTCCGCTCTGACCGGACGGATATGGTGCTGGTCGTGGGTGACCGTTTTTCTACCCGTTTGGCAGACGGAACCGGAGCCGCTTTGCAGCTTGTGGCAGACGGTACCGACCCGAATACGGCGCACATGATGATGAACTACGCCCGCGCAGTGGCGGCTTCGGCAGTGACAGTCCCGGCGTCGCAAGGACAGACTGTTGGCGTTACGGTTGAAACGCACTTGCTGTTCAATCCCCAGATGAAAAGCGCCTATAATTTCGTACCCGGTGTCATGGGGCTTATCCTGATGTTGATTTGTGCGATGATGACCTCGTTGAGCATCGTCAGGGAGAAAGAGACCGGCACGATGGAGGTGCTTCTTGTTTCCCCCATCAGGCCAATCTTCATCATAATGGCCAAGGCCGTTCCTTATTTCCTTCTTTCCTGCGTCAATTTAGCCACAATCCTCTTCCTTTCTTTCTATGTTCTCCACGTGCCGGTTGCCGGCAGCCTGGCTTTGCTTTGCGGCATCAGCCTGTTGCTCATCCTGGCAGCCTTGTCGTTAGGCTTGTTCGTATCGACATTGGTGCGCACCCAGGTGGCGGCCATGATTATTTCAGGTATGGTCATGATGATGCCGGTGATGCTTCTTTCCGGTATCATTTTCCCTGTTGAGAGCATGCCGGAGGTTTTGCAATGGGTGTCGCATGCCATTCCTGCCAAATGGTACATTGCGGCCGTGAAGAAAGTGATGGTCGAGGGCGCCGGATTTGCGGCCGTAGCCCGTGAAACAGCCATTCTTTTCACGATGACTGTGGTTGTAATCATTTTCAGCCTTTTGAAGTTTAAGCAAAGGCTTGAGTAGATAGAGATATGATTGTCCCACGACAAGAAAGAAAAAACGCATGGTACTGAAATACATGATAGAGAAAGAATTTCGTCAGATGGTGCGCAATCCGGTCATTCCGCGCCTTATCATTATTTTCCCCTGTCTGATGATGTTGCTCATGCCATGGGCCGCTACGCTCGAAGTGAAGAATAACAGTGTGTGCGTGGTAGATTCCGACCGGTCTGCCTTGTCGCGGCGGTTAGTGGAACAGGTCGGAGCCACGGATTATTTCCGCGTCGTGGGGTATGCAGGTAGTTACGCAGAGGCGTTAGAGCGTGTGGAACAGGGGTATGCGGATGTCATCCTTGAACTGCCGCGTGGTATGGAGCGTTCCATCGTGCGGGGAGAGCAACCGGTGGTTCAGGTGTCGGCCAATGCTGTCAACGGTACGAAAGGTGCCCTTGGTACATCGTATATGACACAGTTGGTGCAGGATTTTGTGCGGCGCGAAGCTGCGTACGCACCGTCGCCTGTCGTGCGGTTGTCTGAATTGAACCTTTTCAATCCCATGCTCGATTATAAGGCTTTCATGATTCCTGCACTCATCGTCATGTTGCTTACTATCCTTTGCGGCTTCTTGCCCGCGCTGAACATCGTCGGCGAGAAGGAGGCCGGTACCATTGAGCAGCTCAACGTGACGCCTCTTGGCAAATGGACGTTCATTTTCGGCAAACTTATTCCTTACTGGGTGGTCGGTTTGGTTGCCTTTACCCTTTGCCTGATTCTGGCTCGTTTTGTGTACGGCCTGGTTCCGGCCGGCAGTTTGCTGCTCTTGTATGGTTTTGCGTTCCTGTATATTCTTATCATGAGCGGGGTCGGTATAGTGGTTTCCAATTATTCCGCCACGATGCAGCAGGCCATGTTTGTCACATTCTTTTTTATGCTTCTTTTTATTCTCATGAGTGGCCTTTTCACTTCGGTCGGCAGCATGCCGCTTTGGGCGCAGGCGGTGGCGGCCGTCAATCCGCTGACTTATTTTAATTCAGTCATGCGTGCGCTGTTCCTGAAAGGCAGCGGATTTGGCGATTTGTTGCCCCGTTTCGGTATCCTTGTCGTTTTCATGGTGGCGTTCAACGTGTGGGCGGTGGTGAGTTACAAAAAGACGGAATGATGATACGCACCGTCTGATGGGGGGAGAGCGCGTGGCGAATCGTTTCCTATTGACACTTTGACACTTTGTCATTATAACAGCCGCGAGAATGCGGATTTTCAGCCTTGGGTGACGACGTTGGTGAAAAAATGCGATTCTCAAAGACATATTTCTCGCGTACTTGTTTGACGAATAGTCTGTTATGGCAAATAATGGCAACGGCGGATGCTGGCGATATAGCGTGAAAAATGTATTTTCGTAAGGAGAAAACAGACGTTTACGCCGTCTTTTCGGAGGATTTCAGGTCGCAGTCGGATTTTCAACCTGTCGCAATTTTATTTTCAGGCTTTGCTTTTTAATTTTCAAAGCCAGGAATTTTTGTTTTGAACGTTCGTTTTTGTATATTTCCTGTATAAATTCTGCATATATACAGGTCTGCGCGGCTTTTTTCTGTATAAATATTCATCACGGCATCTGTTTATACGCTTTTCTCGAATTTGTCTGTTAGGAAATCCGTTTGTTTTGTGACATTGAGATGGGAAACACCCCCTTATTTGTGATATTATGCTATTGACATGTTGTCGGTGAAAAATAAAAACAGACTGCGCCGTTTTGTGCCGGTGCAGCCTGTTTCCCTGATAAAATTTGATGGTGTAATATTCAGAGTTCTATTCTCCCCATAATCCTTCGCTGGTCATGACAACCCTTTTCAGTTCGCCGTTGCGCTTGTAGTAGAGGCGGTCGATACACAGTGAGCGCCTGTAGCTGGAACCGGCGGTGTTGATGGCGCCGTTGTGGTAGACGAAATACCATTTTCCCTTGAAGCAGATGATGGCGTGATGGTTGGTGTTGCAATGCCCGGCAATCTCGTTGAGGATGCCTTTGTATTCCCATGGGCCGTTGATGTTTTTGCTCATGGCATAAGCCGTCTTTTCGGGAAATCCTACAGAGAACGTCAAGTAGTACCAGTTTTTGTGTTTATGTACCCACGGCGCCTCGGTGTAGAAGTCTTTCCCTTCGGCGGGCAGCGACGGCTGGTGGATACCGGGGATGCTGATGGGCATAACTTCGCTGTCTAATTCAACCATGTTGTCTTTGAGTTTGGCGTAATACAGCTGCGTATTGCCCCAAAAGATGTAAGCCTGGCCGTCGTCGTCGACCCA
This sequence comes from uncultured Prevotellaceae bacterium, assembly GCA_949299545.1. Classification (GTDB taxonomy): domain Bacteria; phylum Bacteroidota; class Bacteroidia; order Bacteroidales; family Bacteroidaceae; genus Paraprevotella. Next base: position 24,354 of record CASGAM010000014.1, on the reverse strand, counting down.
AACGGTGGGGTCGATGTCCTCCCATGTGATGGAGGTGTATTTCGTAGTCATGTTGTTGGTGATAAGCGCTTCCGGCTGCGGTATGAAAGGGCCGGTGGGCGAGTCGGCTACGGCCACTCCGATGGCTTTACCCCGGATGCTTTTATGTTCGGCCGTGACGTACCAGTAATATTTGCCGTCCCGTTTGATGACCTGGCTGGCCCATGCTTCGCCTTTTGCCCAAGGGAACTCGTCTGCTCTCAATTTATATGAATGCTCGGTGAAAGTTTTCATGTCTGAGGTGGAAAGGATGCACCATTCGTTCATGAGGTAGTGGTTCCTGTTGTCGGGACATTCGTCGTGGCCTGCGTAGATGTACACCTTGTCGCCGTCGACCAATGCTGCCGGGTCGCCTAAATATTTGTACTTGACAAAGGGATTGGAGGTGGCCGTGAACGTCGTGTCTACACCGTTATCGGCACCTTTTACAGGGAACTGAAGCAGAACTGCTGCTGCCATGCAACTCATTAATAGTCTTTTCATGATTAAAATGATTGGTTAAAAAAAATAGGTTAATGTATAATGCTTATCACTGTTTTGCTCATGCCGAACATACGTTGGCGGCTGCTTTACCGCTCATCTGCCGGAACGTTCAAGGTTATGCCTTTGTTGTTATCTGTTGGCAAATGTACAATTAATTATTATTGTACAAAATACACTATGAGTTTTATAACTTAATTTAACACGGCTAAAAACTATAAAATTGTAACCTGTTTGCTCGAAAAGACCACAAAATGTAATATGTATATCGTATTTTTTGTTATCTTTGCATTCGTCTAATACAAGAGCAAATGAAAGTAACGTTATTACAACGAGATATTGTATGGGCCGATCCTGAAACGAATGTCCGGGAGGCCGAGCGCACGATGTCAGGCATGCCGGGTGCGGACTTGTATGTCCTTCCCGAAATGTTTTCCACCGGTTTTTGTACATCGCCTGAAGGCATAGCAGAAACAGCTGACAGTGACACACTGCGCTGGATGAAGGATTTTGCGGTGAAACATGCTTGTGCCGTTGCGGGAAGTGTGGCCGTCACTGAGGGCGGGCGGTTTTACAACCGCTTTTATTTTGTGAAGCCCGATGGCAGTGTGGTTTATTATGATAAGAAACACTTGTTCACGTATGGCGGCGAACACAAACGCTTTACGGCAGGGAACGAACGCGTCATTGTCGAGCATGCGGGTTGCCGCATTTTGCTTCAGGTATGTTATGATTTGCGTTTCCCGGTATGGTCGCGTAACTGTAAGGACTATGACATGATTATTTATGTGGCAAGCTGGCCTACATCACGCGTGCAGGCATGGAAAACACTGTTGCATGCACGAGCCATCGAGAACCAGTGTTACGTGGCAGGTGTGAACCGCGTGGGCAATGACCCAGCCTGTGAATATTGTGGCGGAACAATGCTCGTCGACCCTTATGGAAAAACGGTTGATGCTTGTATAGACGGCGTCCAGGGTACGGTTACGGCCGATGTGAACATGGAAGAACTGGCTGCTTTCAGAAGCAAGTTTCCTGTTCTGGACGATGCAGACCGATTTGAATTACTTAAATAAAAAAAGCCTATTATATTTGAAATATGGAAAAGAAATTATTGTTGGGTGACGAGGCGATAGCACTCGGGGCGATTCATGCCGGCATTCGGGGCGTGTATGCTTATCCGGGGACGCCGAGTACGGAAATTACGGAATATATTCAGCGTCATCCCGTCGCACGTGAGCGCGGATTGCACTGTACGTGGTGTACAAATGAAAAGACAGCGGTAGAGGCAGCCTTGGGTGCATCCTATGCCGGCGCACGGAGTATTGCGTGCATGAAGCATGTGGGATTGAACGTAGCGGCCGATGCGTTTGTGAACGCGGCTATTACGGGCGTTAACGGCGGACTGATAGTCATAGTGGCAGACGACCCATCCATGCATTCTTCCCAAAACGAACAGGATTCCCGCTTCTATGGCAAGTTCTCGATGATGCCGGTTCTGGAGCCTTCTTCACAGCAAGAGGCTTACGACATGATGGAATATGGCTTTGAGCTGTCGGAACGTGAAAAGATGCCGGTGCTGATGCGCATAACCATGCGTCTGGCGCATTCACGGGCTGACGTGAGTGTCAAGGATGAGGCTGCGCCCATCCATCAGTTGCCGTATGCGAAAGATCCTTCAAGTTGGGTGTTGTTGCCGGCAAATTCACGCAGGCGTTACGCCGCGCTCATCGAGAAGCAGCCTGAATTGGAACGCTTGGCTTCCGTTTCTCCTTATGTTTCATACAATCGTGCAGCGGTGGAGAAACCGCTCGGTGTCCTGACCTGTGGCATCGGGTATAATTATGTGATGGAAGTTCCCGGTGCCGCCGAGAAATTCAATGTGCTGAAGATTACACAGTATCCGCTGCCGGAAGAACTGGTGCGCAAGTTGGCGGCCGACAGCAGTGCCATATTAGTGGTTGAAGACGGACAGCCGTGCGTGGAAGAAAGTATCAAAGCGGTTTTGTCTGCCGGTTACGAAGTCAAAGGGCGCCTGACGGGCGATTTGCCAAGGACCGGCGAACTGACACCTGATTGCGTGGCAACGGCTTTGGGTTGTGCGCCGGTTCGCTACTTTGAAACGTCTCAAAACGTTGTCGCACGCCCGCCTGCCTTGTGCCAGGGCTGTGGCCACCGTGATGTTTATACGGCATTGAACGAGGTGGTAAAAGAATATCCTGATGCCCGTGTCTTTGCGGATATAGGTTGTTACACCTTGGGCGCGTTGCCCCCGTTCCGCGCCATTGACACTTGTGTGGATATGGGAGCTTCCATAACCATGGCCAAAGGTGCGGCCGATTCGGGTCTGTTCCCTGCCATCGCGGTTATCGGCGATTCCACATTTACGCATTCAGGCATGACGGGGTTGCTGGACGCTGTGAATGACAAGGCGCAAATTACGGTGATTATTTCAGACAACCTGACAACAGCCATGACCGGCGGACAGGATTCTGCAGGAACAAACAAGTTTGAGGCCATCTGCCTGGGACTTGGTGTAGAGCCGGAGCATGTCCGTGTGGTGGTGCCTTTGCCGAAGAACATGGAAGAAATTACGCGCATACTCCGTGAGGAAATAGAATATAAAGGCGTTTCGGTCATTATCCCGCGCCGTGAGTGTATACAGACACTCAATCGTAAGTTGAAACAGAAAAAAGCAGAACAAAAGGCATGAAACAAGACATAATTCTTTCAGGCGTAGGAGGACAGGGTATTCTTTCTATCGCCACCATTATAGGCGAAGCCGCCACTCAGGCCGGTCTGAATCTGAAACAGGCCGAAGTACACGGCATGAGCCAAAGGGGAGGAGACGTGCAGTCCAATCTCAGGCTTTCAACGGAGCCCATATCTTCCGACTTGATAGCGGTAGGAACCGCCGACATGATACTTTCACTCGAACCGATGGAAGCGTTGCGTTATCTGCCTTATTTGAATAAGGACGGGTGGATCATAACGTCGTCAGCACCTTTTAAGAATATTCCCAATTATCCGGAGGATGAGGCGTTGATGGCAGAACTCAAGGCATTGCCGAATGTTGTGACGATTGACGTAGAGCAGCTTGCCAAAGAGCATCAGATGCCGAAGTGCGCCAATGTGATTTTGCTGGGTGCGGCATCACGTTATTTGGGCGTGTTGTCAGTGGAACAGATGCGTGAAAGCATCGCACGGGTATTCGCATCAAAGGGTGAGGCCGTTGTTGAGATGAACAAACGTGCGTTTGACATCGGTCATTCCGCGGCTCAAAAATAAGACGTTATGAAACATCAGGTTTTTAGTGAAGAACTGGTGGCCTCAGTGGTCAAGGAGTTACATGTGGCTGACTTGGAGAACGCGACAATCGGTGACGTCCTGTTGGTTGCTTCGCGTTTGGAAGAACTGACGGGTATTCCCTTTATAAGAATGGATCAGGGTTCTCCGGGATTGCCGGCAAACCGAATCGGTATCGAGGCTGAAAAGGCGGCGCTCGACCGGGGTGTAGGGTCGCAGTATCCTGCCGCAGCGGGTGTTCCGGAGCTGAAAAAGGAAGCGTCGCGCTTTGTAAAGGCATTTGTAGATATCGATGTTTCGCCGCGTGCTTGCATACCGACAACCGGGTCGGTAGCCGCTTCGTTCGGTGCGTTTGTGGCTTGCACCCAGTGCCAACCGGGGAAGGACAAGGTCTTGTTTATAGATCCGGGGTTCCCCATTCAAAAATCACAGTTGCGCATCATCGGGGCGCCTTGGGAACAGTTTGATATTTATAATTTCCGGGGCGAGGCTTTGCGTGAAAAACTGGAAAGTTATTTGAGCAAAGGCGATATCGCTGCCATCATTTATTCAAACCCGAACAATCCGGCGTGGATTTGTCTTGAAGAGAGCGAACTGGCCATCATTGGTGAACTGGCAACGAAGTATGACGTCATCGTATTGGAAGACATGGCCTATTTCTGTATGGATTTCCGGCGTGATTTGAGCAAGCCATACCAGCCGCCTTTTCCACCGACCGTGGCAAAGTATACGGACAATTATATCCTCATGCTTTCGTCTTCAAAGATTTTCAGTTATGCGGGGCAACGGATGGCCGTGGCGTGCGTTTCAGATAAACTGTTTGACCGGGAGTTTCCTGCGTTGGCGGAACGTTACTGCGATGCCGGTGTTTTCGGACAAACATTCATAGCTTCCATCCTGTATATGATAACTTCTGGTTGTACGGCTTCTACTCAGTATGCCTATGCGGAAATGATGCGTGCTTCGGTCGACGGGGAACTTGACTTTTCGGCTGATATGAAGGAATATGCACGTCGCGCAGAGCGGATGAAGAAAATCTTTACTGACAATGGTTTCCATATCGTATACGATTACGATGTGACACGTCCGGTGGGCGACGGTTTCTTTTTTACTGTCGGATATGGTAATATGAGTGGCGGTCAACTGTTGAAAGAGTTGCTTTATTATGGTGTCAGCAGTATTTCGCTCGGAACGACCGGAAGCGAACAGAATGGAGTGAGAGCCTGTACTTCACGAATGCGTGAAGAACTTTATCCGGTCATGCAGGAACGGATGAAGGCTTTCCATGAGGATCATCCCATAGATTAGAATCTAAACATTAAATAAACACACAAAAATAATTAACCAGACATAACTAATACGATGATTTGGAATAAGAACAAAGAATGTATGAGCCGCGAGGAACTCCGCGAGCTACAAGGTAAACGGCTGCACAAACTGGTCGATTTGGTTTACCATAACACACCGTTTTATCGCCAAAAGATGCAGGAACGGGATTTGTTGCCGGATGACATACAAACAATCGATGATATAGTAAAACTGCCTTTTACTACAAAGCAGGATTTGCGCGACAACTATCCGTTGGGTTTCATGGCGGCACCGATGTCTGAAATCGTGCGGGTACATGCGTCGTCAGGTACGACCGGTAATCCTACGATTGTAGGGTATACGCGACGTGACCTTGATATTTGGAAAGAATCGATTGCAAGATGTCTGACGGCATACGGCGTTACGCGCGGGGATATTGTTTCTGTAGGTTATGGCTATGGGTTGTTTACCGGCGGTTTGGGAGCCCATTACGGGGCCGAACATTTGGGTGCTACCGTAATACCGACGTCAACGGGTAACACGGAGAAACATATCCGTTTGTTGCGAGATTTGAAAGTAACGGGAATTGCCTGCACACCTTCTTATGCGCTGTATTTGTCTGAGGCCTTGAAGAAACAAGGTCTGTCAAAAGACGACATACATTTGCGCATAGGTGCTTTCGGAGCTGAGCCGTGGACGGAAAACATGCGTCGCGAGATAGAAGAGAACTTAGGCATTCAGGCTTATAATATATATGGATTGAGCGAGATAATGGGACCCGGCGTGGCTTATGAGTGCGAATGCAAGAACGGATCGCATATTGCGGAAGACCATTTCTATCCTGAAATTATTAATCCGGAAACAGGCGAGGTCTTGCCGATAGGTCAGGAAGGGGAACTGGTGTTTACGACACTCACGAAGAGTGGTATGCCTTTGTTGCGCTACAGGACAAAGGATCTTACGGCGCTTATGCCGGGTACTTGTGAGTGTGGCCGGACCAGTGTGCGCTTTACCCGTATTCTTGGACGAAGCGACGATATGCTTATTATTCGCGGTATCAATGTCTTTCCGTCACAGGTGGAAAGTGTCATCCTTGAAATGCCGGAGTTCTCACCGCAGTATATGTTGGTGGTAGACCGTAAGAATAACCTTGATACGTTGGAAGTACAGGTGGAACTGCGTCCTGACTGTCTGTCGGATGAATTGGGGCAGATGATAGAACTGCGTAATCGTTTGGCCGGCCGTTTAAAGAGTGTCCTTTCCATTTCGGCTGACGTCAAGTTGATGGAACCGAACAGCATTCCGCGCAGCGAAGGCAAAAGCAAACGAGTGATTGACAAACGTATATTGGCATAATCCTTAAATTTTCATCTTATGACTATCAAGCAAATATCCGTTTTCCTGGAAAACAAGAGTGGAAGAATCAATGATGTGACAAAGGCATTGGCAGCTGAAGGCATCAACATGCATGCTTTCAGTATGGCAGAGACGACAGATTTCGGTATCTTGAGGTTGATTGTGTCGGACGTGGACAAGGCCGTGAAGGCTTTGCAGAAAGAAAACTTTGCCGTAGTGCTGACTGATGTGTTGTGCATCAGTTGTCCGAATGTGGCCGGCGCTCTGTCAAAGATTCTTGAGAACCTGGCGAAACATGGCGTTTTTATTGAATATATGTACGCGTTTGCACAAGGTGAAGTAGCGAAAATTGTGATACGTCCCAGTGAATTGGAGAGTTGCCAGAACATCCTGAAAGATGATGATTGTAACATCCTTTGTGATGATGAACTGTAGCCAACAGAGGTGTTTTGCATAATATTACCAGCCCTGCCGCCGCAGATTATGTGGATGGCAGGGCTGAATGTTTTTATCGGTAATGGTCCAAATTAATGTTTAGGGGCAGCGTGGCGTGTAAGTTTGTCTGTTAATGCCCGGGAGAAAGCAAAAAAAGTGAGTTTTCCGCTTTTAGATTGTCGTGGCGCGAAAAAACATAAAGGCAGCTGAAGGTCAATAGCCCGTTGAGCAATAACAGCTCGTAGCCAAATTTGTAGTTGAAGAAATGCTGCGTAAGCATGTCTGTAAGATAGCAAATAACAGGAGAGGCAATGCAGATGATGGGAGTGATGCGGGCGTACGGTTGCCGGTTAGTGAACATTCCTAAGGTAAACAGGCCGAGGAGTGGACCGTAAGTGTAGGAGGCCATTATGAAAATGGCGTCGATGACACTTGAACTGTTGATGGCTTTGAATAGCAGGATGAAGGCAACGAAAAGTACAGAGAGTGTGGCATGGGTAATTTTACGGGTGCGTTCGGGATTCCTGAATCGATGCTCTACTTCAAGAATATCCACACAGAAAGCCGTAGTTAAGGCGGTAAGTGCCGAGTCAGCGCTACTGAAAGCTGCAGCGATAATGCCGATGGTGAACAGAACCAGAACGGTATAGCCCAGATGTCCTTCAGCACAGAAGAGCGGCAGTAAATCGTCTCCTCGTGCCGGTACATCAATACCTTTGTTGGTTGCGAGTGTGAGTAACAGGATGCCGAGGGCTAACAGCAGCAGATTGAGCGGTATGAATACAAAACCATAGGTACACATGTCTTTTTGTGCGTCCTTCAGGTTTTTACAAGTGAGGTTTTTCTGCATCATGTCTTGATCCAATCCGGTCATGACAATGACGATGAATATGCCGCTGAGAAACTGTTTAAGGAAATGTTGCGGGCTATTCCAGTCGTTCCATTCAAACCAGCGGCTATTGGGACTGTTTGCTACACAGTTTATGGCCTCAGTGACAGTAAAATTATTGAGCCGGCAAACTTCATAGCAGATCCACAGCAATGCCAAAATCAGGCAAAGGGTCTGCAAGGCATCAGTCCATACAATGGCCTTGATTCCGTTTCGTGAGGTATAGAGCCAAATGAGTAGAACTGTACATGTGGCAGTCAGCCAAAATGGTATGCCAATGGCACTGAATACGAACTGTTGCAGAATCAGACATACAATGTATAAACGAGCTGCAGCGCCGAGCATTTTTGACAGCAGAAAGAATGACGCACCTGTACGATAGGCCGTTTTCCCGAAACGCAGGTCAAGATATGTGTAGATGGATGTGAGATTGAGTCGGTAATATATGGGTAGTAACACAAATGCAACGACAATGTATCCGAAAAAGAACCCTATGCACATTTGCATGTATGTCATGTCTATGGCAGTTACCATCCCTGGTACGGATACGAAACTGACACCGGAGATGGAGGCGCCAATCATGCCGAAAGCAACAGCCCACCAGGGAGACTGTCTGTTGCCTCTGAAAAATGTGTCATTGTCGCTTTTCTTGCTAACGACGCGGGAAATGGCGTATATGAGCAAGAAATAAGCGATGGTGGTCATGATAATGTACGATGCGTTCATCGCAGTTGGGTCTTATTTGTGTAGTTTATTTTATAGTGTTTACAGTGCGCATGTTCCATCCTTACAAGACGGGTTTATATGGCCTCCATATTCGGGGTGTCTTTCTAACCATACAGCGGCGTATCTGCATGTAGCCACAGGTGTTAATCCTTGCTCGAGGGCATAATCGTAAGCGGCTTTTACTAATCTGCCTGCGATTCCCCTGCCGCCAATTGCTTCAGGTACAATCGTATGCCGTATGTCGAATTCACTATCTGTCTTTGTGTAAGCCACATGGGCGGTTATCCCGTCAACGCTGACGTTAAACCGACAGTTTTCCAAATCGTGTGTAATTATCTCTTCCATGTAATTTTTTATTATGATTATGTTATGAGAAGTTCCAACCTTGCAGGGAAAGTTCTTGAGCCATCTTGATGAATTGGTCCACCTCTATATCTCGTTCAGCAAAACTCTCGAAGTCTGATTCGATAACTTCATTCCATGTACGTGAACCGTCTACTTTTTCGTCGGGGGCGATGCTCAGGTATAGTTCCCTGGCCTGTCGGAAGTCACCCTTCAGAAGATTGCAATGGGCATAGTTGCTCACGACATACGGGTCATCACGGAAAACAGACGGCATGTTGGCGTAAATCAGTTCGGCAAGTGCCACTTGTTCATTTCTGACTGCGTAATAAAGGCCGCTCGCCAGTGCGTTGATGCCTGCCTCGTTAGTTACGAATGCCGCATATTGTCTTACGGATTTTATTTTTTTAAGTTCAAAGATTTGGTTTGAACGGGTTTCAGGACAGTATGCGATAATGTATTCCGGATTGACTTTGTCGTTCAGCAATGACTGGAAAAGTTGTTCGTTAGGTAACGACGGGGATTCCTCGTTGAGCGGCAGATAACTTATCCAGCAGATGTTCAGTTTTCTTATTAGTCCTTTGTCATTTGCATATTCTATTTCGGCCGGCCTGTAGTTCATGATAGCATCTGCCAACTTGGTTTGCAATGCTTCAATATCTTCTGTTTTTCCGGAATCGTAACATGTCTGTTCGTCATGGTAAGGCGTGTCGCATAATGTTATTTTTACTATATCTGAAATCTTAATTTCAAATTCATCTTTCAATATACATTCATAGCCTTTCAGTTCTGTCTGGTTGCCGGTGATGCTGTCGGTTTTTAAAATATATTGGCTCATGAATGGGTCGCAAGTGATGCGGGCATAGTTTTTTCCAGGTGCTCCCAGGAGCATATTCCTGATATTGTCAGGAAGTCCTTTAAATGGTATTTCTTCCTGTTTGTAGGCAGATGCAGTGACACGTGTCGTGAATGAATTTGCCGAAGTTTTCAGTTTTGCGATTTCTGCTTCGGTTGTTTCTAATTTTCGTCGTAAGACTGTTTCGTTGTGTTGAAAATTTAACTTTTCTGTCTCTAATATCACAAGTTTGTCTCTCAGTGCTTCATAATCAGACTGTAAACGGTCATTTTGATGTTGCCGGTCTTTGGCTTCTATATCCATGCTTATTAATTTCTCTCGCATGATATTGATTTCCTTTCCGGAGACTTCTTGTTCATTCTTACGCGCCGATTGTTCTGCACTTAAAGCCGCTTGCAATTCTTTGTTGGTTGCTTTTAAAATTTCAGTCTCAGCCTTGCAATGTTCCAACTCGCTTTGCAGTACCTGTTCTGTTTCTATTTGCGTCTTTTGGTAACGGCTTTCCGCCTCTGCTTTTTCTTCTTTAAGCGTCTCGATCTCATGTAGTAATTTGCAGCGATCCTCCTCATATTTCTTCCGGCCTTGATCTAAAGCCTTTTCGAGGGTTTCAATTTGGGCGTGGAAATCCTCTTGTTGCGTTTTTTCTTCGGCCTTTTCTTTTGCAAACTCATGTTCTTTCAATTCGAGGCGCTCTTTCAGAGCTACATTTTCTTTTTGTGCGTTTTCGAGTTTTTGAATCCAGCTTCTTTCATTGGTTTTGTGTTCCCGGTCTTGACTTTCTAACGTTTGTTCCAATCGTTTGATGGCTTCATCTTTTTCGGCGATCAGGTTGTCGCTTTCTGCTTTTGCCCGGTTTTGTTGCATTGCTGCAATCTCTTTTGCTTGGTTATATTCTTGTTGTAATTGTTCAATGCGGCTTTTCAGAGCTTCTTGTTGTTCTTTTCCTGTCCGTTTCTCATTTTCGATTTGTTGGCGCAAACTGTCTTTATCTTGTAATGACAATGTTGCCTGTTGTTCAAGTTCATTTTTCAACGTGGCATTTTCTTGCTCAAGTCCTTTCAAGCGACTTTCTTGCGTGAGCAACTTCATTTTGTAACCTTCATTCTCACCCTGTAGACGTCTTTCCGTTTCATTCCATTTGCATGAAGCATTTTCCGCTTCTTTTGTGAGAGACGCAATCGTTTCTTTTAATTCCTGTAGTTGGGTGTTATTCTGATAGTCTGCCGTTTTTTTGTTTTTTTTAAGCATATCATTTTCCTGATGCAGCTCTGCAATCAGTCCGTCCTGTTCGTTTATCTTTTGGTGGGCAGTTGACAGTTGTTGGCGCAGTTCTTCACATTCGGCAGATGTCGTACTATGGCTTTTTATCTCAGATTCATATTTGATTTGCCAATTCTCTAACAATTCATTTTTGTGTTCTAATTCCTGCGCACGGGTTTGTTGATATTGTTTGTCATCATTTATTTGTTTGTTCAATTGTTCATTGATGGCGCGTAATTCTTGAATCTTTTCAATCAGGCTGGTCTCTTTTTTTTGAGCCTGTTTAAGGCAGTTTTGTATTTCTTCAATATCAATTCCCCCAAGCCTGTTTATTATTTTAATAAGTTTGTTCATATCAAAAAAGTTAAGTAACGGAAAACGGGTGCAAGTTACTTAAAATATGCCAACTTTTGAAGTTTTTCTAAATCAAATTGTTCTGAAAATTTTGTTGCGTATGTTTTTTTCTTACCTTTGTTTGTCCGGTACCTGTTTTTAGGTGAGTGTCATATTTTCAGGGTGGCCGGTAATATTTTAATTAACTAATAAATGAAATGCTTATGTTAACACAAATTGCAATTTCAGCTTTGTCGGCGGCTTTTGTTTTGCCGCAACTACGTTATGAACAAAATGCCCTTGAACCAGTTATCAGTCGTGAGACCATTGAATATCACTATGGGAAGCATTTACAGGCTTATGTGAATACACTGAATACGTTGGTTAAGGATACGGATTATGGTAAAATGACGCTTGAGGATATTGTCCGTACCGCTCCGGCGGGGCCGGTTTTCAACAATGCCGGCCAGGTGCTTAACCATGCGCTTTATTTTGAACAGTTCAGGCCGGTAGCTGCTACAGGAAAATCATCTGTTCCTCAAGGTCGCCTGGCAGAAGCCATCAATGCAGCCTTCGGTAGTTTTGATGTTTTTAAGGAGAAGATGAACACTGCGGCAATTACCCTTTTTGGTGCGGGATGGGCATGGCTTGCGCAGGATGAGAAAGGCGGTTTGGTAATCGTACAATGTCCGAATGCCGGGAATCCTGTAACGTCGGGACTGGTGCCTTTGTTATGTTTTGATGTCTGGGAGCATGCCTATTATGTTGATTATCGTAACCGTCGTGCGGATCATGTGGCAGCTCTATGGCAAATCATAGATTGGGATGTGGTCGCTTCACGTATGAAGTAGAATCGACTGAAGTAAAATCTTCTCCGCTCAGTTGACGCCTATGAGGGCCGGCAATGAGCGGAGTTTTTTGTGAAGATGGCTGAAACTTAGTTGTTATGATAATTTGAGGTTGTCGATGTACGCTTTCAGTTTCGCGTAAAAGCGGTTATGGCAAAGTGTCGAACTATTGCCTATGACAATGAGCTTCATTCGTGCGCGAGTAATTGCCACATTCATCCGGCGCAAGTCTCGTAGAAATCCTATTTGTCCTTCTTCGTTGTTGCGTACCATACTAATGAGGATTATGTCACGTTCCTGTCCCTGGAAACCGTCTACGGTATTGATGCATAGTAAGGAACGGAATGGTCTGAAGAAATTATCTTTACGGATGAGGCGGCGGAGCAGTTGAACTTGTGCTTTGTAAGGAGAAATGATGCCTGTGTCTATTTGTTCTTCAATAATCCGTGTTTTGCCGATTTTTTCATAATAGGTTTTCAGTATATTAAGTGTAAGCTGTGCTTCGTCCGGGTTGGTATGGCTTTTGCTGCCGTCCGGTAGCATTTCGCTGAATGAGAGTTCGTCTGTTCCGTTTGTTTCTTCTGCATTGGCAGGTTGTCCTGTCAGGCCTATTTCGTTTTCTTGTATATCGGAAGTGTCAATCCATTCCATTGGCAGATCCCAGTCTAAAATACCACGGTATTTGACGGATGGGGCACTTTCAACCTGTCCGTGATAAAACCATTCGCCGGAGAAACGCATGATTGCTTCGTTCATCCTATATTGAGTCTTGAGCAGATTAACCGTTTGTGGCTTTTGTTCGGCAATGATCTCCATCAGGGTACGTTCCAAGCCATTTTTCATTGCCTCCGGACATTTTACGGTGGGTGGCAGTTGGCAATGGTCGCCGGCCAGTATTACGCGCCCGGCTTTTCGGATGGCAATCCAGCTCGCGGCTTCAAGAGCTTGTGCTGCCTCGTCGATGAAAATAGTGGGAAACGTCATTCCTGTAAGCACTCTGTTTGCGCTTCCCGCCAGCGTGCTGGCAATGACGCGTGCCTGCCCGAACAGTTGTGTGTTGATGGTAAATTCTAATTCGGTCGCATGGTCGCGAAGACGGGATATTTTTTGATGGAAAGAGTCTCTGTTTCCTTTGTTCTTTAAGACGTAAAGCTCACGTATGGCTTTGCGGGCAGCCCATAGCTGAGGGTATGATGGATGGTTCTCAAATAATCGTTCGTAAGTGAATGAGAGCATTTTGTCGTTAACTTTAGACGGATGCCCGATGCGCATGACCGATATGCCACGGTCGATAAGTTTTTCTGCAATCCAATCAACAGCCATATTGCTTTGAGCGCAGACCATGACCTGGCTTTCGCGGCGCAGGGTTTCATATATGGCTTCGACAAGCGTTGTTGTTTTGCCTGTACCAGGAGGACCATGAACAATGGCTACATCTTTTGCTCTTAGTACTTCGTTGACAGCTGTTTCCTGCGAATTGTTTAACCATGGGAAGCGGATGGGCATAAACTTGTATGTACCGGCAGGTGTGTTGCCTAAAAGAATGTCACGCAGTTCTGCTATACGGCCGCTTTTGGCGGCTATGACATGGTCGATAGCTTCAAACATGAGCTTGTAGGTCGTTTCGTCAATAAACAGTTGGACACCTATACGTCCGGGCGTTTGAAGCATGGATAACGTTTCAGCACCAGGCAAGGCTATGACCATGTTGTCACCGTTAACGTAGGAAACGGTTGCTGTGAAATTCATGTAATGAAGCAAACCGTCGTTGTTCTTGGGATGTTGTAATCCGGATGCGTCTTGAGTAAAAAAACAGACAGGTTTGCCTGGCTCAAATCCATGTTCGAGATCAGTAGCTTCGGTACGTTTTATTTCAACGACAAGTTGGTTGAGCGAGTTATAATAGTTTTTGCTGATAGTGACCGGAAACCAGCATAAGCCTTGTCGCACTTTGCGATTGACACCGACTGTTTCTGTTTGCCGTTGGAAGAAATTTTTTTCATATTTATATTCCATCTCTAAAAGCCGGCGTATATGTTGCAGGTGTAGAATAGGAGATTCCTGCATGGCTTTTAGCATTTATTATTGTTTTTCAGTGCTTCCTGTTTCATCTCTGCACGGCTTTTGCTTTGTGTCACTAACCATACGCCACTGAAGACCAATATAACGGCAAGGGCTTGTCCCCAGCCAAAAGTTCCTAATCCGGTTAAGACACTTACTATACAAGCTACGATGGGTTGTACATAATTATACATGCTGACGATGGTCGGACGCAGTGTTTTTTGTCCATTCATCATCAAGATATATGCTACATAAGTAGCCACAAATACGACAAACGCTGTTTCCATCCATGTTGTGATCGGTATCGATGTCCATTGCATGCGAGCCAATTCGTTGTAGCTGAACGGTAATACAACGATGGTGGCATATGTAAACATCCATTTCATGCAGGTAATGACACTGTATTTTTGAATCAATTTCTTGAAAATAGTAAGGTAAACTGCAAAACTGCATTGGGCTGTTACACAAAGTAAATCACCTATGATGTTGCCTTGCGTGTCGCTATGCCCACTGCCAAATATGAGCAACAATGCTCCTATGGCACCACAGAAGATACCCATTACTTTTTTGTTTGTGACAGGTTCTTTTAAAAAAATTGCTGCCAATATCATAGTGATGATGGGCATGGTTGTGGTTACGATACTGGCGTTTACAGGTGAGGTGATGGATAGACCTATGGTAAAGCAACATTGGTTGAAGACAATGGCTAACATACCGGCAAAAAAGAACATGAACAAGTCACGTGGCGATACTTCTTCATGACGTTTCCCAAGTAGGGATGTGAGCCAAAAGCAAACTGCGGCGCCCATCATCCTGAAACTTACCATACTTAGACCGCTGATGCCGTGATCCATGGCATCTTTTCCCAATGGTGACATCAGTCCCCAGGCAGCACAGGCTGTCAGCATGCAAAGATGTCCTTTCCAATTTTTGTCTTGATTCATATGACCTAAGAACTTTTTAAACCGACTGCAAAGTTAGTTTTTTATTATAACTTTCCGTCGTTTTTCATTGCTTCTTTCAAAGTGAAAGGTTATCTTTGTATCAACCAGATTAGAAAAACGCAAATATTATGAGTGACGTAGGTGAATATATCCGCCGGATAGAAATAGCGTCATTGTGGAGTGGGCGGAAACATATTATTTGGAATCTTGATCGTCATGTCAATATCCTTAGTGGCGTGAATGGGGTGGGGAAGAGCACGATCATTAACAAAGTTATTGCTGACTTGCTGGAACATTTGAACAATAATGGTGTGGTAAGCAGTGATGTAAAGTTAACTTATTATCCAAAAGAGGCAAAAACCGTTCGTTTTGATGTTATACGCAGTTTTGACCGACCACTTATTCATAGTAATCTGATTGAAAAATTGACAGACGATAAAGTTACGACAGAACTTGATTGGCAGCTATATCAGTTGCAACGACGTTATCTTGATTATCAGGTAAACGTTGGTAATCGGATGATTTCCATGCTTACCAGTGGCGATCCTGATGTAAGGGAAAAAGCGCATCAAGAAGCGGATGCCCGTACCCGTTTTCAAGATATTATTGATGATTTGTTTAGCGAGACGGGTAAGAAGATAGTACGCGACAGTAATGAGATTTTTATGGATCAGTTCGGTGAGATACTTCCTCCATATAAACTGTCGTCTGGTGAGAAGCAGATGTTGGTTATCTTATTGACAGTCTTGGTCGAAGACAGACAACCATATGTACTTTTTATGGATGAACCGGAAGTCAGTTTGCATGTAGAATGGCAGCAGAAATTAATATCCTTAATAAGAGAAATCAATCCGCAAGTCCAAATTATTTTGTCTACCCATTCTCCTGCTGTCATCATGAACGGATGGTTAGACGCTGTGACTGAAGTAACAGATATTACACAATAGAGACTTGCTGGAGAGAGGAGGGTAGTCTATGTCAAAACGCTTGTCTGAGAACCTGAATTCATATTATTTGGGGGCGGCGCAGAAAATGAGGTCTCAAAAGGCACGCCGCAAAATTGTGGCGTATGTTGAGAGTTACGATGATATCTTTTTTTGGCGTAATGTGTTGGATGAATTTGAGGACGAGACTTGTTATTTTGAAATTATGCTTCCGTCGCGCACTACACTTGGCAAGGGGAAAAAACTAGCGTTAATGAACAAGCTTGGACCGCAATTCGGGGAAAATATGATTGCTTGTGTTGATGCTGATTATGATTATTTATTACAAGGTGCAACCGAGACGTCTGCTTTGATAAATAACAACCCTTATGTGTTCCATACATATGTATATGCCATTGAAAATTATCAATGCTATGCCGAAAGTCTTCATAGTGTGTGCGTCATGGCAACTTTGAATGATCACCAGATTGTAGACTTTACAAGTTTCATGCATGAGTATTCACGTATCATATGGCCTTTGTTTGTATGGTCCATTTGGGTTTATCGCCATAATGATTACCATGATTTTACAATGACGAATTTTGGAAACCACGTGACTTTCGGCGACATTAATGTTTACCACCCTGAATATACGTTGAATTATGTTCGCCATAAGGTGAACCGAAAAATGGCGTGGTTACAACAACGTTATCCACGCGCCAAAGCGGATTTTGAGGAAGTGAGATCAGACCTGTTGCGTCTTGGTGTGACGCCAGAAACGACCTATCTGTATATTCAAGGACATACGTTGTTCGATGGGGTAGTTATGTCGGTTTTAGCCCCCGTTTGCACTCTTTTGCGGAAAGAGCGCGAACGTGAAATCCGCAGGTTGGCTGAACATGAAGTACAGTTGCAAAATGAACTTTCGTGTTATCAACATAGTCAAGAGCCTGTAGATGACATGTTGCGCAAGAATGTGAATTTTAAGAACTCTGCACCTTACAGACGGTTGCGTCAAGACATCATACGTTTGTTGGAGTCTGTGGCTTCAAGCGATGATAGTCGTCCCCTGGGAAAAACGGATGTTTCTGTCGTAAAAACGATTTAGGCAAAGAACTTGTCAAGTTTCTTGATAAGCATGCTGCGACAGAATACCACTACACTGTCGCCTTCTTGTATTTGTGTCATACCGCTGACTAGCATGCCTGTACCGTTGCGTACTAAACCACCAATGGTCACGCCGGCCGGTAGTCCAAGATCTTTTACAGGCTTACGAGTGACTTTTGCCATAGGTTTGACAACGAATTCAGCAACATCTGCATTTGCGATTGTCAGACATTTTACATTCGTAACGTCTGCATTAAGCATCATTTGGTATATATGACTGGCAGCAATGGTTTTTTTATTGATAATGGTACCTATGTCCAACTTTTCCGCCATTGTTACATAATCGAGGTTGTCTACGAGTGCGACCGTTTTTCTGACACCCAACCGCTTGGCCGTTAGGCAGGCTAGGATGTTACTTTCACTTTGCCCCGTTAATGCGACAAACGCTTGCGTGTGTTGTATGCCTTCGTTGATAAGTAGCGATGTGTCCCGTGCATCTCCGTTAATGACCATGATGTCGTCGTTGCCAAGAAGTTCGTTAAGTTCGTTGCATCGTTTACTGTCACTCTCGATGATTTTTACTTCCATGTATCCGGGAGCCTTCTGAGCTGAATGCATTGCTGTCCGCCCCCCACCCATGATCATGACATTTTTTACGTCTGCATATTCTTCTTTTCCAACAATCTTTCGGATATAAGGAATATATTTCTTGGTCGTCATGAAATAGACTATGTCATTGAGCATCAGAACAGAGTCTCCATTCGGAATAATAGTTTGTTCGTCACGTTTGATAGCTACGATGTGATAGTTTGTATCAGGACCACATAGTGTCTTGAGTGGAATATCGAGTATTTCAGCTGTTTCGCGCAGTTTTATGCCGAGCATGATGAGGGCTCCGTTGTGTATGTCCCACCATTGTCTTACCCAGCTATGCTTTATGCTTTCAACAATATCGCTGGCAGCCAGCATTTCCGGATATATTAGCGAGTTGATACCTAATTTGTTGAACAACTCTTTATATTGCGGATCGGTGTACTCGGCATTATCAATGCGTGCCACGGTTTTTTTTGTTCCTAAAGAGTTGGCTAACATACAGCATGTAATGTTTTTTGATTCGTCAGGCGTGACGGCAATGAAAAGGTCTGCATGTGCGGCTCCTGCTTCTTTAAGATTTTCTATAGAAGTGGGCGTTAGATTGAGTGTTAGAAGGTCGAAGTCATCAGATAATTTTGAGAGCTTTTCTTCGTTCTCGTCCATTAGTGTGATGTCTTGGTTTTCTTTGGAAAGAAGTCCTGCTAAATGTGTTCCTACTGCGCCTGCGCCTGCGATAATGATTTTCATAATGTATGTTTTTGGTAGAGTGTATTAAGGTGGTTCAAGATACCAGCAGTATCAATCCCCACGAGATGATGCAGTTCGTTAACAGTACCGTGGGTGACGAATTCGTCTGGTAGTCCGATTCTGATGATATCGGGTTTATATCCCTTGTCGGCAAAATATTCAAGTACGGCGGAACCGAAGCCGCCGTTAATGATGCCATCTTCAACTGTCAATACTTTTTGAAATTCTCTTCCAACTTTGTCTAAAATATTTGTGTCAATAGGCTTCAGGAAACGCATGTCATAATGTGCGACTGTGATAGAGTCGTCGTTTTCAGTAGCTTGTTTTTCAAATTGTTTAATGGCTTCTGTGACAGTATTTCCGATTGGACCTATGGAAAGAACAGCTATGTTATGGCCGTTTTTTAGCATCTGTCCTTTACCTATCGCGATTTCAGTCATAGGACGTTTCCAGTCACATGTGACACCTCGTCCTTTAGGATAACGTATAACGAACGGCCCCTTATCAGGCAGTTGGGCTGTATACATCATGTTACGGAGTTCTATTTCATTCAATGGTGAACAGATAGTCAGATTGGGAATGGCGCGCAGAGCGGCCATATCGAAAGCCCCGTGGTGAGTAGGTCCATCTTCGCCAACTAAACCGGCACGGTCTAAACAGAATACTACTGGCAGACGTTGGATGGCAACATCATGAATAATATTGTCGTATGCCCGTTGTGCGAAAGAAGAGTAAATGTTGCAAAATGGTATTAGTCCATCTTTCGCCATGCCACCTGAGAAAGTGGCTGCATGCCCTTCTGCTATTCCAACGTCAAAAGCTCGCTGGGGCATGGCTTTCATGAGAATGTTCATGGAACATCCTGTTGGCATAGCTGGTGTTACACCTACAATTTTTTTATTTTGTTTTGCTAATTCGAGCAGAGTTTCGCCAAATACGTCTTGATAAAGTGGGGGGAGGTTGCTTGTGTCTAGGCTGATCCTTTCTCCAGTTTCTTTGTCAAATCTTCCAGGGGCATGCCAAATAGTGGCTGCTTCTTCTGCAGGCTTGAAACCTTTGCCTTTGATAGTATGGATGTGCAATAATTTGGGGCCTTTCATGTCTTTTAGGCTTTTTAAAGTTTGCACTAACTCTATCACATTATGTCCGTCGCCAGGTCCAAAATAGCGTATGCTCATTCCTTCAAATACGTTCTGTTGGTTGTTGATCAATGATTTGATCGCGTTGTTGAAACGTATAATTGTCCTTTTACGTTTTTCATTGAGCCATCCCCAACTGAATAGTTTATTTGAAACGTTGTATCTCAACTTGTTGTAAGCGTTGCTTGTATGTAGTTGATGTAAGTAATGTTTCATTCCGCCAACGCTGCGATCAATGCTCATGTTATTGTCATTGAGTATGATGAGCATATCATTAGGTGTTGCAGCTACATTGTTGAGTCCTTCAAATGCCAGACCACCGCTCATGGAACCGTCGCCAATAACGGCAATGATGTGTCGGCTTTTTTCTCCTTTTTGCCGGGAGGCAACCGCCATTCCCAATGCCGCTGAAATGGAATTGGATGCGTGGCCGCAAGTGAAAGTATCATATTCGCTTTCTTCGGGAGAAGGAAAAGGCCGCAGACCGTTCAATTTACGGTTAGTGCAGAATTTTTCGCGTCTGCCAGTCAGTATTTTGTGG
The DNA here is from genome assembly GCA_949299545.1 of uncultured Prevotellaceae bacterium. GTDB lineage: Bacteria > Bacteroidota > Bacteroidia > Bacteroidales > Bacteroidaceae > Paraprevotella. Next base: position 4,120 of record CASGAM010000014.1, on the reverse strand, counting down.
CCATAAGCCTGATGGCCAACATCCCATACGATGCGATCGTAAGGCGTATTGAATACATAGTGAAGTGCTACCGTTAGTTCGATGACACCAAGGCTGGAGGCAAAATGGCCTGGATTGTCCGCTAATTCATCAAAGATGTCCTGCCGTAGTTCTTTGCAGACATCAGGGAGCTCTTCCACTGGCAACTTACGCAGGTCACTGGGAAAATAGATTTTAGGTAACAGTTTATAGGTTGCTTTATGAGTCATTATGATAATTTATTCTATGCAAAATTAGCACAATTTCGTATATGATGTTTATTTTTGCAACAAAATTTGTAAAAAGGCATTTTTGATGGAATGGAGTTTAGAACGAAAATAAAATGGCCTGAACCTGCTTTTACCTTGTCACCACTGACGCGTATGACGATGTTGGGATCGTGTTTTGCCGAACATATTGGCCATTGTATGGAACGTGGGATGATGGATGTGTGTGTTAATCCCTTTGGCGTTTTGTATAATCCTGTGAGTATTCTTGCGGTGCTAAAGGAGGCCGTGTCCGGTAAGGAACCGGATAGAAGACTATTCTTTGATTTTGGCGATGAAAGTCATTGTTGGCTGACAGATAGCAGTTTCTCATGTCCAGAACGTGGAATATGTGTTTCCAAATTCATGAGCGTTTGCCGGGAGACAGTGGAACGATTGCAGACTACTGATGTGGTTTTTGTAACGTTAGGTACTAACCGGTGTTATGAATTGGTGTCGGAGGCATTAGTGGTTGGCAATTGTCATAAGCAACCGGGTGCGATGTTTGTCGAGCGTCAGTTGAACGTCTCGGATGTTGTTGTGGCATTAAAGGAAATTCATTCATTGTTACGTGGGCTCAATTCTTCCGTAAAAATTGTATGGACGGTTAGTCCCTATCGTTATTTAAAGTATGGTTTTCATGGGAATCAGTTAGGTAAGTCGATATTGCTTGTAGCCATTGATGAGTTATGCAAAGAGTCGTTATCTGATTATTTCCCGGCCTATGAAATAATGATGGATGAATTGCGTGACTATCGTTTTTATGCGGACGATATGGTACATCCTGCCCCTTTGGCTGTAGCTTATATTTGGGAATGCTTTAAGAATTACTATTTTACGCCTGAGGCTCTTGAGTATGTTATGGCTGCTGAGAAGCTTTCAAAAGCATTGGAACATCGTCCGTTACACCCTTCTTCTGATGCTTATATACAATTTTTGCATAAAATATTATTTAATATGGAACAATTAAAACAAAAATATCCGACCTTTGCGTTGACATCTCAGTGTGACAGATTGAAAGATCAGCTTAAAAAATTGGAAGTATGATATATACGTTAGAAAAGATTAGTTCTCTCATTGGTGCGAGGATGTACGGCGAGAATGTGCCGGTCATCAGCTGGCTGCTTACTGACAGCCGTTCATTGTGTTTTCCTGAGGAGACACTATTTTTCGCTTTAAAAACAAATCGTAACGACGGTCATAAATACATACCTGAATTATATCATCGTGGCGTCAGGGCATTTGTGGTTGAAAACTTGCCGGAAGATACAGATGCCTTTCCGGGTGCTGGCTTTTTGAAAGTTGCCAGCCCCTTGAAAGCCTTGCAACGTTTGGCTGAGCGTCATCGGGAGTCTTTTGATATTCCGATGATTGGCATTACGGGTAGCAATGGAAAAACTGTTGTTAAAGAGTGGCTGTATCAGTTACTTTCCTCAAGTCGTCATGTTGTTCGTTCTCCTCGTAGCTATAATTCCCAAGTTGGTGTGTCACTCTCGGTTTGGATGCTTGATGAGAGGGCAGAGGTGGGAATTTTTGAGGCTGGTATTTCTTATCCAGGGGAGATGGATGCCTTGCAGGCTGTTATTCAGCCTACTATCGGGATTTTTACGTCTTTAGGTGAGGCGCATAGCGAGAATTTCTCATCACCCGAAGAGAAATGCATGGAGAAACTTCACCTTTTCAGGGACTGCAGAGTGTTGATATATTCCGTGGATGACCCTCGTGTCGCAGCAAGTGTCAACCAAATAGCATTTGCCGGAGAACGCTTGGCGTGGTCGGTAAAACGTCGAGATGTACCATTATATATAGAAAAGGAGGAAAAGTCAGGTTGTATAACACATGTTGTGTATTATTATAAAGGGGAACGTCACGAGTATGACTTGCCCTTTTTGGATGACGCTTCGATTGCAAACTCTGTAAGTTGTTTGGCTGCTTGTCTTTATTTAGGGCTTAGTCCGCAGGTTATTGCCCGCCGCATGTGCTTGCTTGAACCTGTGGCAATGAGATTGGAAGTGAAAGAAGGGCGTAACGGATGTACGTTGATAAATGATAGTTATAATTCAGACTATAATTCGCTTGATATTGCTCTTGATTTTATGAATAGGCGTCCTGATATGAAAGGGCGCAAGCGCATGTTGATTCTTAGCGACATGCTTCAATCAGGCTTACCTCCACGTGAACTGTATGCTAAAGTAGCCAGGCTTGTGGTAAATCGTGGTGTGGAAACATTTGTCGGGGTGGGACGTGATTTGGTTGCATGCCGTGATCTTTTCCCGGAAGGTAGTTATTTTTTTAATTCTACTGAAGAACTCATTGCAGGCGAATTCTTTGCCGATTTAAAACAAGAAGTTATTCTCATCAAAGGTGCACGCGTATTTCGTTTCGACCGTTTAACTGAGTTGCTTGAACTTAAAGTACATGAGACTATTCTTGAAGTGAATCTCAATGCCGTGGCAGATAACTTAAATTATTACCGTGGTTTTTTACGTCCAGAGACGAAGATAGTTTGTATGGTGAAAGCCTCTGCGTATGGTGCTGGCGCAATAGAGATATCAAAAACTTTGCAAGACCGCCGAGTGGACTATTTAGCAGTGGCAGTGGCTGACGAAGGCGTCGATTTGCGGAAGGCTGGTATTACTACCAATATAATTGTCATGAATCCTGAGATGGGTAGTTTTAGGACGCTTTTTGAGTATGAACTTGAACCGGAAGTGTATAGTTTCAGATTACTCGATGCTCTTGTCCGAGAGGCAGAAAAAGAAGGCGTTACCAATTTTCCCGTTCATATAAAACTTGATACTGGCATGCATCGTTTAGGTTTTAATCCGGTAGATGACATGCAGGAACTTGTTAGACGCTTGAAACAACAGACGGCAATTATTCCTCGTTCTGTTTTTTCTCATTTTGTAGGTAGCGACAGTGATGATTTTGATAAATTTTCAGCTCATCAATATGAATTATTCATTAAGGGCAGTAGCTATCTGCAACAAGCCTATAAACATAAAATACTGCGTCATATGTGTAACAGTGCTGCCATTGAACACTTTCCTGAAAGGCAGATGGAAATGGTCCGTCTTGGCCTTGGATTGTATGGTATAGATGCCCGAACCAACAATATATTGCATAACATTAGTACGCTTAAAACAACCATTTTACAAATACATGATGTACTGAAACAAGACACTGTGGGTTATAGCCGTAAAGGGCGGCTTACACGTGATAGCCGTATTGCTGCGCTTCCTATAGGTTATGCAGACGGACTGGATAGGCGGTTGGGCAATGGGAATGCATATTGTCTTGTTAATGGGCATAAAGCACCGTATATTGGTAATATTTGCATGGATGTTTGTATGATTGACGTGACTGATATACCTTGTCAAGAGGGGGATCAGGTTGTTATCTTTGGTGATGGCTTGCCTGTCACAGTGTTAAGTGATATATTAGGTACAATTCCCTATGAGGTGTTGACAAGTGTCAGTACACGAGTTAAAAGAGTTTATTTCAGACAAGATTAAGCGTCGGCACATTGTTATACTATTCTTTCCTTTTGATTTTGTTTCCGCTATGTTTATCCCTTTCAGTGTTATTTTATTGTGTTTTTATTTTCTTCTAACGACATGTTATTGAGCATTTTTCTTGTATATTATTTGATTAGTTGCTATATTTGCAAGACACGCCTTTTTTGAAATTTCCCAAAAAAAAGTTGTGATATAATTTGGTTGATTGGTGTAAAGTTAGTACTTTTGCACTCGCTTTCGGGGGTGATTGATATTCCCGAGTTATAGAAGAAGGAGTTCATTGAAAAGATTTCATAGACACAAAGACGTAGTACAAGA
>CASGAM010000013.1 GCA_949299545.1 uncultured Prevotellaceae bacterium | reverse complement strand
TTTTTTAAGAAAAGTTGTAAGTTAAGTCCCCTGTGAGCTGATGTTCGCAGGGGACTTTTTTTATTATTTCCGCTTGCCGCAATTCCGCCAACTTTCTTTTTTATTGTTTTCCGATACGGTTTCAATGGTTGAAGACGATGCTGTCTTTTATCTTGTTTTTATTTCCTTACTGGCAGGGAGAAGGATATGTTGTTGTATTTCTTTTTTTTGAGTAAGAAAAGAAACTATTTTTGGGGATATTTGTTCTTCCAATGTGTAACGGTTGTTTGTTGAATTTGTTGTTTGTAAATTGCAATATTAAGCATTTATGGTTAGCTTCGTGTTTTTCTCTTGTGTATTTAGCGACAAAAAACGGGCATGCTAATTAGCATGCCCGATAATATCAGACTTTTGTGTGTTAGTCCGTAATGCGTTTGTTGACGATGATGTGTACGATTAAGCCACCAATCATGATGAGTAGGGCTAATCCGTCTACCCAATTGTAGTCTACCCAGTTGAATGCGTAGCTCAAACATAAGATGATGGCTCCTAATATGATGAGGAGCAGTCCTGAGTTTTTTAATACCTTGTTGTCCATTGTATTTTATAATTTATTGTTTTTCATTTAGTGTTGCAAATTAAAGCATAATTCTTTAAATGTGGAAACTTTTTATAAAAAAAGTCAGCAAAGTAATTTAATTTGGTTAGCTTTTTGTGTTGGCAAAAACCTTGCGCAAAACTTCTTGGCTGATATAGAGTTCTTCGGTGCTAAGTCCTTGTAACGCTTCTTTAAGCGTTTTGTTAGCTATGTAGCTGGATTTGCCTTTCAATTCTCTTCCTTTTTTTGTTAAATGTATTATATTTGTTCGTCTGTCTGTCTTACTGGCAATACGTACGACGAGATTCATGCGTTCCATGTTGTCTATGAGTCGAGTCATGCTGGGCTTGTCTTTGAAGGTGGCATTGCAGAGTTCTTGTTGAGTTACGCCATCTTTTTCCCAAAGGTAAAGTAGAACGGTCCACTGTTCTGGCGTTATTTCTATGTTATATTGACGGAAGTTGCGGTATAACTTGCGGTTGATGCCTGCGGATACTTTGCCATTGAGTATGGCAAAGATAAGATTGATGTCAAAATTAAACTGTTCGCTCATTATCCTATATTATAGTTCTTCATGGTAAAGTTTATGGTTTTGTTATTTTACAAAGGTAAGTTTTTTTATAGAAACAGCGTTTATTTTCTCCTTAATTTTATTTAAACATAAATTGTTGTGGCGGCTTTGTTGTCATTTGTGGTGTTTTAAATGCAGTTTGATATAGAAAAGTTTGTATATTAGGAATAAAAGATGTATCTTTGCACCGCATTTAGCTAATGATTTATTAATTAATTTATTTAACGTATTATGAATCAATACGAAACCGTTTTCATTTTAACTCCCGTTTTATCTGATGATCAGATGAAGGAAGCGGTCAGCAAGTTCAAGGGTATTCTTACCGGCAATGGTGCGGAGATTATCAATGAAGAGAACTGGGGCCTGAGGAAACTGGCTTATGCCATTGATAAGAAGTCTACCGGTTTTTATATCCTGATAGAATTCAAGGCAATGCCGGAAGTTATTAAAACATTGGAAGTGAATTTCCGCCGTGACGAGAAGGTGCTTCGCTACCTGACAATTAAGCAGGAGAAATATGCGATAGAGTATGCGGAAAAGAGGAGAAGCAACAAATCAAAAAAGGAGGATTAAATTATGGCACAGCAATCAGAAATCAGATATTTAACTCCACCGACAGTAGACGTGAAGAAAAAGAAATATTGTCGCTTTAAAAAGAGTGGTATCAAGTATATCGACTACAAAGATCCTGAATTTCTTAAGAAATTTCTGAACGAACAGGGCAAGATTCTTCCGCGCCGTATCACAGGAACTTCGTTGAAATATCAGCGTCGTGTGGCTCGGGCAGTAAAGAGAGCACGTCATTTAGCGCTTCTTCCATTTGTAACTGATATGATGAAATAAAGGAGGAGTAAGTATGGAAATTATATTGAAAGAAGATATTATCGGTTTGGGCTATAAGAACGATATCGTAAATGTTAAACCGGGTTATGGCCGTAATTATCTTATTCCGACGGGGAAGGGCGTTATTGCATCAGAGTCAGCTAAAAAAATGTTGGCAGAAGACCTGAAGCAAAAGGCACACAAATTGGAGAAAATCAAGAATGAGGCACAGGCATTGGCTGATAAGCTCGCTGAGATTACTTTGACGATTCCTACAAAGGTCAGTGCAACAGGCGTTATTTATGGTTCGGTAAACAGCCTGCAGATTGCTGACGAATTGAAGAAGAAGGGATTTGATATTGATCGTAAGATTATCCTTGTTAAGGACGTAAAGGAAGTCGGTTCTTATAAAGCTACTGTGAAGTTGCATAAGGAAGTTTCAGTTGAAATTCCTTTTGAGGTTGTTGCTGAGTAAATTTCAAAAAGGAAACTTTTTAATGATATTTATTTTATAAGGGACGTATCCAGAGGATGCGTCCCTGTTTTTGTATTCGTTAGTTGAGCAATAAATCAGAGATGTTTCCGTTAATAAAGCATTGCGATGAATAAAAAGTTATGCAGTGGTATGATCAGGTAAAACGGATAAAGGTCTTATTAGTTATATTTGCCGTAGCAATTGCTGTGGCCTCGCTGGTCGTTTCGCGTTATTTGGTGAACGATTTGGCAATTGGTGAGCGGAATAATATGGCGGTATGGGCAGAAGCCATGCGCACGTTGAATAAGGCGGATGAAAATACGGATGTATCGTTAGTGCTGAAAGTGCTGAATGGGAATAACACCATTCCGGTAATAGTCCTTGATTCGGCGGGTAATGTCCAAACGTTCCGGAATATTGAGCTGCGGAAAGGGACTTATGCCGATACGATTGCCGAGGTGACAGCAAAAGCTAAAAGTATGCGTGCCGACGGTGGTGTGATACGTTTGGATCTGGAGTCAGCCGATGTTTCGGATATGGGGCCGGATTATCTGGAAGTCTGTTATGACGACTCGCTCATGCTGCAGCGCTTGGCTACTTATCCATATATCCAATTAGGTGTGGTACTTGTTTTTGTTCTCGTTGCCATTTTCGCTTTGCTTAGTTCAAAGCGTGCAGAGCAAAACCGAGTTTGGGTAGGACTTTCCAAAGAAACAGCTCATCAGCTGGGAACGCCGATATCTTCGCTTATGGGGTGGGTTGAAGTGCTGAAAGAAACTTATCCGGATGATGCCTTGATTCCTGAAATGGATAAAGACGTGAAACGCCTCGAGATGATTGCCGAGCGCTTCTCGAAGATTGGTTCATTGCCGGAATTAAAACCTTCATCTTTAAATGTTGTTTTGGAACATGTGGTCGGTTATATTGCCCGTCGTACTTCCAATAAAGTAAAGATGGAAGTACGTCTGCCGGTCGGGGAGATGGAAGTGATGATGTGTGCCCCGTTGTTCGAATGGGTTATTGAGAACTTGTGCAAGAATGCTATTGATGCCATGGACGGATGTGGCCAAATAGTTGTATGCGTAATGGAAGAAGGCAGTAGGGTGGCAGTAGAGGTTTCGGATACGGGTAAAGGTATTCCGCGAAATCATTTCCAGACGGTTTTCAGTCCGGGCTTTACGACCAAAAAGCGTGGTTGGGGGCTGGGGCTTTCGCTTGCCAAACGTATAGTTGAAGAGTATCATGGTGGAAGAATTTTTGTGAAAAGTTCTGAGATTGGTGTTGGGACGACCTTTCGGGTAGAGCTGAAAAAGTCTTAAACGATAAGTTTTTTCTTGTTTTAGTTGTGCTCATGTTTTATTTTTTGTAACTTTGCAACCCAAATGAATACACTTGATAGTTATAAGGTTGATTTGAAGAACATGCGTTCAGACAGGTCTGAATATCAGTATTGTTTGGATAAGGCATTCTTTGAGGCTATCAATGATGTCCTGATTCGGGACGGGAATGTGAGCGTGAATCTTCTGGTACAGAAGGTTGCCGGTTCATATGAATTCATGTTTCGGATGGAGGGAATGGTGCGGATTCCATGTGACCGGTGCCTGGACGAAATGGAGTTGCCGGTAGAGCGGGTAAGTTGTGTCAAGGTCAAAATGGGTGACGAATACGCCGATGACGGTGACATGATTGTCGTACCTTACGAAGATGGTGTTTTGAATGTAGCGCATCTGATGTATGAGATTATTGCATTGGAGATTCCTATCAAGCATGTACATGCTCCTGGAGATTGTAATGTCGTAATGATGCGTGTGCTGAAAGAACACGAAGCGGCAGACGAAACCGGTACAGTGGAAGAGAACACGTCCGTCGGTGCAAGCAGGCATGGTGCGGATGACAGTGGAAAGTCAGTAGATCCGCGTTGGGATGAATTAAAAAAAATATTAGATAACAATTAAATTCTTAGAAAAATGGCACATCCTAAAAGAAGACAGTCAAAGACGAGAACCCTTAAAAGAAGAACTCATGATAAGGCCGTAGCGCCCACGTTGGCCGTATGCCCGAATTGTGGCGCGTTCCATATTTATCATACAGTATGCCCTACTTGCGGTTATTACAGAGGCAAGGTGGCTATTGAAAAAGAAGCCGCAGTATAATTGTTGGTTAAAGGGATATAGCCAGAGAGATGTACTCTCCGGCTACTTTTTTTAAAGGGATTTATAATGGAAAAACTAAACGCTGTTATCACCGGAGTAGGTGGTTATGTTCCAGAATACGTGCTTAATAACGATGAGCTTTCGCGCATGGTCGACACGAATGACGAGTGGATTATGACGCGTATTGGCGTAAAGGAACGAAGAATTCTGAATGAAGAGGGGCTCGGCGCCAGCTATATGGCGCGCAAGGCAGTCAAGCAGCTATTGCAAAAGACCGGTGTCGGACCGGATGAGATTGATTGCGTCATTGCAGCGACTTCAACGCCGGACTACCATTTCCCTTCAGTGGCATCAATTGTGATTGGGAAGTTGGGTATGACAAACGCTTTCGCTTATGACATGCAGGCGGCTTGTAGCGGTTTCCTCTTCGCGATGGACACTGCATCAGCTCTTATTGAATGCGGTCGCTACAAGAAAATTGTGGTGGTCGGTGCAGATAAGATGTCATCGGTAGTAGACTATACCGACCGTGCCACTTGCCCGATTTTCGGTGATGGCGCGGCAGCCGTCCTTGTAGAACCAACGACGGAGGATTTGGGCTGGAAAGATTCATATTTGCGTACGGATGGTAAAGGCTTGCCTTTCCTCTGTTTGAAAGCCGGAGGATCTGCTTGTCCGCCTTCATATTTTACGTTGGATCACCGGTTGCATTATTTGCATCAGGAAGGCCGTACTGTGTTTAAGTTTGCGGTGACGAACATGAGTGAAACTTCAGCCATGATTGCCGAACGTAACGGGTTGAACAAGGATAACATTGCGTGGGTGATTCCTCATCAGGCAAATGTTCGTATTATCGAAGCCGTTGCTCACCGTCTGGAGTTGCCGATGGAGAAGGTAATGTTGAACATACAGCGTTATGGTAATACCAGTGCTGCGACATTGCCGTTGGCACTTTGGGATTATGAGAAGCAGCTTAAGAAAGGTGACAACCTGATCTTTACAGCTTTTGGCGCAGGTTTCACATGGGGAGCTGCTTATATGAAGTGGGGCTATGACGGTGCAGAAAAATAATTGATATCGGCACGATTTATTAATCCATATTGAAAAACGCATCCCTCTTTAGATGCGTTTTTTTATTCAAAAAAATATTCTTATGACGCATAAAGCAGGATTTGTGAATATAGTAGGCAACCCTAATGTAGGAAAGTCCACCTTGATGAACCTTTTGGTAGGCGAACGTATATCTATCGCTACCTTTAAGGCGCAGACTACCCGACACCGTATTATGGGTATCCTGAATACGGAGGATATGCAAGTCTGCTTTTCAGATACACCGGGTGTACTTAAACCTAATTACAAGTTGCAGGAGTCGATGCTGAATTTCTCGGAGTCGGCTTTGCAAGATGCAGATGTGTTGCTTTATGTCACAGATATGGTGGAGACGCCGGATAAAAACAGTGAGTTCCTCGCGAAGGTCTCTTGTATGGAAGTACCGGTGTTGGTTCTTATCAATAAGATTGATTTAGGGAACCAGCAGGCTTTGACGGAAAAAGTGGATAGTTGGCATATAGCCTTGCCGAAAGCAGAGATTATTCCTATTTCCGCCTTGTGCAAGTTTAATGTGGATGTTGTGTTGAAGCGCATAAAGGAGTTATTGCCTGACTCGCCTCCATATTTTGATAAAGACCAACTAACTGACAAGCCTGCCCGCTTCTTCGTGTCAGAAATAATACGTGAGAAGATATTATTGTATTATGACAAGGAGATTCCTTATTCTGTGGAGGTCGTCGTGGAGCAGTTTAAGGAAAGTGATTGCTGTATTCATATTAATGTGGTAATTTACGTAGAAAGGGATTCTCAGAAAGGGATTATCATTGGTCATCAAGGTTATGCCTTGAAAAAAGTATCGACAGAGGCTCGGAAGGCGTTAGAACGCTTTTTTGGAAAGAGCGTTTATTTGGAAACTTTTGTAAAAGTGAACAAGGATTGGCGAAGTTCCGACCGTGCGTTGAAGAATTTTGGATATAATTTAGACTAATAACAGGCTGTGAAGCCGAAATTTTTAAAGATATGGGAAATATAGTAGCGATAGTAGGCCGTCCGAATGTGGGAAAGTCTACACTTTTCAACAGGCTGACCCAGACGCGTCATGCCATTGTCAGTAATGAAGCCGGTACGACCCGCGACCGTCAGTATGGCAAATCAGAATGGGTCGGGCATGAGTTCTCGGTTATCGACACCGGAGGATGGGTTGTTAATTCAGATGACATATTTGAGGAGGAGATACGGAAGCAAGTAGCTTTGGCGACAGAAGAAGCTGATGTTATTTTGTTTATGGTTGACGTGAAGAACGGAGTGACCGACCTTGACGAGGCGGTGGCCGGCATTCTGAGGCGTACGAAGAAACCGGTCCTTCTTGTGGCCAATAAGGCAGACAGCAATGAATGGATATATAGTTCGGCTGAATTTTATTCGTTGGGGTTGGGCGACCCTTATTGTGTGTCGGCTGCAACCGGTGCCGGAACGGGTGACTTGCTTGACAAGGTTGTGTCCATACTTCCCAAGTCGACGGCTGAGACAACGGATGAACTCATTCCGCGTTTCGCTATCGTGGGGCGTCCGAATGCCGGCAAGTCCAGCATGATTAATGCTTTTATAGGAGAAGAACGGCATATCGTGACGGATATAGCCGGAACGACGCGTGATTCCATTTATACGAGATACACCAAGTTCGGTTTTGATTTTTATCTTGTAGATACCGCCGGCATCCGTAAGAAGAATAAAGTAAGTGAGGATTTGGAGTTCTATTCTGTGATGCGTTCGATTCGCGCTATAGAGAATTCCGATGTCTGTGTGCTTATGATTGATGCAACCCGTGGCATCGAATCGCAGGATATGAATATTTTCCAAGTGATACGCCGTAATAACAAGAGTATAGTCGTGGTTGTCAATAAATGGGATTTGGTGGAAGACAAGAGTTTGCAGGTCATGAAGACGTTTGAGGCGGCTATCCGTGAGCGGATGGCGCCGTTCGATGATTTCCCCATTATATTTGCATCGGCTTTGACAAAACAGCGTATATTCAGAGTGTTGGAGGCTGCAAAAGATGTCTTCCTGAATCGGAAACGCCGCGTGCCGACTGCAAAGCTGAATGAAGAGATGCTTCCTTTGATAGAGTCCTATCCGCCGCCATCCGTGAAAGGTAAGTATATCAAGATTAAATATTGCATGCAGTTGCCGGAAACACAAATTCCTTCTTTTGTTTTTTACGCCAATCTGCCTCAATATGTACATGAGCCTTACCGGCGTTTTCTGGAGAATAAAATCCGGGAGCGTTGGGATTTCTCCGGTACGCCAATTAACATTTTTATCCGTCAGAAATGATGAAGAGTGTTTTGAGCTTGTCAATCGTACCCATCGTTGCCGTATGTTTGGCATGTGGTAACCCGAAAGGGACACCCGGAAAGGCGGCTGTTTTGTATTATGACTGTATCATTGAGGGGCGGTATGATGACTATGTGGGTGGTATTGCTTACAGTGACAGTATGACAACTGATTATCGCAGCCAAATGGCTGATTTGACGGCACAGTATGCCCGGCGGGAAGTTGAATCTCGGGGAGGTTTGAAAGAGGTGAGACTTTTGGATGACATTGTTTCCGGTGATGTCGCTACTGTCTTTATGGAATTAGTGTATGGAGACAGTACAAGTGAGGAGGTTTGTGTTCCTATGGTCTTGTGTGGCGATGAATGGAAGATGCAGTGATGTATCCCGTTAACAGGCTGCTGTCATGGCCTGCCACTGCGAGCTGTCGCTACAAAATTTGCAAGCTGTCGCCTTGTAGAAGCGACAGCTTGCAAATTTTGTAGCGACAGCTCGTATTTTTTTAATTGTCGGCGAGCGGCTTTTCAGGTATGAAAATAGTCTTTGAGGATGACAAAAGAGCCTTATGTGAAGGTTGCCTTTGTTGCTTTTGGGCTTGCTATACTCTTTGTTGTTTCCGTGTTAATGGTTAGCTTCTTTGACTTTTCTGAAGAGGTCGGATGCGAATATGAAGCTGTTTAGCCTTTCGTTCGTCGAATCCATTATCTGGCTTTTATTTCCCTGCCATTCTTTCCTCCCTTCATAAATGAAGAGAATATTGTCACCAATACCCATTACGGAATTCATGTCATGCGTGTTGATGATGGTGGTCATGTTGAATTCTTTTGTGATGTCATGAATCAGTTCGTCAATGACCAAGGATGTTTTGGGGTCGAGGCCGGAGTTCGGCTCATCACAAAACAAGTATTTGGGTTTGAGGGCTATTGCTCTTGCAATGGCCGCACGTTTCTGCATGCCGCCACTGATTTCGTCGGGCAACTTGTTTTGTGCTTCTAACAGGTTGACGCGTTCCAGACAGAATTGAGCCCTTTTCACACGGTCTTTGTACGAGTCTTTTGAGAACATGTCAAGTGGAAACATAACGTTCTCAAGAACTGTCATCGAATCGAAAAGGGCGGCGCTCTGAAACAACATTCCCATTTCCCGGCGTAGCAGTATCCACTCTTGCTTGTTCATGGTTACAAGGTCTCTTGAATCGTAAAGTACCTCGCCGCTTGTCGGTCTGAAAAGTCCGACAATACATTTCATGAGAACTGTTTTTCCTGAACCGCTTTGGCCGATAATCAGGTTGGTTTTACCGTTCTCAAACACGCAGTTTATATCTTTCAATATTTCTTTGTCTTCAAAAGACTTGCAGAGTGATTTTACTTCGATCATTTAAGATAGGATTTGAGTCAATAGCACGTCAGCGAAGAGAATCAGCACGCTGCTACTCACGACAGAGTCGGTGCTGGCTTTCCCGACTTCTACGGAACCGCCTTCCACTGTATAACCGTAAAAGGCCGATACGCTTGTGATGATAAAGGCAAAGAAGATGGATTTGATGAAGCCCATCCATACGTACCATTCGTTGAATTCATGTTGCAGGCCAAGTGTCAGGTCTTCAATGGTGATGACGTTGCCGACAATAGATGTCGTATATGCACCGGCAAATCCGGCGACAATGCTGAAGCACACCAAAAATGGCATCATTGTGATCATGCCTATGATTTTGGGCAGTATCAGGAAACTGGCAGAGTTGACACCCATGATTTCTAATGCGTCAATTTGTTGTGTAACTCTCATTGTTCCGATTTCTGATGCTATGTTAGAACCGACTTTTCCTGCCAGAATGAGACACATGATGGCCGATGAGAATTCGAGCAACATGATTTCTCTCGTGGTATAACCTGTGACAAAACGCGGCATCCACGGGCTTTGGATGTTCAGCTTGATTTGAATGCAGATAACGGCGCCGATGAAAAATGAAATCAATAAGACGATGCCGATGGAATCCACGCCTAATTGGCTAAGTTCTTTGAGGTATTGTTTGAAAAACATTCTGAACCGTTCTGGCCGTGAGAAAGTGCGCCCCATCAGAATGAGATAATTGCCAAATGTGGTTATGCTTTTTTGGAACAACATTGATTTATCCATTATTTTCATACAAAAATACTGAATTTCCGATAAAAATCAACAAAGAGTAGGACTTGTTTTTAGCGTTCTTCTGTTTTTTAAATACAATTTTCTTAATTTTGCATTCAAAATTGATTGGAAATATGGCAGAAGACACTTCTCATAATCCTCAGGAAAATTCGCTGGTGCTGCGTACGGAAGGGTTAGTCAAGACATACGGCAAGCGCACAGTGGTAAACAATGTCTCGTTCGATGTGCGCCAAGGTGAGATTGTTGGTTTGTTGGGGCCGAATGGTGCTGGGAAAACGACCTCGTTTTATATGACAACCGGATTGGTCGTTCCTAATGCCGGCCGCATTTTTTTAGGTGATTTGGAAATAACGAAATATCCTGTTTACAAACGGGCGCGTAACGGCATCGGTTATTTGGCTCAGGAGGCGTCTGTATTCCGTAAGATGAGTGTGGAAGATAACATTGCCTCGGTGTTGGAGATGACGGGTAAGCCTAAAGACTATCAAAAGGAGAAATTGGAGAGCTTGTTGGCGGAATTCCGTTTGCAAAAAGTGCGGAAGAATATGGGTGACCAGCTGTCGGGTGGTGAACGTCGCCGCACGGAAATTGCGCGCTGCCTGGCCATTGATCCTAAGTTTATTATGTTGGATGAACCTTTTGCCGGAGTAGATCCTATCGCCGTGGAAGACATTCAGTATATTGTTTGGAAATTAAAGAAAAGGAACATCGGTGTATTGATAACCGACCATAATGTGGAAGAAACGCTGTGTATTACTGATCGTGCCTACTTGCTGTTTGAGGGGCAGATCTTATTCCAAGGTTCTCCGAAGGAGCTTTCCGAGAA
The DNA here is from genome assembly GCA_949299545.1 of uncultured Prevotellaceae bacterium. Taxonomy (GTDB): domain Bacteria; phylum Bacteroidota; class Bacteroidia; order Bacteroidales; family Bacteroidaceae; genus Paraprevotella. The sequence goes on along the minus strand of CASGAM010000013.1, from coordinate 54,625 downwards.
TGCTGTCGTGAGAGAGAAGTACCTGACAAATAGTTTCGTTCTCAGATTGAAAGATTTCCAGAAGATAGACGAGGAAAAGACCATGCAAGAACATTAAAAACGGTGTTTTTTTGATTGCATTTTTGATAAATTGAAATATAAGCGTTATTTTTGCACACTCATTCCGAAGAATAAATATTAATATATATCATAAATCGTATTTCAAAATGAATATTTCATTAGAAAACATTGACAAGGTCAGCGCAGTGCTGACCATTAAGATGGAAAAGGCAGATTATGCCGACAAGGTTGAAAAGTCTCTGAAAGATTATCGCAAGAAAGCAAGCATACCGGGATTCCGTCCCGGACTGGCACCGTTGAGCCTCTTGAAGAAACGTTTTGGCAAAGAGATAACGGCTGAAGAGGTTAATAAGTTGCTTGGAGAGAAATTATATGCCTATATCAAAGAAAATAACCTGAACGTATTGGGTGAACCTCTTCCCAATGAAACCCGCCAACAGGATATAGATTTCGGCACAATGGATAGTTTTGAGTTCGTGTTCGATTTGGCGTTGGCTCCCGAGTTTGATGTGACGGTTAATGGTGACGACACAGTGGATTATTACAATATCACTGTTGATGACAAGATGGTTGATGACCAGGTTAAAATGTACACTCAACGTGCCGGTGGTTATGACAAGGTCGACAGCTACGAAGAAAAAGATATGTTGAAAGGCTTGCTGGCAGAGCTTGATGAGACCGGAAATACTAAAGAAGGTGGTATTCAGGTTGAAAATGCGGTGCTATTACCCGAGTATTTTAAAAACGATGAACAGAAAACCATTTTCAACGGCTGCAAGGTGAATGACGTATTAGTGTTTAATCCATCTAAGGCTTATGAGGGTCGCGACGTTGAGATCTCAGCATTGTTAAAGATTTCCAAGTCGGAAGTTCCTTCTATGACAGCCGATTTCAGTTTCCAAGTTCAGGAGATTACCCGTTTTAAAGCGGCTGAAATAAATCAGGAACTGTTCGACCAGGTGTTTGGAAAAGGTGTAGTTAGTACTGAAGAGGAATTCCGAAGCAAAATAGCTTCTGTATTGTCAGAACAGTTTACGGCAGACAGCGATTATAAATTTATTCTGGATTTGAAGACTTACCTTATGGCGAAAGTAGGTAAGTTGGATTATTCTGAAGCTATCTTGAAACGTTATATGCGTTTGACTAACAAAGATAAAGATGAAAAGTTTGTTGAGGATAATTTTGAGAAGAGTCTTGAAGAACTTACATGGCATCTGATAAAAGAGAAGTTGGCGAAAATGTTTGATGTGAAGGTTGAGCAGGAAGATCTTAAAGAGATGGCAAAGAACATAACAAAGATTCAGTTCGCTCAATATGGCATGATAAACGTTCCGGAGCAGCTTCTTGAAAATTATGCTAATGAAATGCTTCAGAAAAAAGGTCAGGTAGACTCACTGATTTATCGTTGTGTTGATGAAAAGATAGCAAAAGCTGTCAAGTCAGTGGTGAAACTGGATAACAAGCAAGTCAGCGTGGAAGACTTTAATAAAATGTTCGCTTAATTTAAGAGAAAATAATAACAAAAGTAGACAGGAAGGAAATTTCCGGACTTGTTTCCGTGCTGATTTTGCTTTAACGGGAAAGAGACCGGAGTTTTCCTTTCTTTTTTTAGAAAGATATGAATGATTTTAGGAAGTTTGCAGTTGGGCATCTCGGCATGAACGGGCAGGTTCTTGATGATGTTATCAGTATGCAGGGGCAATATGTCAATCCATATATTCTGGAAGAACGAAAACTGAATGTTACTCAGATGGACGTCTTTTCACGTTTGATGATGGATCGTATTATATTTCTTGGTACACAGATAGATGATTATACGGCCAATACGTTGCAGGCTCAGCTTTTGTATCTTGACTCGGTAGATCCCGGTAAAGATATATCCATTTACATTAACTCACCGGGCGGTTCTGTATATGCCGGTCTCGGAATTTATGACACGATGCAGTTCATCAGTAGTGATGTGGCGACAATCTGTACGGGTATGGCCGCTTCTATGGCTGCGGTGTTGTTAGTGGCCGGTGCGGAAGGTAAACGCTCTGCATTGACGCATAGCCGTGTGATGATTCACCAGCCAATGGGTGGCGCACAGGGACAGGCATCGGATATTGAGATTACTGCACGTGAAATTCAAAAACTGAAGAAAGAACTTTATACGATTATCGCAGAACGTTCACATACCGATTTTGACAAGGTATGGGCAGATTCAGATCGTGATTATTGGATGACAGCCCAGGAGGCAAAAGAATATGGCATGATTGACAACGTATTAACCCGTAGCAAATGATGAAGAAAGCATGTTCTTTTTGTGGTAGGGGCGAACACGATGTTCAGATGTTGATAACCGGTTTGAATGGCTATATCTGCAACGACTGTGCGGAACAGGCATACCAGATTGTACATGAAACGATGCAGGCATCCAAATCTAATGGTGATGGCAAGTTTGATTTTAATCTTTCGGACTTACCAAAACCGAAAGACATAAAAGCATATCTTGATCAATATGTTATTGGTCAGGATGATGCAAAACGGTATTTGTCGGTATCTGTCTATAACCATTATAAGCGTCTTGCCCAGCAGGCAACAGATGATGGCGTTGAAATAGAAAAGTCAAACATCATCATGGTCGGTAGCACGGGAACCGGAAAAACTTTGCTGGCACGTACCATTGCCAAATTGTTGCATGTGCCTTTTACGATTGTCGATGCTACTGTTTTTACAGAAGCCGGTTATGTGGGTGAGGATGTGGAAAGCATTCTGTCACGCCTTCTGCAGGTTGCTGATTATGATGTAGAGGCCGCTCAAAAAGGAATTGTCTTTATAGATGAGATAGACAAAATTGCGCGTAAAAGCGATAATCCGTCCATCACGAGAGATGTCAGTGGTGAAGGTGTACAACAGGGGCTCCTGAAACTGTTGGAGGGTTCCATGGTAAATGTTCCGCCGAAGGGAGGGAGAAAGCATCCCGATCAGGATTACATACATGTTGATACGCGTAATATCCTTTTTATTTGTGGCGGAGCCTTCGATGGCATAGAGCAGAAAATAGCCCAGCGAATGAATACACATGTTGTGGGTTATAATTCCGTACAGAATGTGCAGCAGATAGATAAAAACAATTTGATGAAATATATCCTGCCACAGGATTTAAAGTCGTTTGGGCTCATTCCTGAGATAATAGGTCGCCTTCCGGTACTTACTTATCTGAATCCTTTGGATCGCAACGCGTTGCGTAGTATCCTCACAGAACCAAAAAATTCCATAGTCAAACAGCAGGTTAAGTTGTTTGAGATGGATGGCATCAAATTGACATTTGATGAGGCAGCATTAGAATACATGGTAGATAAGGCTGTGGAATATAAGTTGGGTGCGCGAGGCTTGCGCTCTATTATGGAAGCCATCATGATGGATGCTATGTATGAGATCCCTTCAAAAAAAGTCAAGAGTTTTAAAGTGACGCTTGATTATGCCAAGAAACAGTTAGAGAAGGCAAATATTTCCGGCGTTAAGATTTCTTGATTTGATATTTTTTAGTTGGGAACGTAAAATAGTTTCCCAATAATTTGCAAATATGCAATATTTGTTTATAACTTTGTTAAAAACCAATATCTTCGTTTGCAAATTATTGAGAAACCATTTTTTTTATGAATGCTGAGCTGAATTTGACGGAACCTTTAAAGCACTTTTTTGGCTTTGATTCGTTTAAGGGTGATCAAGAGGCCATTATAAGAAATGTCCTGTCGGGAAAGGATACGTTTGTGCTTATGCCTACCGGCGGTGGAAAGTCCTTGTGCTACCAGTTGCCCTCTCTTTTGATGGAGGGGACGGCCATCGTCATATCTCCGCTTATAGCATTGATGAAAAACCAAGTGGACGCCATACGTCAGGTTTGCGATGACGATGGGGTGGCACATTTTATCAATTCTTCTTTGAACAAGTCGGCTGTAGATCAGGTGAAGAGTGACATACTTGCCGGAAAAACAAAGTTGCTTTATGTGGCTCCTGAATCATTGACAAAAGAGGAATACATAGAGTTTCTTCGTCAGGTGAAAATCTCATTTTATGCTGTGGACGAGGCACATTGTATTTCTGAGTGGGGGCATGATTTCAGACCGGAATATCGTAGAATAAGACCTATTATCAATGAAATAGGGCCGGCGCCACTTATCGCTCTGACAGCGACAGCGACCGATAAGGTGAGGGGTGATATTAAAAAGAACCTTGGCATGCCGGATGCTGTCGAGTTCAAGAGTTCTTTCAATCGTCCTAATCTTTATTATGAAGTCCGCAGCAAAACGCAGGATGTGGATAAGGATATTATCAGGTTTATACGGCAGCATCCTGGAAAAAGTGGCATCATCTATTGTCTGAGCCGGAAAAAGGTTGAGGAGTTGGCAGAGATATTGAGAGCCAATGACATTAATGCTAGGGCTTATCATGCGGGAATGGATTCAGCTTCCCGTTCACAGACGCAAGATGATTTTATTATGGAGCGGATTGATGTTATTGTGGCAACAATCGCTTTTGGTATGGGGATAGACAAACCGGATGTCAGGTTCGTGATTCATTATGATATTCCCAAAAGTCTTGAAGGCTATTATCAAGAGACCGGTCGGGCCGGTCGGGATGACGGTGAAGGGTTATGTATTACGTTTTATACGAACAAGGACTTGCAGAAACTGGAAAAGTTTATGGAAGGCAAGCCGGTTGCAGAGCAGGATATTGGTCGTCAACTGTTGCGTGAAACTGCCGCTTATGCAGAAACCTCTGTGTGCCGTAGGAAGTTCCTGTTGCATTATTTTGGTGAAACATATGACCAAGATAATTGCGGTAACTGCGATAACTGTTTACATCCCAAACAGAAAGTCGAAGCAAAAGACGAATTAAAGTTGTTGATAGAACTTATAAAAGCCGTGAAAGAAGGTTTCAAGGCTGAATACATTATCAATCTTCTTATGGGCAATGCAACCGACGAAGTCGTGGCTCACAAACATGATGAGTTGGCACAGTTTGGAAATGGCGAGAATCACAATGAACGTTTTTGGAATGCTGTGATAAGGCAAGCTTTGATTGCCGGTTTTTTGGAAAAGGAGGTGGAAAATTATGGGCTTCTGAAAGTGACAGCTCAGGGCGTCCGTTTTTTGAAAAAACCACAGTCGTTCCTTGTTTCTGAAGATAATAATTTTGATGACGAAGGCGGAGATCAGGCAACCCGCAGCGGTTTGGCTGCGACAGATGCCGCGGACCCTGTTCTTTTTGCCATGTTGAAAGACTTACGCAAAGACATGTCGCGGCAGTTGGATATACCGCCTTATGTGATTTTCCAAGAATCATCGTTGGAAGCGATGGCGACAGTATATCCAATAACTCTTGAAGAGTTGCAGAATATACCGGGCGTAGGGGTCGGGAAGGCAAAACGTTATGGTACGAAATTTTGTGAGTTGATACACAAATATTGCGAAGAGAATGAAATAGAAAGACCTGAAGAGTTAAGAGTACGTACGGTGGCAAACAAATCGAAATTGAAGGTAAATATCATTCAGAGTATTGACCGGAAAGTGGCGCTGGATGACATTGCGTCAGCTAAAGGAATGGATTTTAGTGAGTTGCTTGATGAGGTGGAAGCGATCGTTTATTCAGGTACTAAACTGAATATTGATTATTTCATAGAGGAAGTCATGGATGACGACCATGTTGATGAGATATACGAGTATTTCAAAGAATCAGAAACGGATGATTTGGAAGTGGCACTTGACGAGCTGGGGGGGGATTATACGGAAGAAGACATACGTCTTGTGAGGATAAAGTTTATTTCCGAAATGGCAAACTAATGGTAGTATCTTCGGTAATGTACGTAATAGTAATTCATCTTCTTTCAGGAAGGCCGGATAGAATGGCATTATACACTGCTTTTTTATCTGAAAAAACAATAAAATAGTCGCTATATCAATAAAAAATAGTATATTTGCATGCAATAAATTTAATGTTTATGTCATCATTTATTGCAGATAAAATTGTAATGGACGGACTGACTTACGATGATGTATTGTTAGTTCCAGCTTATTCAGAAGTGTTACCACGTACCGTGGAGTTGACAACCAAGTTTTCACGCAACATCGAGCTGAAGATTCCTTTTGTAACGGCAGCTATGGATACTGTTACCGAAGCACCGATGGCTATTGCTATCGCGCGTGAGGGCGGTATAGGTGTGATTCATAAGAATATGTCTATTGAAGAGCAGGCTCGTCAGGTTGCTATTGTGAAACGTGCTGAAAACGGGATGATATATGATCCGGTAACAATCAAACGTGGTAAGACTGTACAAGATGCGCTTGACTTGATGCACGAGTATCATATCGGTGGTATACCCGTCGTAGACGATGACAAGAAGTTGGTTGGTATCGTGACTAACCGTGATTTGCGTTTTGAGCAGAACCCCAACCGTTTGATTGATGAGGTGATGACCTCTGAAAATCTTGTGACCATCCACCAACAGACGGATTTGTTTGCTGCGGCCAAGATATTGCAGGAAAACAAAATTGAAAAATTGCCTGTGGTAGACAAGGAAGGTCGTCTGGTTGGCTTGATTACTTACAAGGATATTACCAAGGCTAAAGATAAACCGATGGCCTGCAAGGATGATAAAGGTCGTTTGCGTGTTGCTGCGGGAGTCGGTGTTACAGCGGACACCCTGGAACGTATGAAGGCATTGGTTGATGCCGGTGCTGATGCAATTGTCATTGACACAGCCCATGGCCATTCAAAATATGTTATTGAGAAACTGAAAGAAGCAAAAGCCAATTTCCCCAATGTAGATATTGTAGTCGGAAATGTAGCAACCGGCGAGGCCGCTAAAATGTTGGTTGATGCCGGTGCGGATGGCATAAAAGTAGGAATCGGCCCAGGCTCAATTTGTACGACCCGCGTGGTTGCCGGGGTTGGCGTTCCGCAGTTGTCAGCTGTTTATGATGTAGCATCCGCTTTGTCTGGAACCGGTGTACCTTTGATTGCAGATGGTGGCTTGCGTTACTCCGGTGATGTTGTGAAAGCATTGGCTGCCGGAGGCTATTCCGTGATGATCGGTTCATTAGTGGCTGGAACCGAAGAGTCTCCGGGTGATACAATTATATTTAATGGAAGAAAGTTTAAATCATATAGAGGTATGGGCTCTTTGGAAGCGATGGAGTGCGGTTCCAAAGACAGATATTTCCAGTCTTCAGTGAAAGATGTTAAGAAACTGGTTCCGGAAGGAATCGCAGGCCGTGTACCTTATAAAGGCACTGTGCAGGAAGTAATTTTCCAACTTATAGGCGGCTTGCGTTCTGGTATGGGCTACTGTGGTGCCAATACCATAGATGCGCTTCACAATGCGAAATTTGTGCGTATAACGAATGCGGGTGTTCTGGAAAGCCATCCGCATGATGTGACTATTACGAGTGAAGCCCCCAATTATAGCCGTCCTCAATAAGATGTATCCTATGAGATGTTTGGCAATAACGATTGCGGCTTTCTTCTGTAGTGTCCTGTATGTAAAGGCACAGCAGACAGATCCCGTGGTGATGCGTATCAACGGTAAAGACATTGCGCGTTCGGAGTTTGAGTATAATTATAATAAGAACAATGGTGAAGAAGTTCTTGACAAGAAAACGGTGGAAGAATACGCCGAACTCTTTGTCAACTATAAACTCAAAGTTGAAGCCGCTTTAGATGCCCGCTATGACACGTTGTCTTCTTTTAAAAAGGAATTCCGCACTTATCGCGACCAATTGATACGGCCGTATTTCGTGACTGATGCGGCTGAAGAAGCAGAGGTGCGCCGATATTATGACCAAATGAAAACCAGTATTGGTGATGCCGGGTTAATTTACCCGGCTCACATTATGGTGCGGATTCCGCAACAGGCGACATCGGCAGATCAAGAACGTGCCAAAGCAAAAATCGATTCCATTTATGCTGCATTGAAGGCCGGCGCGTCTTTCGAGGAAATGGCCAAACAGCATTCTGATGATGTGGCGACAGGTCGCCGTGGCGGAATCGTTGCTTGGATTGCAAAAGGGCAGAGCATCAAAGAATTTGATGAAAAAGCCTTTGCGTTGGAAAAAGGTGAAATGTCCGAACCGTTTCTTGCGCCGATGGGATATCATATTGTGCTGATGAAAGACCGTAAACAGTTGGAGCCATACGCCCAGTTGAAAGCTCAGATAAAAACTTTTTTAGAGCAACGTGGTCTGAAGGACCGTCTTGTCGCTGTCAAAATAGATTCATTGGTGCGTAGTTCAGGTAACACGTTGACGACGGACGACATTATAGACCGGAAAGCAGAAGAATTGAGCAAGGCCGATTCCAATATCAAGTACCTGATACAAGAGTATTATGACGGTTTGTTGATGTATGAAATCAGTTCACGCGAGATTTGGGATAAGGCGGCACAGGATGAAGAAGGGTTGGAGGCTTACTTTAAGAAGCATAAATCGGATTATAAATGGGATTCTCCGCGATACCGTGGTATTGTATACCATTGTCGTGAAAAAGATCAGGTTAAATCTGTACGTAAACTGTTAAAGAAAGTTGAGCCTTCTTTGTGGGCGGACACGTTGAGGGCTACCTATAACAGAGATTCTGTGATGCAGATCCGGGCTGAGAAGAATTTTTTCAAAAAGGGTGATAATGCCTTTGTAGATCATCTCGTCTTTAAAGTCAAGACTGAACCGACACCTCTGAAGGATTTTCCTTATTATGCTGTTTATGGTGATAAATTGAAGCGTCCGAAAGAATGGACTGATGTCAAGAGTGCGGTCATTTCCGATTATCAGCTGTTGCAGGAGGCTCGCTTTGTAGAAGAACTTCGCCAGAAGTATAAAGTAGAGATATTTGATGATGTTTTAAAGACTGTCAATAAACACTGAGAATAGTATCAGTCGCAGGATTCAGATTAAAGTAAGTTATGGGTTTTTATAAGAATATGATAATTGCGTTTGCGCTGCTTCTTTGGGGAGCGCAAATGCCTTTGTTTTCACAGCATCTTAACAATATAGTTGATGAAGTGATATGGGTTGTAGGGGATGAGGCCATATTGAGGTCAGATGTAGAATCTGCAAGATTGGAGTTCGGTTCCGGAATCTCCGGGAATCCGTATTGTGTCATTCCCGAACAGTTGGCTATCCAGAAACTTTTCCTGCACCAGGCTCAACTTGACAGTATAGATGTACCCATATCTACCCTTACGCCTTATGTTGAAGCGCGACTTAACGAACTTGTCATGCAGGCCGGGTCTAAGGAAAAATTAGAAGAATATTATCATAAGACAATGACTCAAATACGTGAAATGATGTTTGAGTCTATGCAGGAACAAGAGATTGTCAGAGAAGTCAGGAAGAAACTGACACAAAATATAAAGGTGACGCCGGCAGAGGTCCGCCGTTATTTTAAGGACATGCCGGAGGATAGTCTTCCCTGGATACCAATGCAGGTGGAGGTTCAGATCGTAACTTTGCAACCTCGAATCCCTCAGGAAGAAATTGACCGCGTAAAAGATGAACTGCGCGAATATACGGAACGTATCAACTCCGGTGAGTCTTCTTTTTCTACTTTGGCGATTCTTTATTCCGAAGACTTGCGCAGTGCCCGAGCCGGTGGTGAATTGGATTATATGGGGCGTACGGAACTTGATCCAGCTTTTGCCAATGTTGCTTTCAGTTTGTCTGATCCGACCAAGGTTTCCAAAATAGTGGAGTCGGAATTTGGTTATCATATAATCCAGTTGGTTGACAAGAGAGGGGACAAAATAAAAGTAAGACACATCTTGCGTAAGCCACGTTTGGATTCGGAACACATAGACGAGGCTTTGGCACGTCTGGATTCTGTGGCAGAAGACATCCGTAAAAACAGGTTTACTTTTGAAGAGGCGGCCACATATATTTCTGATGACAAAGATACGAAGAACAATCATGGTCTGATGTCTAATTCCAAATTCGATGCAGAACGTGGTGAATATATTCAAACTTCAAGATTCCAGTTACAAGATCTTCCGCAGGATGTTGCGAAAGTGGTTTCTCAAATGAAAACGGGAGAGATTTCGGAGCCTTTTGTCATGATTAACGCAAAAGAAAAGCAGGTGTGTGCCATTGTGAAACTGAAAACACAAATTAAGGCACACCGGGCGACCATGGCAGAAGATTTTCAGGTGCTTAAAGATGTGCTGCTTGCAAAGCGCCAGGAAGAAGTCATTAACGACTGGATTCGAGAGAAACAGAAGACGACGTATATCAGAATCAACGAAGATTGGCGGGATTGTGAATTTGAATATCCCGGTTGGGTTAAATGAAAAGTGGGGCGTTTCATAGGTTGATTGGCGGGCATAGGTTTTTGTTTGCATGTGCCTTGTGTGTATTTGGTTTCTGTATGGCCGGGGCGGCGGTGCAGCTGCAGGATGAACAGCGCGAGCAGTCTCAGTCGAAGGTTATCCTTCTGCATGCAGATGATTTGCACTATGACCAGTATCGCCATCCCGGTGCCCAGATACTGACAGGCAACGTTGCGTTCCGGCATGAAGATGTTATCCTGTATTGTGACAGTGCCTGCATCTATAAGGAAACCAATTCTTTTGACGCTTTCGGTCATGTGAAAATGGTACAGGGTGATACGCTGACACTGGTAGGCGATGTGCTATATTACAGTGGCCTTGACCAGTTGGCACGCGTTCGCCATAATGTTGTGCTGACCCATAGGGAGTCGCAACTCTTTACTGATAGTTTGGACTATGATCGGTTGTATGACCTCGGTTATTTCTTTGAAGGCGGTCGGTTGGTGGACAAAGACAACGTGCTGACCTCTGAGTGGGGACAATACAATACGGTATCCCGTGAAGCCGTGTTCAATTACAATGTCAAGTTGGTTAACCCAAAGTTTACTTTGATATCGGATACTCTGAACTACAATACACTGACGAGTATGGCGGAAATCGTAGGTCCGTCGAATATCGACAGCGGTGATAACCATATTTATTCCGAGTCGGGCTTTTATGACACGCAAAACGACCGGGCTTACCTGTTGCAGCGTTCCATCCTGACCAATAACGGGCGGAAAATGATAGGCGACAGTTTGTTCTATGATAGTGAGAAAGGCGAGGGCAAAGCGTATTGGAATATCATTTATACAGATGAGCTGAACAAAAACATGCTTACCGGTAATTATTGTTATTATAACGAGATTACCGGTTATTCTGAAGCGACCGACAGTGCAGTCGCCATAGACTATTCACAGAAAGACACCATGTACATGCACGCCGATACGTTCAAGATTTATACTTATAATATCAATACGGATTCGGTTTACCGAGAGATGCGTGCTTATCACAAGGTCCGTTCATACAGGGCTGATGTTCAGGGCGTTTGCGACTCTCTTGTTTACAATTCAAAAGATTCGTGTATAACCATGTATAAAGACCCGATCGTATGGAATGGGTTACAGCAGATACTTGGTGAAGTAATAAAAATCTATCTGAACGATTCTACTGTGGAGCGTATTCATGTAATAGACCAGACGCTTTCTGTGGAACAGTTGGATTCTGTTCATTACAATCAGATTGCCGGTAAGGAGATGATATCCTATTTTGATAATGGCGAGATGAAGCAGACCTGGGTCAACGGCAATGTTTATGTGGACTATTATCTCTTCGATGATGACAGTCTGATGATTGGCATGAATTACACGGAAACCACGGAGTTGAAACTATTTATGAAGGATCGTAAGATGTCGAGGATATGGATGCCGGCTTCTACCGGGACGATATATCCTGTACTCATGATTCCGCCCAACAAGTTGTATCTGTCCAACTTCGCGTGGTTTGATTATATCCGTCCGCTGAATAAGGATGACATCTTTGTTTGGCGTCCGAAGAAGGCTGGTACGGAGTTGAAGACGTCTTTAAAACGGAAGGCACCCATACAGAAATTGGATAAAATAATCAGGAGGTAATGTTATGGCACTTTTTAAGACCCGTAAGCCCCGTGCTTACTATCATCCCTATATATATATCAATGAGCGCAAGGAAAAATTGAAAGCCATTGAGGAGCGGGCGAAAAGAGAGTTAGGTATGTTGCCGCCAAAGGAATTTAACCCGGAGGATATAAGAGGGACTTTCGTAAAGGGGACAAAACATCTCCGTCGTCGTAAGGAGAGTGGCCGGAAACCGATGAAGGTGGGTGTTGCGCTCATCATCATAGCGGTACTGGCATATATATGGCATTGTATCTTGACGGGTAGCTTTCATATTTAAACACGTTAGAACGGAATAATGAGTGATATTATACATTTGCTGCCGGATTCGGTGGCTAATCAAATCGCGGCCGGTGAAGTAATTCAGCGGCCATCGTCTGTTATCAAGGAGCTGGTGGAAAATGCGGTAGATGCAGCGGCTTCCAATATCGACGTCATTGTGACGGATGCCGGCAAGACTGCCATTCAGGTGATTGATGACGGTAAGGGCATGTCGGAGACAGATGCCCGGTTGGCTTTTGAACGGCATGCCACCTCCAAAATAAGACAGGCCGGCGACCTTTTCGCCTTGCGCACGATGGGTTTCCGGGGCGAGGCTCTGGCGTCTATCGCAGCGGTGGCGCAGGTGGAATTGAAAACACGGCAGGAACAGAACGAGCTGGGGACCAGTGTTGCCATTTCCGGTTCGGAATTGACAGGCCAGGAAGTCATTTCATGCCCTGTGGGTAGCAATTTCATGGTACGCAATCTTTTCTACAATGTGCCTGCGAGACGAAAGTTTTTGAAATCCAATCAGACGGAATTGAGCAACATATTGCAGGAATTTGAACGCATCGTGCTGGTACATCCCGATATCTCTTTCAGCCTGACACACAATGACAGCCTGCTTTTCAATCTTCCTAAAACGATTTTGCGTCAACGTATTGTCGGAGTGTTCGGGAAGAAACTCAATGAACAGTTGCTGCCGGTTGATGTAGACACTTCTTTGGTGCGACTGACAGGATTTGTCGGTAAGCCGGAGACGGCTAAAAAGAAAGGGGCACACCAGTATTTCTTTGTCAACGGCAGGTACATGCGCCATCCGTATTTCCACAAAGCTGTAATGGAAGCATACGACCAGTTGGTGCCGGCGAACGAACAGGTGTCTTATTTCCTCTATTTTGAGGTCGATCCGGCAAATATTGATGTAAATATCCATCCGACAAAAACGGAAATCAAGTTTGAAAACGACACAGCCATCTGGCAAATTGTCGTCGCTGCCGTCAAAGAGGCGTTAGGGCGTTTCAATGCAGTTCCTACTATTGATTTCGACATGGAAGGTGCGCCTGACATTCCGGTCTTCAATGCCGGCCGTGATATGCCGGAAACCGGTGCGCCGGTCGTACAGACGGATTATGGCTTTAATCCGTTTAACAAAAATGCTGCAGGCCGGAATTATCACCGCAAATCGGTAGAATGGGAGGCGTTGTATGAAGGGCTTGAACAGGAAACTGTGCCGTCGTTGTCAAATGAATTGCCTCTTTCGGCAGAAAGCAATGTTGAGGCTGAAATGCCCCTGTTGGGTAGCGCAGCCAATGATATGGTAGAGAAGTCCATGTTGCATTATCAGTACAAAGGACAATACATACTGACGTCCGTGAAATCAGGTCTGATGATTATAGACCAGCGGCGGGCGCATCTGCGTGTCCTTTATGACCGGTATAACCGGCAAATGTCCGAGCGTACCGGTGTGTCACAAGGCTTGCTTTTCCCGGAGATGGTACAGTTGCCGCCGTCCGAGGCTGTGGTGCTGGAACAACTTGTCGGCGACCTTGAGGCGCTTGGGTTTGACTTGTCAGTGCTGGGAGGCGGCAGTTTCGGTATTAATGCCATACCATCCGGGACTGACGGACTGAATCCGGCAGAGATTGTGCAGGATATTGTACACACCGCGATGGAGAAAGGTTTCGGGGGAGATGGCGATATGCGTCATAACATTGCCCTTTCCCTGGCAAAAAGCGCAGCCATAGTGCAAGGGCAAGTGTTGTCAAACGAAGAAATGGAAAGCCTGGTAGACGAACTGTTTGCCTGTCAGACGCCTAATTATACGCCGGACGGTAAAGTCATCGTGGCCATTCTTGAACAGACCGAGATCGAACGCTTGTTCAAATAAGCTATAGCAGGCCACCGTGCATTAAGGGGTACATCCCGCCCTTTTGGCAGTAGAAATCATGCGGGGTTTGGCTGCTTTGCGAAAACTATGTATCTTTGCAATAAATTATATAAACAACGGTTTTTCATGAAAAAAGAAAAAATAATATTGACCGGCGACCGCCCGACAGGTAAACTCCACATCGGGCATTATGTAGGCTCGCTCAGGCGTAGGGTAGAGTTGCAGGAATCAGGACTCTATGACAAAATATTCATTTTCGAGGCCGATGGGCAGGCGTTGACTGACAATATAGACAACCCCGAGAAGGTCCGCCAGAATGTGATTGAAGTGGCGTTAGACTATTTGGCTTGCGGTATAGATCCCGCCAAGTCAACCGTTTTCATCCAGTCACAGATTCCGGAACTGTGCGAGTTGACTTTTTATTTCATGGATCTCGTCACCGTTTCACGCCTCCAACGTAACCCGACGGTCAAGACGGAGATACAGATGCGCAACTTCGAGACCAGCATCCCTGTAGGATTCTTTACATACCCCATCAGTCAGGCAGCAGACATAACAGCCTTCAAGGCTACGACCGTTCCCGTTGGCGAAGATCAGGAACCGATGTTGGAACAGGCGCGGGAGATTGTCCGCAGGTTTAACTTCATTTATGGCGAAACGCTGGTGGAACCTGAAATACTCCTGCCCGACAATGCCGCTTGCCTGCGTTTGCCTGGAACCGATGGAAAGGCCAAGATGAGTAAGTCGCTCGGTAACTGCATTTACCTTTCCGACCCCGCTGACGAGGTCGAGCGCAAAATCAAGGGCATGTACACGGACCCTAACCATATCAAGGTGACCGACCCCGGTACGGTAGAGGGTAATACCGTCTTTACATACCTGGATGCTTTTTGCCGCGACGAACATTTCGGACGCTATTGGACTGATTACGCCAATCTGGACGAGTTGAAAGCACATTACCGACGTGGCGGTTTAGGCGACATGAAAGTCAAGAAATTCTTGGCTGCCGTCATGCAGGAAGAACTGGAGCCTATTCGTAATCGCCGTAAAGAGTTCCAAAAAGACATCCCCGGCGTATATGAGATGTTGAGAAAAGGATGTGAGGTCGCAAGGGCTGCAGCCGCAGAAACGCTTGATGAAGTGCGGAGAGCTATGAAAATCAACTATTTTGATGATGCTGCGTTGATTGCGGAACAGGCTGAACGGTTTAAATGATAAGAAGCGTGCAGGCCGGCTGTAAGGCATGCACGCCCCCGGCCTGTACGTTTCCATATAAACGACTGTTTCCTGTCCTTTTCAAATTGAAGACATGCGGTAATTCCTTTTCCTTCAAAAAAACGACCGAAAAGTTTGCATATTTCCGCAAAAAGGCGTACTTTTGCATCGCTTTTGAAACGAAAGAGAGGGCGTTTAGCTCAGCTGGTTCAGAGCATCTGCCTTACAAGCAGAGGGTCGGCGGTTCGAATCCGTCAACGCCCACAATCGTTACACAATCTCTTTCGTTTATAAACACCGGGCGTTTAGCTCAGCTGGTTCAGAGCATCTGCCTTACAAGCAGAGGGTCGGCGGTTCGAATCCGTCAACGCCCACACAAGATACCTTTCAAGGGTATCTTTTTTTGTACTCTTTTGGAATCAGCATAATATCACATTCTATTTATTCAGACTGACAACTTCCCGGACAAAGAACACGCCCGAATACTCTGCTGCAAATCCATCATCCCATTTCCCGTTATATTCAAGTTTTAAAACCGCTTTTACCGGGCTTCCGTTCTTCTGCCCTTTGGTCGTTTTGTCGTAAAGATCTTCCAAAGATCCGGTCTTGTCTACAATCCAATACTCATCGTTACTTCCTTCGGGTTTGAAAGCCCGCACCTCATGCCCGATGGTTACAGTCCCCTTCAATGTGAAGAGTTCATCCGTGGACATCCCCCCATTCGCTTTTGCCGTATCCGTGTCGGAGAACACAATGCTGCCCTCGTCAAACAACGGTGCTTCCTGACCTGTTTCTACAAATATCGCCTTGTCAGGATGAGAGTCGTGGATTTCAAAATATCTTGTGCCGCTGTTGCCCACACCCCAGCCGTTGCATGGAGCAGGTACAGGTTCAGATTTCATCAACATTTTAACCTCCGCACCATAATTCCCGTCAGGTACCATTACAAACCTTCTGACCCCGTCTCTTACAGGCTTCACTTCCTCGAATCTTCCTGTCTGTTTTGAATCCCAGTTGTCTGCTTTTTCCAGAGTTCTGATAACATCATTTATGTCATGATTGAGAAGGTCGAATACTCTGATAAGCATTTGTGGCCTGGCGCTACCATTCCTGACCATTACTATGCCCGGCAATGAAGGGTCGGCAATGAGACGTATGTCTTTGTTTTCCTGAACCCATAAGGTCAGGCCCGCTCCTGATAGTTCTTTCCATGTAAAACCTTCATGGGCAGCTCTTGACGGCCTGCTTTTTATGGTTTCAAGGTCATTGTTCTGCCTTACATAGACTACATCCATGTTTTTCCGGTTGACAACAAGCGTATCAGCATGACATCTGATGATGTTCATTGTGTCGGAGAACTGGATTGTCTGTCCGTTTCCGACGCTCTCGCCCGACAGGATTAACTTATTATCCTTTATCTCCCATTTGTTGTATAATAAGGTTCTCATGCCAACCGACTCTGCCGTGCCGTTGTCTTTAAGGTGAAAACCTTGAATGTAGTTCATTCCCTGCGGCATCTGTTCTATCCAGGTTCCGATCAGATTCTTTTCGTTGTTGCCTGTACAGGCATACAGACCAAGTAAAAGTAATAACAATGAATTTCTCATACTCCAGATTTTATAAATAAAGGAATTAATCAGTAAGCTAAGTGTTATTTGCGATGCAAGATTCTTGTCTTTTTCTGAACAATTTGATATATTGCTTTTCTGAACTTTTGCTTGTAAGGGCTGTTTGGATTCCAAGAATTTATTTCCTTAATCCAAGCCCTTTATATAGAAACCATATTTTTGACCAAGTCCGTTTTACCATGCAGACATTTGCCGATGATATTTTGTTATGCTGTCTCGAAATATTGTTCCGTTGCGACCTTACTCGTATTGCTACGGACTGGTTCTGTCAACTGCAACATATATATGAATGTAAAAGGCTTATTTCCCATGTGTCTGCAAAACAAAAGTATGAAATATTATTATTACTAACAATCTTATCACTAATAAAAATAGGCAGTTATATACTATCCTACATCACGGGTAGCATATAACTGCGTTTGTTTGTAATGATACAAATTTAGTAGAAATACTTTTTAAGCAAGATTAATTTACTTTTTTTACTCTCAAATCCATACTATCTCCACTATTTTCATACATTGTTATTTCAGACTTATCATTTGATAATGATTTCACATAATATGTGAGATATTTTTCACCATCGACATAAGTAGTTATGTTTTTCCAACAGCTTTATATGTCCCATATCCAGTACCAAAGAATCCTTCTCCGTAATAAGTTCCATCTTCGTTAAAACTAATTGAAAAAGATAATTTTTGATACATCCAGTTAGATAAATCAAGCCACTCGCCTTTGTAATAGATTTCGGTACCTTCCCATTTGCCGTAAAGAAATTCTATTGAATAATCGAATGTTTCTTCATCATTGGAGCAAGATGAAAACGATAGAACTAAGATTGCACATAGCAACATCAATCTAAATAACTTTTTCGTTTTATAAATATTTTCATTAGTGTCCCATTTTAACGGGACACTAATGAAAATATAATGATTAAAAAGAAAAATGAGGATAGAATTTAAAGTAATCTCATTTTTTACCATCTTCTTTCTTCCATACTAATACTTTTCTGAACTTATAAAAATGATACATGGATTTCGGAAAGTAACGTAAAAATGTCATACAGTATCACCGTAGCCGCTGCTCACGCGCGCGTACGCGCGCCAAGCAAAGTTGCCTAAAAAGCCTTCACTCCTTCACCCTGTTTAATAAACAGTTCAACAACAGATGTTTATGGGTGAAGGACTTGTGTTGTTTTTCTTCATTATGTCCTTCACCGCATACGTTGAATGGGAAGATTGAGGATGTGATTTATTTTTACATGTCGGCCATACGCCTGTGGGAAGTGCGCTTGCTTGTTTTTACGGCCGGTTGACGGAGTACGAAAATGCGAGCGCATGCAGGTAAATTTGCGTGCGCTTGAAAATTTATTTTCCGGCTTTGTAATTTTTGCTGCGTGCGGTCGCAGCAACGGCAGTGGCCTGCAAAAGAGTGAACGCAAGGAACGAGCAAGTCCTTCACCGGTTAAACGGTTGTTACAAAGTGAGTTACAGGCACGGTGAAGGAGTGAATGCTTTTTCGATGAAAGTGCGTGTAGGGAGAGAGGAGGGGGTAAAGCAAAAGGGCGACCTTCTGCAGGCAGCCCTTTCCGTTGTTAGTATGTTATGAAAAATTTGAGAGAATAGAAACTTCACAGCTTCGCATCGTTTTAAAGCACTAACTTGTTTATATTAAAAAGCAAAAATGTTCTATTGTAAACTGTCGTTCTCGTTTTTTGCCGAGAGCTGGTCGATGAATTGCCCATCCATGTTGCCTGTCAGGTTGATGGCAGTGAAGAGGCTGTCACTTTCGTTGTAGCAGAGCATCACCAATTCGACGATGATCTGGTCGTGTTTCCGCACGAAAACCATGTCGGTGCAACCTTTCGGGTATTCGCCTAAAGGCAGGAACCTGTTGGGGTTGTGTTCAATCAGTGCGCGTGCGCGATTGAAAAAGGATTTGGCATGGCTTGTCGCCGTGATGATGCGGGCGCTTTTCAGCTTTTCCAACAGTGTGTTTGTTTTTTCCTTGTCTGACGCTTCAGGCAGGTTGATTAGTTTCTCCATCATCTTCGGACTTACGGTCTGGCAGTAAAGTTCATCCGGGCAGTTTGTCTGGCTCATGAACTTTGTGGCAAAGTCTTGTCCCGTGGCTGCGTAGGCTGTCATGCCGAGAAGCAGCAGGCAGAGCATGCGTTTCATTTCAGTTGCGCTGTGTGGATTTCAATAATGAGTCCCGTCTTGCTGTCTCGCCCAGACTTTTTGACACCATGTCCAATGCGTCGGATACCTTGTCATAGGCTACGGCCGGGTCGGTGTAAGTGTCCTGATAGCTGTCGTAGTTGTAGTCTTCTTCGCGCTGTTCCTTGAACGAGCTTTGTGCAGCGTTGCCCAAGGTGACGGCAATGGCTACGACGGCTGCGGCCTTGTAGAAAGGTTTGAGCCGCTGACTCAGGGTTACTTTCTTTGCTTTTACCGGCAGGTCTGCCTGGATACGGTCCAATACTTTCCGGTCGAAATTTTCGCCGAGCGTTTGTCCCTGCAAGGATTTTATATCGGCAAACAGTTTTTTGTATTGCTGCAGGTGAGCGGGTACGTTCTCCTGCGAGAAGAACAGTTTGAGAATCTGTTCCTCCTCAAGATTGGTCTCGCATTGCCAATAGCGTTCTAACAGTTGTTCGATATATTTATAGTCCATAGTCCTGTATTTCCGTGTATCTTAGTCTGATTTTCTGTCTCGCCCTGAAGAGGTAGGATTTTACTTGTTCCTCCGTGATGTTCAAGGCGCTGGCTATTTCTTTGTACGTCTTGTTTTCGATGTCCCGCAACTCGACGATGGCACGTTGTTTCTCAGGTAATTCCTGTAAGATGCCTTGCAGGATGTTGAGTCCTTCCCGTGCAGCGAGATGTTCGTGCGGGGTAGAGATGTCGGAGTGTTCGTGTCGGCTGATGTCGAATACTGCATTCCTGGAATCTTTTTTTTGGCTTTGGTCGATGGCCAGGTTTCTGCAGATGGTGATGCACAATGCTTCGATGGAGTTATACTGCTGCCACTCTTCGCGTTTGTTCCACACCCTGATCATGGTTTCTTGTACGACGTCTTCCGCTTCGGCCGTGTCGCAGGTGATGCGGAGTGCTAACCGGTACAGTTTGTTTTTCAGCGGCAGGACATCGTTTTTGAAACTGATTTCTTTCATCTCTCTGTAATAAAGACGGGTGAGTGACCTTAAAGTTACACTCACCCGTCGTTTTTTTTATGTTTTTTTCTTATGTGGCTGGTTGCTTGCGTTTTAACCAACTGTTTTTTTCTATTTTTCGATGATGGTTCCCTGTGTCCCGTCGATGGCGGTTGCCAGGGTGATGATGACTTTGCCTACGCCGGCGTGGATGGCTTCAAAGGCGTTTTCTAATTTGGGAATCATGCCGCCTTGTATTGTGCCGTCGGCGACATAGTCCTTAAACTCCTGTTCGTTGAGGTGGGGGATGAGGCTATCGTCATTGTCTGCATCCTTCAGGACACCTTTTTTCTCGAAACTGTATATGAGCGTGACGTCGAAGTGCTCAGCCAGCGCTTTGGCAGTTTCGCCGGCAATGGTGTCGGCGTTCGTGTTCAGGATGTGCCCCTCGCCGTCATGGGTCAGCGGCGCCAATACGGGGACAATGCCCTTGTGGATGAGTTCCGCCAGTATGCCGGCATTGACCTGATCAACATCGCCCACGAAGCCGTAGTCAATGTCTTTTACGGGGCGTTTGTGTGAATGGATGGCATTCATGTCCGCACCGGTCAGTCCGAGGGCGTTGACGCCTTTGGCCTGTAGGCGTGCCACGATGTTTTTGTTGACGAGCCCGCCATAAACCATGGTGACGATTTCGAGCGTCTGTTGGTCGGTGATGCGGCGGCCGTTGACCATCTTGCTTTCGATACCCAGTCGGTCGGCAAGTTTTGTTGCGGAGCGACCGCCCCCGTGTACCAATAACTTTGCGCCTTCGATGCGGCTGAAGTCATCAAGCAGGCGTGCGAGAGATGCTTCCTCTTCTACGATTTTGCCGCCAACTTTTACAATGGTTATTTTTTCTTTCATGATGTCTTGTGTGATTGTCTTATTCCAAATAGGTATAACCGTAAAGTCCGGAGCGGTAATTGCTGAGGAACTCTTTGCCTTCCTCAAGGGTTATTTTGCCTGACTGGACGGATTTGGCCACCCATATCTCGAGCCGGCGCACCAATTTCTTTGGGTCGTATTGTACGTATTCGAGAACCTCGGCAACGGTCTCGCCATCAATAATCTGGTCGATGGAGTAGCTGTCGCCGTCGACTGTGACATGTACGGCATTGGTATCGCCGAACAGGTTGTGCATGTCGCCCAGAATTTCCTGATAGGCGCCTACGAGGAAAACGGCGATGTAGTATGGCTCGTTTTTCTTGAGCGTGTGTACGGGAAGGCTGTGCGACAGATAGCTGTTGGTGACGAAGTTGGCGATTTTCCCGTCGGAGTCGCAGGTGATGTCTTGCAGGGTTGCCTGTTTTTCCGGCCGTTCGTTGAGCCGCTGTATCGGCACAATGGGGAACAGCTGGTCGATAGCCCATGAGTCGGGCAGGCTTTGGAAAAGTGAAAAATTACAGAAGTACTTGTCTGCCAACAGCTTGTCTAACGACAACAACTCTTCAGGGATATGTTTCTGGGTTTGCGCCAGCATGTTCACTTCCCGTGTGACGCTCCAGTACATGCTTTCAATGTCGGCCCGCGTGCGCAGGTCGACGAAGCCGTGGCTGAACAGATCCAGACATTCCTCGCGTATCTGTTGTGCGTCGTGCCAGTCTTCAAGCAATGTGCGGGGATTGAGGTTATCCCAAATCTCGTACATGTCTTTTACCAGCTGGTGTGCGTCTTCTTTCGGTTCGAAGCTCTCGTCCATGCGGGGCAGGGAGGCTGTTTCGAGTACCTGCATGACCAGGACGGAATGGTGGGCGGAAAGGGAACGTCCGCTTTCCGTAATCAGGTTCGGATGGGGGATATTGTTTTTGTTCGATACCTCGGCAAACGTATAGACGCAGTCGTTGACATATTCCTGGATGGAATAGTTGACCGAACTCTCGCTGTTGCTGGACCGGGTACCGTCGTAGTCCACACCCAGACCGCCACCGCAGTCGACGAACTCGACATTGTAGCCCATGCGGTGTAATTGCACATAGAATTGTGATGCTTCGCGCAGGGCTGTTTGTATGCGCCGTATTTTGGTGATCTGGCTTCCGATGTGGAAGTGTATCAGCTTGAGGCAGTCTTTCATGTCCTTGCTTTCAAGCATGTCGAGGGCGTCGAGCAGTTCGCTGGAGGTCAGGCCGAACTTGCTGGCGTCGCCGCCGCTTTCTTCCCACTTTCCGCTGCCTGAAGAGGCCAACTTGATGCGGATGCCGATGTTAGGACGCACGTTGAGTTTGCGGGACACTTCGTAGATGATGTTCAGCTCGTTGAGTTTCTCCACCACGAGGAAGATCCTTTTACCCATTTTCTGGGCCAGCAAGGCCAGCTCGATGTAGTTGCGGTCTTTGTAGCCGTTACAGATTATGGGTGAGTCTGAGTCGGTATTGACGGCGATGATGGCATGTAGTTCCGGTTTGGAACCGGCTTCCAGTCCGAGATTGAATTTCTTTCCGTGGCTGATGATTTCCTCTACCACCGGCCGCATCTGATTGACCTTGATGGGATAAATGATGAAATTCTCGCCTTTGTAGTCGTACTCCTTTGCCGCAATCTTGAAACAGTTGCTTGTTTTTTCGATGCGGTTATCCAGGATGTCAGGAAAACGCAGCAGTACCGGGGCTGAAACGTCACGCAACGACAACTCGTCCATCAGGTCTTTGAGGTCGATTCTCGCCTGATCTTTGCGAGGGGCAACATACATGTTACCTTTTTCGTTGATGCCGAAATAGTTAATTCCCCAGCCGTTGATGTTGTAGAGTTCTTCTGAGTCTTCAATACGCCATTTTCTCATGTCTGTTCTTACGTGTTAAGTAGTTTGCGAAGTTCTTGGACACTGTCCTGTATTTTCTCGTTGTCACTTAATAGTGAGGTATTGAACCTGTATCGTGCCTGTTCATAGTAGGGTTTCCGTTGTTCAAGCGAATCGGCAATGAATCGGCAGACTTCTTCCTGTGTCTTGTTCTTTAAAAGCGGCCGCTCCGTTTTGCTCATGGCCAAGTGCTGTTGCAACACTTCTGGCGTCGCTTCCAAATAAACCGTTTGTGCCTGTTCGTTCATATACGCCATGTTATCGAAAAAACAGGGCGTCCCTCCGCCGACGGATATGATGACATTTTCAAATTCGGCTACTTCGTGGAGCATTTCTTTTTCAATCTCCCGGAAACCTTTTTCGCCGTATTTCTCAAAGAGTTGCGGAATCGTCTGGTGGAAACGTTCTTCGATATACCAATCCAAATCGTAAAAAGGAAGTCCGGTCTGCCGGGCCAATGCCATGCCTAAGGTTGTTTTGCCGGCTCCCATATAGCCTAATAAGATGATACGTGTCATTTTTTAGCGGAATAGTTTCGTTTGCGGGTGGTTTTAGCCGGCTTGTCTTTTTCTTCAGTGATGACCGCCATGCACTCTTCATAAGTCAGTTCGCGTGCCTTCTCCGCATAACCTTTAGGCAGCCGGTAGTTCTTCCCTTTATAAGAGATGTATGGGCCGTATCTGCCGTTGAGTACTTCCAGGTCGGGCGTTTCGGTGAAAGACTTGAGATGCCGTTCCTCCTGTTCTTGCCGTTTGTTGAGAATAAGGCGTGTGGCCTCTTCCAAAGAAATCGTGAGCGGATCTAAATCGGACGGGATGGACACGTACTGTTTGTTGTTCAGGACGTACGGGCCGAAGCGTCCGGTTCCGATGACTACATTGTCGCCTTCAAACGTGCCGATGGTGCGCGGCAACTTGAACAGTTCGAGTGCCTCCTCCAGCGTGATGGTTTCTATGCTTTGGTCTTTCCTGATTTGTGCGAATTTCGGTTTTTCCTCATCCTCTACGGTTCCGACCTGTACGACAGGTCCGAAGCGTCCTATCTTGACTGAGACGGTCTTTCCGCTGGCAGGATCGGTGCCGAGGATGCGTTCGCCAACTTTGTGACCGGTTTTTTCTTTTAGGGTTTTCTCTACCATCGGCTCAAAATCCTTGTAGAAATCCTGCATGACATTTTTCCACATGGTTTTTCCTTCGGCAATGTCGTCGAATTTCTTTTCTACTTCCGCCGTGAAGTTATAGTCCATGATTTCGGGGAAATATTGCAGGAGGAAGTCGTTTACGACTGTTCCGATGTCGGTCGGTATCAATTTGCCCCGTTCTGTGCCGACAACCGTCTTTTTCGTTTTTTTCGTGAGTTTGTTTCCTTTCAGGACAAGTGTCTGCATCTCTTTTTCCTCGCCCGGCTTGTCTGCTTTTGTCACATATTCGCGCTGCTGGATGGTGCTGATGGTCGGGGCATAGGTAGACGGACGCCCGATGCCTAATTCCTCTAATTTTTTGACGAGGCTGGCTTCGTTGTATCGCGGCGGATGTTGGGTGAAACGCTGGATGGCTTGTATCTCCTTGCCGGTCAGCTGCTGGCCGACAGACATGGGAGGTAACAATCGTCCGGCATCCGATTCGTTGTCAGTGTCCGGCTCATCATCGAATGTCTCATGGTAAACCTTTAAGAAACCGTCGAACTTGATGACTTCGCCGGTAGATACGAACACGGCATCCTGTCCGCTTATGTTGATGGTAGCAACGGTCTTTTCCAATTCGGCGTCAGCCATCTGCGATGCGATGGTACGTTTCCATATCAGATCGTACAGTCGCCGCTCCTGCGAGGTGCCTTCAATCTCCTGCTGGTTCATGTAGGTAGGCCGGATGGCTTCGTGTGCTTCCTGCGCGCCTTTGGTTTTTGTGTGATATTGCCTTATCTTGACATACCGTTCGCCGGTCATTTCCTTGATGGCCTCCTTGCAGGCATTCAGGCAGAGGGCTGACAGGTTGACGGAGTCGGTACGCATGTATGTGATTTTACCGGATTCGTAAAGCTTTTGTGCAACCATCATGGTCTGTGCCACCGTGAAACCTAATTTGTGGGCGGCTTCCTGTTGGAGTGTTGACGTCGTGAACGGAGCCGCCGGGGTACGTTTTTGGGGCTTTGTGGCAATATCTTCAATTCTGAATTGTGCGGTTTTGCAGTATTCAAGGAACATGCGGGCTTCTTCCTCCGTCTTGAACCGCCGGTTAAGTTCCGCTTTAATCTCGTTCTTGTCTTCGCCGGCATAAAATATGGCGGTTACCTTATAGCTTTCCTCGCTTTTGAATTGTTGTATTTCCCTTTCGCGTTCAACGATGAGTCGGACGGCTACGCTTTGGACGCGGCCGGCGGAGAGGGCGGGTTTAACTTTTTTCCAAAGTATCGGTGAGAGCTTGAAACCGACGATGCGGTCGAGTACGCGTCGCGCCTGCTGGGCGTTTACCAGGTTGAGGTCGATTTTTCGCGGTGTTTCAATGGCCTTGAGGATGGCCGGTTTGGTGATTTCGTGGAAAACGATTCTTTTCGTGTTTTCAGGTGTAAGACCGAGAACTTCGCTCAGGTGCCACGAGATGGCTTCTCCTTCGCGGTCTTCATCGGATGCGAGCCATACGGTTTCTGCTTTTTGTGCTTGGGATTTCAATTCGTTGACAAGCTTGACTTTTTCAGCCGGTATTTCATATTCGGGTGTGAAGTCCGCCGTATCTATGCTGAACTCCTTTTTTTTCAAATCGCGGATGTGGCCATAACTGGATAACACTTTATAGTCTTCCCCCAAAAACTTTTCGATGGTTTTAGCTTTGGCTGGAGACTCCACAATCACCAGGTTTTTTTGCATGTTCTGATACCTTTTTTTAATTTGTGGCAAAAGTAGGAAAAAAAGATAGATTACCCCTTATCTATAACAATTTTTTTCATAAAATGCCGCAGCGAGACTTTAATGCTCGTTACTTTTAGTCTGTTACGAGCTTTTCGCGCAGGATTCTACTGATGCCTTCGCGTATGGATTGTAATCCGAATTCTTCCGGTTTGAGGTCGGAAAGCGGTATCCATTGCAGGGATGCCGCGTCGTCGGCAGCATTGGCCTTTTCTGGGGCGTTGGTGTCGCACCGGAAGAAGTGGTCGACCGTATGTACCAAAAAACCGGAATAAAGATAGGTGTTGGGAAGTGAGAACAGGTAGCGGGTGCGTGTGACGGTCAGCCCCGTTTCTTCTGATACTTCCCGTGTCACCCCTTCTTCGCTACTTTCAAAGCAGTCAGTAAATCCTCCCGGAAGATCCAGTGTCCCTTTGGCCGGTTCTTTTGCTCGCGTGCAAACCAGTAGCTCGTGTTTTTCGTTGATGATGACGGCGACCGTTGCTGCGCTGGGGTTGAAATAATAGACAAAGCCGCAGTCTTCGCAGCGTTTTGATTTGATATTGTTGACGATGAAACGGCTTGAGCCGCATTTAGGGCAGAAATGAAACTGCGCCAAAGGGTGTTCGGTCTTCATGGCATTGGCTTTTTGAAGGACAAAGATATGGATTTGTGTGGAATTGTGGGATGTAACTGAACTTTTTTTGTTTTTTCCTGACCGTTGATAAATATCTTTTTTATATTTGTAATGAGTATGCTGAAAATCAACGCCAAAATTCACGACAAGTACACTTTGGAATTCAAGGTGGGATATGCTCGCAGTCAGAAAGATTTGTCTGTGAGCAATTTTGTCATGGATACGTGGATATTTATTCCCGATGCCCTTTATATCAATGACAAGACCTATTCAAAGTCGGACTTTTACCGTGACTTCCGTACGCAGGTACGGCTTATCACGCCTGTTTATTCCCTCCAACAGTTGGGCGACGAGCGAGAAATGCCGTTAAGCCGGCTCGAAGAAGCCAGTCGGATGATGGTGGCAGAGCCTAACGAACAAAATGAGAAAGCCTATGAGCATCAAATCAAGATGTACGGCAACATGGTGCGAAGTGCGTTGAGAACTGCCGTACAAAGGATTGAAGGCAGGGCGGCGTCCGGTGTGGTCGCGCAGCAGACGGGCATACTTGTCCGTGACTTGCGCAGGATTTTTTCCCGGTATCGTGCTTTGCCCGCAAAAGTAAATCTTTCCTTGATCAATTTTGAACAGCAACTTTACTGGGCATTATGCGACGAATACATGTGCCGTGTGACCGACATGTATTTGTTCCGGCTTTTGGACAGTTTAAGCGATCGCTTTGGAAAGGATACAGATATATCCAAACCGATATTGGACTTTATAGAAGCGGAACAGAATTATCAGCGGGAAAAGGGCTATAAGTTACCGGCTGCTCATGAAGAGGAGAAGAACAAGGCATTTTTGCATCGCACCGGTCAACTGAAAAAATATATAGAAAGCGACCTGTATGTCCTGGCGCACAAGAAAAGTAATACGTTTGTATTCCAGCAACTGTTCTTTATGATTTCTGCCGGTTTGAGTATGGTGTTCGCAACCATTATCTCTTTTTCTTTTCAACAAACGTATGGCAATTTTACATTGCCACTGTTTATTGCTTTGGTTGTCAGCTATATGTTCAAAGACCGTATAAAGGATTTGATGCATGATTGGTTTTCGTCGAGGATCGGCGCAAAGTTCTACGATCACAAGATAAAACTGGCCATGCACGGTGAGCCTATCGGTAGGGGTAAGGAGGGGTGTGACTTCGTGAGCGAAGAAAAAGTCCCGCAGGAGATTAAAGTGCGCCGGGGACGGGTGTCGGGTTTGGAGGCAGGCCATAGTTCCTTGAGTGAGACGGTTATTGTGCATCGCCATCAGGTGAGGTTAAGCGGTAAAAGGCTCAGTCAGCTCAGTCATCATCCGCTGTTGGGGGTTAATGAGATTGTGCGGATTAATCTGCGCGAATTCCTCCGGCGGACGGATTCACCGCATATACCATTATATATATATGAAGGAAACGGAGCTTACGATAAGTCGCCGACAGAAAAAGTCTATTATCTGCACTTTGTGATGCGCATCAAATATAAGGGTATTGAAAGTTACCGCAGGTATAGGGTACAAGTCAGCCGGAGAGGTGTAAGAGAGATGATTGAGTGGTGATGTTTCTGTTTGTTTTCTTGTTTGTTGCAAACCCGTGACATTTTATTGGAGATTTATTGGTTTCAGCCCTGATAATATAATTTTTATTTTTTAGCAATCTTTTTGAAATATCGATAGAATACTTTTGTGGCGGATTAAAAAAGAGGTAAAATGTATTTTTCAGAGATTCGCTTAAAAGTATTTTTTGTGTTTTTTGTCTTTGCCGGTATTGTCCGTGCGGGAGATATAAAAGGGCTTGTCATCGATAAAGAAATGGATGAACCCTTGATGGGGGCAATGATCAAGGTGGAGGGAACCGGATTGGGGGCCGTGGCAGACATAGACGGCCGTTTCGTCATAAAAGGACTCAAGAAAGGGACCTGTACGTTGGAAGTTTCCTATATTTCGTTCTTCCCCCAAAAAATGACCGTTGAGGTTCCGGCTCGGGGCGAGATTGAGATCAAATTTTTATTGGAACCGGATAACAAGCAGCTCGACGAGATTACTATTGTAGCCCAAAAACGTCTTGAACTTGAAAGCGCCTTGCTGGCTGAACGCCGGCAGGCGGTATTGGCCATAGAAAATCTTGGTGCCGGCGAAATGAGCATCAAAGGAATCTCCAATGCTCAGGACGGCGTAAAGAAACTGTCCGGCATTTCCATTGCCGATGCCGGGCAGCTCATTGTTCGTGGGCTCGGAGATAGATATAGCACGACAACTCTGAACGGGTTACCCATAGCATCGCCCAATCCCGACAATAAACTCATACCTTTAGATATATTCCCATCCTCTGCCGTGCAGAACATTACAGTCAGTAAGGTATACGAGGCGTCAGCTTTTGCCGATTATTCGGGTGCCCATGTTGACATCAGCACCAAAGAAGGGGGAGATGATTTCTTTAATTTATCTTTTGGTACCGGAACGAGAAGCGGCAACCTCAACAAGCAGTTTTATACAATGGATAGGGCCTATTCGCTCTTTAGGTCTACTCCTTACATTGATCAGTCCATTCTGGATCTGTCTTATTCGGAGTCAAGAAATTATCTGAAAGAACATGATATTTTCGGGACAACGTTTGAGGTGGCAAAGCGCAATGTATTGCCGGATTTGGGCGGAAACGTAGCTTTTGGCAAAACCTTTGTGCTGCCTGCAGGTTCGTTCAATCTGTTAGGTTCGTTGGATATAGATGCAGGTGAAAAGGTTGTCAGCGATGCTTATACGAGCATTTATGACGCACAGGGAAGTCAGGACAATTATTTCAATTACAACAGTTACTCCCAGACGCTTGAGATAACAGGTCTTTTTAATGCAGGCTATTCTTTCCGGAAATCGGACCATATAGGCATGACGGCCTTTTATGCCCGTAACATCAATGACAAGTATCAGCTGAAGTCGGGTTATGACAGTGACGTACAGAATGAACTGATAGGCAGTAATCAGACGACCCATATTTATGAACTCCAGAATTATCAGTTACAAGGGTCGCATGATTTCGGACATGACTGGAACCTGCAGTGGAGCGGCTCGTTGAGCAATACGCAGAGTGACGAGCCGGATCGCAGACAGGTGATGTATCAGCGCCGCGAAGACGGTACGCTTGACTTGTTCAAGCAGAAAGCACAGGAGACGATGCGGTATTTCGGTACGCTTGATGAGCAGGAATGGGCAGCAGATGTCAAAGCGTCGTATAAATATGGCGAATCCAACAAGGCCCGGATTGGTTTTGCCTTTAAAGATAAAGTTCGTGAATATGAGTGCGTGCGGTATTATTATGATTTGAACGCCTTGTCGGTCAAGCCTCAGGACGTTTATCATACGGACGGGTTCCTCAATCATGCCAATGTGGCTTCCGGACAGATTGTTATTCAACAGGCTCAGTCGCCGAGTAATATTTACGGGGCGCAAAACAGGATATATGCGGCTTTTCTGGAAACGGACTATTATCCGGTAGAACCTTTGATGATAAACGTGGGTGTACGAATGGAGAACAGTGAGCAGGCTGTTGATTATGCCACGACATCGGACAAACATGCCAAGGCGCAACGTCGCGACTTAAATACGTTGGACTTCTTTCCCGCGTTGAATGCCAAATATTCGTTGAGAGACGAGCATAGTATCCGTTTTGCGGCATCACGGACAGTCACTCGTCCCCTTTTCATAGAGATGGCGCCTTTCCTTTACCAGGAGTCTTACGGTGCCGCTCAAACGATAGGTAACGCTGATCTGGTGAACGGGTATAACTATAACGTTGACCTGAAGTATGAGTTCTACCGTAAGAACAGTAATGACATGCTTGCGGTGACAGTCTATTATAAATATCTGGACGATCCCATCGAGCGTATCCAGCAGTATTCAGGCGGAACCTTGCAGCATTCGTTTAAAAATGCCGATGACGGTTCGGCGGCGGGTCTGGAGTTGGAGTACCGGCAATCTCTTACCAAGTCGTTGCGTTTCACATTCAACGGTTCTTATATGTATACGAACGTGAAACTGCCCGAGGGCGGTGATTATACAAACTCTGAGCGCGCACTGCAAGGGGCATCTCCTTATCTTTTGAATGCGGATCTCAGTTATACGCCGTCGTTTGAAAACGACCGCAAGCTGTTCATGACATTGCTGTATAACCTGCAGGGCGAAAGAATACAGTCGGTAGGTGTTTCTGGCATGGGCGATGTGGTGCAGACGCCGTTGCATACATTGGATTTCATTTGCGGCTATCAGTTCAACAACCGCCTGTCGGTAAAGCTCCAGTTGAAAAACCTGCTGAATTCCGATATTGTATTTGAGCAGGAACTCCCGTTAGCAGGAAGAGTACAAGAGGTGGAGCGTTTCAATGAAGGCATAAAAGCAGATTTGAGCATATCTTTTAAATTATAACGTTTTTATTAACCAAAAAAATGAGAGAAATGAAAAAATTATTTTTGAAACCTGTAGTTTACGGTGTAACAATGATTGCAGCTCTTTCTTTGGGCGCATGTAGTGAAGACTCGAATGGCAGTGACGATCTCGGAACAATCCCAGGCGACTCGACAGGTATTTTTGAAGGCACTTTGATAAGTGAGAACATTGTTTCGGATGTGACGCTTGAAGCCGGCAAAACTTATACTTTGCGCGGGGGCGTGCATGTGAAGGCGCCTGCAACA
Organism: uncultured Prevotellaceae bacterium; assembly: GCA_949299545.1. Classification (GTDB taxonomy): domain Bacteria; phylum Bacteroidota; class Bacteroidia; order Bacteroidales; family Bacteroidaceae; genus Paraprevotella. Next base: position 23,371 of record CASGAM010000013.1, on the reverse strand, counting down.
CTGACTATCGAGCCGGGTGTGAAAATTGTTGCCGAGGACCTCGGAACGAGTCTCGTGACATACATCCTGATTGAGCAAGGTGCTAAGATTAATGCGCAGGGAACGGCAGAAAAACCTATAGTCATGACTTGCGAATTGGAAGAAGACGGTGCGTGGGGCGGATTGCACATCTGCGGTTATGCGCCAATAAATCTTGAGTCAGTAGGAAAGTCAGAAATCGGAAATGCTAATTATGGCGGTGACAATCCAGCAGATGATTCCGGCGTCCTTAAATATGTACGTTTGGAATATACGGGTGTATCGCTTGATGAAGAGACTGAGTCAAATGGTCTGACCCTTTATGGTGTTGGCAGCGGAACGGAGATCTCTTATGTTGAGGCTTATATGGGAGCTGACGACGGAATAGAGTTCTTTGGCGGAACTGTCAATATAGATCATTGTGTGGTAATGAACTGCTCGGATGATTCATACGACTGGACGTATGGCTGGCGTGGTGAGGGCCGTTACTTGGTGGCTTACCAGGAAAATAAGGAAACTTTGGGTTACGACTGTGATTGTTTGATTGAAGCAGATAACAATGGTAATAACAATGCACTGACACCGGTTTCTCATCCTACGCTCAGCAATCTTACGCTGGTCGGCAATAATTCGGCAGATAATAAGAGAGGTGTCCGTTTACGTGAAGGAACTCAGGTGACACTGACCAACGCGCTCGTGACGGGCAAGAGCAAACCGCTGACTGTAGAATCTGAGGGTACGGACAAGGCGTTGACTGACGGAATTTCTAAAATTCAGAACGTAAGCCTTTCCGGTGCGTTTACCAATGAATATGAGAACGCTACTTATACTACAGGTAAGTTTTTGGAGAATGCCAACCTTGAAAACCAGACAATTAGCTTTGCTGATAAATATGTTGGGATGGTAGACGGACGCGGAGCAGTTGAAAGCAGTAACATGTGGATGGCTGGCTGGACCAGATAAAGAGCATAACATTCAAATATAATTAGACAGAAAGGAGAATGGCTGAAAGGGCGTTTCCTTTCTGTTTCTGTTTGGTTGCAAGCAAGGGAAAAAACGGAACTATGTTAAAAAAGCGATAAAAAAGCTTTGTAGTGAATATTAATATATGTATTTTTGTGATAAGGGGAATCCGAAAACCAAAAAGAGTAGGATGTTTTTTATTTTTTTAGCATGAAAAAGATGTTATTAATGGTGGCAGTGGCCTTATTGGGTACAGCTACAGTGAATGCGCAGTACAAACCTGAAGGTTTGAGTTTTGCAACTGAATTGAATTATGCTCCGGGTGGAGCAACCGATGGTGGCTTTACTTTGCCGGAGTTTGGTGCTAAAGCGCGTTTGTTCTTGAATGAATCCATTGTTGCCCGTTTGAGTCTGGGCTTAGGTATGCATTCCACAAAAGATATTGGGTATTATGATGATGTTAATGGAAAGGAGCAAGAAACTTATGACAAAACCTCAACTTCAGAATTTTCACTCTTTCCTGGTATAGAGTATCATTTTAATAAATATGAGAGAATATCTCCCTATGTCGGAGGCGAGTTGGGAATCTTAGTAGGTAGTACAAAAACAAATCTTGACAATAGCGAAAATGAGAATTATACGAAGAGTAAATCCCCGTATTTCGGATTTGGTATAAATGTATTTACAGGTGTGGATGTTTATTTGTGCAAAGGTTTATATCTTGGTGCCGAGTTAGGTTTAGGCTATGCTTTTGGGAATGAAGGGCGTGGAACGACAGAAACGAGTGTAGGAGGTACGATTACAAAAACCGATGGAGTTGATTCTCAGAAAGAGAATTTCTTTGGATTCCACGCAACTCCCGCACTGAGACTGGGATGGCATTTCTAATGAAGAATACTTAAGAATTATAGCAAGAGGGATGGAGTGTGAGGCTTCATCCCTCCTGTTTTTGTAACAACGGTCGGTATAGCGTGTAATATATGATATGTATCAGCACGAAGAAGTCGGCAAGTGACTTTTACGGAACGATATAATTATCCAAAAGATTTTCTTTATTGACGGCATAGAAATCAATAAAATACATTAACTTTGCAGCCTGAATAATACGTATTGTTTTATGGAATTGGATTTATTGACGGCTATATCGCCGGTTGATGGCAGATATAGAAGTAAGACGGAGGCTTTGGCTTCTTATTTTTCAGAATATGCGTTGGTGCGTTACCGTGTCAGGGTAGAGATAGAGTATTTCATTGCTTTATGCGAGTTGCCTTTGCCGCAGTTGGAACGTTTCGACAAGAATTTGTTTGAAACATTGCGCAACATTTACCGTAACTTTACGGAGGCGGATGCCCAGCGGGTTAAAGATATTGAGAAAGTGACGAACCACGACGTGAAAGCCGTGGAATATTTCATAAAAGAGGAATTTGACAAGATTGGTGGATTGGAGGCTTACAAGGAGTTCATTCATTTCGGGCTGACGTCACAAGACATAAACAACACATCTGTTCCTCTGTCCATCAAAGAGGCTTTGGAGGAATGTTATTATCCGCAAATGGAGGAACTTGTCAGTCAGCTGAAGGCTTATGCCGAGGAGTGGCGCAATGTACCCATGTTGGCGAAAACGCACGGACAGCCGGCCTCACCTACCCGCCTGGGCAAGGAAGTCATGGTATTTGTCTATCGGCTTGAGCGGCAGTTGGCTATGTTGAAAGCATGTCCCATTACGGCAAAGTTTGGTGGTGCAACTGGTAATTATAATGCCCACCATGTGGCTTATCCGGATTATGACTGGAAAGCCTTTGGTAACCGTTTTGTTGCTGAAAAACTGGGGCTGGAGCGTGAGGAATATACCACTCAAATATCCAATTATGACAATCTCGGTGCCATCTTCGATGCCATGAAGCGTATCAACACTATCATTATAGATCTTGACCGCGACTTTTGGCAGTACGTGTCCATGGAATATTTTAAGCAGAAGATTAAAGCCGGTGAAGTAGGTTCCAGTGCCATGCCACATAAGGTTAATCCAATCGATTTCGAGAACTCCGAAGGCAATCTTGGTGTTGCAAATGCTGTTTTGGCACATTTGTCAATGAAATTGCCTATTTCCCGTTTGCAACGTGACCTGACTGATTCTACTGTTTTGAGAAACGTCGGGGTTCCAATGGGGCACATGGTCATCGCTATCCAAAGCACGTTGAAAGGTTTACGCAAACTGTTGTTGAACGAAGCCGCCATCAATGCCGACCTGGATAATTGCTGGGCTGTTGTGGCTGAAGCTATTCAAACAATTTTGCGCCGTGAGGCTTATCCTCATCCTTATGAGGCATTGAAAGCATTAACTCGCACCAATCAGGCTATTACGGCAGATGCTATCAGAAATTTCATTGACGGACTGGATGTCAGCGAAACAGTGAAAGATGAGTTGAGGGCCATTACACCGCATACTTACACCGGGCTTTGATGTAATGTTTATTCATTAGGTATTAAAGGAAAGCCGCGAGGCTGATAAATAATAGATTTAATTTATATAGAAAATGAGTATGGAAGACGAAAAATGGCGCGAACACTTCGCGGGAGGCGAAGCGGATCGTAACCGCGATGGTTACAAACCATACAAACGAGAGAATTACAGAAGTGGTGAATCGCAGGAAGGCGGTCGTGTTTACAGACCAAGGGTACAACGTACGGAACGTGCTTATTCTGCAGATGGTATGAGGGGGGAACGCCCGGCTCGTCCGCAATATCGCACCAACTATGCAGGTAACACTGAAAACCGGCCATACAGAAGTTACGGCCAATCATCAGGCTATAACAGAGAAAACCGGCAAGGGAATTACAATAATCGTCAAAGAGAACAATATGGTCATGGCCGGGAAGGTGGTTATCGCGAAGGCGGATATAGTGCCGAGGGAGGCTATCAAGGTCAAAGACCGGAGGGCTATCGCAAACCTCGCCAAGGTGGCTTCTCGCAACGTCCGGGATATGGAGGGCAGCGTCCACAACGTCGCCATACGGCAGATTATGATCCCAATGCAAAATACAGTTATAAAAAACGTATCGAATATAAAGAGTTGCTTACCGATCCGGATGCTCCAATCCGTTTAAATAAGTTCCTTGCAAACGCAGGAGTATGCTCACGTCGTGAGGCAGATGAGTTTATCGCAGCCGGTGTGGTGAGCGTTAACGGTGAGGTGGTGACAGAATTGGGTACAAAGGTTAAGCGTACAGATGAGGTTAAATTCCATGATCAGCCGGTCAATATGGAGCGTAAAGTGTACGTGTTGCTTAACAAACCAAAGGATTATGTAACGACCAGTGATGATCCACAAAACCGTAAAACGGTGATGGACTTAGTGAAAGATGCTTGTAGGGAACGTATTTATCCAGTGGGACGTCTTGATCGTAATACGACGGGAGTCTTGTTGTTTACGAACGATGGTGAATTGGCCTCAAAACTGACACACCCGAAGTACCTTAAGAAAAAGATTTATCACGTTTATACCGATAAGAACGTGACTGCAGCAGACATGCGTCAGATAGTGGAAGGTGTTATGCTTGATGATGGAGAAGTACGTGCGGATGCCGTGGATTATGCCAGTCCCACCGATAAAAAGCAGGTAGGCATTGAACTTCATTCAGGAAAGAATCGTGTCGTTCGCCGTATATTTGAGGCGTTAGGTTATAAGGTTGTTAAACTTGATAGGGTGTTGTTTGCCGGATTAACAAAGAAAAATCTGCGCCGGGGTGACTGGAGATTCTTGACTGAACAGGAAGTAAATATGCTTAGGATGGGAGCATTTTAAAATAATGATGATTAATAATAGGATAATGGAACGTATTAACAGAACAAAAGTGATAGACGTACTGAAGAGCGACGACTTCGGTACGGCCGTAACAGTCAAAGGGTGGGTTCGTACTCACCGTGGCAGTAAAGCGGTTCATTTCATCGCGTTGAATGACGGTTCGACCATAAATAATGTACAGATTGTGGCAGATGCGGACAAGTTTGAGGACGATTTGTTCAAACAAATAACGACCGGCTCATGCTTGAGTGTTACAGGGGATTTGGTGCAAAGTGTCGGAGCCGGTCAGAATGTGGAGATTCAGGCGCGCGAAATCGTGGTGCTGGGCACTTGCGGATCTGATTATCCGATGCAGAAGAAGGGACAGACTATGGAGTATATGCGTCAGCATGCTCACATGCGTTTGCGCACTAATACCTTTGGTGCGGTTTTCCGTATTCGTCATAACATGGCAATGGCTATCCATGATTATTTCCACAAACATGGTTTCTTTTATTTCCACACGCCGATTATAACGGCGAGCGACTGCGAAGGTGCCGGCCAGATGTTTCAGGTGACAACCAAGAACCTTTACGATCTGAAGAAGGACGAAGAGGGTAAGATTGATTATTCTGATGATTTCTTTGGTAAAACAACTTCGTTGACTGTTTCAGGTCAGTTGGAAGGCGAACTGGGTGCAACAGCATTAGGAGCCATTTATACTTTTGGCCCGACATTCCGTGCTGAAAATTCCAATACGCCGCGCCATTTGGCGGAATTCTGGATGATAGAACCGGAAGTGGCTTTCAATGATATCAACGATAATATGGATCTGGCTGAGGATTTTATCAAGTACTGTGTACGCTGGGCGCTTGATAATTGTCAGGAGGATTTGGCTTTTCTGAATAAGATGATTGATAAAACGTTGTTGGAACGTTTGAATTTTGTCGTAGAAAATGATTTCGTTCGTTTGCCATATACGAAAGGTATTGAAATTTTGGAAGAGGCAGTAAAGAATGGTCATAAATTTGAGTTTCCAATTTATTGGGGAGCTGATCTTGCCAGCGAGCATGAGCGTTATCTCGTAGAAGAGCATTTTAAACGTCCTGTCATCCTGACGGATTATCCAAAGGAAATCAAGGCGTTCTACATGAAGATGAACGACGACGGAAAGACTGTGCGTGCCATGGACGTATTGTTCCCTCAGATAGGTGAAATTATCGGTGGTTCCGAGCGTGAGGACAGTTATGAAAAGCTGATGGCACGTATCGAAGAATTGAACATTCCGATGAAAGACATGTGGTGGTACTTGGATACACGCCGTTTCGGAAGTTGTCCCCACAGCGGTTTCGGTTTGGGTTTCGAGCGGTTGATATTGTTTGTTACCGGTATGCAGAACATTCGTGATGTGATTCCTTTCCCGCGTACGCCGAAGAATGCTGAGTTTTGATAAGCTAGCAATTAAATATGTTTGAATCATCAAGACAGAAGAAACCGACTTGTCTTGATGATTTTTTTATTTTCCGGAATATAAAATTGTAGAGCTGGATATTATAAATCATGTATTATTATTTTGTAATAATATTTGTAAAAACGCCTGATAATTCCTATATTTCGCCATTATTTTTTTATTAACTATTAAATTTATATCTATGAAAAGCATTAAAATGTGGTTTTCTGCATGTTTGTTGTTGGTTGTGACTTCTTGTCAGAAAATGTCGGAACATGCAAAAGTGATTCCTGATGATGCACAGGTTGTCATGCGTATTGATTTTGAACAGTTAGCGTCTAAAAGTGGAGTAGGTAATGATGACGCAATAAAACAACAGTTGGGGAAAATGCTCGAATCGGATTTGAGTGGTGGACAACTTGCAACAGCTAAATCTATTCTGGATGACCCGAAAGAGTCCGGTATTGATTTCTCTGAGCCGGTTTTCCTTGCTTATGGTTTAGAGAGTATGAAGTCTGATTTTGCAGTTGTATTTCCTGTTGGGGATAAGGATAAGGTAATTCGACTTTTTGATCTGTTAGAAACACAGTCAGATGCAAAGGTATTGAAAACAGAGGGTGATATGAGCTATACAAGGTTGAAAGACGTGTTTGCAGCATTTGATGGCAAGTCTCTTCTTTTACTTGATGCTAAGAGTTATGTAGATGAGTCGGAATATGTTACTATTGCTAAAACTCGTTTGTCAGGAAATGAAAACTCCATGGCTGATATAGAACCTTTTGTGGCGATGTGCGAGAAGGATGGCGATTTCCAGTTACTGATGAATGGAGCTGTTATCTTAGATGCGGCAAGTAAAGAAAGTAATATGAGTTTTGACGGCCTGATGCCTGATAATGTGGACTTCAAGGATTTGTATTACTTGTCTGACATTTCATTTGAGAAGGGTAAAGTTTCTGGCCGTACGGAAGTTATTGCTGCTAAGATGACAGATGAACTGCGTGCTTACATGGAGTCTGGTGCCAAAGTTTGGGGGAAACTGTCCGATCAGTTCTTTAAGATGATTCCGGAATCAATGTTGACCTTTGGTATGAATATTGACGGAGAAGCCTTATTGAATATAGATGCAATGAAAAAACTGGTGGAAGGCATGGATAATGAACTGCTAGCCTTGATTAAGAATTTCAAAGGCGATGTCATGTTTGCTTTGTCTGGCTCACCTATGGATTTGATGGTCTCACAGACACCGCAGCTTGTCATGTATGCAGAAATAAAAGATCAGGCTGTGGTAGAAGCAGCCATTGATAATTTTTTCCCGAATAGGGAAAAGTCCGCAGATGGCGTCTATAGTATTCCTGTTAGTGGACTCAGTGGTTTGAATGAATTCTATGTTAAGATAGATGGATCGGAAATGTGCGTTGCAACAACAAAATCTTCTGTAGAGATGAAGAATGCGAAAGAGCCGGCTGACCTGTCTTTCATGAAAGGTAAGTTGTCTGCTATGGAGTTCAACTTGTCATCCATCTCTCAGTTGTTAGCAGTTGTAGTAGGAGCTGCTGGTTCTATGGGGACTGAGGCCGGTCTGGCAATGGCGATGTTGGAGCATCTTGATTGCATTCGTGCGTATGCCTCGGATTCTAATTCATTTGAGGTGCAATTGTTGTTGACCAATGATGATGAGAATAGTCTTAAAGTATTTGTTGATGCAGGTCGTAAGTTGTTAGGCACGCTATAACGATTATTTTGTACTGATATTCAGGGCTGTATCGAGGTCTTTCGGTGCAGCCCTTTAACGTATACATTCAGATGTGTAGACTAAGAAACGAGGCGAGTAAGATGTATGTTCTCGAAACGGCAGAGGGTAAGTTTAAATACGAAAAGAATACAACTTCAGTCAAACTGCGTGGACCTCAAGTTGTTGGGTTGTATGTTTGAAAAATAAACCGTTTTAGTACCGAATGAATGAGTACTAAAACGGTTTTATTGAGATGTTCAAATTCTTTGTAGAATTACAAGGTAAACCGGTTTTATGCGAACTTCTAAGTCCTATTCTCTTTAAAAGAACAAGTAGCGATGATCTGTAACATCCGCCTTTTCGTATAAGTCATTAACGAAGCGACTGATGGCGCGCATGCTAAGGCTTGTCTGTAGGGCTTCTTCTGTCTTGGGATCGAATTTCTGTGCGTTCTTGTCTTTGGATATAACTTGGAAGGCGTAAACGGCACCGTTACCCTTGACAGGTGCACAGAACTGTCCTTTTTCTGATACACTGACTGCACCACTTAGTGTCGGTTCGCTATAACCTACTTTTGAAATGAATGCCGGTGCGTTGAATGTGATGCGTCTGATTGTATCTGAAACGGCCCCATCGAGCTTCGTTATATCGGTTATACTTTTAGCATTACTCATTTTCTGAGTCAGCATTTCAGCTTTCTTGTCTTTCATGACCTCTTGGGTCAGCATGCTTTTTACATCTTCCATGCTTCTGTAACCCTTAGGGTGTATGCCTGTAAGGATAACTACCAGCATGTGGTTATTCTCTCCACATTCATACATAGGTGAGATATTGTTGATTTCAGTGTCGTCATTAAATATCCAACGCAGAGCGTCTTGCGTACTCTTCACGCCGGCCACGTAATGTTCATTGCTGGAAAGATTGTTGCGTGTCTGAAGGTTATAACCGTTTTTCAGTGCGTTTGCTTCAATCTCTTCTACAGTCTGGTTAGAAGCTATGAAATGGCTGAAATCGTTGTATGCCTTAGCATAAGTTTCTTTGCTGAATTCAACAGGCCGTTTAATGATGGCTACATCGTATTTATCAATCATTGCACGGCGATCTGTTACTTTTGCAATGATGCAGCCTTGGGTGAAGTCAATTTTTTCAACCTTGTTCACCTGCATGTTGTTGAGTGACTTTATAAGATTGAGGTTGTCCTGATTTAACGGCGCGCCTTCATATTGACGGGAGGTTAACCACATCTTTTCGCCTGTTTGCCCATATTTTTTTGCTATGCTGTCAAAAGGCATACCTTCGTTCAAGGCGGTCATGATGCTGTCGGCCGTATTCTGTATGACGGTTGCGTCTGCTCCGGAAACTAGTATCTGCTGGAATTGGATGGAGTCCGGTGCAGAAACCTTTGCAATGAGTTTGAGGGCATTCATGGTATTGTCACCTGCATAGTAATATGGTGCTTTTCCTTGTCCTACAGAGAGGGTGTCAATGGCAGATGCAATGTCTCTCGGAAGCGCATCCTTGCTGACCGGCATTCCGTAATATGCGATAGAAGAACCGCTTTCTCTAACGAGCTTTGCCCAGTCACCGCCTGCGGAAAGAGCGGCATAAGATTCATTCATTTCTTTGTCTAATGCAGTTTTGTCCTCTGCACTTGCTTTCACCTCTACATCAATGTATTTGATGTCTCGTGTTTCGCTAAGTTGTTTGAAAAGAGGTTTCATTTCGTTGTATTTCGCCTTTAAATCTGCATCCTCAATTTTAATGTCTTTGTCATTAATAGCAGAATAAGGTAAGGCTGCCATGATAATGTCACTTTGGTCGTTTTTCCCGTTGAAAGATGCCTGCACTTGTATTTTGTTGGTCAGCAGTGACTTGCTGAGCAGTGTTTGATACTTTCCTAATAAAGTTTCCTGACGAATAGTTTTTTCGACAAAACTCCAATAGTTATAAAGGCTGTTGTAATATTCAATATATTCAACCGGCATTTGAGCTGTTTGTACTTTTAGGCTTTCATAATCAGCAAGGAACTTTTTGAGAGCATTGACATCAAACATGCCGGTTTTTTCGTTGCGGAAAGGAGTCTGTGCCAGGAGAGGACTTTTGCCGGTTGCGATGATGGACTGCATCTCTGCGTCGGTTACAGTCAATCCTATCAATTGGGCCTCGTGTTCGATAAGTTTGTTATTGACATAAGTATTCCATACCTGGTCTCTCAGTTGAGTCAGTTGTTCATCGCTAAGAGATGAAATGCCGTTGCTGAATTTTACTACTTCTGCATATTCGTCAACCAAGGACTGAAAATCCTGCAATGAAATTTTTTCATCATAGATTGCGCCGACGCGCTGTCTGCTCTCATTTGTCACTGACTGGATCGAACGCATGGCTTCTTCTGCGATAAATGCAAAAAGTGCCAAGCCGATAATTATGACCAGCAGCGGACCTTTACTTCTAATTTTCTGTAATGTTGCCATTTTTATTATTGTTTGTTAATTTATTTGCCATTAAGCGCACGAAGATACAAAAAACCTTGCATATTACAGCAAATCAAAAGCTAAAAATTGACTATTCAGTTATTTTCAGCTTTACAAGTTCTATTTTTGTTGCCGTGTTCTTTATAATTTTAAATTCGTATTGGTCGAATTTTATGATTTCATTGAGTTTCGGGAAACTTTGGTAATTGTTGAGAATAAAACCACTGACAGTGACATATTCGTCTGATTCCGGTAAACAGAGATGTAGTAATTCATTGACTTTCTCAATTTCTAGCCTGCCTGAGATGATATATTCATTGTCGCCAATTTTTTTTGCAACATAGTTGGTATTGTCATGTTCGTCTTCAATGTCACCGAAAATCTCCTCTACAAGATCTTCCAATGCGACGAGGCCGGATGTACCGCCAAATTCGTCGACAACGACGGCGAGTGATTTCTTTTGTTGCATGAATTTCTGCATGAGTTTTTGTGCCGTCATGGTTTCTGGAACGATGGGGACTTCTTTTATCCTTGTGGTCCAGTCTTTGGGGTTGTGGAACATTTCAGATGAATGTATGAAGCCCACGATATGATCAATGTCTTCTTTGTATACGATGATTTTTGAGTTCCCACTTTCTATGAAATGACTTTTGAGGGTTTCAATGGATGACGTGATATCAATCGCTTCGATCTCAGTACGGGGAATCATGCATTCGCGCACTTTCGTGTTTGAAAAGCAGAGGGCGTTTTGGAATATTTTGACTTCGTCGGTAATGTTTTGTTCGTTGTCTTGCGAATTGATGCTTGACTGTATGAAATTGTCAAGATCGACTTTTGTAAAGGCTTTTTCTGAGGCGTTTTTGCTGACTTTAAGCCCAAAAATTCGTAATGAGACATGTGACAAGAAACTGGTAAACTTGGCGATTGGATAAAGCAAGATATAAAAGAAGTAGGCCGGAATGGCAAACGCCTTCATCATCTGGTTTGGAGCAATCTTAAATAAGGTTTTAGGCAAAAATTCTCCGGTCACCAATACAATTGCAGTTGAAAGAAGTGTTTGGATAAGTAATTTTAAACCTTCATTTCCGGCGAAATCTGTGTATGAGAATATTAAAGAATTGATGACATCTGCCATTAAAATACCATATACGACCAGTGCAATGTTATTCCCTACAAGGAGTGCTGAGATGTAATCGCCCGGTCGGGAATAGAAAATTGATAGGATTTTTGCGCTGATGCTACTACTATTCTTGTCTAATTCCACTTGCAACTTGTTGGAAGATACGAATGCAATTTCCATTCCTGAGAAGAATGCGGAAAGCATTAATATGATGACAATTTCAAAAACAGTGATACCCATGTCTTTAGCGGCTTTTGGTCGGTGCTTCACGCTGAACGCTGTCTGTAGGAGTTGTTGACGTTGTTTCTTCGTTAAATGGCGTTTCTGCGTAAATGTTTTGTATGTGGTAATTCGTCATTTGCTCGTTTGACCGGAAGTTATAGCCTTGCAGCAAATCATCCGGTTCGCGTATGGTCATAAACATGTTAGAATACATTTCATGTTTTTTCATGTCCCAAAACAATTCTTCACTGCTGAATTCGGTCCCTTTTTGGTTGCGGATGAACACACGTCCGCGTAATTCCCATAAATCTTGATTGTAACAATAGGCTGTATCACATTGGACAAACCACTCCACATGGAACGTTGAGTCGAATTTCTCTAAGAACAATCCTTTCAGGAAAGTCCACTTGGGCGGATTTGTGGAATTGTAAATATTCCATTCTTCGGCTACAATCTTATAGCGGATGATACCTGAGTCGGAGATAAGTGTGGAAATGCCTTTTGCTTGCATGTAAGGCAGAGTGTCTTTACTGTCAATTTCCAATGCGCTGGTATTTTGCTTGTCTGCACATGAAAACATTGCAGAAACAAAAAACAGTCCGGCTGTCAATGGAAACAGGACAAAAAGTTTGCCGGTAGGAAAGCTGAGTATATGATGAATATTTTTCATTATTGAATTTTCCACTTCATAAACCAACGTTCGTTGAATGTGATACCGATGCTTAAACGAAAATAATTTTCTTTAATCAGTGATGCTGATGCAGCAGAAATATTGAGCCATTGCAATGAGACATTCAGTAGAGAATTGCTGTTTTGTTGTTTGCTTAAAGGCAATCCGACGCCGGCAGTCAGACCTATTTCTTGTGGTCCCGTGACTCCGTCTATTTTATAATACGGCGTAGCGTAGGAACCGCCAAACCTGTAACATATCCGTTTGAAATAATTGTTTGAGAGCCGGTCTGGTGTGTATTCACCGCCAGCAATGACTTTTACTCGGTCTTTATAGTTGCTTGAAGTACTGACAAACTGATTATTGATGATTTGTGGAACATTGCAGGCCGACCATTGTTGGTAATGGACATCTGCACCTATTTTTAGGTTGTTGTTGTGCTGCCATGAGAAACCGGCACTATATGATTGTGGCAGGGAAAATGCATCATGAAGTGTTGTTGATGTTGTATCTCCGCCACTAATGTAGTTATGACACACAGCGTCGGATTTTAACTTATGTCCCATTGAATAAGTGGCGCCTATGGTAAGTATATCGTTCTTATTGATGCGCAGAGGGTATTGTAGACCGATGTCTAACTTGTAGGTTTTGATATCTGCACTGATTTGTCTGTTGAGTCCGTTGCTGCTTGTACTTGACGAACCCTCTTCATAAAATGTTTGGCTGACGAGCTGGTCGTAATTTCCCCATAAGAAACCGATGTTTGCTCCTATGGATAAGTCTGCGAATGGGTTCCACCCCAGTCCGACAAAGGCCTCGTGAATGCCTCCGTTGCCACTGTAGACATTGGTGTAGGTCATTTCATATCCGCTGTCGAAATCCTCGCTGAGGAATTTGTTTTCCGAAAACTCATAACCGATAGTTGAGTAAGGCTGGAAGCCAAAGGCCAATCCTAAACCAGGGCAAAGACGAAAGGCTCCGCTGACATAATCAAGTGACGTGCTGGCTGCATTAATGTCGTTGTTCCCACTCTTGAAATTGACAGTCTGAAAACTCATGCCCAAATCAAAGATAAATGAGAGAGAATCTATGGCCGAGTAAGATGCCGGATTTTGTTTGTTGATGATTTTACCGTCGCGCCAGCCGAGCGATAATCCGCTCATAGCCTTATTGAACCCTTGTGTTTGTTCATTAAGGTTCCCCACGCCAAAGCGAGAATAGGGTGAGTTGGCTCCATAGCTTTGTGAATACGCCGGAAGTGTTGTAAATAACAGTAGTAGATAACAAATAAAATGTTTATAATAATTCATTGTTATATGCTAAAATTCGGTTTAGCCCTTTAGGCACAATATATTTATCTGCAAAGATGATATTTTTTATTTGGCTGTCAAAATGAAATTCATCGCCACCCGTTAAAAAAACCAAAAGGTGTTCGTATTTTGATTGGAAGAATTGTATGTGGCCTTCAATTTCATATCTGATGCCATGTATCACACCGGAGCAGATGGAGGTAGTTGTGTCAAAGCCTATCGGTGGAACATTGTCACAGTCTTTGATAAATGGAAGGCTGGCTGTATACATGTTCAGGGCTTTCAGGCGCATTTGTAATCCTGGTGAAATGAATCCTCCGAGGTATTCTCCTTCGCTATTGATGAACTCATAAGTCAGGCATGTTCCTGCATCAATGATTAAAATGTTGCGCCCGGGGTATTGGCTGTAAGCGCCTATTGCTGCTGCCAGCCTGTCGCATCCCAGTGTTTCAGGCGTTTTGTAAAGATTCTTAATAGGGATGGGTGTTTGGGAAGTGAGGCGGAGTAAGGGGAAAGGTAACTTCTTCAGTTGTTCTTCTACTTTGTCCGTTATTCTGTATACACTACCTAATATGCCGTGGCTGAAATTATGCTTTTGGCAAAAAAACGGCAAGGCTTCCAATGTATCGTTTGAAGTCTTGAGTTCGTCAATGGGTTCGTCTCCGTCAAAGGCCACTAATTTGGCCAAAGTATTTCCTATGTCGATTACTAAATTCACAGACTTTGGTTTTGGCCTGCAAAGATAAGGAGAATTATTTATAACTAAAATAATTCCTTGATTTATCTTTCTCAGTCGGCTTGCCGGGGTATAATAAAAGTGTAGAAATGGTTTTGTAAAATATCTCCGGTTAGTTCAAATATTACGTTTTGCAAATCCTTCATTCTTACTGATGGATTTTCGTAGTTCTGCAATTTGTTTTATCTTTGTCGGAAATAATATTTTAGGGGTGCTATGAAACGTTGGTTGTTGACTTGTTTGGTACTATTCTTTTCGTGGGGAGGAATGAGAGGGAATGTAGCTGATGGCGATTCGTTGATCTTCAGCCTCTTGACTTGTTCTCCTGGAAACGCTGTATATGAACTTTATGGACATACAGGCATCAGATGCCGATCTTTTTCAGGAGGGGGCGATTGGGTGTTTAATTATGGTGTCTTTGATTTTTCGGAGCCTCATTTTATAGGACGTTTTCTTCGGGGTGAATGCGATTATAGGATAGGAGTGGCTCCGTTTGATGCCTTTTGCCAGGAGTATGATGACAGGGGGTCTTCCGTATATGAACAGGTGCTGAATTTGACGGCTTCCGAAAAACATGCTTTGTTGGTTTTATTAACCGAAAATTTGCGTCCTGAGAACTTGTATTATCGTTATAACTTTTTATACGATAATTGTACAACACGCGCAAGAGATATGATAGAGCGCGCAGTCGATGGCAATGTCGTTTATCCGACAAAAGATACTTTAAAGTCTTTTCGTCAGATTATTCATCAGTATACGGCGGCTTATCCGTGGGCGGAGCTCGGAAATGACATATGTTTGGGAGCTGAAGCTGATGTCAAGGTGAGTGAGCGCGAAGAAATGTTTGCGCCAATGTATATGCTGGCATATGCGGATTCAGCTGTTATCGTCTCTCCCGATGGAGAGGTGAGACCGTTTGTGCTTTCAAAAGCCGAAATAGTGCGTGGCCGGACAACAGATGAGGCGGCAGCCCTTTATGTGACACCGTTTGCTGTGATGATGGTATTGCTCGTTTTAGTACTTTTGTTGACATTTCTTGAGTTGCGCTATAATCTGAAATTTTGGTGGTTGGATATAGTGTTGATGACTCTACAGGGGGGGATCGGACTTGTTGTGACATTCCTGTTCTTCTTTTCCGTCCATCCCACAGTCGGTTCAAACTGGCAGATTATTGTCTTTAATCCGTTGCCGCTATTGGCATTGCCATGGGTGGTTTGGTCGGCTGTGAAAGGTAGAAAAAACGGTTATAATTATGTGGCTGCATTTGTTTTAACTTTTTTTATAATATTTTCCCTCCTCTTGCCGCAGGATTTTTGTGATGTAGTTGTACCTTTGGCATTCATTTTGTTGACAAGAGCCTGTAGTTATATCTATAGGTATCATAAAGATTTATATAAGAAGCATGTGCAGTAAAAATTATCGCTTTCTGACACCGCTGTTTTTTGTTCTGGCCTGTACACAAGCTGGGGCGCAGACGGCATCGCCTGTTCCAAGATTGGTGGTGAATGTTGTTGTCGACCAGCTGCGGACGGATTATTTAGAAGCCTTTTCGGATTTGTATGGTGCCGATGGCTTTAACAGGCTTTTGAGAGATGGACGTACTTATTTGCAAGCCGAATATCCGTTTCGGGATGTTGACCGCGCTTCTGCGATGGCATGTATTATGAGTGGTAGTACGCCGTATGAAAATGGTATTGTTGCTGAGTCGTGGATGGACCGGAAGACGTTGCGCCCTGTTTATTGTGTAGATGACAACCGCTATAGGGGATGGCTGGCGTCTGAGGGATATTCGCCTGTGGCTTTGCAGGTTTCAACCATTACCGACGAACTCAAAATGGCGACAGACGGTCGGGCACTTGTGTATTCTATCGCTCCCGAGGCTGATGCTGCCATCTTGTCAGCCGGCCATGCGGCTGACTGTGCATTTTGGCTTAATGATTCTACAGGATACTGGAGCAGTACTTCATATTATGGTGATTACCCGGAGTGGGCGTTGCGTTACGATTCTTCAAGCCCTCTTTCAGAACGTATTTCCGGCTTCGTATGGAAGCCGGTCAGTTCAATCGTGGGTAATTTCAATTATTTTATTTCCAACGATGACAAAAGAACCTTCAAGCATAAGTTTGAAGGTGACCGGCGCGTCATTGAATTTAAGACGAGTGCGTTCGTAAATGAAGAAGTTAACCGGTTTGCGGAACATTGTTTCGATAATACGGAACTTGGCAAGGATCAAGTGACCGATTTTCTGACATTGACATATTATGCCGGAAATTTTGATCACAAGCCAATCTCCGACTGTCCTGTTGAGTTGCAAGACACGTATGTTCGTTTAGATGGTGAGATTAGCCGTCTGATAAAGTTGCTGGAGTCGCATGTCGGGGCCGGTCGTTTCCTGTTGGTACTTACGTCTACGGGTTACATGGACGATGAATTTACCAATCTGGAAAAATACAAGATTCCGACGGGTGAATTCAGTATAACCAGAGCTTCTGCTTTGTTGAATATGTATTTGATGGCCATTTACGGCCAAGGTAAGTATGTCGAGGCAGAATATGGTACTCAGTTGTTTTTGAATCAGAAACTCATTGAAGAAAAACAACTGAATATGTCCGATGTATTGACACGTTCTTCGGCATTTTTAATGCAGATGGCAGGAGTCAAGGATGTTTATACATCACAAAGGTTGGCTCTCGGAGCATGGACATCGGGTGTAAGTCGCATCCGCAACAGTTTTAATATAAACCGTTCAGGTGATATATACATAGAAGTATCACCCGGCTGGAAATATGTGAATGAACAGACCGGGGAACAGGATTTTATCCGTGCGTCATACGTTGGTTTCCCCGTATTCTTTTTTGGTTGCAATGTGCGCCCCGAAACGGTCAAGACACCTGTTTCTGTGGATTGTATAGCGCCGACGCTGGCTGGTTTCATGCGGATCCGTGCGCCCAATGCATGTTCCACGGCGCCATTGAGTGCCATCCGATGAGAACGTGAGGAAGGGTAACGGCATTTGCCGGTTTTAATATGTAAAATCAAAAACAATGGATATAAATAAATTTTTAAGTAAGTTATTTGGTAACAAGTCAATAAGAGATATACGGCTTATACAGCCGATTGTTGAAAATATTAAGAAAGTTTATCCTGAAATAGAAGCTCTTAGTAATGATGAGTTGCGAGCAAAAACTCAGGAGATAAAACGCTATGTACAGTCGTATGCGGATGATTTGAAGGCGAAGGTTGCGGAATTGAAAGCCAAAATCGAAGAAACACCGATCGAGGAGCGTGCCGCTTTGTTTTCACAGGTAGATAAAATTGAGAAACAAATCCTGGAAAAATATGAAGAGGCATTGAACGAAGTAATGCCCGTGGCGTTTTCTATTGTCAAGTCAACGGCAGCACGTTTTGCAGCGAACGAAGAAGTTGTGGTGACGGCTACGGATTTTGACCGTGAATTGGCTACAACGCATGATTTTGTGGAGATCCGGGACGACAAGGCTGTTTATTTCAATCATTGGAAAGCGGGCGGAAATGATACCGTTTGGAACATGATACATTATGATGTTCAGCTTTTTGGAGGTGTGGTACTTCACCAGGGAAAGATTGCCGAGATGGCGACCGGTGAAGGAAAAACGCTTGTGGCGACATTGCCGGTCTTCCTGAATGCCTTGACGGGCAACGGTGTGCATGTCGTTACCGTCAACGATTATCTTGCGAAACGTGACTCAGAGTGGATGGGGCCTTTATATATGTTCCATGGGCTGAGCGTTGATTGCATTGACAAGCATCAGCCTAATTCCAATGCACGCCGCAAGGCATATATGGCGGATATCACGTTTGGTACGAACAATGAGTTCGGTTTCGATTATTTGCGCGACAATATGGCCACCAGTCCGAAAGATTTGGTGCAGCGCGCCCATAATTTTGCGATTGTCGATGAGGTGGATTCCGTGTTGATTGATGACGCACGGACACCGCTGATTATTTCCGGTCCTGTTCCTAAGGGGGATGACCAACTGTTTGAAGAATATCAGCCTCTGGTAGAAAAGTTGGTTGGAGTGCAGCGCCAGTTGGCGACACAATACCTTGCAGAAGCCAAGCAGCTGATTTCTTCCGGTGAGAAGGAAAATGTGGAGAAAGGTTTCTTGCAGTTGTTCCGCAGCCACAAAGCTCTGCCGAAGAACAAACCGCTCATCAAATATCTTTCTGAGCAAGGTATCAAGGCCGGAATGTTGCAGACAGAAGAGATTTACATGGAAAATAACAACAAACGCATGCCCGAGGCCGTTGAACCACTGTATTTTGTTGTCGATGAGAAACTGAACAGCGTAGATCTTACGGATAAAGGAAATGAGTGGTTGGCCGGCATGACATCCAATCCGGATCTGTTCGTCCTGCCGGATATTACTTCAGCCATGTCTGCTTTGGAATCGGATACTTCACTGAGCGATGAGGAGCGTTTGCTGAAAAAAGACCAGTTGTTTACCGACTATGCCATCAAGAGCGAAAGGGTGCATACCATCCAGCAGTTGCTGAAAGCTTATACCATGTTTAATAAGGACGATGAGTATGTTATCATTGACGGTGAAGTAAAGATTGTCGATGAGCAGACCGGCCGTATTATGGACGGCCGCCGTTGGAGCGACGGATTACATCAGGCTGTCGAGGCGAAAGAACATGTTAAGGTGCAGGCTGCGACGCAAACGTTCGCCACCATCACCTTGCAGAACTATTTCCGCATGTACCATAAGTTGTCCGGTATGACAGGTACAGCTATTACAGAGGCCGGTGAGTTCTGGGATATTTATAAACTCGATGTGGTTGAGATACCGACAAACCGTCCTATTGCCCGAAAGGACATGAACGACCGGATATACAAGACGCAGCGTGAAAAATATAAGGCCGTAATCGAGGAAATAGAGAAGATGATAAATGCAGGCCGTCCGGTTTTGGTCGGTACGACATCCGTTGAAATATCCGAGATGTTAAGTAAAATGTTGCAGATGCGTAAGATACCGCATAACGTACTGAATGCTAAACTGCATCAGCAAGAGGCCGACATTGTTGCAAAAGCCGGACAGACAGGTACTGTTACTATTGCTACCAATATGGCCGGACGTGGAACCGATATTAAGTTAAGCGACGAAGTCAAGGCTGCCGGTGGTTTGGCGATTATCGGAACAGAACGCCACGAAAGCCGCCGCGTAGACCGGCAGTTGCGCGGTCGTGCCGGCCGTCAGGGCGATCCGGGTTCTTCTGTTTTCTTTGTTTCTTTGGAAGACAAACTGATGCGGTTGTTCGGAAGTGAACGAATAGCCAAAGTTATGGACCGTATGGGCTTCCAGGAAGGCGATATGATAGAACATAAGATGATCAGCAGTAATATCGAACGGGCGCAGCGGAAAGTAGAAGAGAATCATTTTGGTGTCCGCAAGCGTTTGTTGGAATACGATGATGTGATGAACAAGCAGCGTACGGTCATATATGAAAAGCGCCGTCATGCTTTGATGGGTGAGCGCATCGGCATGGATATTGCCAATATGATTTGGGACCGTTGTGTGGAAATCATCGAGAAAAACGATTATCAGGGCTATAAGGAAGGTTTCTTGAGCATTATGGCGATGGAAGTTCCGTTTACGGAAGCTGAGTTTAATGAGCAGAAGCATGAGGACCTTTGTGAAAAGGCTTTCCAAAAGGCGATGGAGCGATTCCGTCAGAAAACGGATATGCTGGCATCTGTAGCTAATCCGGTTATTAAGAAAGTGTATGAAGAACACGGTGCGATGTATGAAAATATCATGGTGCCGATTACCGACGGCCGTCGCATTTACCAGATATCCACGCCGCTTAAGGAAGCATACGAGACAGAAAGTCAGTCTGTGGTGAAAGCTTTTGAGAAAGCGATTGTGCTCCACACGATAGACGAAGCATGGAAAGAAAATCTGCGCGAACTTGATGAGTTGAAGCATTCCGTTCAGAACGCAAGTTACGAACAGAAAGACCCGCTGTTGATTTTTAAACTTGAGAGCGTAAAACTTTTCGACAGTATGGTCGATAAGATCAACAACCAGACCATCAGTGTCTTGATGAGGGGACAGATTCCGGTTCAGGCGCCTGCCGATGTGAAAGAAGTGGCTTCGGAACAGCCGCAAAGGCCGCGTGAGCGCTATGTGGAATCACGTTCCGACCTGACCGATCCTGCACAAAAGGCGGCTGCGAGTCGTGACACGCGTGAACAGCGCAGACCTCAGCCGGTTGTTGCCGAAAAGATGCCGGGGCGTAATGATCCGTGCCCTTGCGGCAGCGGCAAGAAGTTCAAGAACTGCCATGGACGTGGGCTTTAAAGGATAAAGGCCCACATAAGGGAGTGGGAGTAAGGTTTAATATTAAGGCACTAAAGGTATGAAAAGGCCGGATAAAGATTCAGCAATTCTGGCAAATGGAAGAACAATGATTTGTTTCCGCCGGATGTCGAAGTTACTGAAGGTTTTATCCGTCCTTTTTTTCTGTTCTTCATGTGTTGCGCCGGTATCCGTTTATATTAATGTACTCGAACCTTCGCTCCTGCAGCAGAAGTATCAAATCGACAGTGTCGCTGTTGTTGATAATGGTACCGATTGGAGCGCGTTTATTTATAAAGATACATTGGTCATGCCGGCTTTTACGGAACAGATTGTACAGACGCTGTCCCAGAAAATGGCCGACAGTGGTGAATTCCCTTATGTCATGAAAGTCGATTCCCCCCTGATAAAGTCCGATTCCATGCAAATTGTCGGTTTGTCCGATAGTCTTGTAGAACGCTTATGTTCCGATTTGTGCGTACGCTCGTTGCTGACAGTGGATCTGGCTTATGCCAAGATACCGTTGACCACTACTACCGGTACTGCATTAGTCTATCCTTCAGCTTCATACGCTTTGTATCAATCCGGACATAAAGGAGGTCCCGTTGAACAGTTTTTTGTTGATGACCGTTATTATTATCCGGAGACAAGCATCAAAGAAGAGGTTTTGGCGGAGGATGTCGTGGAAACTGTGGCCGATAAAATGGCCGGCAGACTGACTTCCGGTTGGGAATCTGTTGCCCGTGTTATATTTACGTCATTGTCGAGTGATCTCCGTTATGGCTATCTTGCCTATACCGCCGGTGAGTATGATGAAGCATTCAGTCTTTGGACGGAAACGGCGGAAAATGCGTGGTCGCGGAAAATGCGGGTGGCGGCTTATCTTAATTTAGCGCTTGTTTATGAAATGTCGGATGCCTTTTCCGAGGCGTTGCAGTGTGTTGAGAATGCCGGAGCCGAAATGAGCGGCAAAGGTTATGGTAACATGAGGGAATATATGGAAAGATACCGGCAGATTCTGGTTGAAAGGCAACAGAACGCATTGCAAGTGCCGCAATGAGTGTCGTTCGGTAGCTTTTTTTAGCCTTTTCTTGTGGCATATTATGATTTTTTTGTACTTTTGAAAGACATATCATAAACAAGAATATATGAAAGCCACCGCACAGACTATCCAGCAAATAGAGCGCGCCTTGAAAAAGGTTGCGGCAAAGTATCCGGCCAACCGGGAAGAGTTCATAATGACAGATATTCATTTGCAGGTAAAGGCTGATTCGGGAGAGTTGTTGGCTTTCAACGATGACGATGAAGAATTGACCCGTTGTGTCATAGAGCAGTGGATTGACAACAACGATGAGGATTTCTACGAGACCGTGGCGGAGATCCTGAAACAATGCATTCAAAACCAGCGGAATGTTCTCGGGGAACTTTCAATTTTGAAACCATATTCTTTCGTATTGGTGGATGAAGAGAAAGAGACGGTTAGTGAGTTATACCTTTTCGACGATGACACGCTGATTCTTGATGGTGGCCTGTTGAAAGGACTCGATGAGGAATTGGACGATTTTCTCAAAAAGTTGTTGGCAGAATAAAGGCCGATATATAAAGGGATGGCTCTTCTATGAACGTTGTAAGAAACCATTTTCCCCATATATTGGCGTTTGTTATTGTTGTTATCTGGGGAACGACATTTGTTTCTACAAAAATGTTGATAACGGCCGGTCTGAAACCCGGTGATATATTTTTTGTACGCTTCTTTTTGGCATATCTCTGCATCTTGCCTTTTTCATATAAACATCTGTTTGCGGCAAATCTGAAAGATGAGGCCCTGTTGATGCTGGCAGGAATAACCGGAGGCTCGCTTTATTTCCTGACCGAAAACATCGCTTTGGAATATTCCTATTGCTCCAACGTGTCTTTGATCGTATGCAGTACGCCGCTGATAACGACCTTTCTGCTGGGTATTTTTTATCGGGATGAGCGCATCCGTCTGCCCCAGCTGTTATGTTCGTTCGTTGCTTTGGCCGGCATGGCACTGGTCGTGTTGAATGGGCATTTTGTTTTGCAGCTTTCGCCGGTAGGCGACATGCTGGCCCTGGTCGCGGCGGTGACATGGGCGTTCTATTCGCTTTTGATGAGAACCTTCAGCGGCCGCTATTCCATGCTTTTTGTTACGCGTAAAGTCTTTTTTTATGGTTTGCTGACCATCCTGCCGGTTTTTTGTTTCTGGCCGTTGCACACCGACGTTGCGCTTTACGCTTCGCCATTGGTTTGGGGAAATCTGCTTTTCCTTGGCGTGGTTGCGTCCTTTCTCTGTTATTTTGGTTGGAATTATGTGATGTCCCGTTTAGGAGTGGTGCGTTCTACCAACTATATTTATTTAAACCCGGTGGTGACATTGATCGCATCCCATTGGCTGTTGGACGAGAGGGTCACGCCCTTGGCGGTCGTTGGGATGGCGTTGATATTGGGAGGCATTTATTTTGAGGAATATTTCAGAAAAAAGCGGATGAAGTAAGCGAGTGGTGGGGAAATATAATGCAGCGGGCGTGCCAG
>CASGAM010000012.1 GCA_949299545.1 uncultured Prevotellaceae bacterium | reverse complement strand
CTGAAGGATATATCAAGACTATCGCTTTGGATGAAAACGATGAAATCTGCGGATACGAATTCGTTCACCTTGGCAAGTTCATGGATGAAATCAAGAAAGTAACCGACGCTAACGAAGCATTGAAGAAGGTAACCGGTACATACGGTCGCTTCTCTGCAGAACAGGGTGCAGTTAAATATATTGATCCACGTCACGAATAATATAAGGAGGAAGTAAATTATGATTAGAGAAGTAAAATTTGAAAGCCAGGACCGCCGTATCAAGCAGATTCTTGCTGCATTGAACGAGAACGGTATTTCATCTATTGAAGAGGCTAACGAGATTTGTGAATCATACGGACTCGATCCTTATAAGACTTGTGAAGAAACTCAGCCTATCTGTTTTGAGAATGCAAAGTGGGCTTATGTAGTAGGTACAGCTATCGCATTGAAAAAAGGTTGCAAAACAGCAGCCGAAGCTGCTGAGGCTATCGGTATAGGTTTGCAGGCATTCTGTATTCCGGGTTCAGTAGCTGACGATCGTAAGGTAGGTCTTGGCCATGGTAATCTTGCTGCCATGTTGCTTCGTGAAGAAACAAAATGTTTCGCATTCCTTGCCGGTCATGAGTCATTTGCGGCAGCTGAAGGTGCTATCAAAATCGCTGCAAAGGCAGATAAGGTTCGTAAAGAGCCGTTGCGTTGCATCTTGAACGGTTTGGGAAAAGATGCTGCAATGATCATTTCACGTATCAATGGTTTCACATACGTGCAGACAAAGTTTGATTATTTCACCGGTGAGTTGAAAGTGGTTAAAGAAATTGCTTACTCAGACGGCCCGCGTGCAAAGGTTAAGTGCTATGGCGCGGACGATGTTCGTGAAGGCGTTGCTATCATGTGGAAAGAAGGTGTAGATGTTTCCATTACAGGTAACTCCACCAATCCGACACGTTTCCAGCACCCGGTAGCCGGTACTTACAAGAAGGAACGCGTATTGGCAGGCAAGCCATACTTCTCAGTTGCTTCCGGTGGTGGTACAGGTCGTACCCTGCATCCGGACAACATGGCAGCCGGTCCGGCTTCTTATGGTATGACGGATACGATGGGTCGTATGCACTCAGATGCTCAGTTTGCCGGTTCTTCATCAGTTCCTGCTCACGTAGAAATGATGGGCTTCCTGGGTATCGGTAACAACCCGATGGTTGGTTGCACCGTAGCATGTGCTGTTGACGCTGCAACTGCATTGAACAAGTAATTCTTTTTGAAGGTTCATAAGAAATTGATGCTTTCCTCGTGGCAATTGAATGCTGCGAGGAAAGTTTTTTGTATAGGAATTAATTGTAACATCAGTGAAGATTGAAATTCAGTATCGCAAAACGACGCGTTTGTCCATGCGTGTCGTAAAAAATGGTGATATTCACGTCTCCGTACCGTATGGTATGCCACACGAACGGGTGAAAGAATTTATTGAGAAGAATAAGGCATGGATAGAGACTGCGCGCGCAAAAAATGATGCACTGCAAAGCCGTCGTTTCAAGTTTTTCAGCCAGCTCCCTTTGGAAACAAAGGAGCAGGAGTGCGATGCTATAGGACGTTTGGATGCAAAAGTCCGACCGTTGGTGCAACGGTATTCCGGTCTGATGAAGGTCAAACCGAGCCATGTCGGTTATCGTGCCACGGTCTCACGTTGGGGGATGTGCGACGCTCGTACGCGCGACATTTATTTCAGTGTTTATCTGTTGCTTTTGCCTGACTGGTGTATTGAACATGTTGTGGTCCATGAATTGGCACATCTGCTTGAACCGAACCATGGTCCTGGATTCTATGCGATAATGAACCGTTTCTATCCGCAATGGAAAGAAGCACGTGCAGAAATGCGCCGTGTAACTAAAATGGAGACGGAGCAGGTGTAGTGCTTGTTTCAGTTAGCTTTACGCCCATATTTATAAGTCCATATTTTCCACATGTAAAAACTCGCATGGGTGAAGGCGAAAACGAAGGAGATGGACAATAAGATTTTATTTTCATTCCAGCCCACGGTTTGTTGATGCCATAATCCGGTGATGGCGCACAAGGCTGATAACAAAAGCCCTAACATATAAAGAGTGAACAATCCTTTACGTTGCTTTTGCCCGTATTCCAGTTTGCTATGATATACTCCATAGCTTGCATAAACATCTACGCCTATAAGCATCCATAGAACAAGCCTGATCCAAGTGTCGGCCGGGAGAAAACACATCATGGTGACGCAGGTCAGTATACCTAAGATGGGAATGTAAGGCACCATGGGAGTTTTGAATGCGCGTGGCGCGTCAGGCATGGTGCGGCGTACGACCAAGACAGCTGCGCATACCAATGTGAAAGCTAATAGTGTACCGATACTGGTCATTTCACCGGCTACTTGTGCAGGGACAAAAGCAGCCATGAGAGCGACTAATATCATGAACAAAACGTTGCTGTGAGCCGGGGTGCGGTATCGGGGATGAATTCTGGAGAAGAATGGTGGTAATAAACCGTCGTGACTCATGCTAAGAAAAACGCGGCTTTGTCCTAACAAGGTGACCATGATAACGGAGCAGTAACCAAAAATGATGGCCAAAATAATGGCTTTGTTCATCCAAGGATAAGCTGGTATATAAGTACCGTCGGCTTGTAATTCGCCCATGTGTTCTATGGCGACGGCTACGGGAGCTATGCCTTGCTGTCCCTCAAACGACGTATAGTGTGTGACACCGGTCATCACGTGTGCAAAAACGATATACAATACTGTGCATGTCAGTAAGGATGCAAGGATACCTATCGGCATGTTGCGTTTCGGATTTTTGGTTTCTTGAGCCGCTGTGCTGACTGCATCAAACCCGAGGAAAGCAAAGAATACAATGGCTGCACCACGGAGAATGCCCGAGAAGCCAAATTCTCCCAAGACGCCAGTGTTTGCAGGAATGTAGGGCGTATAGTTTTCTGTATTGATAAATTTCCATCCAAGGATGATGAATAATAAGATGACCGCTACTTTCAGAAATACGATGATACCGTTGAACAATGCACTTTCTTGCGTGCCGCGTATGAGGAAAAGGCTCATTACGATGACAATGAATGCAGCCGGTATGTTTACAATGCCGCCATCCCACGGACAGGCGACCAGAGAGTGTGGCAATTCTATGCCGATTGTTTGTAAGAAGACTACCAAGTATCGGCTCCAGCTGATGCTGACGGTTGTGGCGGCCACAGTATATTCCAATACCAGATCCCATCCTATAATCCAAGCAATTAATTCGCCCATAGTAGCATAAGAGTAAGTGTAAGCACTGCCGGAGATCGGTATCATGGATGCGAACTCAGCATAACAAAGTCCGGCAAAACAGCAGCCTAATGCCGCTATGGCAAATGAGAGAGTAATGGCAGGTCCGGCATATTCAGATGCAACGGTGCCTGTAATGGAAAATAGTCCGGCACCAATGATGACACCGACACCCAACGCAATGAGTCCCCACGGTCCGAGAACTCTTTTCAGTGTTTTGGCGCCGGTTTGTTCTGCTTCATGTTGTAGTATGTCTATGCTTTTTTTGATGAATAATCCCATAGTTTGTGTATTTGCTTACGATTTGAATTTCTCTAATAGTTTCATAAAAGAGTCGTATGACGTTTCTGCACGTCCTAACTCATAAGGATTCAGTTGGAGTGAGAATGAGCCTTTTATTTCCCGAAGATCGAAATAGCTCTTCATCAGGCTGACAAAATTATATGCCATGGTGTCGTCTTGTTTTCTTAAAAAGACGGCGCATCGGTTTAGCAGCGACCGATCGTGTTCTACCTCGCGCAAGGTTTTGAACATGACAAAATACGCTGCCATCGTGCGTCCTCTCAGCAGATATTCGAGCTTGTCTTTTGGCGTATCTATTTTAAAACGTGTAAACAAGTAATCGATGTCATCAGGATTGTCAAGAACGTTTAGCATGAATCTTATGATTTTCTCTTTGTCTATTGTCGCATTTTTGGTATTCAGATAATTGGATACTACGATAAATCCGTTGTGACGCAGATTGAATGTCTTGTTGTTGTAACGCTTGGGAATGGCTTTGAGCATTGTCATCAGGAATGCTTTGGGATGAAAATCAATCAGGCAGTAAAATGCCGCCCAAAATTTATTTTCGTCAACCGAAGGTAATAATGTCTCGCCTATGATTTTGCCTGCTGTTTGGAAATCTTTATGTGACAGTCGTCCTAAATAGATTCTTAACTCGTCCCAGTCTTCGGTATTGAACAGTCGCTCTAATTGTGCGCCGACAACAGAATAGACAGAGTGGGTATGTATTGTCATGTCTTTGGTTTTAGGGAGGACGGAGTTAAAAATCTGATATTGCAAATGTATTAAATATCCGTGAATACTACAACAAGATTGATTGAAAAACAGCAGAGCTTTCAACATCTAACGTTGTCCGTTGGCGTCGTGCCGGTTAGGTATGGCTTTGCAACATTAATTTAGGATGTGCCTGTGAAAATTCTTATTTTTGCGGGATGAAACAGAAAATTGATCGTGAGAAAGAAACTGTGCAGCTGATGATTTGCCTGTATTGCAAGCATATTGAGAAAAATGCGCAGTTGTGTGAGTCGTGTAAACAACTGATAGAGTACGCCCATAAGCGTTTGGATGGTTGTCGTTTTGGTGAGAATAAGCCGGCTTGTAATCATTGTGACGTGCATTGCTATAAGCCGGAGATGCGGAAACGGATAAGGCAAGTCATGCGCAAAATAGGGCCGCGGATGATATGGTATGCCCCGAAAGCGGCTTTATTGCATTTGTTGGGCCGTTAATATTATTAATAGTGAATTAAATAAAATACTTGTTTGTAGGTATTACAAATTTCACATATAATGCTTAACTTTGTCGTCGGAAATATAAAAACTCTGTTTTACATAATTTCTAATACAGTATAATATATGGAAATGAATGATGCAAGCTGGGCCGGCTTTAAGGGCGATCTTTGGAAAAAGGAAATCAATGTGCGGGATTTTATCCAAAACAACTATACCCCTTATGAGGGTGATGATTCCTTTTTGAAACCTTCGTCAGAGAAGACCCGGAAAGTATGGGACAAACTGACGGAAATGTTCAAGGTGGAGCGGGAGAAAGGTGTGTATGATACCGAAACGAAATTACCGCAGAGTATTACGACCTACGGTCCCGGTTATATAGATAAGGAAAATGAAGTGATTGTCGGCTTGCAGACAGATGCTCCGTTGAAGCGTGCCATCTTTCCAAAGGGTGGTATCCGTATGGTGGAAAACAGTTTGGAGGCTTATGGCTACCATCTGGATCCCATGACAAAGGAGATATTTACCAAATACCGCAAAACACATAACGAAGGTGTGTTCTCAGCCTATACGGAGGAAATGATTGCAGCGCGCCGTTCGGCCATCATTACTGGATTGCCCGATGCTTACGGCAGAGGACGTATCATTGGTGACTACCGTCGTGTGGCTTTATATGGAACTCAATGTCTCATAGAGGACAAGAAGGTGTTTCTGCGTCGTCTTGACATTCAGGAGTTGAATGAGGAGATTATCCGCAACCGTGAAGAAGTGACGGAACAAATTAAAGCATTGAAGGATTTCGAGATGATGTGCGCCGGTTATGGCTTTGACGTTAGCCGCCCGGCACAAAACGCGCGCGAAGCCGTGCAGTTCGTTTACCTTGCCTATTTGGCTGCTGTCAAAGACCAGGACGGGGCAGCTATGTCCATCGGCCGTACGGCAACATTCCTTGACATCTATATTGAGAAAGATATACGGGAAGGTAAATTGACAGAAGAAGAGGCGCAAGAACTGGTTGACCAAATGATTATCAAACTTCGTATTGTGCGTTTCCTCCGCACGCCCGAATATAATGATCTGTTTTCAGGCGATCCGGTTTGGGTTACTGAGTCTTTGGGCGGTATGGGAGTTGATGGCCGTACTTTGGTAACAAAGACGTGTTTCCGTTATCTGCATACGCTTTACAACCTCGGTCCTGCACCTGAACCAAACCTTACGGTTCTTTGGGCAGAGAAACTGCCTGAGAATTGGAAAAAGTTCTGTGCGAAAGTCTCTATCGATACTTCTGCCATCCAATATGAAAATGATGATTTGATGCGGGTAGATTATGGAGATGATTATGGTATTGCCTGCTGTGTATCACCAATGAAAATCGGAAAGCAGATGCAGTTCTTCGGGGCGCGCGCCAATTTGGCAAAGTGTTTGCTTTATGCCATCAATGGCGGACGTGATGAACGAAGCGGAGTTCAGGTGGCACCGAAGTTCGAGCCTATCACCAGCGAGTACCTCGATTATGACGAAGTGATGGAGAAGTATGAACAGATGATGCGCTGGTTGGCCAAAGTCTATGTGAATGCCCTGAAGATTATTCATTTCATGCATGACAAGTACGATTACGAGGCTTATGAAATGGCATTGCATGACGGAGACGTCAAGCGTATCCGTGCTACAGGTATTGCCGGGCTCTCTATCGTTGCAGATTCTTTGGCTGCCATACGTGACTGCAAAGTGAAGGTCATCCGTGATGAGCGTGGCTTGGCTGTTGACTTCGAGCGTGAAGGTGATTATGTACCGTTTGGCAACAACGATGACCGTACGGATCAGATAGCGGTTGAAATAACCGAGAAATTCATGGATTACCTGCGTCAGCATGAAACTTACCGCAACGCGACACCTACACAGTCCATACTGACCATTACCAGCAATGTGGTCTATGGTAAGAAAACCGGTTCTACGCCTGACGGCCGTAAGGGAGGGACGCCGTTTGCACCGGGCGCAAATCCGATGAACGGACGTGATGTGAAAGGTGCGGTTGCTGCATTGTCTTCTGTTGCTAAATTGCCTTTCCAGCATGCGCATGACGGTATTTCTTATACGTTTGCCATCTCACCGGGTACACTCGGTAAAGAGCGTGACATACAGGTTGAGAACTTGATAAATCTGTTGGACGGCTATTTTACGCCTTCCGGAGGGCAACATCTTAATGTAAATGTGTTCGACAAAGAACTGCTTGTCGACGCCATGGAACATCCCGAGAAGTATCCGCAGCTGACCATCCGTGTTTCGGGATATGCGGTTAATTTCGTGAAACTGACGCGTGAGCAGCAGTTGGATGTGATTTCACGTACCATCAACCATTCTTTGTAAGGAAATGGATGTCAATATTATCGGAAAAATACATTCGTTGGAGAGTTTCGGGACCGTTGACGGTCCCGGAATTCGTTTTGTGACGTTCTTGCAGGGATGTCCGCTCCGTTGCGTATATTGTCACAATCCGGATACGTGGGATACGCAGGCGAAGGTCAAGTATGAATTGACGCCTCGCCAGTTGCTTGAGGAGGCGTTGCGTTACAAGAGTTTCATCCGAAAGGGTGGTGTGACCCTTACCGGTGGTGAACCTTTGTTGCAGGCTGCGTTTGCACGCGAATATTTCCGGTTGTGCAAAGAGAACGGTTTGCATACGGCGCTTGATACGGCCGGTTCGGTTGTGACGCAGGAAGCATTTGCGGTACTTGACTATACTGATTTGGTGCTTCTTGACATAAAGGCACTCAATCCCGTGCTTTGTCGGAAAGTTTGCGGCAGCAGCGGCCGGCATTCGTTGGATTTTCTCGAGGAATTGCAACGACGGAGTCTTCCCGTATGGATACGCCATGTTGTAGTGCCGGGATTGACTGATGATGAGGACGAGCTAAACAAGATGGTGGAATATTTGAAACCATATACGGTTATTCAAAAAATAGAATGGTTGCCTTATCATACTTTGGGCGTGTATAAATACGAACAGATGGGAATGGATTATCCGTTGAAAGGTGTTCCGCCCTTGTCTGCCGAACGTATTGCAGTAATAAAGGAACGTTATAAAGATGTATTCCCCGTAAATAAGGGATGACGGTGTGGGGATAGATATTAAAAAGGGATGTCATGGTCTTGACGAGATAAGCGAATTGGCAAGAACAGAAAAAAAATATATCTTTACGCCGGATTATTAAAATGGAAGCATGAAAAAAAGGTCATTGTTTCTGGGGATTGTTTGTTTCTTGGCTGTTGTTATTGTGCAACTGTTGGTTGGAAACGTCCCTTACCGTTTTTTTGCTTTTCCGCTAAATGTCTTGTTGGCGGCGGTTTGTATGATTGTTTGCAGATACCTGTACAACAGTTATCGGGATTGCCGTCTTGTTAGGTTCATGATGTCCGGCCGGGCTACTACGCTTTCACTTGGTGCGTTTATGGCCGGTTGTTTAGTCATCGGGTTTTTTCCGCAACTTTCACCTCATGAGGCAGCCGCGCGCGAAAGTTTGGTAGCTCGTTTAGGCTGTTACGATTTTATGACTTCATGGATATTTGTAGCTATTTTGTTTTTCCTGCTGACTCATCTCGGTTTGATAACTGTCAGAGGTGTGTTGCGCCGCAAGGAGCGCAGGTGGCGTTTCGGAATGACGCATGCCGGTTTATGGTTGGCGCTTTTTGCCGGTTTTTGTGGCAGCAGTGACACGCAGAATCTCCGTTTGCCGGTTTATCGCGAGGAGCTCAACCGGGTCGCTTATGCCGAGGATGGGCGGACTGTTTATTTGGATTATGAACTCCGCTTGCTCGATTTTCATGCAGATTATTATGAGAATGGTATGCCTCGCCAATATGAGGCTGTTGTGGATGTGGGTGGTGAGCAGGCTGTCCTGCATGTAAACCATCCTTTTGCAAAAGGATGTGGCGAGGATATTTATCTGACCGGATATGATACGACCCGCCAGGAGGCGGCCTATTGTGTCTTGCAGATTGTACGTCAACCTTGGAAATATGTGCAGCTTGCCGGCATTTGTTTGATGATGGCGGGAGCCGTTGCATTGTTCATTGGCGGACCGAAACGTAAGGTTTATGATAAGTTGGGATAATTTTTACATGTTTCTTTTGCCGGCAGCTTTCTGCTGGTTGGCAGCTGCATTCGTGGCAGCTCGTTCGGAGACTCGTAGCCGCACGGCTGTTATATTGACAGGCGCGGGGACTGTTGTCTTTGCGCTGTTCATTGCCGGTTTGTGGATTTCTCTGCAACGGCCGCCGTTACGTACCATGGGGGAGACGCGTTTGTGGTATTCTTTTTTTATGAGCATTTCCGGTTTGGTCACTTACTGGCGTTGGCATTATCGTTGGATTCTGGCTTTTTCATCGGTTGTCGCACTGGTGTTTTGCATTATTAACTTGCTGCGGCCGGAGATTCACGACCAAACGTTGATGCCGGCTTTGCAAAGCATCTGGTTCATTCCTCATGTAACGGTTTACATGTTTTCATATTCCGTATTGGGGTGTGCTTTCATATTGGCCTGTATGGGACTGTGGCAGCATAGCGGCCGTTATCTGGAAACGGCCGACGGGCTTGTCTATACCGGAGTGGCTTTTCTGATCATCGGCATGCTGACCGGTTCGGTGTGGGCAAAAGAGGCATGGGGCAACTACTGGAACTGGGACCCGAAAGAGACCTGGGCCGCTTTGACCTGGGCCGGTTATTTGTTGTATATCCATCTGCGTCTTTGGGGCAGAACTTCTCCTCGCAGGCTCTATTGTTTGTTGATTGTCAGTTTCCTGACGCTGCAAGTCTGTTGGTATGGCGTGAATTATCTGCCGTCTGCACGCGAAAGTGTACATTTGTATAATCGTGGCGGGTAGTTCTCGCGACAAGGCGGGTTTCTGTAGTGAGTATCAAAATGACTGAATATTATAAAAATATAAAGTAAAACATAACGAGTATGAAGAAAAAGTATTTGATTTTTGCGGGGCTGATCATAGTGGTCGGTTGCGCAGTAGTTTACCGCATGATGAACCGGCCGCCGTCTGCCGCTTTGTCGCCTGATGAGCAGATGTATCAGTTGTTGGCCGATGCCGGTTGCATGGCCTGCCATGTCGAGAATCCGCCGTTGCCGTTCTATGCTGACTTTCCGGTGGCGGGCAAATTGGTTAAGGAAGACATGCGCAAGGCTTATAGGGCCTACGACATCGCTCCCATGGCGGAGGCAGTCAAGAATGGCACACTCGTCGGTCAGGTCGACCTTGCCAAGGTAGAGAAAGTCATTCAGGACGGAACGATGCCGATGGCAAAATATTATCTGGTGCATTGGGGAGCTGCCGTTAGTGAAACAGAGAAGGCGATGTTTCTCGATTGGATAGCTGCTTATCGCAAAGCGCATTATCCTAACCCGTTGGCTGCTGCCGATTTTGCTAATGAACCGGTTCGCCCTGTGGCTGATTCCGTTCCGGTTGATATGCGTAAGGTCATCCTCGGTGAGTTGCTTTTCCATGACACGCGTCTTTCTGCCGACAATACGGTTTCTTGTGCCACATGTCATGCCTTGAATACGGCAGGCGTCGATAACAAACAGTATTCGGAAGGAATTGACGGACAGTTCGGCGGTGTCAATGCTCCTACTGTTTTCAATGCGCATTATAATTTCGTACAGTTCTGGGACGGACGTGCCAAAACACTGGCCGATCAGGCTGCCGGACCGCCGCTCAATCCTGTAGAAATGGGACACAAGTCATTCGACGACATTTGTGCCCGTTTGGCTGAAGACAAGGATTTCGTAAAAGCCTTTACGGCAGTTTATCCTGACGGACTGAGTCAGGCAAATATAACAGATGCCATTCAAGAGTTCGAGCGTACGCTGCTTACGCCTAACTCGAGGTTTGACAAATATCTGAAAGGAGACAAGGCGGCCATCTCTGCTGAGGAAATAGCGGGATATGAACTTTTCAAGAAATACAGTTGCGCGACTTGCCATGTAGGCGAAAACCTTGGTGGGCAGTCTTATGAGCTGATGGGCTTACAGGCTGATTACTTTGCCGACCGTAATGCAGAGCTTACTGTAGAAGATAACGGTCGCAACAAGGAAACCGGATTAGAACGGGATGTCCACCGTTTCAAGGTCCCGGGATTGCGCAATGTCGCGCTTACCGCACCTTATTTCCATGACGGAACTATGGCCACCCTTGAAGACGCAGTACGTGCTATGGCAAAATATGAGAAGGGTGTAACACTCAGCGAGGAAGAGACGGCTAAAATAGTTGCTTTCCTGCAAACCCTCACGGGCGAATTTAAAGGACAGATGTTGGAAAATGATAATATGAAATAAGGTTGTCCGTCTCGGTGTTGCCATCGTGTGTGGTTGGCAACTTCCTTATTATTTTTGTAAAGGATTTGGGTTGTATGATATGGTAGGTTAGGTGCGTGCTTCTCGCGCGCGTGCGCGATACCATAAATATACACCTAAAATCCTTTACTTTTTTTTAAATATCTGCAAACTGCTTTCAAACAGCAAGTTAACGGGTGTATGGCTTTGCCGGGGATGCCCAATAATTCGCCTTGAAAATGCAAGCGGTTGCAGCAAAATTTACGACCTGTCGCTTCTGCAAGGCGACAGGTCGTGTTGTAGAAGCGACAGGTCGCTGTGGAAGAGGTGTGCAGTCGCCTGTTAGGCTGCGAAGTCAGGGTGGGCTTTTTCTTATAAAAAGTTAAAAAAGTTGTAACGTTATTTCATGTATCAAATAATAGTTATATTTACTATTAACAACTCTGTTAAACACGAATGATAACAAACGAAACCAAGAAAGAAAAAAAGAATATCGAGGAAGACATCATGCTGGCTGCCGAGTCGGTTTTCCTGGAAAAAGGTTATTCTTTGGCCACAACGACGGCGATAGCCGAACGGGCAGGTGTGACGCATGCCATGCTGCATTATTATTACCGGACAAAGGAACAGATATTCTTTAAGAGGAGTTCTATAAATTAAAATATTGTATTACAGTTGTTTATATGGTTCCAAGAGCGTAAATTTGCAGAAAATAAGAATTTTATAATGAACAAGTTATCCCGATACCGTAAGCTTCGTTATAATCAACTATTTGAGTCAGAGAATCGTGAATTGCGTTTGAATGAAATGG
>CASGAM010000011.1 GCA_949299545.1 uncultured Prevotellaceae bacterium | reverse complement strand
TGGTAACCTTTGTACGGATTTGGTCACTTTTGGCAGCTTTCGGTCACTTTCGGGGGTGCGGCAAACGGGGCAAGGGGCGGACGGGTGAAAGGGTCGCGCACGGACGCGCCTGCACGCTACAGCCGGTTTCAGGAAAAAAGGGTTCAGGGCTTCACGGACATCATACTTCTCTGTCCTGCAATACATTACGGATGAATATTCCTAAAGGGGAAGCCGTTCCATAACGGCCGCCGGAACAGCGAGCGGTCGCAACAAAATTTCCTGCCTGTCGCTGCGGCAAGGCGACCGCACGCTGCAAAGACGGCGACCGCTTACTTTTCGGGATACAAAAGTCGGCCGCCGGAACAAACAGGCCGGCCTTTCCGAAACAAGACGGAAACAGCCGGCTATCGCAGGTTGGGAAAGATACGCAAAAAATAACTGCTTGAAAAAAATGAAGATGCGGTGAAGATCGGAAAAAGTAAGTCCTTCACCTGTAACCTGCTTATATTCAATCTGTCACAAACATCGTGAAGGAGTGAACCTTTTTAAAGTCAAACTTGTTGTATATCAGGAAACTTACTTAATCAAAAATTTACGTTCCTTTTCGAGCATGTCGTGAAAATAACAGCATGCCTGTCATTCATTGGAGTTTGATTATGAACCTTTTTAACTGCTTTTGAAAAACAGGATCCGGATACAAGAAGACTTACGACCGGATCCTGTTTACATTTACACTAAATTCTGAACTGCTGCATTGACAAATCTACAACAGCGTTACAGTTATAAACTTATCGTTGTCAGCTTGTTAGTAATCTTTAAATACCTTGACAGCTGAGAGGCTGACAAACTGCCTTGCGCCGCTGACAGTTCATTACCTAACTCCTGAGCTTTCTCCAGAAGCGCCGGATATTCGGTGAGTGCGTTCATGTCGCCGTTTTGAGCCTTACTCATGAATGAGATATATTTATCTACATATTCTTCATATGAATCTAAAAGTTTATCCCAATCTGCGGATCCGGAAGTCGCATCCGATAAATCTGTCTGACTTTCAGTGCTGCTGTCCTCATCATCGAGATAACTGATCTCTCCACCTGAAGAATCTTCTACAACCGATGTGATTCTGAATGACGTCGGTTTGATATCATCATCATAAATTTTACATCTTATAATACCCGTTTCACCGGAAGCCAACTGCAGGATTCCGATGATATCTTCTGAACTATAATCACACGCATTGTACGTTTCTACTATTGTCTTGTCTTCGTCCATGAAATCCACACGAAAATCGACCTTTATGGGTGTGCTGCCATCTACACTATAAATACTGGCAGCCGTTGCTTTCTTTTTGTCGAAAGGCAATTCTTTATCCGTCCGCTTGAGTTCAATACTGACGAGTCTGCCGTAATCTTTTTTAAATTTATAATCTTTCTGAACGACCTCATAACACCCTCTCAAAGGCCCCTGAATCGCATTCATTTCCGGTTTCACAGTCGAAGACTTCGGTTTTATGACCACCGGCTGAGAGTTTGCCGCAGCAGGTTCACTTTTTTTACCCCCGCCGCATGACACCAGCATTATCGCAGCGAGTGTCAACATGGAACTTAGAATTCTTTTCATAATATTGTCATTTCATTTTTTTGTTCATCACTCTTTAAATTTTATCCATGCGTTGGGATCGTCTTTTGGCCATACCTGTAATTTCAGGGTGGCAAGTTTGTCTACCGGGTACTTTTGCCCTCGCTCACCCCACTTGCGAGCAGGGAACTTTATCTTCACTTCCGAGCCTACCGTTCCGCTTTCAATGAGATCAACCAACTTCTGAGCCTGATCATCGTCACGTGAACTATCCCACTCCAAATTGTCCAATTCGGAGCCTTCCTCGTCATATCCCCGATACTCTATGCTTACACCGGAAATATCGGGCACGTTGTTGATTAATTTATAGGTAACACGAAGCACGGGCCGATCTTCTGTAAAAGACAAGCCGTCGTGCTTCGCATCAACGGGTTCCATCGTAACCTGTGCATCAACAACTTCTACGACCGGAATGCCATCATATGAGAGGTTCTTATCCTCAACGACCACACTACTGTCGCCACACGACATCAGCACCATTACTACCGATGCCATCATAAAATTTAAGTTTTTTTTCATAAGAATAAATTAATAATTAAATATTTACCTACTGCCTTTCAAGCGCTTCGGCTGTTTCTTTATTTATGAAGGATTAAAGGTTTTCCATATCATTTATCGGTTTAACCATACTCTTGCCAAATCATCTATTGCATCAATCTCTCTGTAGCAATCAATATAAAATCACATCCTATAACATTTTTTCAAATGCAAAAATATTGAATCGGCATAACAGGAGACTGGTCCATTTTAGTCCTTTTCTGACGGAGCATATCATTTAATCACAATTAAATTGTATTTTTGTCCGTCGTAAGCAGCATGTAAAAGGAGTTCTTATCCGGGAAACGGCAAGAATCAGCACATCTTCCATACTGCAATTAATTGACCTAAAAAAATGAAGAACCAATTGACAGATTCAAATAAATGTGTGCCAACACTTAATTTCAATTCTGTCAGCACCTCAAATAAAAAGACGGACTGAAGATGATAAGTTCATCAGATTTTATTTACAACGAAATTCGGGAAAACGAAAAAGATTTCACTAATCTTACGGAATTACCATCACACGGTTTTAACATCCTGATCAAAGCCAAACGTTTCGGAAAATGGTTCCTGCTGAAAGGCTTAAAAAAGGAATACCGTAACGATCCCACGTATCAGAGATTGTTACGCAAGGAATTTGAAATAATGGTTAGCCTGTCACATCCATCCATCGTATCGGTATTTTCCATTGAAAACGTAAGCATATACGGCACGTGTATCATTATGGAATATATTGACGGCATTACACTGGCTGAATTTATGCTGCAACCTCAAAATTCAGACCTGCGACTTCGCATGTTCTATAACATACTGGATGCCATGCGATATGTCCATGCACATCAGGTGATACACAGAGATCTGAAGCCTTCAAACATTCTGGTGACCCATAACAATAAAAACGTCAAGATTATCGACTTCGGGCTGTCGGATACAGACTATTTTGCAATCTTGAAAGAGCCTGCCGGAACTCCTCAATATATGGCCCCGGAGCAGCAGTCCAGCAACACACCCGATGTGCGTAACGATATCTACAGTTTAGGCGTCATCTTAATGAGCCTGAATTTGGGCAGAAGCTACCAACGTGTCATCAAACGTTGCATAGCACCGATAGAACAACGCTATGCTGACGTGGACCAATTAGAAAAAGCGCTCCATTACATCACCAACAGAAAAAAATATCGCTGGCCGGCAATACTTACGTCCACTACTCTCATTCTGGCATCTCTCATTGCATGGCAAAGTGTGTTGATACAAGATCTATCTGAAACACGTTTGCTTGCTGCCGACAGTATCAGTGCCATGAAACGTCTGATTAGAGAATCGGATGAAATTCACAACGAGAAGTTGAAACAGCAAACCCATATTATTGCAGAAATGTCCGACAGCCTTGAACGGATACGTATCTTGCGTCAGAAATGGAATGAACAGGAGAAGTATGAACAAACGGTTGCGCAAAGCATTGAAACCGGGAAAAAGGAAATGGACCGGTTTATCTGGAGTACCCAAATCATCCAACATTTGGACACGCTCACTTCCGACAACTACCTCAACAGGGAAATGTATTTTAACCAGCTTTCCAATATATGGAATGAAGTAAAAGCGTACAGCAAAAAACTCAATCCGGAAATCACAGAAAACGAACGTGTGCAGATTGAATTACTGCTGAATAATTATGTGTCTGAAAACTACACTGAAAAGTGGCAGAAAAAAATAATAAAACTTACAAAACCATAAACTCATGCTCGTAAAAACAGATACCAACAAACAAGATATACAGCTGCTCAAAAAGCACATTGAACAAATGGTCGGACAAGCAATCACAACCCCCAAGGAATTTAACCAACTTGCCGAACAAATATTCAAACGCATTCATGTGCAAATCAGTGCCACCACTTTAAAACGCATTTGGGGATATCTGAACGAACCGATTGCTCCCCGCACGTCCACTCTGAACTTTCTGGCGCAGTTTTTGGGATACTCCAATCTGGAAACTTTTCGTGAAAACACAATGTGTCAGCCTGATTTGCAAAGCAAGCTGGTTTTCAACAGAACGATTTCATCGGAACAGCTCCCCATGGGTACACATATCCGTCTCACCTGGCAACCGGAACGTGTGTGTGAGATCATTCACAAGGGACAAGGGCAATTTTCAGTAATCCGTGCCGAAAAGACCAAATTGCAAATCGGCGACACATTCAAATGTAAACTCTTCATCGAAAAAGAACCCCTCTACCTCTACGACCTCATTCATCAAGGACAGGAAATACCCGCATATATAGCCGGTAAAAAGGACGGTATCTATTTTGAATTGATACATTAGGATTTCAGAAGTACAGGCCTGTACATGAAACTGTGTCCTTACACACGTTATGTCATCATTTCAGGTTCCTTTCATTGACAGGTCAAATCATTATTCTTAAAGCAGCCGCCGCATACCTTCTCACTTATCAAGCAAGCTGTCGTACGTTTTTTCAGAAACATCGGGCAAGATCTTCCTGAGATGGCCCAGCATACGGTCGCGTGATGCCTGCGGTGTGCGAGGGGGATGACAACCTTCACGCCCGAAAAGTTGTTCGGGTGTAGTCAGCAGTGACCATCCCCATCCGTATTGCCGTCCATGGCGGTCATGGGGATAAACAAAATCTTCCGTCACGATATAGCCGCCGGTCTCCAACCGGGCAATAAAAGCATCGAAACGGCTTCGCA
Source organism: uncultured Prevotellaceae bacterium (assembly GCA_949299545.1). GTDB lineage: Bacteria > Bacteroidota > Bacteroidia > Bacteroidales > Bacteroidaceae > Paraprevotella. The sequence goes on along the minus strand of CASGAM010000011.1, from coordinate 6,169 downwards.
TCTTAGGACCGGTAAATCCACAAGCCATACGCAATTCACGGGTGATAAGACTCCCTTCGCTTTTCAAAACCGAGAGGATGGTTTCCTCTATACTTCCTTCAGCAGGATAAGGATAGATGCTCCGACGGTAGTTACAGAAGTCCGGCCACCATTCACGACTGACAAATGAAGCCTTGTGATTGAAGAACTTACCGTATGCGCAACCGCTCTCCTGCAGAATAGAGCCTTTCCAATCCCAAAGCGGCCATTCCCATCCACCGTCAGGCAGACGGGTATACTGACAGTCTTCGTCCACCATCTCTTCGGCAGACCAGCCGGGAATGCCTGTCCGGAGCAAAGGCAGGAATCCTATTTCGTTCACATAGTCAATCAGTCCGGAAGCGGAGTGTATAAGTTCTTTTCTCATTTCACAATAAATTATGTATCACAAAGCATGCGTGATTTACTCTCTCCAAAGTTATCAGTTTAATCTCAATATACGTTACGCATTGCAACAAAAATGTAAGCTCACACGGGGCAGCGAAACATTCTCACACATGCCATAAACCCATTAGCGGGCAAAAAAGAACCGCATCGAAAGCAGAAAAGAAAAATCCTTCACCCCACTGCCACCGATGTTCCGAATACCTCAGAACCGGCAAAGGGATGAAGGACCTTTCAAAAAAACTTAGAGTATGGATACTGTTCAAAAACAGAACCTATCTTCTTCTTTTCTTTACCTTGACGGGTTTGATGCCTTCGTTGGTCGGCACGACGGGCTTGATGGTTCCGTCGGGATTGAATTCCATCTTGTCGATGCATACTTCACGGTGTACACCGGGCTGGTTGTTGATGTAGTTCTTATTGATGCGATGGTAAACGATATACCATTCGTCTTTTCCCGGTATCTGAATGACAGAGTTGTGGGCCGTGCCATAGATGGCCTGGTCGGGACGTTGTATCAGCACGACCGGCTCAGAGGCAACCTTGATGGGACCGAGCGGCCACTTGGAAGTGCCGTAAGCGACATGATAGTTGGGCGAACCGGTGTCGTCGACACTCCAAAGGAAATAATAAAGTCCGTCGCGGAAAAAGACGTAAGGCGCCTCACGGAACGCATAGTCCTGAAGGCTGCCGCCCTGCGGTGTCATCACGGTTTCGGTCTCGGGTTTGATGCTCATCATGTCGTCGTTCAACTCAGCTCCGGCCATATAGCCGTTGCCCCAATAGAGATAATATTTGTCGCTCACCGGATCGTGGAACACATCCACGTCGATTTGCTGGCCGTGACGGACGCCTTGCGGACGGTGGTCGATGATAGGACGGCCGGAATCGGTGAAAGGTCCTGTCGGATAATCGGACACAGCCACACCGATGGCCTTTCCGCGCGGCGTATTGCCACTGTAGTAGAAATAATATTTGTATTTGCCGTCCACCTTGCGTTCGATGATACAAGGCGCCCAGGCGTTTCCGTCAGACCATTTCACCTGATCGGTGGCAAGGTCGAGCATGATGCCTTCGTGCCGCCAGTCAGTCATGTCGTCGGAACTGAACACTGTAAAATAGTAACCTCCCCAACCGGGTGTTCCGTCGGTAGTGGAATATATGTAAAACTTGTTGGTCTGTTCCGCATAAAGTATCTCCGGGTCGGCATGGAATTCCGGCAACACAGGATTGCCGGTCGCCGGCCGCTGGGCCGGAACGGTGACAGAACTCAGGAACGCGGCTGCAAAAGCCAGTTTCTTCAGTTGTTTTTTCATGATAAATCAGTTTTGTATTATTGAAATGATTGGTTAATGTCTTTATACAATTACGGATGATTACGTATGGAACCGGCACAAATGCCCGGTGTCAGCACCCCATGGTCTCACGGTAAAAATCAAGCATGTCGAATATTTCTTCCTTGCCCATCGTCTGGTTGATGTGAATCTGTCCCACGTCGCCCAGGAGCGTGAAGTTGATCTGTCCCGAGGTGTTTTTCTTGTCGTGCGTCATAAAGGCGTAAAGCTGCTCATAGGACTTGCAGTCGAATGTAAAGACGCCATAGTTTGATTTGATGAAGTCGATGGTCTGACGCAGTTTGTCTTTCGGGAAACCGGTGTATTTGCAACTGAGGTACAGTTCGCATACCAATCCCCATGCCACTGCGTAGCCATGAAGCTGTGTGCGGCCCTGCTCAAGCGCAAGACTCTCGATGGCATGTCCGGCCGTGTGACCGAGATTCAAAGCCTTGCGGATGCCTTTCTCGAACGGATCTTCCTTCACGATACGTTCCTTAATGGCAACACTCTCGGCCACCAACGCCTGCAGACGTCTGTAATCAATATCGCGGAGATCAAACTCCAACAATTCGCGCCAGTGTGCTTCGGTACTGATAAGGCCATGTTTCAACATTTCCGCATAACCGGAACAAATATTCCGTGCATCGAGCGTTTTCAGGAACGCAGTGTCGAGGATGACGGCTTGCGCCGGATTGAACACGCCTATCTCGTTTTTCAACCCGTTGAAGTTGATGCCGGTCTTCCCGCCGACTGCCGCATCGACCATTGACAGCAAGGTGGTAGGCACATTGATATATTTTATCCCTCGCTTGAATGTAGATGCGGCAAATCCGCCAAGGTCTGTCACCATGCCGCCACCGAGATTGATCATCAGCGAGTGACGCGTGCCCCCATTGTGACCGAGTTCCGTCCAGACATCGGACAAAGTCTGTAACGTTTTATGTTCGTCAGTTGCCCCGATAACGATAAGATGTGCCTCCCGGAGCGGGGCACATGCCTCCACAAGCGGCATACAAAGCCGGGCTGTCGTACTGTCGGCCAATACAAACAGTTTGTCATAACCGCATCTGGCAATGGCATCCGCCAGTGTCGTATTCAAGTCTTCAGACAAAATAATCTGCTGCATAAAATCAGTTTCCATATTTATTACTGCAAAGATAGTTTTTCTGACAGAAAAAGCTGCTTTTTCAGAAAGATTTTTATAGATTGCAAACACCATACCGGTTTAAGTGGTCAAAACACATTTAATTATGTTAAAAAGGAGACAGAAGGTTAAACCAAACCTTCACAATTATATCTATTGTTACGTGACTCAACAGTAAAATCATTTAAAAACCCCAAATAACAATGAAAAAGAAAAGTGTGTTGATGCTTCTCATGTGGATGACAGCTTTGTGCGGCTGGGCGCAGAAAATAACCGTCAGCGGAACTGTTATTGAGAAGGAGACAAATGAGCCGGTGATGTCGGCCTCCGTAGTGCTGCTAAGCACGGACAGTACAATGGTCTGCGGCGCGAGTTCCAATATGGACGGTAAATTCACATTACCTAAAGTCAAAGAAGGCAAATACATCCTGCGGGTGACCTTTGTCGGGTACAAGAATTATTTCCAGAACCTGCAGCTCAGTGACTCAAAAAGCAATTATGCCCTCGGCAACATTGCACTCGAAACAGACGCCATCCTGCTGAAAAGTGCCGAAGTGACCGCACGGGTTGCCCAGGTGGAGATGAAAGCCGACACATTCGTATATAACGCCGGGGCATACCGGGTGCCGGAAGGCTCGGCCCTGGAGGAATTGGTAAAGAAACTGCCGGGTGCCGAGGTATCTGAAGACGGAACCATAAAAATCAATGGTAAGGAAGTGAAGAAAATCATGATAGACGGCAAGGAGTTCTTCGACAATGATACCAAAATAGCCATGAAGAATCTCCCGACAAACATGGTGGAACGCATCAAGGCATACGACCGTCAAAGTGACTATACCAGAATGACGGGTATCGACGACGGGGAAGAAGAAACCGTACTGGACCTGTCAGTGAAGAAAGGCATGCAGGAAGGTTGGTTAGTGAACGCAGATGTCGGCTACGGTACGGAAAAGCGTTATACAGGCAAGTTCATGGTGAACCGCTTCACTGACCAGTTGCAACTGTCACTGATAGGATCTGCCAACAACGTCAATGACAACGGATTCCCGGGCGGCGGATTCCGCGGCTTCGGTGGCGGCGGTGGCGGCGGTCTGGTAGACAGCAAAATGGTGGGACTGAATGTCACGTGGGACAACGGCAAAAGAGACAATGAGGCCGGAAGGTTCCTCATAGGCGGAAACGTGCGTTACTCATACACCGGCACCGATTCTCAATCAAAGACCAACTCAGAAACGTTCCTTTCGGGAACAGCCACCAGTTCCTTCTCCAACTCAAAGAGCATGACCCTCTCCGAACGAAAAAACGTAAACGGAAACCTGCGTCTGGAATGGCAACCCGACACAATGACCAGTATCATGTTCCGGCCTAACTTTTCTTATTCCACGAACTACAGCAACGGGTTAAGCAACTCCGTCACGTTCAACGATGATCCCTACCTGAAACTGTCCGACCCGCTTGCAGAATATGAGTCTATCATAGCCGACAGCACAGTGGTCAACGACAACAAACGCTGGAGTTATTCCGACGGCAGCAGCAAGTCGTTCGACGGTATGTTGATGGTCAACCGCCGTCTGAACAGCACAGGCCGCAACCTGACCCTTCGTCTGCGCGGCGGCTATTCCGACTCGGAAAGTTTCTCAAACAGTGTTTCCGATGTTAATTATTTCCTCCAAAAAGACAATGCAGGCAATTACCGGAACACTTACACGCACCAATACAGCATGACACCTTCAAAGAGTTACAACTCCAGCGCGGAACTGAGTTACAGCGAACCCATCTTCAAAGGCGCCAACCTGCAGTTCAGCTACAGTTACCAGTACAGCTATTCAGATTCCGACCGTTCAATGTTCAACTGGGATGACCGGATAGATTTCCTGAAATTATTGGGAGCCGACCTGAGCAGCAACATCAACTACTTCACCGACGTTGACCTGACAACAGCCGTCCTGGACACCAAAAACAGCCAGTACGCCACTTATCAGGAATACAACCAGAACGCAACCGTGATGTTCCGTTACAACAAAGGTGGACTGATGCTTAACGCGGGTGTCTCTTTCCAGCCACAGAAAACAGACATGGACTATACGAAAGATAAAATCGACACCGTCGTAACCCGTTACGTGTACAACTGGTCGCCGCGTATCGACCTGCGCTACAAAATCTCGGAAACCAGCCAGCTGCGCATACGTTATAACGGACGTTCCGGACAGCCGTCGATGACCAACCTGTTGGACGTGACCGACGACTCCGACCCGCTGAACATCTCAAAAGGAAATCCGGGGTTGAAACCTTCATGGACAAACAGCCTCTTCCTCTTCTACAACGGTTACAACGTGGACAAACAGCGCGGATGGATGATACACGCCAATGCAAACATGACCAACAACAGTATCAGCACGGCCATCCTGTATGACGAAAAAACGGGTAGCAGAGTTACAATGCCGATGAACATCAACGGTAACTGGAGCGCAAATTCAAGCATCATGTTCAATACGGCCATTGACCCGGGCAAGTATTTCAACTTCTCAACGTTCACGAACATGGGTTACAATAACTCTGTCGGCTATATCAGCAATAACTCTTCCACCATCAGCAGTGATGTCACATCAGGCCAGATTCTCAACCTGAGCCAGAAGAGTACAACCAAATCGGTCAACGTGGGTGAACGTCTGAATCTTAATTTCCGCAACGACATGTTTGAATTCGGCATCAACGGCAACATCAACTACCAGCACGCACGCAACGCCTTGCAGGAGAATGCGAACCTCGACACTTATAATTTTTCATACGGTGCCAATGCCATCATCAATTTCCCGTGGAACATGAGTCTTGCAACAGACATAGGGGAAAACAGCCGACGCGGATATGACGATGCGTCAATGAACACCAACGAACTGATCTGGAATGCACAGCTCTCACAGAGCTTCCTGAAAGAAAATGCGGCAACCATTTCTGTACAATGGTATGATATTCTGCAACAAAGAAGCAACATCAGCCGTTCACTCTCCGCATTGTCACGTACCGACTCATGGAACAATTCCATCAACAGCTATCTGATGGTTCACTTCATTTACCGGCTCAACCTGATGGGCAGCAGGGAAGTCCGCGCACAAATGGGTGGCTTCAACATGGGTGGCGGCCCCGGTGGCGGCGGACACGGACAGAGAGGCGGCGGTTTCGGGAGACCGAGATAGCGCATCGGACAGAATCACAAAATATAATGCAGCGGGCGTGCCAGATGATACTGGCACGCCCGCTGCATTAT
>CASGAM010000010.1 GCA_949299545.1 uncultured Prevotellaceae bacterium | reverse complement strand
GTCTTGGAACATAGCAGCCATTTGTATTAGACTGCAAAGTTGCAAAATCAAGTCCGTTTCATCTCAAGAAACCACGTAATTGACTATATTTCAATAATTTCAAAGAACTATTTATCAACTTTTACGGGACAGTAGTGAATTTTGCCATTGTATTAACTGTTTTAAACCGTCGGCCAGGACGCTAAACGAAAATACAGAAAAATCCCCTGTCAAACCATAAGCTTGACAGGGGTTATTCTTATTTGGGCATAAGTGGGCAATGGCAAAATGGCCGGAAGGCTCAATCCTATTTGGCGCACGGGGGCACACCGCTGTGGATTTTCCATTCACTTCTATGTAAACCGCTGCGGTTTTCAGATTGTAGAGTACTTCAACCACTTCCACCAGTCGCCGCAAATTCCGAACGGTTATAATCACTAAAACGGGGACTTCCGCTTCGAAAAACGGATAAAGTAGAAATTTAGCCTGTTTCTCGCATGTTGCGACTACACGATAAGAAATGTGACTATAGGTGGATTCCGATAGGGTTTATGTAAAAGAATCGTCCTACGAGTTGAATATCATACTCTTTCGATTGATGTTTACCGACATTGACGGACATCAAAATCCGCAGTCATGTCAAGAATATTATCGAGGAAAACAATTATTGACGTATTTCAGACAAACAAATCCCGATTTCTCCTCCAAAAATTGTATTTTGTCCAAACAAACCACGCCATCTGAGGCGGTCAGACGCTGTTGCCCAAACAAACTAAATCTCTGTCAATCTAATTGATTAACAGAGATTTAATGATTATTTCGCGCTTAAAAACGCATCAATACTCATCCTCGTTGAAGAGAAAATCTTCTTTGGTAGGATAGTCAGGCCATACATCTTCTATCGTTTCATAGATTTCGCCTTCATCCTCTATTTCCTGTAGGTTTTCGATGACTTCCAGTGGTGCGCCGGAACGCATGGCATAATCAATCAGTTCCTCTTTTGTGGCAGGCCAGGGAGCATCCTCAAGTCTTGATGCCAATTCTAACGTCCAATACATAGTCTATAAGTTTTAAATTAAACTTCCTGCTTAAGTTGGCGCAAAAATAGCAATAATTTTAAAACCGTCAACACTTACGCCAAAGAATTTCTTCTTTATGTTCCAAAAACATGATTTTGCGTGATAAAACGAATAAATAATCCGACAACCGGTTGATATATGCAAGCAAAGTATCATCAATGTCTGTTCCTGTATCGGCGAGGTCGAGGATGCGGCGTTCGGCACGCCGGCACACCGTGCGGCAGATGTGACATACGGCGGCTGCATGGCAACCTCCCGGCAATATGAAGCCTTTCCAGGCAGGCAGTCCTTCCTCGGTTGCGTCTATGAGCCGTTCCATCGTTTCCACTTCCGATGCTTTCAGTTGCGACGCTTCCCTTAACGCTGTTTGGTCTTGGTCAGTGGCCAAATATGAACCGATGGTGAACAGGCGGCATTGGATGGTACAGATATGTTCACGGTCAGCTGTGTCCGTCAGACACGTCGCCAATTCGCCGAGGAAGGCGTTCAGTTCATCAATGGTGCCGTAAGCTTCCAGTCGTGCGTCATTTTTCGGAATGCGTATTCCGCCCACGAGACTTGTCGTTCCTTTGTCACCCGTGCGTGTATAGATCTTGCTTTTTTTCATGATGGTGTTTTGTGTTTTGGATTGAATAGGCCGATGCTGTTTATAGCAGGCTGTAAAAGTTCGTAATGTAATGTTGCTTTGCTTTTCTCAGGTCGTAGAATACGATACCGTAGTCATACAGGTCGAAACTGATGCCCGACGACGGGTGGCGTTTTATGGTTTCCCAAGCCACTTTCGCCTCGTTGTTACGGTGGATACCGCAAATGATGGTGGCCGATTGCGGCGTTAATCCGCCGGCTGTTGCGATGGCTTCCCAAGTGGCTGGCGGCGTGTTTTCAGCAATATAAATCAATCTGTGGCCGTTGTTTGGTGACATTTCCGGGTTGTGCTGGATGGTTGCGTGGCAACAGCCAGCCTGCAGGTAGTCGGCTATGGCGCGGTCGGTGCAGCCGTACAGGCAGATGCTGTCCGGCTGTACGTAATTCGCGAGGCGGAACAACAGACGGCGGCATTTTAACCTGTAACGCGTCAAGCCACAAGTTTTTCCTCCGTGGAGTTTCTCGAGTTCGCGATAAGCATAGTAGCTGCCTTGCTCATAAACGACAGACGTCAGAAAGTTAAAGGCGAATGGAGAATGTACCCCGTAGCCTCTTCTCTTCCGGAAGCGCTTCAGCCATATCCATTTACGCAGAAGAAATCCCATAATCTTCTATTTTGTCCGTTGCAAATATAATAAACAGTTTTTGTTTTCATTCTTTTCATAGCTATTATTATCTATTTCATCCGACTCGTTTTCTGTAGGAGCAGACCGCGCCAATTTATCCAGTTTTTATTTCTTTGTCAGCCCTGCAAATGTTTAATAGTGTAAAAAATGCACTTTTGTACTTAATAGATGTCAAAAGTGTTGCTATTTTGGTTGTTAACCCTTGCAGATCCAGAAAAACTCGTTACCTTTGCAATGTGTTTTTCATAGTATTAGATTTAAGGTTAACAAAGGTTGGGTCAGAGCGCTGACCCTTTTTTTATGCCCGTTTGTTAAAAAATGCCGTTTGGTTTGCATTTTTTCCGAAAAAATATTGTTACTTTATCCGTCAAAATGGGCATGAACGTCCACCTAATACACATCCACATAATGGCAATTAATACAGAACAATCCATTGATTACCGCCCTTTGGAAGAGGCAGAAATCATTTGTTTGCGGCAGCAGGGCTGCATGGCAGATGACTGGCAGCTGGTTGCTGTACATCCCGCTTTCGATGCGACGTATGTGCGCAACACCCGTTTCATTGGCCGTAACGTCCTTGGCTGTTTCCGCCGCATGTTCACCCTCGAAGGCGGTGTGCCTATTCATAGCGGTATAGATGGTGCCACGCTCTGCAACTGTGTGGTAGAAGACGATTGCCTCATTTTCCATAATACCGGTTATATTGCCGATACGACGATTGCCCACGACAGCATCGTGATGGATGTCGGTTGCATCTTGACGACTCCTGATGCTACTTTCGGCCAGGGCGTTGCACTGTCTGTTCTCAGTGAGAGCGGCGGCCGCGAGTTGATTATCCACGATCGCCTTACGGCACAGGAAGCCTATGTCGAGGTCTTCTATCGTCATGATGCACAATTAGTGGAGCATCTTAAGGGAATGGCTGAAAGTTACGCTCGTCAGCATCATACCGGACGCAACCATATTGGCCCTCATGCACAGGTGCAAGGCTGCGCCCGTTTGCAGAACGTCCATATCGGCGCCTATGCCATTGTGCGCGGTGCGGCACGCCTGGTCAACGGCACGTTGGCCGGCAGTCAGACCGATCCTGTTTTTGTCGGCAGCATGGTGGTGGCCGAAGACTTTATTGCTGCCGCCGGTGCCCGTCTTGATACCGGCTGTATGCTCACCCGTTGTTATGTGGGGCAGGCTTCGGCCATCGGTCATGGTTTTACCGCCACCGACTGTTACATCGGCTGTAACTGCCAGTTTGAGAACGGTGAGGCGTGTGCCGTTTTTGCAGGGCCGTACACGGTGAGCCATCACAAATCGACGCTTCTCATCGGTGGTGCCTTTTCTTTCTTCAATGCCGGTTCGGGGACAAACCAAAGCAATCACATGTACAAGCTCGGGCCTTGCCATCAGGGAGTACTCGAGCGGGGATGCAAGGCTGCTTCAGGTTCTTACATCCTTTGGCCGCTCAGAGTCGGTGCGTTTTCGTTGGTAACCGGACACCACACCCGCCATGTCGACACTTCCGATTTTCCTTTCTCTTACCTGATAGCCGAAGGCGGCGATACGACCCTGCTGCCCGGTATCACCTTTCGCAATGCCGGCACGTTGCGCGATCTGCGTAAGTGGCCGCAACGTGACAACCGTCGTGAGTTGCCGCCTGTAGATGGCGTCACTTTCGATGTCCTTTCACCCTATACGATGACAAAAATGGCCCGTGGTCTTGCCCGCCTTGAACATATGGCCGGTGCCGGTGACGAAGATAGGGCTACGGCCGACGGCCTGCATCTGCCTTCCGGTGCCGTTTCAAAGGGTATTACCCTTTACCGTATGGCGGCCGATCTCTTTTTCGGCCGCGAGTTGGCTGCCGCCATGGAGCAGGATGCTTCTGCCACTCTTGCTCTGGTATCGGCTGCCATGTCCGGAACGTTTCCCGGTGGCGAGGTACGTGAAGAGGTGTGGGTCGATGCGGGCGGACTGATTGTAGGCCGGCATGCACTGGAAACTCTTCTGTGTGATGTGAGAGCCGGCCGTCTGGCAGATGTCACTTTCTTGTCCGAAGCCTTCAGACGTTTGGCCGCTGAGACTTCTGATGCTATGCGTCGTTGGGCGCTGTGTACCCTTCCCGAATGGTATCCCGGCAGTAGCGATGCGACGGGGCTTTGTCGTGACGTGTTACGACGTTATGCATCATCCCACAACCGGTGGGTCGGCCTTGTGGCCGATGACGCCGCCAAGGAGTTTGCCCCGTCTGCGCGTGTCAGTTTCGGAATCGACGATGCCGGGATGGCCGATGCTGATTTTGAGGCCGTTCGTGGGACCTGCCGGTCCGATGCTTTCTTTGAAACCTTACGGGTGGATGACGCCCGGGTAGCTGCCCGCGTTGAGACGATTCTTACGACCCTTTTGTCCGATGACCTGTGAAAATATGTACGTATGCGGAGACTTTCTATGTTTGTGTATAATAATTGAAATAAGCTTTGACAGTTAATGAAAGGATGTCGATGATACATTTGCATTAGGTTATTATGAGCCGTTCCCTTGCAAATTCCTTTCAAATGGTTTATTTTTGCGTTTGAATCAAATGAAATAAACGAGCATTGTATCTTCAACAACGGATGAAACAGGGAAAACATATAGCAGGAGCATGTGTGTGGCGGACATGGTGGGCCTTGTCTGTTTTTGCTATCCTGTTTTATTTTGTTGTGGGGACACACCACCACGTTGGGACGCATTCCTGTCTGGCTTATGAGCATTTGTTTTTTGATGCCAGTTGCGCTGAAGGAATGCCTTGCGGACATGCGGCGTCCGGATGTGCGCTTCCTGCTAACAGCTCACATGCTTCTCATCAGGCACATGCGTGTAAATGTAGCGTTGAGAATATTTCGGCCGTGGCGTCAGATCGTATCGTTGTGGCCAAGCAGTGTCAGAGCCGCGACGTGCCTTTTTGGTTGGCCGTTGCCGTCGTTTGTCTGTTGCTTTTGTTTAACTGCAGGAATGCGTTTCCTCCGATAGGCAGGAGTGTAAGGTTGTTTTTGCCTCCGTTGTTACTGGGGCATGGCCTGCGGGCGCCTCCGTCCTTTCTTTATTGATGTTCTTGTGCCGGGCTGCGGAGGTTTTTCCGTTCTGGCTGACGTGTCGTTTCCTGTTATAAGTGTGGAACGACCGCGAAATGAATTGTTTGGTAATCATTAATAAAGAAAGAAAATCTTATATGAAGAAATATAATCAATGGACTTGTTGTGCCTTACTGATGTTGTGGGGCGCAGTTGCGATGGCGTGCCATTCCCATGATGAGCATGGCGAAGAGGGACATGCGCATGAAACGGAAACCGGGAATCAATATGAAGCGCATGAGACAGGCGAAGGAGATGCCCATGAGAACAGAATTGTCTTGTCGGCTGCCCAGGCTCAGGCATCGGGCGTGAAAGTGGAAAAGGTGGCGTATGGCACGTTCCATCCGGTTTTTCCGGCGAGCGGCAGCATCCTCCCGGCCGTCGGTACTGAGGAGACTTTGTCGGCGACAACCTCGGGACTTGTAGAATTGCCTGACGGGCTTCCTGAAGGCAAGGCTGTTGGAAAAGGGCAGACGTTGGCGTGGATTTCTGCACACGACGTAGAGGCCGGCAGCCCGTTGGAAAAGGCGCATGCCGAATATGAGGCAGCCCGAAAGGAATTGGCGCGTGCCGAAACATTGGCTGCCAAACAGATTGTCAGCGACCGCGAATTGCAAGAGGCGCGCCTACGTTTTCGTTTGGCCGAGGCCGATTTCGGCGGATTGAAGGGAAAGGCCGATAAAAAGGGCGTCAGGATTGTTTCGCCCATTGCCGGTTTTGTCAAACAACGATTGGTGGAACCCGGCGATTATGTGGCAGTAGGGCAACCGATTGCCGTCGTGACGCAAGACCGCCGGTTGCAGTTGCGTGTCGAGGTCAGCGAACGTTATGCTGACCGGTTGGCGCAGGTGCGCAGTGCGAATTTCCGTACGGGGGCACAGTCGCAGGTGGTTTGTATGGACAGTATTCATGGTCGTATGATTTCAAAAGGCCGTTCAGTGGCTCCCGGTGCTTTTTATATCCCGGTCATTTTTGAGTTTGACAATGTGGGCAATCTCATACCCGGCAGCTTTGCCGAAGTGTGGCTGTTAGGCGCTCCGCGGGAACGCGTGCTGACCATTCCCGTAGCGGCGCTGACTGAAGAACAGGGTGTATATTATGTCTATGTAAAGGAAGATGCGGAACATTATGTGAAGACCGAAGTGACTCCCGGCGACGGCGACGGGCAACGGGTGGAAATTCTCCGTGGCTTGAAGGAAGGTGACGATGTAGTGATTTCCGGAGCCGTTTACGTGAAGTTGGCAGCCAATGCCGGCATTATTCCCGAGGGACATAATCATAACCATTAAGGGGAGGACGGACTATGCTGAACAGAATCATTTGTTTCTCCTTGCAAAATCGCCTGTTGGTGGTCATACTCGGCGTGTTGTTGGTGGTGGGAGGCACTTATACTGCCTTACGGATGGAAGTGGATGTGTTCCCCGACCTGAATGCTCCCACGGTGGTGGTGATGACCGAAGCCGGCGGGATGGCGCCCGAGGAAGTGGAGAATTTGGTGACGTTTCCCATAGAAACGGCTGTGAACGGCGCTACCGGTGTGCGACGTGTGCGTTCCCAAAGTACGACCGGATTCTCTATCGTATGGGTGGAGTTTGATTGGGATATGGACATTTACCGTGCGCGCCAGATAGTGACCGAGAAACTTGCAATCCTGGGCGACCGCTTGCCCGACGGAGTCGGGGAGCCGGTGCTTGGTCCCCAGTCGTCCATCCTCGGCGAGATGATGATTGTCGCCCTTACGGCAGACTCCACTTCGCTTGAAGAATTGAGGACATTGGCCGACTGGACCATCAGGCCGCGTTTGTTGGCGACGGGCGGTGTGGCGCAGGTGTCGGTCCTGGGAGGTGACGTACGCGAGTACCAGATACTGTTGGACCCTGACCGTATGCGCCACTACGGTATCACGCTTGACGAGCTTTTGCCGCAGATTGAGGACATGAACCGAAACGTGTCGGGCGGCATCCTGTATGAGTACGGCAACGAATATATCGTCCGTGGCATGATACAGACAAACCGAGTGGAGGAATTGGCGCAGTCGGTAGTTAAACTGGCCGGTGGCGCCCCGATAAAACTGGAGCAGATTGCCGAGGTGAAGACCGGCCCGCAGTCGCCAAAGACGGGAGTGGCTTCCCATCGTTGCCGGCCGGCTGTATTGGTGACGGTCACCAAGCAACCTAATGTCAGTACGCTTGAACTGACAGACAAGATAGACCGGTCGCTGGCTGAGATGCAAAGAGAGTTTCCGGCTGACGTGCGGATGGCGACGGACATTTTCCGTCAGAGCGACTTTATCAACAACTCCATCGGCAATATCCAGCGCTCGCTCATCGAGGGAGCTTTGTTTGTTGTCATTGTCCTGTTCATTTTCCTGATGAATGTGCGCACGACGGTGATTTCGTTGGTGACCATTCCGCTGTCGTTGCTTGTCACCATTCTGGTCATGAACATGATGGGGCTGACCATCAATACCATGAGCATCGGCGGTATGGCCATTGCCATCGGCTCGCTGGTGGACGATGCCATTGTCGATGTGGAGAATGTCTACCGGCATCTGCGTGAGAACCGGTTGCGTCCGGTTGGTGAACGGTTGCCGGTGAAACAGGTGGTGTTCGAGGCGTCAAAGGAAGTGCGCATCCCGATATTGAACAGTACGCTTATCATCGTGGCCAGTTTCGTACCGCTCTTTTTCCTGAGCGGGATGGAAGGCCGCATGTTGGTACCGTTGGGCGTGGCTTTTATCATTTCGCTTTTTGCCAGCACGTTGGTGGCGCTGACACTGACGCCTGTATTGTGCAGTTACCTTTTGCGCGGCGGGAAGAAAGACGATGCGGCGCCAAGCCGCGAACCGTACCTCGTGCGTAAGCTCAAAAACGGCTACAGAAGCCTGCTCTCGGCTGCCATGCACCATCGCAAATGGGTGTTGGGCGGCACGCTGGCGGTACTGGTGGCGGCGATAGCCACGTTTTTTACACTCGGACGCAGTTTTCTGCCACCGTTCAACGAAGGTTCCTTTACCATTAATGTAAACACGTTGCCGGGCGTGTCGCTCGAGGAAAGCGACCGGTTAGGGCGGCAGGCCGAGGCATTGCTTCTCACTGTGCCGGAAATCAAGACCGTGGCGCGTAAGACAGGGCGTGCCGAGCTGGATGAACATGCTTTGGGCGTACACACTTCGGAGATAGAGGCCCCCTTCGAGTTGAAGGAGCGCAGCCGGTCGGAAGTTGTGGCCGATGTCCGTGCAAAACTCAGTACACTCTCAGGTGTGAGTATTGAAATAGGCCAACCCATTTCCCATCGTATCGATGCCATGTTGAGCGGTACACGTTCAAACATTGCCATCAAACTGTTTGGCACCGACCTGAACCGTATGTTCCAAATCGGCAACCGTATTAAGGAGGAGATTGCCGGCATAGAGGGTGTTGCTGATCTGAACGTGGAGCAGCAGATAGAGCGGCCACAGTTGCAAATCAGGCCGCGCAGGGAGATGCTGGCCAAGTATGGCGTTACGCCGGCTGCCTTTGCGCAGATTGTGGAAACGATGCTCAACGGCAAGGTCGTTTCGCAAGTGTATGAAGGCAACAAGGCTTTTGACCTGACCGTTAAGGTCAACGATGGAAACCGCACGCATATAGAGCGCATCCGTAACCTGACCGTCGATACGCCCCAAGGGAAGGTGCCGTTTGAGACACTTGCGGACATTCGTTCCGGCTCCGGTCCGAATACCATCAACCGCGAGAATGTGGCGCGGAAAGTGGTCATCTCTGCCAACGTGGCTGACCGCGACCTGCACAGTGTCGTGTCGGACATACGGCGCGCCGTTGATGAACGTGTGGACATGCCGGAGGGTTACCATGTGGAGTATGGCGGACAGTTTGAGAGTGAGCAGGCTGCCAGCCGCATACTCAGTTTGGCATCTGTCTTGTCGGTGTTGGTCATTTTCATGTTGCTGTATAAACAGTTCCATCATGTGAAGCAGTCGGCCGTCGTGTTGCTCAATCTGCCATTGGCACTGATTGGCGGCGTGTTTGCCATCCGTGTTTCGGACGGCATCATCAGTATTCCGGCCATTATCGGTTTCATTTCGCTTTTCGGTATCGCAACGCGTAACGGCATCTTGCTGATTGACCGTTATAATGACTTGCGGCGTACCGGCTTGAGTCTCAGGGAGAGTGTCGTGCGGGGCTCGCTCGACCGTCTGAACCCTATCCTGATGACCGCACTTACCTCGGCGTTGGCATTGATTCCGCTGATAGTGGGCAGCGACCTGCCCGGCAACGAAATACAAAGTCCGATGGCGCGTGTGATGCTCGGCGGTTTGCTCAGCAGCACGTTGCTCAATGCTTTTGTCATTCCGTTGGTTTACCTGTTCATCAGCCGCAACGAACCCGGACTGCCGCCTTTGAAAGAGATTAAGGAATAAATTCACAAACGAAACAATAGGAACATGAAACGAATACATTTGATATATGGTGTTCTGGCCTGTTTGATGCTGCCGCTTTCACCGGTGGCGGCACAAACAGGGCTTCAGGCTGCCCTCGAAGAGATTGAACGGAACAATACATTCCTTCAGGCTGCCCGTGATGCGGGTGAGGCCGAGAATGTTGCCAACCGGACGGGACTGAATCTGCCTGACCCTGAAATCGGGTTCGCCCATAGCTGGTACACGAAAGGCAGTAACTTGCGGGAAAAAGAGTTCTCGGTGACGCAGGAACTGGATTGGGCTGTCATTACGGGACAGCGCAAAAGGGTTTCGCGGCAGAAGAATGAGTTGGTGGCGCTGCAATATGTGCAGGAACGCAATGCCGTACGGTTGGCGGCATTGGAAGAGCTGATAGGACTGGTTTATGCAAACGGTTGGTTGCAGGAGTTGAAGGTACGACAGTCCGACGCCCGTGAGTTGGCGGATGCTTATGAAGCAATGCTGGAGCAGGGCAGTACGAATGTTGTCGAGGTTAACCGTGCGCGTCTGAACCTGGTAACGGTCACGGCTGAAGTGGCGCGTGCCGAAGCCGACCGGGAAGAAACGCTCAGCCGCATCAAGGCACTGAACGGCGGCAAGAGCCTGACACAATCGGTCGAGGGGTATGGCTTGTCAGCCTTGCCTTCTGATTTCGAGGCTTGGCGCGCTGCGGCGGAATCGGTTAATCCGCAGTTGCAGTACGTGCGTCAGACGGCCGAACTGAGTGAACGCGAGCTTAAAATGGCACGCACGGAATATATTCCTAACATTGCGGTGGGCTATGCCATGGAACAGTCACCGGAAGAGGGCAAGCATGGCGTGACGTTAGGGCTGCGCATCCCTTTGTGGCAGGACCGCAACAAGGTGAAGCAGGGCAAGGCTGCACTCGTGGCCGCGCAGAGTGAGGCGGCAGACGCATACGTGCAGTTTATGTCGGAAGTTGAGGCTTGCTATGAGCGCGCGCAGGCTTTGCGCCGAGTGGCGGATGATTGCAGTCGCAACTTTGCGATGCTGGATACGCGCAATCTGTTGCACGACGCATTGATGGCCGGGCAAATCAACGTGTTGGATTACGTTACCGAGCTTGGGCAATATTATCAGGCGCGCGAACAGGTACTCAGTGCCGAACGCGATTACCAGTTGGCATACATCCGCTTGCAGTCTTACGTTTGGAACTGAACCGCCGCTATTTCTTGATATACACCTTGTGCGTGCCGCAACCGGCCGTGCCGATACCGCTGTCGGCCATGGCCGCCCATTTGCGCAGTTCGGCCGAGGCGCTGCTGCGGTTCAGCCCCGTGAGCATGGCGTAATCGCTACCGGTGAGGAACGGATTGGTCTCCAGATAGTCTTGTGCCTGTTGGAGACGTTCTTCGGCCGTGAACGGTGAAGGATGGAGACGCCCTGTCTTGGACATGCGTTCAAGGTGGCATGCCTCGTGTGTACGGCCGACCAGTTCTGCTTCCGGCTTGAAATTGATGCCGTTTACCTGGATGCTGCGGGCGTTTCTGCGTTCGCTGTCTTTTTCCGTTGTTTCGCGCTCGGCTTGCTTGACCAGTCCCAGCCTTGGGCGGAAGGTGCCGATGCCTTCTAACTTTACGGTGTTGCCGTTGCCCATCTGCCTGGCCAGCTCTTGGGCCAGCATGCCGATGATGCCTTTAATTTCGCCTTCGTTGAAAGTACTTCCCTGCGCCATCCGTCGGCATATCTCGTCGGAACTGACTTGCCGGTTGATAATCAGGCGCGGGTAGAGTACTTGTTTGCCGTTGCCCAACAGGTCGGGCATCTCTCGCATTTCGTATTTTGCCATGGTGTTTAAGGTTTAATGTGGTTACAGTCCGGTTTTACGTTCTCAGCAGACAATCGTACCCGTTGCATGCGGCAAAGATTTGCCTGTTTGTATTAAAGTTCGTTTTCAACGTTATAATGTTTATATGAAGGTTTGTGATATATAAAACAAATCTTCATATACAAAAATAATGCTTTATTTTATATAAAACAAGCCTTTATTTAATTATCAGGATTTTTCTTAAAAGGTTTTCCGGCCGGTTGCGGAAAGAAATGAAGCGCATGATGCAGGATTACTAAAAGTAGAGGGAAAGAGACATTGACGAATCTGCTGAAAAGACTATGGCTCGCTTGTCTTGAAAGCCTGCCAAAGCCGGTCGTTCGGTAAGGGAGCGGTGATGTTGATATCAGCTTTGCTGACGGGATGGGTGAAACGTATGCGGCGGGCATGGAGCGAAATGCTGCCGTCGGGATTGCTGCGCGGCGCACCATATTTCAAGTCGCCCTTGATGGGACATCCGATCTTGGCTAACTGGCACCTGATTTGGTGGTGGCGCCCCGTTTGGAGATTGATTTCTAACAGGAAGTAACGGTCGGACTGTCCGATGATGCGGTAACTTAATATGGCTTTCTTGGATTGCGGTACTTCCTTGTCGTAGGCGTACGATTTGTTTTGTTGTTCGTTCCTGACCAACCAGTTCACAAGTTCGCCCTCGGGTGCTGCCGGCTTGTTGGCGACAATGGCCCAATAGGTTTTGTGTACGTCTTTTGTGCGGAACATGTCGTTGAGTCTTGCCAGCGCCTTGCCGGTGCGTGCAAAAACAACCGCCCCGCTGACGGGACGGTCAAGACGATGTACCACGCCGAGAAAAACATTTCCCGGCTTGTGGTACTTTTCTTTAATATATTCCTTCACTGTTTCAACAAGTGGCTTGTCGCCGGTCTTGTCGCCTTGTACAATCTCAGAACTGCTCTTGTTGACTACAATGAGGTGGTTGTCTTCATACAGTACTGTCATCCGGCTTACATGTTCATACCGCCGTCAATCTGGATGACCTGGCCTGATACATATGATGAGAGGTCTGATGCCAGGAAGAGTGCCACGTTGGCTACGTCTTCAGGTGTACCGCCCCTGCGCAAAGGTATCTTTTTGCACCACTCGGCACGTACGTCATCCGGCAAGGCAGCCGTCATGGCTGTCTCGATAAATCCGGGAGCGATGGCGTTGGCGCGGATGCCTTTGGCGCCCATTTCCTGTGCAATGGATTTGGCGAGGGCAATCATTCCGGCCTTGGAAGCGGAGTAGTTGCACTGGCCGGCGTTACCGTGTACACCGACTACGGATGCCATGTTGATGATGGAACCGCCCTTCTGGCGCATCATGATGGGGGTGCAGGCGTGGATGAAGTTGAACGCGGATTTCAGGTTGACTGCGATGACGGCGTCCCACTGTGCTTCCGTCATGCGCAACATCAGTCCGTCTTTGGTGATGCCGGCGTTGTTGACTAATATATCGATGGAACCGAAATCATTCTTTACCTGGTTCACGACTTCTGCTGTTTGTGCAAAGTCGGCCGCATTGGAAGCATATCCTTTTACCTTGACACCCAAAGCTGCTATTTCAGCTTCTGTGGCCTGTCCGTTTTCGTCGATAACAAGATCGGTAAAGGCAATGTTAGCGCCTTCTGCTGCGAATTTCATGGCGATGGCTTTTCCGATACCGCGGGCTGCGCCTGTGACAAGCGCGGTTTTTCCTGTCAATAATCCCATAATGTTGTTTTTTAAATTGTTTATATTGGTTCTTTTTAAGTTCTTTACGGCAAATATACCCTTAATTTGTGAATCGGCCAAAATCTGTGACAGATAATCAGGGGCGTTGCCTGATTTTGTGGGGAAATGTGTATTAAATGGATAACGGTTCCGGGAGGGATGTCTTATATTGTCGTGGCTGGCTATTTCTTCAAAGCCCTATGTACAAGGTTTCTTACTAACGGACGGCTGTTGGTTTGGTTCAGTCCGTCGCCCAGCCGGCCATATATGTAGGGGACTTCCATACCTTTTACGCAATAGTGCATGATTTCGGCTACGAGCGAGATGTTGTCGATGTTGAAGTTGTCTGTGGCGATGCCTTCTTCGAGGACACGTATGAAGAGTTTTATTTCGGCAATATCGAAATTCTTCCGTACTTTCTCAACCATCCAGATGTCGCGGAAGAATTCGGCACGCAGGTTGCCATTGCGCGAAACGGCTTCTTTGATAAGGTTCAAGTGGGCATAGATGATTTCCACCAGTTTGTCTTCCGGTGACAGGTCTTTGTCGGCTACTTCCGCCATTTTTTGTGACAAACGTTCCAGTTCGGCCATGATAACGGCCAGATAAAGCTCTTCCTTATTATTAAAATAGGTATAGAGTGTACGCCGTCCCTTGCCGGATGCGATGGCAATGTCATTCATTGTCGTACTTTCCAATCCTTTTTTGGCAAAGAGCTGTCTTGCCACATCTACCAATATGTTCCTTGTCTTTTGAACTGCCATATCAGTTACAAATGTAATGGAAATCCTTTTAATTGGCAAGCCGAAACCCTGTCCGGCATGTTAAAGCCTGATAAAAATGTGTTTTTATGGCCGCTTATCAAAGCATTTATTACTGCTTTTTGAATCGAGAAGAATAAAAAAAGCCTAAATGTTTTGCATTATTGAAAAATAGTTGTACCTTTGCATCGGTTTTGAACAAATATCGCGGAGTGGAGCAGTTGGTAGCTCGCCAGGCTCATAACCTGGAGGTCGTTCGTTCGAGTCGGGCCTCCGCAACAAAAGGATGCGTAACAAGTTAGAAAATAACAAGTTACGCATTATTTTATTAAAATGCCGGGACAATTCGGCGCCAAAATAAAGGATCAACGTAAAAATGAAAAATTGAAATATTCACTGACTCCTTTTTTGTATTCGTCATTCAGTACACATTTAGTACGCTCTATAAAAGTAGAAAGAGACTCAAAATAAACTTTGAGATGGTCTTTTTGTGTCTGCAAAAAAACGGGCAAGCCCAAACTTCGTTCAGTCAGAACTTGCTCGTCTTCCTAATTTTTTTGTATCTTAGGGAATGGACGTAGGTCATTGGCTGAACGGTCAGCCGGAAACGGAAGACAGGGAAAGTTTTCAGGCCGGGGACAGATGGTCTAAGCCAAACTATCATGCCCATATCGTTTTCGACTGGATGGACCACGAAATCGGAAAGATCCGCAGACTCAATGACGATGACATGATGCAGATGCAGACCCTTGCATCCGACGTCCTGCTGATGGAGTGTGGACAGTCAAAGGCTATTCCTGGCAAAGAGCATCTGGAACGGAAGATTTTATCACTGATAAGCAGAATGCCGAGCTGCAACGCATGATGCTGCCAAACGGTACAAAGAAGAACTGATAAATCTTGTTGAACAGGAACTGAAATAGGTAAAATCGGAGATACGCACCGACAAACTCAAAAGCGTAGCCACTGATGCTGCCACTGCCATAGCAAGCGGAGTTGGTTCTCTTTTCGGAAGTGGAAAGTTGAAAGAACTGGAGCGAACCAACGAAGACTTGCATCAAGAGATTGCCAAACGAGATAAAGGTATTGGCAATCTCAAATTCCAAATGCAACAAATGTAAGAGCAACATGACAAACAGATACGCAATCTTTAAGAAATACACAGCCAAGGACTTGAAGCTAAAGACAGAGAAATATCACGTCTGAACACTTTGTTTGAAAAGGCATTCAAGTGGTTTCCGATGTTTAGAGAAATGTTAAGCATGGAAAGACTATGCGCTGTTATTGGGTTTACCAAAGATATGATAGATTGTCTTTTGACAAAGAAAGAAGCCATCAGATGCGATGGGAAGATTTACTCCGAGGAACACAGAAGAAAGTTTGAAATCAAAAATGATATATTCAAAGTGGAGAAGAATCCGTCCGATAATAGCAAACTTGTATTGACACCATAAACAGGTAGCCAATAGGCGAATGGTTCAAAGAACAATGGGAGAAACATCGGTAAGGTATGCGACAATCAGCGGAAGAGCCAAGAAAAGTAGAGGATTCAAGTTTTAAATCCATTCTATATAACACCAGAATATCAATAAAATAACTAACTTTGCATTCGTATAGAGGCAACTCTTCCATAAGAAAAAAGAAGCGTTATGCTTATCTTGTAGTTTTGAACGTAGGAAATTCAGAAACCGATGCAAGAATAGCATAGTGGTTCTCACATATATAGCATGGGCTATTATTGTCACATCTGTATCAAAGGTTTCCTATACCTACAAACTAAGGCGTGGCGTTGCAGACCACGCTTCTGCATTTAATAATCCGCTCTGTTGGGCAGAGGAGCGAAATAAACAATGAATATGAGTAACGAGATTCTTTTGCGGTTGAGAGAATACCATCCGGCTGATGCAAATATTATTGCCGGATGGCTGAAAAGCGAGTATCAAATGCGTCAATGGTGTGCTGACAGGTATTCGTGTTACCCTGTCACGGCAGATGATATTAACTCACATAATGACAAATACATAGACGGACGTTCATCAATCGCTCTTACTATGGTTGATGCAGCGGAAGTCATTGGTTATATAACACTCAGAAAGCCAACACCGGGAAGTTCAGAATGGCGACTTGGATTCGTAATAGTTGATGATGCAAGACGAGGTCTTGGTCTGGGCAAAAAGCTTGTCGGCATGGCTATTGATTATGCTCATAAAGAATTAAACGCAACTAAAGTATCGCTTGGTGTATTTGAAAATAATCCATCTGCAATACATTGTTATGAAGCCGTGGGGCTCAAGCAAGTTCAAAAAGAAAAGACAGAAAGCTACACTTGTCTCGGTGAGATTTGGAATTGCATAGAAATGGAGTTAATCATATGATGGATTCAACGCCGGTTTATTACCATGCGTCCGCCATACACAAAGGCTGATTTTAGGAATTTGGGGAAATAATAAAACACTCAACTTTACATTCTTGGGTGTAAATTTGGGTGTTTGTTTTGCAATTTGCTGATCTTCAGTGTTTATTATGAAGAGAGAGGAGATACAGGATCAGCGGATTTACCCGGTTGGTAGAGCTACCGTATCAGGCATATTGAGTGGCGATTCTGAACATAAAGAATTTGATGTCTCCTACACCTCGGAACTGTGTTCGAAATGCCTTTACCTTGGCATTGAATGAAAATCCGCTGACCCGAAAATGTGGGGAAAATTTAAGCAAACAAAAAGGCTAAGCGATTGGTAATTAATAACTTAGCCTTTTAATCTGTACCCAGACCCGGTACAAGGCATAGAAATCATAGAAAAATAAAAGAATTTATCTTCCTTATTATCAATTATTTGCATCTTTCTTATTTTCTCTATTTTTGCCATATTTTGCCCATTTTTCGTCATTAAGTACACTTTTAGTACACTTTGAAATT
>CASGAM010000009.1 GCA_949299545.1 uncultured Prevotellaceae bacterium | reverse complement strand
TTGACCTTGAACGACGGCGTGTCCTCCTGCCGCAGCGGAGAGAGATACCAGTATTGACTGTTGCATATCCTGACCGGGCTGTGTCCCAGTAATTGAAGAAAATCCACCATCCGGATTTCCTTTGCCTCTGCTATGTTCATGACTGTACAGTGTTTAGTGTAGTTCTACTATATATACCCGCAAACTAAACTGGTATATCTCAAATTCGGAATTTGTCATTATATACATAGCCTCGGCCATTTTTCTGTATGGCATTATGCTGTATAAGGTATTTGCAAAGATTGACCAGAGTGTTTCTTCCTCGGCAATATCCTATACTGTCATATCCCTTTTTCAGGGCTTCAAGCAATGCCTGATAACCTAAGACCTCCTTGTCGGAAAAAGCAGCTTCCAGGGCGGCGCGGTGCTGCTGCTCGGTCATGTCAGCGTAAGAGGTCAGCCTGTCCTTTTTGCTCATTTTGAACTGGTAGTCTTTTACCAGATGGGGGAGTGAATCATCTCCGATTTCAAAAGCAAAGGGAGTGAACTCCCTGTCCCTGATATGCATGGCTCTCACTTCGCTGATTCTTCCGTCTTCCGTGTTTTTGGATATTTGCAATATGGTTTCAGCCTTGTTGTTCAGCTCGGTTCCAATGTGTCCCCGCGTATTGTCATCTCCCTTGTTCAAGTGCAGTACCGTATGGATGTGAAGTTCGTAGTAGCTTGACCATCTCATCAGTTCATTGATGATGTCAAGGGATTCGCTTGGACTGTTGATGTCGTGAATAAGGTCGCGTATGCCGTCTATGATAACCAGTCCGATGTTCTTTTCTTCGTGAAGGGCCCATTTGATAATATCCCTCCGTTGGTCAGGAGTGTATTCACGGAGAACAAAAAATTCAATCCGGTCATTCTCTTGGTCAATGGGCATGCCTGCCAACATCAGTATTCTCTGAAGCACCTTATGGCAGTGACATTTGCTTTGTTCCGTATCAATATAAAGAATCCGGTTCTTGCATGCTGGCAAATCCGCTTTGTATTTCAGGACTTCCTTGCCGGAAAGCGCCGATGCGACTATTGCACTTACATTGAATGTTTTCTTGCTTTTAGGCTTTCCGGTGGATGCGCTGAAATTGCCCAATGTGGCAATGGTCACACCGTCAATCTGTACAATTTCCTGGGGAAACTCATATTGTTCGGTGACGTTTAGCCGGATATATTTCAATAGTGATCTGTATTTTTCTTCATCTATTCTATGATAATCCGGAAGCATTAGATCAGTTCTCGCCGTTTCCATCTTTTCTTGTTCTGCGTTTACGTTTATTGTTGTTTTCAAGACGATACGACAGGACGTTCGCCTGTTTCTCGATTTCATCGTATGATAGGCAAGGATTGCGTTTTATCCAGTCGTTCAAATCGTCCCGAAGTATGAAGATATTCTTGCCGTTGGGCTTGTAAACAGTAAGCTCCTTTGTTGATGTCAGCTTATAGACAAAACTCTTGGACACTTGCAGGTATGCCGCTACTTCATCTATATTCAGGAAATCCTTTGCCGCGTATGCTATCTTTTCTACAGCTTCCAGATGAGAAAGCAGCTCATCCAGCTTGCCGAAGCGTTGTAGGTATTTCTCAACCCTCAGAATCTCTTTCTGGAAGCCTTCCAGTGTATTGTCTTCAAGAAATACACTGAGCCTTTCAATGCGGGAGAGTATGATGTCCATTTCTTTCTTGTTCATATCGTACCGCTTTTAATTGTTGTTTCCTTGTTGGGTTCTACCTGATTCCTCAATGCCCATTCGCACAGTTCTTTCCGGTTGAAAAAGACGAGTTTCCCGTTTGGCTTGTAATGGGGAATTTGTCTCGATGCGGTCAGCTTGTAAATGTAGCTCTCCGACAGCCCCAGATAAGCGGATGCCTCAGATGTTGTGAGCACTTCTTTAGTAACCCAAATGCGTTCCTTAATCTGTTGTACATAGTTTTCTATACTTGGAATTTTATCGATCTCACCGATTCTCTGTTCCAAGGATTGTATGCGTTCGATCGGTTTCTCTGATGTCATTTTGGAAACCAGATTTTCCATCTGTTTGAGATGCCGGATAACCGATCCGCTTTCGCAGTTTATCTTTCGTTGTTTCATTTGATTGTACTTCTAAATTTGACAATAGGAGGTTTGCCCTCCGCAGTAATCGATTACGGAGGGCAAAGTTATTGGCAGCCATCTGACGAACATGTTGATATTGTTGATAGTCAACACCGCTATCAATGCAATTCTCAACAGTTATGGTTTCTTTTGTTCGATTTTTTTTCCTTTGATTTGGCTTATGTATCTGTCTATCGTCTTGATGAATCTCTTTTCATAAACGCCCGGTTGTGTGTCCTTTATCCTGTTAAGGGTAGAGGATAGGTCATGCTGGTTGAGAAATTTTCTACCGGAAGAACTTCTGATGAGCCTCTTTTTGGCGATTATCGATTGCCAGTCATACGGTATGACACCGTGCATGGAGAGTTGGTCAAGGAGCAGCACCAGCCGCGCGTTGTTTTTCGATGTGACCGGACTTAAGATGCCTTTTTTGTAGCGGGCGATGACATCTTCAATATCCAACTTTTCTGTAAACAAGTTGACCTCATTGACAAGTTGTACAATGAGGCCAATAGTGTCGCTGTCAATCAATGGCTCATAAGGGACAGACGATGTGTACGATTTTGACTGACGACCGTCTTCAGGAGTTGGTTCAGGAAGAACTGTTTGGTGATACTCAAATGTGTTGAACGCATCAAGCAGTTTCTTGATTTGCGATTCATTCAATGTCGCCTCGTTGAAATATTGGCATACCAGCTTTTCGTGGTTTTCCAATAGCTCGGAAACGATACAATAGTTTTTCTGATGCTCATTCTTGCTCCAGGCATCGGTAGCGTCATGATACTGCTTTGAATGGATGAAGTCAAGGACGAATCGCCTATAACTCTTTTTGCGAGTCAGGACTTCGGACGAATAAGTTTCATGGGCTTGTTTGACCAGCCGGAATAACCCTTTTTCACCGGTTTGCGCAGGAGTCGGTTCGGCTCCGCGCATCGCTCTTCTCAAAAAGAGAGAGAAGCAAAGTAAAATTCTTTGTCATTGTTTGATTGAATTTGATGTTAAGTAATATAAGCTGTCGCCATCTCGTCGGAGGCTGTTGCTTTTTTCTTTGTACAGCCGTTATATTCATCAGCTATTCTTTTCAACTCAATGTCATAGGTGGCCAATTTTCCTTTATTGATTAAAGGACGGAAATTACTTCTTAAGCTTTCCCGGTTTATCGGTTTGCCTTCCTGGATTTGAAAGCAGTTCGCGCATTTAGTCCAGAAATCAAAAGGGTTGTCCGTTCTGAAAGTCAAATACACGAAGTACATGAGCGATGTCTGGCTCTTTTTCCATAAAACAGGCCGGGTAAATTTTGTTTCGTCAAATATTCCCATAAAGATGGCAGAAGTGGTGTCAGGAGAAATGTAACCGCCCTTGATAAGCGCAGAATATACTGCCTGCTTCGTTTTTCTGCTCTTGTTCGAATAGAATACGTTTTTGCTGATATGGATAAGTCTTTCATCATTTCTTTTCTGAGGATGATTCTCACGCTCTACATGATAAAAGCTTTCGCAAATAGCTTTTAATTTTATGTCAAACCTGTCCAGCCATCCGGCGCGTTTGAGCCAGCTATATCCGGATGTAAGGCTGTCCACATGTGGAACCTGTCCATTGACGCGGAAAAATTTTTCGCCTTTCTTCCATAGCTTCTTTTTGTTGAATTTTCCAAACGCCAAATAAATGAAATATGCCAGTTGTCTTTGCCCTTTTATCCAGACTACAGGTTTGACAAATTTTTTCTTGTCAAAAATACCTTCAAATGTTTTTAATGTGGTTTCAGGGGAAATGTATCCGTACTTCAGCAGAGACTTATATAACCTTATAATATCATCCCTGTCTTGCGGGGTATAGAATGCGCTGATACCCTGTGTCGGCTCAAATAATGGCTTGAAATCTACTTCTGGATAAAGTTCCATAGCATAGTTGAGCTGGTCCACATTGCGTTTGGGTATATTGCAAGTGCTTATCCTGGATTTAATATTGTTTTCCCATTGCTTCTCGAATGGTGCATACATATGTGGAAGTTTGCACATGGAGGATACAGCGAAGGCGATCACCCGCAGTTGCAACGTGGTTGCCTTTGAAGATGGCTGAAAATGAATGTCCAATAGTCCGGCATCAACAGCTCTTTGCATAAGAGCGACCGTTTGCTCATTTGCCAACGGTTCTATTAGTTCGCTATATTGACCTTTCTCCTTATTCAGGCTATGTCTGCACAATCCCATCAGAGACCGTACCTTCTTGACAGATTCCTCAAGCGCCGTTGCATAGGCAGGAGCCATACCTGTATTATGTTCCCTCAGAAACTTCTCAATTTCTTCTGTATAGCCTATGTTCACTATTTGTCGCGCAAGGGTAGGGGAAAACTCTTGGCCTATATACTGTTGTATGTCTGCCGTCCAGTCATTTACCATAAGAAGCTGGGAGGCATAGGTGGCAAGATCCGGAATAGCACCTATATCTATCCTGTATTTCAATTCGCCAAAGACTTTGTTTATCTTGGCTATTCTTATTACGCATTCTTGTCTTGTCATATGCCGGATGTTATTATCCTATTTCAGGAATAAGTGATACTGCATTCTGCTTGTTTTTGTCCAGAACCTTCGCATATATTTGTGTCGTGGAAAGTTCCTTGTGGCCAAGCAGTTTTGATACTGTATAGATGTCGGCACCTAAATCAAGCATCAGAACGGCAAAGGTATGACGGCCGCAGTGGAATGTTAAATTTTTCTCTATTCCCGCTTTCATGCTCCATCGTTGCAGTTCCACCGATGTCCATGAGCCATAGGTGAAGCCCGAGAAAACAGGATCCTCTGGATTTCCTCTTTCTCCAAGATATTTTTCTGCCTGAGGTGAGATGTCCAGATATTCCTGACCGCCGGTCTTTTTTTGTTTGAATACTATTCTTGTAAACTCGTTGAACTTCTGCACATCACCCCACACGAGTTTTTGAATGTCCGATTTACGAAGTCCTGTCAGGCATGAAAAAAGGAATGCCCGTTTAAGGACTGGGTAACGGCAGGGCGTTTCCGCCAGTGTTTTTATTTCCTCTAATGTAAGATAATCTCGCTTGACTTCAGCATCTTTGAAGCCTTCTATTCCGCGTAATGGGTTGATGGCGATTATTCTTTCATCGAAAGCATGGTTTATGCAGGCACACAGTTTTCTGAAATAAGATGCCTTTGAATTTTGAGAGAGTCCTTGAAACTCATCTCGCTCCCTGCGTGGGCCTTTGCGCTTATGGGTGTCTTTTTCCACATTCTCCAGAAAATCCTTGAATCCCAAAATAAACTCCGGAGTAACATCCCTGAAAGTAGTATTCTCATCACAGTACATTTCCAGATAGCGCAGACAACTTTGCCAGTTGCCATAATTCCCCCTTGAATCTGGAGTATTCCGCTCCCGTACCATTTTACGGTAATATTCCAAGAATGGAGTGTTCTCCTTGAATTGATGGGTGAATGAATATTCTCCGTTTTGGATTTCGATTAAGCGTTTCGATTTTATTGCTTGAGCCGTTGCCAAGGTCTGTCGATTCTGTTCCCGCTCGATAGGGGTTTTTGCATCGATTAGGTACAGTTTAAGGTACTCTTTGTGCCGTTTCCCGTTTCTATAGATATCAAGGTACAGGCTGACGTTTCCATTGGCCAGCTTTTTCTCACGGACTTTAACCGGTTCCTTTTGTGCAACTGCTTTCTTTGCCATGACTGTTTCCTGCTTTATTGGTTATTGTATATGTCCTTTCTCGGGGGACAGTTTTTTGTCCCCCATACTACTTGCGGGGGACAATCTGGGGACAAAAATACAATAAAAATATGTAATTACGCAGAAAACATGAAGAAAAAGAGAAAATACGACTACTTAATAAAATGATTGATAATGTGCATTTTACAGACCTATATTTTCTCTTTTTATGATTTTCTTTTCTTTATATCACTTTCCGATGCAGAAATGCTTAAAAATGTTATTAAGAACCTCGTCTGAGGTAACTTCTCCTATGATATCATTAAGATGGTAGAGACATTCACGCAGATCTTGGGTAGTGAGGTCTACAGGGAGAGACGTGTTAAGTCCGTCAATGACTCGGTTGATGGCGTCAAGGGCGTGTGTGAGTGCCTCATAATGGCGGACGTTTGTAATGATGACATCATTTGCAGCGATGTTGGCTGTGTCAACAAGGGTGGCGAGTAGCGAACGCAGTGCGTCTATATTGTGGTTATATTTGGCAGATATGGTAATGACATGCCAGCTGTCTGTCGTGTCCTGATGGATAAAATCGGGTAATAGGGCAGGTGGGTTTATGCCATTGTCGTCACATTTGTTCATGGCTAAGATGACCTGTTTGGACGTCAGGTGATGAGCAATTTCCTTATAAAATTGTTCAAAGGTACTGTTTGGACGTTGTATGTCCTGTAATAGTATGACGATACATGCTTGATCTATGGCGCGGAAACTGCGTTTGATGCCCATGGCTTCGATGGTATCGTCCGTATGCCGTATACCGGCAGTGTCAATAAACCGGAATGTTATTCCTTGGATTACAGCTGTATCTTCTATGGTATCCCGTGTTGTTCCATGCACATCACTTACGATTGCTTTGTCCTCGTTGAGCAAGGCATTGAGCAGTGTGGATTTCCCTGCATTAGTTTCTCCGATAATCGCTACGGGGACACCGTTTTTCAGGGCATTTCCCGTGCTGAATGAATTTGCCAGTTTGGCTATTGTCGATTGTATCTGTAGTGCAAGAGTTTTCAGTTCTGTCCGGTCGGCAAATTCCAGTTCCTCGTGGTCGCTGAAATCAAGTTCCAGCTCGAGAAGTGAGGTCAGCTTCAGCAGATGGTCGCGTAACAGAGCCAGTTCGTGGCTGAAGCCTCCACGCATCTGGTTCATGGCCATGCGGTGGGTGGCGGCCGAGGTTGAGGCTATGAGGTCGGCCACTGCTTCGGCCTGGCTCAGGTCCATCTTGCCGTTGAGAAAGGCCCGCTGGGTGTATTCGCCCGGTCCTGCTGCGCGGCATCCCTGGTCGATGAGGAGCTGCATCACCTGTTGGAGAATGTAGGATGATCCGTGGCAGGAAATCTCAACCGAATCTTCGCCCGTGTACGAATGGGGGGCACGGAAGAGGCTGACCAGTACTTCGTCCACTATTTCGCCCGCAGGCGAGAGGATTTGGCCGAAAGTCAGGGTGTAGGCGGGGCGTTCCGCCAGAGACTTTCCTGAGGCGGGTGTAAAGAGACGATTGGTGATGGCGATGGCGTCGGGGCCGGACACGCGGATGATGCCGATGGCTCCGCCGGGGGCGGTGGCGATGGCACAGATGGTATCTTGGTTCATTTCTTTCTATTTTTTCGGAAGCAAAGGTACGCTAATTTTTTCTCTTTACGGAAGAGTTTTCACCGCGAAATGAAAATAATAAGATGAATACGTTTATTTTCTGTATCTTATTAATGAGACTTTTTGCAGTTTCAGCCATTACTGTTTCTTGCTGAAAATGCAAGCGGTTGCAGCAAAATTTGCAAGCGGTCGCTTCTACAAGGCGACAGGTCGTAAATTTTGCTGCGAGCGGTCGCATTTTCAGGATATAACAAGATCTTGATTGAGTGAAGGTTAAACGCTAAGTACGTCTGACTTGTATGTGATAAGCGCTTTCAGCAAATGTAACCTGAAGCTGAAGGATTAGCTGTGGTTTTCGTCCGGCATCAAAGTGCATTCATGATTTCATGTTCAGGCATAAAGAATAGCGGTCATAAGATCTGCCACTTTCTCCAAATATTCGCGGTCGGTGTCGTCAAAGTTGTCCGGCATGTCACTGTCGATATCTATCACGGCTCTTACTTCATTATTATATATGAGCGGCACCACGATTTCGGACTTGGTTTCCATGCTGCAGGCAATATGGCCGGGAAATGCGTTTACGTCCGGTACAATGACGGTATGCTGCTCCTGCCAGGCTGTACCACAAACGCCTTTCCCTTTGCGGATGCGGAAACAAGCCACACCGCCCTGAAACGGCCCCACGGTCAACAAATCGGCCGATGTCACGCGATAGAAACCCACCCAATAGAAATCGAAAGCCTCTTTCAGTGCGGCTGCCGTATTGGCCATTACGGCGGTTTCGTCTGTTTCACCTTCGATGAGGGCGGCGTATTGTTTGAGGAACTCTTCGTAACGTTTTTTCTTGTCCTTCTCGAATTTGTTCTGAAAGTTTGGTTCCATGGTATTCTTGTTGTTTCAAATCCGGTCAAGTACCAACTGTATGAGGTCGTCTATTTTGTTTTTATAGTTTGGCTCAGCTTCTCCGGCCACGCGGTTGGCTATCACCATGCAGCACGTTGTGGCCTTGTGTCCCATCAATCGGGAGAGACCGGCCAGGGCCGAACTTTCCATCTCAAAGTTGGTGATTTGTAGTCCGTTGTGGGAGAATGTTTCTATTTTCTCGTTTTGATGAGGGTCGGCGAGTGGGATGCGAAGCCGGCGCCCTTGTGGGCCGAAGAATCCGCCACAGGCCACAGTGATGCCGCGTACCATATCCATACAAGCAATACGCTCGACCAATTCTGCGTCGGCATCTATGACGTAAGGAGCCGGGGCACAAAGGTTGCCTGTCCATCCCAAATGATTCAGAAGTGCCCGTTCAATTGCCAGGTCGCACACGGTGTTACGTCCTTCGTAAAAGTTGAGCAGCCCGTCGAAGCCTACCGACTTGACAGAACAGATGAATGTGCCGATGGGGGTGTAAGGTTGCAGGCCGCCGCATGTGCCGATGCGTACCAGTTCCAGTGAACGCACGTTTTCTTTTTCGTAACGAGTCTGGAAGTCGATGTTGGCCAATGCGTCCAGTTCGTTCATGACGATGTCGATGTTGTCACAGCCGATGCCGGTGGATACGACCGTAATGCGCTTGTTCCGGTAAGTACCAGTAATGGTTCGGAATTCCCGGCTTGAAATGTCGCATTCTGTCGTATCAAAGTGCGAGGCGACGAGCGGCACACGTCCGGGGTCGCCCACGAGAATCACTTTATCGGCCAGTTGGTCGGGTTTAACGTGAAGGTGGAATATGGAACCGTCGTTGTTTATAATCAGTTCGGAATCTGTAAAATATGTTTTCATGGGGTAGTATTCTTTTATGGCCGAAAGCAGTCACTGGTTAGTTTTTGCTGTGGAGGGGCTGTATGATGTGTGATTCAATCCTTATTTATCAGTTTCAATTCGGCTTTTCGTATGTCTTTTTCCATTTGTTTAAGTGTTGCCGCCATTTTTTCACACTGTGTCTCCATGTCGAGGATTTGTTGTTTCATTTGTGATTTCTGGGAATTGTTGCCTGCAGCATATCGGTCACGCAATGATGCCAAGTTCTTTTGTTGTTTGCTCAGGTTATCTTTGTTTTTCTGCCATGTTTCAGCCTTTTTCCGAGCATCAGCCGATTTGAAATCTTTTAGGAAATGGTAAGTTAACCGGTCATTGATGACTAAAGTAAAGTCATATTCAGTTTGCGTCTTGCTTTCTCCTGAGAGAATGGCTGCCAATCTTCTTTTAGCATTGTTTACCATGTCCCTGTCCGTCCAGGTTTCGCTTATGCTGCTTATGCGTGCCAGTCCTGCCATCTGGCTCGGCTCGTATGCAAACGAGTTATAGATTTGTCGCATGCGGTTTGGAATGAATATGTAAATACATACCGAGTCTTTCGGTTGATGACGGTCAGTGACGAACCATCCCAGATTGTTCATTTCGTCGATGGCGTATAGATAATCGTTGGCCGATGAGTTGAATGGCATGCCGATATTCTCCGGTGTTAGATATTTACGTTCATCCATGTCATAACGCGTTACGTAAATATCAAATCCTCCTATGCTTTCCTCGTTCTCAGAACCATAATAAAGCGTCACACCGTCAGACAGCATGAAAGGATAGTTTTGTTGCCCGCCATCCGCAAGTTCATCTAACAATCTGGGCTCGTTCCACTCGCCGCCAATCAGGTCGCTGCTGAATAAATGGGTTTTGCCGTCTTTCGCGGTTTGAGAGAAACAGATTTTATTGCCTCGTTCCGTTTTGTAAACCATGCATGCGGAGTCTTGCCGGTTAAAGAATGTATTGTATGGTGACAAACTGCCGCTTTCCGGGCTGAGCTTTATGCGTGTGAGAAAATCTTTCTTGCCGGTTACTATGCTGTCGATAAATGTCACCCGTTCGCAGGCGTTCATCATGGAGCGCAGCCGCTCAATGCGTTCTGTTTGTTTTTCCAGTTCTGTTGTTGATTTCCTGCGTCTTTTCAATTGAGTTATTTCTTTATCAATTAACTCTTCCGCTTCATCAAATTGGTAATTCTCAATGTATGATGCTATTTTTTCTTCATTTGCGGACAAATTGCGCTGGGCTGTTGCCGGCATAGCCGTCAACAGGGCGATTAGGATTGGAAAAATATGTTTGATCATGATTGGCTGATTTTAGTGTTCATGCTTTCAAAGGTACTAATTTAATGGCAAAGAACATTGTCGGTAACTCATAATTTTTATGAAACACCCTATCGGTGGTTTTTCCGCCGATAGGGTGTTATTGGTTTCTTGAGGTTACCGGATGGTTATTTATTTGCCAATCTCATTCCATTTTGGTGGATCAATGCCGTACAGATGTTTTACAAAGAAATCGTAGCGTTTGTGTTCACCGTATTGGCCCCCCATAGTATGTCCCTCACCCGGCAGGAATACCAACTCAAAATCCTTGTTGGCTTTTATTAAAGCGTTGACCACTTGCATTGTGGAGGCGGGGTCTACGTTGTCATCCATTTCGCCGACAACGAGCATCAACGGCCGGCTGAGTTTATAGGCATTGGCAACGTTGGAACTGGCTACATAGCTACTGTCTACGGGATAACCCATCCACTGTTCGTTCCACCATATTTTATCCATGCGGTTGTCATGGCAACCGCAGCTGGAATATGCAGCCTTGTAGAACTCAGGGTGGTTGAGAACAGCTGACATGGCTTCCTGACCACCTGCCGACGCTCCGAAGATGCCGACGCGTGTCGTATCCATAAAAGCATATTTTTCAGCAGCCGCTTTTATCCATGCCATACGGTCGGGGAAACCGGCATCTTTGAGATTTTTGTAGCAAATGTCTTCAAAAGCCTTGCCTCTGTATGACGTTCCCATGGCATCGAGCTGTACTACGATGAAGCCCAATTCGGCCAAGGACGTCGTGTTCCAGTTATAAGTCATGAAGTTTTTGGGGGTATAGGCATCTCCAGGGCCTGCATAGATATATTCGATGACAGGATATTTTTTATTCGGGTCGAAATTTGTCGGGCGTTGTATGATACCCCACATCATGGTCTTGCCGTCACGTCCCGGAGCGGTGAATATCTCGGGAGCCTGCCATCCGGCAGCTTGCAGACGGCTGATGTCGGCCGTGGCGATTGTGTATGGGGCGCCTGCTTTGTAGGCGGTGCTGCGCAGTTTTGTGACAGGAGCTTGGTCAACCGTGGAATATTTGTCTATCAGTAGTGAAAAATCTTCGTTGAAGACTGCATTATGGTTTCCTTCCTCTGGGGTGAGACACTGCATGTCTTTGCCATTTATACCTATACGGTAATAATGGACATTGTATGGGTCTTCATTGGGATTGACACCACTTGCGGTGAAGTATATGACGTTATTGTCTTCATCAACTCTGAGCACGTGTCGTACGACCCATTTGCCCTTAGTGATTTGCCGTTCCGGTTTCCCTGATTTTATGTCGTACAGGTACAAATGATTCCAATTGTCGCGTTCGCTCATCCATATCATTTGCCGGCCGTTCTTGAGATAGTGTCTGAATGTACGGTTGTAATTAACGAATGTAGGACTTGTTTCCTCGACGATGGCACGGACGTCGCCATTTTCAACATTCATTTCCAGTACGCGATAGGTTTTATGGCCGCGTTCGTTATATTCAAAGCGCAGTGCCTTGCTGTTTTCAGTCCATTGGGGGCCGTAAATATCATACTGGTTGGCAAACAGACGGGTATCGGGGATGATGGCTTTTCCTGTTTTGACATTGAATGCGCAGGGTACCTTATGGCGCAATTCATCGCCCGGTTTTGCGTATTCTTGTTTGTGGAGAATTGGTTGAAGCTGGCTTTTAGGTGAACTCTCCACATAATAGACATAACGTTTTTCTGCCGGGCGGATACGTGTCGAACTCACATATTGTCCATCCGGACTCCATGAGATGTATGAAGAGTAATAGTTTCCCGCGGTGCCGTCTATGCTCAATGCTCTTTCGTTACTGCCGTCAGCGTTGCTGACATAAACGTTGTCATTCTTTATGTAGGCTTTCATTTTACCGTCCGGTGAGTTTACCGGTTGCCCTCCTTTTTCGTCATCCACTTCCATCCAATGTCTTCTCCGGCCTTGGGGGCGCATTGGTATCTTTTCTTTCTTAATGAGTTTGGGAGCCTGCGAGCATGCTTCGCCAATTTCCCATGTGTAACCGCTGTGGTTAAAACTGATTGTGTAGGGTTGGTCTTTTCTGATGGTAAAATGCTCTAAATTGATGTTTGAGGGATTGACTGTTTTACCGGTTTCCTTTGTCAGAATATCTGCTATGGCCTTTCCGTTGACGGTATTAATGGTCGTGTTTTCCACATTGCGTCCGTTCACATTACCTATGTAGTACGTTCTTCCTTCAGCGGTATAAGCTGTGTAATGGAAGGTGGAAGCGTCACTCCATTGTATTTGTTCGGGGTTATCAATCACTTGTCCGGCATTGAATTTGTTACTGAGACTATAAGCACGGCGGTAGTCTTCAACCGAGCCTTGGGCAGCGCTTCCGGTCGCATGTATGACTGCGAAAACAGTGGCTGCGATTTGCAAGATGTTTTTTTTCATTGTAAATCGTATGTTTTGTATTAGTTCTTCTGTTTGGCGGGTCGTATTGTTCCTTTCCTGATGAAGGCCGCAAAGGTTTGCGGTGATGTTTCAACCGGGCCTTTCATGAATTCGGGAATGTTGTAGCTTTTCATCAGCTGGCGGTGCAAGTCAGGATCGTCTTGTGGTAGTTCAAAGGCTTTGCGTGTTTCACCTTTACTGTCAAAATAAGCGATGAATGGACGGGTGAAGTTGCCGTCAGTACGTCGACTGCTGAAAACAATCCAGCGCCCATTGCTGCTCCATGAATGATAACTTTCTACATTGTCGGAGTTGGCTTCTTTGAGCGGTCGTGTTTGCATGGTTGACAGCTCAGTGACGTAAAGGTCTGCATCGGTATGCCAAATGTGGAACACACCATATTCCGCCATAGAAAAGAGTAGGTATTTGCCGTCGGGCGAAATGCGTGGTAGGGTAGCGCTTTTACCCAATGCAGAGGCATTGAAAACCATTTCTGCTGTGTCGAGTTGCATGGTCTCTTGGTTGAAACGACGTCGGTAAATGTCGTATTTGATATCTTTGTAATTTAAAATGAGTTCACGTTCTATGCGTCCGGTGTCGCGTCGGGTATAATGTGCAGAGCTATAATATAGGTATTGACCATCGGGGCTCCACCACGGGTAACATTCCATTTCATTAGCATCGCCTTTGATGCGTGTAACTTCGTTCTTCTCAATATCGAAAAGGATCAGGTCACTGGCCATGTCCTGCACTTCTATCTTTTGTGGGTCGATGGTGTGGAATGTTTGACCGGTGTTATTTACGGAATAGGCAATGAGTTTTAATTGCGGATGCCATGCCGGATAAACACCGGCAGAAATTACAGAATCCGTTTTTGCACTTACTTTTTTGAGTTCTCCGTCATAATCAATGACCGTACAGGCGTAACCCTCCCTGACATGGAATTGCATGCGTTTAGGGTTGTAGTTCTGATAAGAGTGGCAATTAATACATTGCCCATGTTTGACAGTTGTATTGGCCATATTGCCATAAATTACCGACTCGTCAAAGTTTGTAAGGTTACGTTGGTTAATGGTCAGATCTTTATACGTGACATACGATGGTGATATGAGCCGGTATGAAAGATATGGGTCTATATCCTCGTTTGCGACGTAAATCTCGAATGGTTTGTAACGTTTCCATTTACCGTTGTTACGGGTATAGATTTCTACAGTGACGGCCTTACCTTTGGAGCTTTCAATCAACGAACGCCATTCTTTGATGCCAGGTTTCGCCTTTTGTCCGTTGCCTATCCATTCATAGGAATCCGATGCTAAACGTGTTACATAGGCTTCCGCACTGTCGTCAACCATAAAGTGCAGGGGAGCAATGTTGGGTGGAATTGTGACATTTGAATAGTCGGGATAAATATTGGCTATTTCATTGGTGACAGCATATTCTGTCGGTATTTTATTTTTGCACCCGTAAAGGCTTATGCCTATGATGAAGTATGGGAGTATTAATAAAGGATTTTTTTTCATGAGTTTAATAGGTGTGAAGTCCGCGAACTAAGAAATAGAAATAGTAAAAAGTATGGCCGAATTGCGGATAAAAGGCTACTGCCATTTCCTCCTCCGTCATGCCGGCGCATTGTTGGCTGAAAGCCATGAAACGTTCGTAAGTGTCCTTTACCCCTTTGTCGAATGGCATGCGACTGATGTCTACTTTATTTTCGAGGTGTCCGTAAAGGTAAGCTGCTTCCTGATAGTGAATAGGCATTTCTATATGGGGATTCAGTGCTGCATAATGGGCAAATCTGTCCCAAAAGAGGTCTATTTCTTTCATCTGCAACGCTGCTATGAGGGCTTGTTCCTGAAATACGGGATCATCGCTGTCGTTATAGGCAAACTGACGTAAAAGGAAAAGCTCGATGACGCTTTGGTCGCTGGCCAGTTCGTTGGTTTTTGGGCGTAAACTCCTGATGAATTTCAAAGATGGGTCTTCATCAATTTTTTCCGGATGCGCCGCGTAAACAGCATATTTTTCTGCCCACTTTTTGTGGAAAAGTGTTTGTTTCAGCATATTCAGGTACTTTGTCGCTAATTGTGGTTCTCCATTGATAAGTGCTGTACGTGCCATGAATTTCAGATATTCCGCCTTCCAGCCAAATGTAACACCGTCTTCCATACACCAACGGTAACAGTAATTTGCTTGTCCATAATTGTAATATAGTGTTTTTCCACCGGTTTGTACCAAGCGGATAGGGAAAGGCGCATTGGGCAATGCACTGCCCTGGCGGTAGTGGAACATTTCATTGCCAGATCGTCCCAAATGAAAAAGGGCAAGGTCCCGGAACATGACAATTTGCCGTGTTGGCTCAGCAGAACCTTCTAATGAAATGCGAAGCACTTTTTCCCAATCTTCTTCCTCTATGGCACGGTTCATACGTAACTCTTTACTGAAATTTTCGTCATGATACCAAAAGTGTTTCACGAATAAAGCTGTTCCGGCTAATATAATAAGATGTACGGTTATAATTTGCCATCTTTTGCAGTTGAAATGGGTCTTATGTAGTATAATAAATATGATTGGCAGCGCAAACGCTATATAGAAAGGGATACGGAAGTTTGTGTATGTTTTACCGGCTATGTCAAATCCCGGTAAGGCTGCCATATAAATTTCATTGATAGAGGTCTGTGAGTAAAACTGGTAAGCTAACAACGGAACGCCTGTCATTACAATGAGGTTGACTGCACTGAAAACACTTTTTCCAAAAATGCCATCCGAACCGTTTTTCCATTCATATAATATGATGTATAGAGATCCTAAAAGCGCATAAGCTCCAAATAGCGGGTACCCTGCAGCCATCCATAACAGTGGCCAAGTCCACTTGCAAAATCTGTTTTGGAATGTCTGTTTGTATACAAGCAAAGCGCAAAGTGCTAAAAGTATGCCGATTGTGGCCGCGAAGAAATAACCTTGCAACTTGATGTAGAAAATAAAATATCCCATTTGCACGATGCTTGCTAGTAAACAGGCTGGTAGTAATCCTATTAATGGGAATAGCATTACGGGTATTTTGAAAAGTTTTTTCGATAGCGCGAAAATGCTTATCCACATTATTGTTAAGATGGTAACTCCCAATGCTGGATAAAAAAAGAATTGGGTAAAGAAACAGGCCATCCATAACAGTGTCCCACCTGGGTAGGCAGCAAATCCTTCATAAAAGAGTCTTGTTGGAAGGAACAAATTGAGTTCCTGGATTCGGAACAGTGTTTCATTCTCCAAGCATGCGAGTGCTGTTCCCATAATGATAGGAAGGATAACGACATATATCCATGGTAACCAATCGGAAATATTTCCAGCTTGGTTTATTGTCTGTTTTAGACGTGCAGTTATAGTTCGTGTCGTTGGTGATACAGAGGCATTTGTTTCTTTTTGTTCCAAATGCTTTGCTTTTTTTGTTCTCATATTTTTTAGATAAGTGACCAGTTTTTGGAAAATTGTGACCCAAAGTTAATGATTATTAAGATGACATTATAATATTTCATTGAAAAGTTGGTCAAAAGGCGTATTTTAAAACAAAAATATTATCTTTGCAAAAGTTAAATTACCAATATTAACCTGCGCTTTGCGCAATAATTTTTTTATCCATGATTAAACAACTTCTGCTTTCTTGCGCATGTTTGTCGGTTTTTTCTGCTTATGCGCAAAAAGAAAAAGCATTTTGGTGTGATCCTCAGGTCAACGAGGTTAATACTGAAACACCACGTGCCGCATTTTTGGCTTTTGAGTCGGAATTATTAGCTGTCACTAAACAAAAAAATGAATCAGATCGTTACATGTCGCTTGAGGGACAATGGAAATTTTTGTTTGTGAATGACCACGACAAAGCTCCCCAAAACTTTTTTGCTTTGGATTATGACGATTCTCAATGGGGATATTTCAACGTTCCGGGACTTTTTGAATTGAATGGTTATGGCGATCCTATTTATGCCAATGTCGGATACGCATGGCGTACACAGTTTGAAAGCAAGCCGCCTTATATCGAAGAAAAAAATAATTATACCGGTTCTTATCGTAAGGAGATCGTGGTGC
Source organism: uncultured Prevotellaceae bacterium (assembly GCA_949299545.1). Taxonomy (GTDB): domain Bacteria; phylum Bacteroidota; class Bacteroidia; order Bacteroidales; family Bacteroidaceae; genus Paraprevotella. Next base: position 34,464 of record CASGAM010000009.1, on the reverse strand, counting down.
CTGCAAACTGGAAAGGCGACCGGATTTATTTGCATGTGGGCTCTGCCACGTCAAACCTTTACGTTTGGGTGAACGGTAAGTTTGTTGGCTATTCTGAAGACAGCAAAACATCTGCTGAATTTGAGTTGACGAAATATCTTAAACCCGGAAAAGAAAACCTTATAGCTATGCAAGTGATGCGTTGGTGTGACGGGTCATATCTTGAAGATCAGGATTTTTGGCGTTTCACCGGTATAGCCCGCGATGTTTATCTTTATGCTCGTCCGCAAGCACATGTGCGAGATATCTTTATTACGCCCGATTTGGTGAATAATTATCAGGATGGAAAATTGAATGTGAAGTTAGACTTTGAAGGGGCTAATGGCAAAACTGTTGCTTTATCCTTGAAAGCCTTGAATGACAAGCAAGGGAAAGAAGTGGCTGCTGGAACTGCTATAGTAAAAGGCGGCAAGGCTGAGTTTGATTTTGATGTGAAAAATCCGCTCAAATGGTCTGCTGAAACGCCGAACCTTTATATGCTTTATATATCGTTATCCGACAAAGGTAGTCCTATTGAGTTCATCACGCAGTATGTTGGCTTCCGTAAGGTGGAAATAAAGAATGCTCAAGTGTTGGTGAATGGTCAACCCGTGTTGTTCAAAGGTGTAAACCGTCATGAGATGAATGCTCTTAACGGCTATGTGGTTTCTCCTGAGGACATGCTGAAAGATATAAAGGTGATGAAAGAACTTAATATCAACGCTGTCAGAACCTGTCATTATCCCGATGATCCGCTTTGGTATGAGTTGTGCGATATTTATGGACTTTACATGGTGGCTGAGGCAAACATAGAAAGCCATGGAATGGGTTACGGTGACAAAACACTGGCAAAAGAACCAACATACGAGAAGGCTCATCTGGAGCGAAACGAGAGCAATATCAAGATTTATAAGAACCATCCTGCCATTATCTTCTGGAGTCTGGGAAATGAAGCCGGTTATGGTCCAAACTTTGAAAAAGCCTACGACATGGTGAAGGCTTATGATCCAAGTCGTCCATGTCAATATGAGCAGGCAGGCCAAAACAACAAGACTGATATTTTCTGTCCGATGTATTACGACTATAATGGTTGTGAGAAATATTCTCAGAATGAAAATCCTCGTCCGCTCATTCAATGTGAGTATGCTCATGCGATGGGTAATTCCATGGGAGGATTCAAGGAATATTGGGATTTGGTGCGCAAGTATCCGAAATATCAAGGAGGATTTATTTGGGACTTTGCAGACCAGGCCATCCGTTCTAAAAACAAAGATGGAAAGACAATCTATGCCTATGGTGGTGATTTCGGACGTTATCCAACGAGTGACCATAATTTCAATAATAATGGAATTGTTAATCCGGAACGTGAATTCAATCCGCATGCTAATGAAGTGCGCTATTACTACCAGAATATTTGGGCAACGATCAAGAACCCCTCTGCTGGAGAGGTGGAAGTTTACAATGAAAACTTCTTTAAGTCTTTGGACAATGTAGAATTGAGGTGGGAGATTGAGACGGAAGGTACTAGCATCGCTTCAGGTCGTTGCGCACTCGATGGTATTGGGCCGCAGCAGAAAAAGGTAGTACGTCTTGATAGTTTTGCTATGCCTTCTGACAGGGAATACGTTTTGAATCTTGATTTTGTTTTGAAGAATGCCGAGCCGATGCTTGAAGCTGGTTATGCTGTGGCACGTGAACAGTTCGTGTTGACTTCTTATCAGTTCCCGACTGTGGAAGGGATAATGTCTGGTGCTACAAAGGTTGATAAGAATCAAGTGCTTGGAGCCGCAGAGAAAGACGAAATGTTGGCATGTTTGACTTTGCAGGCAGCAGGGACCTCAGTGACTTTCAACAAATACAATGGTTGGATTGATTATTTGGATGTAGACGGTAAGCCGATGTTGGCAGACGGTTTCAGCATCACACCGGACTTTTGGCGTGCCCCGACCGATAATGATTACGGTGCTGGTTTCCAAAGAAGGTTCGGTGCATGGAAAAATCCTGAGATGAAACTGGAATCTTTTGAATGTAAGGATGCTGGCCAATGTAAGCAAGTTGTTGCAACCTACAAGATGGCGAGTGTTGATGCTCGTTTGACGATGACTTATACGTTAACTCCTGCAGGTGAACTGATTGTTGACGAAGCGATGACTGTCAATAAGGAAGCTAAGAACAAGCCGCAGTTGATGCGTTATGGTATGCAGGTTGTCATGCCGAAAGAATATGCTACTGTAGAATTCTATGGTAAAGGTCCGGGAGAGAACTATATTGACCGTAATAATGGTGATCGTCTCGGCTTATATACTCAGAAAGTGGCAGACCAGTATTGGCATTATGTACGTCCGCAGGAGAGCGGAAACAAAACGGAAGTGCGTTATTGGAAAGTCATTGATGATTTCGGCCGCGGTTTGGAATTTTATGCCACAACTCCGATGGAGTGCAGCACTTTAAACTTTTTGGCGGCGGATTTGGACGACGGTCCGGATAAGAACTGGAAACAAAGCCATTCAGGCGATCTTACACCGCGTCCTTATAGCGTTGTGAAAATCGCTGCCCGCCAACTCGGTATGGGGTGTGTGAATAGTTGGGGAGCATGGCCGTTGCCTGAATACCAGATGCCATATCAGGATTATCAGTTTACGTTTGTTGTGCGTCCTTTGAAGTAAGTCTTTGAGGCTGAATTTTAGCCACATTAATATGTGTTCTTGAGGCGTGTCGGTGTATCTGGCACGCTTCTTTTTTGTTCCTCTCCGGATATGAATTTGCTGTTGTCCGTTTTTTATCCGTTAATTCATCCTTTGCGGGCTATGCAGTCCGGTCAAAAAGTACTAATTTTGTATGTCTAAAACCAAACACTATGCATACAAGAGAAGAACAAATGGCCGCTTTCGGGCGTTTTCTTGATGTATTGGATACATTAAGAGAGAAATGTCCGTGGGATCGTAAGCAAACGAATGAAAGTCTGCGGCCGAATACGATAGAAGAGACTTTTGAACTGTGCGACGCCTTGATGAAGAATGATAAGGCAAACATTTGCAAAGAACTGGGTGACGTGTTGTTGCATGTGGCATTCTATGCCAAAATAGCAAGCGAGACCGGCGACTTTGACATCGCCGACGTTTGTGACCGTCTGACGGAGAAACTGATTTTCAGGCATCCTCATGTTTATGGAGAGGCAAAAGCGGATTCAGCCGGAGAGGTGGCACAGAACTGGGAACAAATAAAGCGGAAAGAGAAAGATGGTAACAAGACCGTCTTGAGTGGTGTGCCCGAGGCCTTACCTTCACTTATTAAGGCGTATCGTATTCAGGATAAGGCTCGAAATGTTGGTTTCGATTGGGAAAAGCGGGAAGACGTTTGGGTAAAAGTGTCAGAGGAACTCGGTGAATTAAAAGTTGAATTGGAGAAAGACGACCGCGAAGCGGCTACGGACGAGTTCGGTGATTTCCTTTTTAGCGTCATCAATGCCGGTCGTTTATATCATATTAATCCCGACAATGCACTGGAACGTACAAACCGTAAGTTTATTCGCCGCTTCAATTATGTCGAACAAGCAGTCGTCAATGGCGGTAGGGAACTTAAAGACCTCACTTTATCCGAGATGGATGCTTTGTGGGATGAAGCCAAACGGCAAGAAAAACCCTGACCGCAACGCTGCGGACAGGGTAGAATAACATCCTAAAAAGTTTCTGAGGGAAAGCGAAAGAGTTACTTATGTATTTATCTCATATGCCTCATTCAGAACCTGCAACGAAGGTCAATACCGAACTGCATGGGGGTGCCTGTTTGCGCAAAGCCTCTGCTCATGGTTTCAAAATAGATGGTTTGGTACTTTGTGTTTAATGCGTTGTTTATCCATAAACCGATCTGTCCTCTGCCTTTGTCAAAGCTGATGCGTCCGTTCAAGGTGCCGTAGAGGGATTGGCAGGCAGTGTTGGCTTCTGTCCAGTATATTTTGCCTGCACCTCGGTAGATGGCATTTACTGTGATATACTCCAGCCATGTGCAATGTGCCAGCGTGATGACATAGCGCATGCCGGCATTGAATGTGTGCATCGGAACGAATGGTACGAAATTCCCGTTGTAGTTCACTTCGTCGCTTACTGCATAGTCCGTGAATGTAGCATGCGTGAATCCGTAACTGCCGTTTAGACTTAATTCGTCCGTAAGCTGTGCTTGCAAGGCGGCTTCCGTTCCCACGCTTCTGCTTTTGCCTGCATTAACTGTGATACGCCCTAAACCGTTGGCGGCAAAACGGGAAATCTGCTGATCATAAGTGTCCATGTAAAAGACGGCCACATCTGTCTTTAACCTGTTATTCCAAAAACTCAGATGCGTACCTATCTCGTAGTTCCACGAGTATTCCGGTTTGTAGAGTGTGGCATTCTTGACATCTGTTTTAGTCCCCTGAGACATACCGTTTAAGATGCCTATGATATCGCTTTTTATATCCTCGTCGATCATGGGCTGGTTTTCGATGACGGGAACCGTAACCTCGGCCACATCTTTCATGTTGCCGCTCTGCATGTCATTTTGGAGAATGCCTGAGAACATCTGAATGTTAAATCCTCCGGAACGGTAACCTTTTGAGACTGTTGCATAGAGGTTGTTCCGTTCGTTAAAGTCGTATTTCAGTGCCACTTTGGGTAACAGTTGGAAATAATCATGTTTCAGGTGACCGTTATAATTGGGTGATTGGGTGAATGTCTGTTCTCCAACCATAGGAATGACCATTTCGCCACCGGGAGTTGACAGGTTTCCTTTGAGCGAGTAGTTGTGTGTGTAGTTACATCCCGTGTTATAGTCCAACCACATCGTCTCATAGTCCATTCGCAGTCCGATTGTCGCAGATAGACCTTTGGCGCCGAACAAATCATTGAATGTTGACTGGTGGAATATTGCGCCGTTCCATTGTGGCGTTTTAAAACTGCCCTCTATGGGCAATGTGTTTCCGTTGATGATGTCGCTGAAGATGAAACTCATTGACATAGGGCCTTGTTGTATTTGCGGAAGGTATTTATTGGCGTAATTGTTTATCAGTCCGTTCAGCCAGGCCAAGCCATCTGCGCGAAACGTTACGGGTGCTTCGGTGTTCAGCCATTGGTAAAATCCGCTGATGCCGCTCGTCCATTCCCATCGGCGTCCGGGCTTTGATTTGAAAACCAGTTCCTGGCTCAATGTTTTTGAATTCTGTTTTTGCAGCATCGTGTAGATGTCTTGTTCCGTGAAATCCTGGTCCAGGTCCATTCTGTCCTTCAGATACTGAAAGCCGGTCACGCTGTTGAGGATAAAATGTTCCGACTGATGTTCTATGTTCAGCCCGCTGTTCAACAAATGCCTTTTGTAACCGCTCCTGTGGTTATAAGCGATTTTGCCGATATATTCTCCGCGGTCTTCTTCGCCTTCTACGATGCCTGTATAGGCATACGGATAACCGCCCTGTTTCGTGTATTCGTAGTTCAAGGTCAGGTCAAATTTCAGATTGTCTGAAGGTTTGTATATAGCTCTGATTCTGCCGCCGGTTTCATCTCCCTTGTCGACCTTTTCATCGCTTCGTGCCGTGTTTTTAAAGAAACCGCCGTCGTGTTCATAGAAGGCTCCTACCGAGAAGGCAAACTGGCTCGAAATGCGATGGTAGTGGGTGACCGAAGCCTTGTAACTGTTGTATGTGGCTGCGCCGATATTCACATCCGTACCTTGGTAGGTAAAGGGCGATTTCGTGAATATGCGTATCAGACCGCCCATGGTGTTGCGCCCGTAGAGAGTGCCTTGTGGCCCGCGTAGGATGTCGATGCGTTCGACGTCGGAATAATTAAAGTCGAAAGCCGATTTGTCGATAAAAGGGATATTGTCGACGTATAATCCGACAGCCGGTGTATTGATGCGTGAGCCGATGCCACGGACATAGACAGAGGTGGTCAGTTTAGAGCCATAATCGGGTATGAACAGGTTGGGAACCAAGCCTGTCAGCGATTTTACGGAATGGATGGCGTTGTTCCGCATATCGTTTTGTGAGAACGATGTAGATGAGACAGGTTGCTGGCGCAACTTGTTGTTCTCCTTCGGAGTCGCGATGACCACTAATTCTTCAATGTCTATTACTTTGGCCGAGTCTGCTGTTATACTTTCAGTATTTTCAGCTGCGTTACTTTTGGGGAATGCGGTGGCCTGTGTTGTTGAAAACAGGGCTACCACGAGTGTTGCCATTAATATTTGCCGCTTTTTCATGTCTTATTGTGTCTTGTTGGTAATCCGACTGCAAAGTAACGTCAAATATTAATGGCTGTCAATCCTTATTTTTTAGGATTTTTATGGTATGTGAGGTTAAAAAAACGTCGGCTTTTTCCGTCGGGCTTCTTCAAGTGAGATGGTATTCACCTGTTCATGTCCGGCCTGTTCCCGCAATGCCTTTTGCTCGCTGAGGAGCGTGTTGAAGGCGGCATCCCGTGTTGCCGGATTGAGGAATCGGCCGGCAACTATGGCGTTTTGTGAGGCGTCTTTCATCCAAATGACCGGTGCGTCATATACCGGTGCTATTTTCAGAGCCGTATGCAATGCGCTGGTGGTAGCTCCGCCTATCATGACCGGAATGTGAAGTCCGGCCTTGCGCAACTCGCTGACGACGTGTATCATTTCTTCCAGACTCGGTGTGATGAGTCCGCTCAGGCCGATGATGTCGGGGTGCAGTTCTTTGGCCTTGCTGACGATTTCCTCGGCCGGTGTCATGACGCCAAGGTCGATGATTTCATAGTTGTTGCATGCCATCACTACGGAAACGATGTTTTTCCCGATATCGTGGACATCGCCCTTCACGGTAGCTACCAGCACGCGTCCTGCTTTGGCCGCACCTGCTTTTTTCTCCGCTTCGATGCGTGGTTGAAGGATTCCGACCGCTTTTTTCATGGTGCGTGCGGTTTTCACCACTTGCGGCAGGAACATTTTTCCGGCACCGAAAAGTTCACCCACAGTGTTCATGCCGTCCATGAGCGGCCCTTCAATGATTTCAACGGCATGGTCATACTTTTGGCAAGCCTCGTTGAGGTCATCTTCAAGGTAAGTGTCTATTCCTTTTATTAAAGCATGTCTGAGCCGTTCCTCCACCGAGTCATTCCGCCATTGGTCGCGTGCTTGTGTGATTTGTTTGTTGTTGCCTCCGTTTTCAGATTCTTCTTTCAAGCGATTGGCCAGTTCGACGAGCCGTTCGGCGGCATCGGGGCGTCGGTTGAGTACGGTATCTTCCACTGCCAGTAAGATGTCTGCCGGGATATCCTGATACATGACGGACGTTGCCGGGTTGACAATGCCCATGTCCATGCCTGCCTGGCAGGCGTGGTAAAGGAAAACGGCATGCATCGCTTCGCGCAGGTAGTTGTGCCCACGGAAGGCAAATGAAAGGTTGCTGACACCGCCGCTGACATGAGCCCCCGGCAAGTTTTGTCTTATCCAGGCAGCGGCGCGTATGAAGTCTACCGCATAGCGGTTATGTTCTTCCATGCCGGTGGCGATGGCCAGCACGTTCGGGTCGAAAATGATGTCATTGGGATTGAAACCGACCTGCTCGGTCAGGAGGTGGTAAGCACGTGCGCAAACTTCGGTCTTGCGTTCAAACGTGTCCGCCTGGCCTTTTTCGTCGAAGGCCATAACGACAAGGGCGGCGCCGAGGCGTTTCACCTTTTTGGCGCGTTCTATGAATATGGCTTCACCTTCTTTCAGCGAGAGCGAATTTACGATGCTTTTGCCCTGCACGCATTTCAGTCCGGCTTCGATGACGTCCCATTTTGATGAGTCGATCATGACGGGCACGCGGGCTATTTCCGGTTCCGATGACAGCAAGTTGAGGAAATGTGTCATTTCTGCTTTTGTATCGAGCAAGCCATCGTCCATGTTGATGTCTATCACCAAGGCGCCGTCTTCAACCTGTTTGCGGGCGATGTCTAATGCTTCATCGTAATTCTTTTCTTTTATCAGGCGCAGGAATTTGCGAGAACCGGCCACGTTGCATCGTTCGCCAACGTTGACAAAATTGATTTGCGGTGTGACGTCGAGCAGCTCCAGACCGCTCAGTTGCAGATGGCCTTCGGCCGTCAGAGGGGTGCGGGGCTTGTATTGGACCGCTAATTTGTTGAAAGCGGCGATGAAGGCGTCGGTCGTGCCGCAACATCCGCCGATGATGTTTACCAGACCTTCATCGAGGAATGTTTTCATCTCGCCGGCCATTTCTTCGGGCTTTTGGTCATATTCTCCAACGCTGTTGGGCAGTCCGGCGTTGGGATAGACTGATACATAGCAGGGGGCCTTGCGGGCAATGGTCCGCAGGAACGGTTCTATGTCGCGGGCGCCAAAAGAGCAGTTCAGGCCTATTGAGAAGATGTCGGCATGACTGACAGAGGCCATGAACGCCTCTAAAGTCTGTCCCGAGAGCGTACGTCCCGTTTTGTCCGCAACCGTGGCCGACAGCATGAGCGGTACGCGCCGTCCGGTTCGTGTCATGGCATCTTCGGCTGCATAAAGGGCGGCTTTTGCATTGAGCGTGTCAAAGATGGTTTCTATCAAGAGGGCATCTACGCCACCTTCGAGCAAGGCTTCCATTTGTTCCCTGTATGCGTCTGCCAGTTCGTCGAATGTCAGGGCCCGTAATGCGGGGTCGTTCACGTCGGGACTCATCGAACAGGTTTTGTTCGTTGGTCCTACCGAACCGGCCACGAAGCGTGGCTTGTCAGGTGTCTTGCGGGTGTATTCGTCGGCCGCTGCGCGGGCGATGCGGCAGGCTGCCAGGTTGATGGCGCGGCAGTGGCTTTCCATTTGGTAATCCGCCATGGAGATACGTTGCGCGTTGAAGGTGTTGGTCTCTATGATGTCGGCGCCGGCTTCGAGATAGCGCCGGTGAAGGTTGCCGATGAGGTCGGGCTGCGTAAGGCAGAGCAGGTCGTTGTTGCCCCGCAACAGTCCCGGCGCGTCCTTGAAGGCATCACCGCGGAAGTCTTCTTCCGACAGCCCGTATTTTTGTATCATGGTGCCCATGGCACCGTCAAGGATGAGTATCTTCTCTTTTATGGCATCATTTAATTTCATGAGCAAAAAACGCTTTTTAGTATTTCTTGATGTGGCGTTCCATTTCGCGGCGGTCTTCTTTTTCTTTCAGGGTCTGTCGCTTGTCATATTCCTTTTTTCCCCGGCAAAGGTAGATGTCTATTTTTGCCCGTCCGTTTTCGTCGATAAAGAGCAGGGTGGGGACGAGTGTGAATCCGGGACTCTTCATGTCCTGTTGCAGTTTGCGTATTTCTTTGCGGTTGAGCAGCAGTTTGCGGTCACGGCGTGTGCTGTGGTTGTTGTATGAGCCGTAATCGTACTCGGCCACGTACATGTTTTTTACCCATACTTCGCCGTTGTGGATGAAACAGAACGTGTCCACGAGGCTGGCTTTGCCTGCGCGGATGGATTTTATTTCCGTTCCGGTGAGTACGATGCCCGCCGTGTATTTGTCTATCAGCAGGAAATCGAACGACGCCCGCTTGTTCTTGATATTGACATTTTTCCGTTGGGTCTTTTTTTCTGCCATGTTATTGTCTTTTTATGCTTTTGTGTTTGTGATGACGGCAAATTCGCTGATGTGTTCGTCTATATACCGTGCCAGCGTTGCCGTCACTTCTTCTTCCATTTCCACGAAACTGTCGTCCAGATCGTCAAATTCCGGATGACGTTCAAACAGAGCCATGAACTCTTCGTCGGAACAGTCGGCCGTCAGCTCCTCTTTGTCGCGAAGGTAATACTTCTTGGCTTTTTTCAGTATTTTTGCGAAATCCTTTGCTCCCATGAGGCGCATGGCTTTCTCAAAGGGGTTGTGGAAGATGAAAGGGCCGTAGCCGTTGTGGATGAGCTGGATGAACCCGCCGTCCATCACCTCGTCGCGCACCATCACATAAGCCAAGAGCGAAATCTGTTCGCCGTTGAGCAAACTCATGTTTTCGCCGTTGAGTTCACCGCCGAGAATTTCTAAATAGCGATCGGTGAATACTTTGATAAATTCGTCCATTCCTTGCGCCGCAGCTTCGCGCAGGCGCGCGTCGTCAATGGTAATTGCCGTTGTTCCCATGCTCGTTTTTTTGTTATGGTTCGCAAAGATAAGGTTTTGTCGGGACTAATAAAAATAGTCACAATGGTTTATTTACAGACAGAGGGCTTTTCAGGTAATGAAAATGTAAAAAGTCTTTTAAGTGAAAAGCCGGTACGTTGAGCAAGGAAAAATGCGACAGGTCGCAGCAAAATTTGCAACCGCTTGCTTTTTTGAAAGCGAGCGGTCGTGTTGCAGAAGCGAGCGGTCGCAATTTTTGCATGTCCGGCAACGGTAACAACCGCTGTTTCGGCAAAGGGGTGCAGCGTAGCATGAAGTTCGTTGTGTTTTACGTAATATTCTGATATACAGGGTGCTATTTCTGCTGTGACAGTCGGAGTTGTTTTTTAGCGAGCGATGTTACGGATGTGTGCATACAAACATGCCGGGGCTTTCACCTTGGGCTTTAGAATAATTTAAGTGTACTAACTTTTTTATATTTCTTATTTTTCGGCTTTTATGTGTATCTTTGCACACGAAAGTATGACGGCGTTTTTTGATGCTCCGCATACCGTGCCAATTATTAACGAAGATATGTTTTAGAAAAATGGGAAAGATTAAATGTATAGGTATTTTGTCGTCCGGAGGTGATGCGCCGGGTATGAATGCGGCCATACGTGCCATCACCCGTGCCGGTATTGCTTCAGGATTGCTCGTGAAGGGAATTTATCGCGGATACGAGGGACTGATTAACAATGAAATAAAGAGTTTTACGACAGAGGATGTCAGCAACATCATCCAGCGTGGCGGAACCATTTTGAAAACGGCGCGCAGCAAGGAGTTCATGACGCCTGAAGGACGAGCAAAGGCATACGAGAACATGAAAGCGCAGGGAATAGATGCTTTGGTGATTATCGGTGGAAACGGTTCATTGGCCGGTGCAAGGATTTTTGCCGAAGAGTTTGACGTGCCTTGCATCGGTTTGCCGGGTACGATAGACAACGACCTGAACGGAACAGATTCCACGATTGGTTATGACACCACGTTGAATACCATCGTGGAATGTGTGGATAAGATTCGTGATACGGCCACTTCACACGAGCGTATCTTCTTTATAGAAGTGATGGGGCGCGACGCCGGTTTCCTGGCTCAGAACAGCGCGATTGCCAGTGGTGCCGAGGCTGCCATTATTCCTGAAGATTCTTCCAACGCCGACCAGCTGGAACAGTTTATCAGTCGCGGAATCAGGAAGAGCAAGAGTTCAAGTATGGTGATTGTGTCCGAGAGTCCGAAATGCGGTGCCATGTACTATGCCGACAGGGTCAAGAAGGAATATCCGGAGTTTGATGTGCGGGTTTCCATCCTCGGCCATTTGCAGCGAGGCGGTTCGCCGAGTGCTTACGACCGTATCCTGGCTTCCCGTCTTGGCGTCGGTGCCATAGAGGCATTGAAGGAAGGGCAGCGGAATGTCATGATAGGTATCCGTAACGATGAGGTCGTTTATGTTCCTTTTTCAAATGCCATCAAGAGTGATAAACCAATAAAGAAAGAACTCATTGACGTTTTAGGCATATTGTCCATTTAAAACAACCGATGAGTAAAAAGATAATTGGGCTGTCCGTTGCCGGGCAGCCTTTTTTTGAATTTTTATTGTACGTTCCAGCATACGTTATACCTAAAAAGTAACGCTATTTCTGGGAATAGACAATAAATATATCGTGCTTTTTATTTGCACACAAGAAAATAATTCGTAATTTTGCGAACAATAAAAAAGATTGCAATGATAAAAAAGAAGTATTCGGAAGAACAGGAGAAGCTGGCTCTCATTGCCAAAGCAATGGGACATCCTGCGCGCATGGCAATACTTCAGTTTTTAGCATCACAGGAAAGTTGCTTTTTTGGTGACATCAACGAGGAATTACCCATAGCCAAGGCTACGGTATCACAGCATCTGAAAGAATTGAAGGAAGCCGGGCTTATACAAGGGGAGATTGAAGCACCGAAAGTGAAATATTGTATTAATAAAGAAAATTGGAAGACAGCAAAGAGGATGTTTGCAGATTTCTTTGATCAACATATAGGCTCCAAAAAGACATGCTGCTGACCGAAATTTTTTTGTGTGCAATGTTCGTAGTTTTGCGAATAACAAACAATGTAAGACAGAAAGATATGAAAAAGATTTTATTATTAATTGGTGTATGTTTCGCCTTTGTCTCTTGCAACATGAATGCAAAGAGCGAAACAGAAGCACAGGCTCAAAAAGAAGTGACAGTAAAAGACCATGTAGAAGTATTGTATTTTCATGGAAAGCAGCGTTGCGCAACCTGTATGGCCATCGAAAGCAACACAAAAGCTGCGATGGAAGAAAGTTTTGCCGAGCAGATCAAAAAAGGTGAGGTTGTTTTTAAGGTAATAGACATCAGCAAGAAAGAAAATGAGAAGATAGCTGAAAAGTATGAGGTAACCTGGTCATCACTGTTTATCGTTAAGTATAAGAACGGACAGGAGACATACGAGAATATGACAGAATTTGCTTTCGGAAACGCCCGTAAGTCACCGGACGTATTCAAGGCAGGTGTAGTGAAATCTGTAAATGAAATGTTGAAATAATATAGAGGGCTATGGACTGGTTACAGACATTGCTGGATAACAGCTCTACTCCCGTTCTTACGGCATTCTTGCTCGGACTGCTGACTGCACTATCACCTTGTCCGCTTGCAACAAATATAGCGGCCATCGGATTTATCGGAAAAGACATTGAAAACAGAAAACGCATTTTCCGGAACGGTCTGCTTTATACGTTGGGACGTGTCCTTTCATACACCCTGCTCGGAGTGGTACTGATTATGATTCTGAAAGAAGGTTCCAGCATGTTCGGCATTCAGAAGACTATCGGGACATGGGGTGAACTCGTTCTTGGTCCGCTTCTGCTTGTAATAGGCCTGTTCATGCTCTTTGGTGACAAACTTAATCTTCCGAAATTCGGGTTTAACGGAAATGCGGAAGGTCTCGCCAGAAAAGGCGGATGGGGTGCCCTGCTGATTGGCGTACTGTTTGCCCTGGCTTTCTGTCCGACAAGCGGCGTGTTTTATTTCGGTATGCTGATACCGATGTCTGCCACAACGACAGCCGGCTATTTCCTTCCTGTGGTATTTGCCATTGCCACAGCCCTGCCTGTACTTGCCGTTGCATGGATTCTTGCTTTCAGTGTACAGCAGATGGGAAGTTTCTACGGCAAGATGCAGAAGGTGCAGAAATGGATGAATTTTATTGTGGGCGTTGTATTTATCATCATCGGTATCTATTATTGCTGGATAATGTATCTGTAAAACAAATCTGATAACAAACAAAATTTTTACGAATATGGAAATTAAAGTATTAGGTCCGGGTTGTGCCAAATGTAAATCAACCTATAATGTAATTGAGAAGGTTCTGAAAGAAAACAACATCGATGCAAAACTTACCAAGGTGGACGACATCATGGAAATGATGAACTACAACATCATGACTACACCTGCCGTTGTCATTGACGAAGTGGTGAAAATGAAAGGACAGGTTCCAACCGAAAGCGATGTGAAGAAACTTCTGGGTATCTGATAAACAGAATTATTTAACCATGAGCGGCAGAGACAACCGTTATGGTATCTGCCGCTTTTTTAACAGGAATATTGTTCGTATTTAAACGAATAGATAAAATATACATCTATGATACAGGAATTTGCAGACTGGCTCGTTTACGGGCTGTTCGGACTGAGTGCCGACTCTCCGATAGGAGTTGCCGTAAACTTTTTCTTTTATGATACTATAAAGATTTTAATCCTTTTGTTCTTCATCAGTGTATTGATGGGAATTATCAACGCCTATTTCCCGATAGAGCGTCTGAGAAACTATCTGGTTACACACAAGATGTACGGCTTGCAGTACTTATTGGCATCACTTTTCGGAGCTATCACTCCGTTCTGCTCATGTTCATCCATACCTTTGTTCATCGGATTTGTCAAAGGCGGCATTCCTTTGGGTGTCACCTTCGCTTTCCTTATTACCTCACCTTTGGTGAATGAGGTGGCTGTGGCCATGTTCCTCGGTTCTTTCGGTCTGAAAGTGACACTGATCTACGTAATCAGCGGTATTCTGTTGGGAGTGATAGGAGGTTTTGTACTCGGACGTATGCGTCTGGCTCCTTATCTGAGTGACTGGATAAAGCAGATACAGGCCAATTCGTCTGCCCAGGCCGGTGAATGGGAAAAAGATCATACCACTTTTATCAAACGACTTCCGACCATTGTACGTGATGCATGGAAGATTGTCAGCGGTGTGCTTATATACATTCTGATTGGTATCGGTATCGGTGCCTTCATGCACGGATTTGTACCTGAAGGATTTTTTGAACAATATATGTCTAAAGACAACTGGTATGCAGTACCTCTATCTGTTATACTTGCCGTACCGATGTATGCCAATGCAGCAGGTATCGTGCCGGTAATTGAGGTATTTGTGGCAAAAGGTATTCCTATGGGAACCGCGATAGCCTTCATGATGGCTGTAGTCGGCCTTTCATTGCCGGAAGCAACCTTGCTGAAGAAAGTAATGACATGGAGGCTTATCGGCATATTCTTCGGGACAGTAGCCTTTTTTATCATCCTGTCAGGTTATCTGTTTAATTATATTCTGTAAATTGTATTATGAGGATATGCAAGATTTATTTTACGTCTGAGCATTATTTTGGGAAAAAGTGAAAGTTGAGGTAATTACCAGAACCATACAAGGCCAAAAGAGTAGGGGTAAGTGTCGGGGCCTTTGTCTTTTTGGAACAGAGGGATGGCGGAATAGCGAAGGTATAAGCCCCAATCTCCATAGCCGGCCTGAACCAGCATGTTGACGCTGACGGGATGTACATACATGCCTTTTCCGATTCTTTCCTTTTTCCCGCCGTTGATGTGGGTAAATGATTTTATGCCGTGGCGTATTTCTATTTCAGGCCCCAGATTGAAAAAAGCCGAATGTTTTCTCAATCGCTGTTGTCCTTCTATCAGCAATGGGATGCGGAAGAAGAAATGACGCAGACGGCTGCTGCTGTAAGACGGCGCTTCCATACCCTCTTCATCGGATATCGGGATGCCTCCTTTTTCGAGCGCACTGTAACCGTCATGTTTGACCAATGCTCTGTTGCCGTCGAAACTGTACGAGCGATAACCCCATCCCACGCCGAAGTTAAATCCCCAGTTCGGATTCTTGAAAGCTATTTCGTGGCTTATCAGATTGCAACCGAATTCCCATGAATAGGACAGATTGAGCGGTATCGAGTTGCTGGCGGTGAATTGCGGGATACGTTCCGGTAGGCGGGCAAAACCTAAGTAGATGCCCGACAGGTGTGGTTCATAATTATGTGTGTTTCTTTTCCGGTTCGGGACAAATGGCAAGGCGTCGAGAAAACTTCGTTCTTTGGTGTCGATTTGTTCTAAATAAACGCCGTCGTAAATTTCCGTCATGGTGCTTTGGCCGTCTTTGGTCTGCTGCTCATAGAGTTTTATGTGCAGGTCGCTTTTGCCTTTGATGATGATGATGGAATCGCCTTGAGCTTCAACGGTTGTCCGTTCTCTTTTGTTGCCGGTTTCAGTTTGGGCATGGATGCCGGTAGCTGATAATAGGAGCGCTGCGGCTAAAATGGTTCTCGTTTTCATAACGTTTCCTGTTTTATGAGTGGTTAATTTATGTCCTTATTCTTCTTTATATAGTATTTTCATTAAATCATCTTCGTTGAGGGTTCCCTCTATGTAGACTAAGGCAGCTTTGTGTTGCCTGTTTTGTTTGAAGAGGATGTAGCGCTTCACCTTTTGGCCGTTACGCAGGGTGGGTTCCAGACAATAGTAGGCACTTCCTAGACGTCCGCTTTCTTTTATCTCCTGCGTCTTTGTTACGTTTCCCGAGTTGGCGTCTGTTTTCAGACTTTTGAGTATTTCGTCTAAAAAAGGTCTGACATCTTCAAATACGAGACTTTTGTAAAGTGTCATCCTGTAAGAGCGGAGTAAGCTGCTGCTGAGTTCCACCATGGTTACACTTTTACGGTCGCCGAACTTTTCAAACAGTGTGGCGATGTCGAGACCTTGTTGGGCTTTACAGGAAATCCCGTAACATATGCAAATCAGCAGGAGAATTGTCCGTAAGATATGTCTGATATTTCTTTTTTCCATGATTCTATGTGTTTTACAAATCGGGTATGATTTGTTCTTTTAACTCTTCATCGCTGAAACTGACGGTTTCAAGCGCTTCTAACGCTTTTTCCTGTATGAGTTTTGGGTCGTCATACCTTTTCCCGTTAATGACGACGTAGCTTTCAGGCAGGTTATCAATGTGTATCTGTTTTTTGTCGTTTTTGAGAACGAAAAATAGTAAAAGACAGGCGGCTGCGGCGGCACCGAGATAATACAGGCTGTGCGTGTATGTCCGGTGGCTTGTTTTGTGATGTTTGACTGTGGATGAAAGGTCGTCGGGGGTTTGATCAGAGGGGAGATTTCTTCGGATTTCCTCGTCGATACAGGCAAACAGCGGTCGGTAACTTTCCAGATGTTCGGGAACATCTTTTCCGGTGAAGAACTTCCGTAGTGCCTGTTCTTCGGCGCAAGTTGTAGTTCCCTCGAAATATTTTTCCAGTAATCCTTCGATGTTCATTTCTTTCCTCCTGTTATGAGTGTCATTTGTTGATGTTTCTTTTGCGGATAATTGCCAGATATGTTTCGCGTACCCGTTTTCTGGCCCTTGACAGGTTTTGTCTTATGGCTTCGGTAGAGCATCCGGTGATTTGGGCAATCTCTTCCGTTTCATACTCCTCTATGTCTTTCATGTGCATGATGTCATGCTGCAAAGGTGGAAGCGTTGCGATGATTTCCCGTATCAGCCGTATTTCGTCTTTTATTTCGTACAGGTATTCCGGAATATGTGACAGAAATTCCATTGGTTCGCAGTCTTTTCCGAGTCGTTCGTATTTCCGTCTCCGAATCAAGTCTATGCACGCGTGGTGAGTCAGTGTTCTGGCAAATGCTTCGATATTGCGACAACAATCCAGTTCATGCCTGCTGTTCCACAGTTTGAGCATGACTTCCTGCACAGCATCTTCGGCATCTTCTTGGTTATCTGTTAGATGGCAGGCATATTTTAGTAGCCGGAGCCTGACAGGCAGGACGGTCGTTTTGAATTCGTTGGCTTCCATTTCTACTGTTAAGACGTATGGATGCAGGCAAATGTGACATGGCCGGATAATTTTTTTGTTTAATTATCCGGTCATGTCTTTTGTTTTATTGTCTCAACGTGTTTTTAATTTGTTATGATATTATTGTTGTACAGCTATTTTAAGGCCGTTTGCAAGGTATATGCCGGGTTTTAGTGCGATGCTGAATATCTCGCCTGGTACTAACTGGTCGGTTGTCAGTAGTCTGCCGTCGGGCGTACATATTCTGAGTGTTTCCGTTTTTGAAGATTTAAAACAGATTTTGTTGCCTTGTTGCCATATAAACGGGGAACCGGTAGTTTTTGTGTCTTCGACATGCGTCAACAGATCTTCAGGAACGCCGCCCCATTTTGCATTCAGCTTTATGGCTTCTTCGCGGGTTATGCCTGTAACGGTCCCGTGGCGCGGATTGAAGTCCTTGGTAAAAGAATGAGAAACCATACCGAAATCAAACAAGTCTTGACTGGTCTGATATTCATAGCGTAGCGATGTATAAAGGTCGTACATCAGTACGTAGCCGTTACCATCGTTCAGTTTGAAGATGCCGGAACCTTCCACGGGCGTTTTCCCTGCATAGACATCCAAATAAATGAAATCTTCTTCCCACTCGCCGTGCAGGGTGGGGCAGACAGCTTGCTGTATGCCGTTGATATATTCCTCACCATTCTCGTTTTTGGTATTGCCTTTGTAAAACAAGTGCCACAGTCCGTCCTTATAAATGATGTCGTTATCGATGGAACCGTATTTTGCACTGAACAGGATTTGCGGTTCTGATTCAAATGCAGTAAAGTCTTTGTTGGCATAGGCATAATATGTGATGAGATCGGATGAAGTGGAACGTTTCAATGTGAAGTAAACCATGTATTTCCCTGCCGATGGATCATAGATGGTTTGCGGTGCCCATACCCAATAGGCATCGCCAAAGTTTTCGGGATAGTTTTCTGCAAGATTGATGCTGGCATGACTCCAGTCGATGAGGTTGTCAGACTTCATGAGTACGATGCCAGGATTGGCGCCCCAGCCATAGCGGTGAACGTACATGTCGGTTGCCACAATATAAAAAGTATGGCCGTCTTCTCCGCGAAGGATATGTGGATCGCGTATGCCTCCCGATTGGGATATAGTGTCTGACATGATGATGGGATTATTGTTGTTGAGGGCTTTCCAGTCTGTGGCATTGGCGCTTACACCAAAGCGCAGGTGTTCCTGGAGGGCGCCGTCACCAGAACCTTCAAAATAGGCAAACAGATAACCGTCGTAAACATCTTCCGGATAGGCTATTGTAGCTTCAAAATTTTTCTTTCGTTCTTCACTGCCTTTGCTGATGGTGGCGGTGAGAGTGACTTTTACTTGTTTACTCTCCTTATCGGACAGTGTGAGTAGTTCGCCTTTGTTTGTGATATATGAAGGGTCTGACGATGCCCATGTAATTTTGCTGTCATATTCTCCAATGCTGTCTAAAGGAATATACCATTTTGCATTGTTGAGATAACCTGTCGGGATGTTTAAACGTTCTGCATCAAGTTCTACACTTGCAAAATCTGTGTATAGATGCAACACTGTGGCTTTGAATGTACGGCTTTCGCTGAGACCTTCTGATGTGATGGTGGCTGTTAGAGTTACTTCCCTGTCAGGTTCATCGTACGAGGGGCGGGTGACGATGCCTCCTGTCGTAATGGTTGAGGGGTCTGATGATGTCCATGTGACGGGAAACCCGTCTATCGATGTCGGCAGGATGATGTCTTCTTTAAGTCTTTCTAAGTTTCCTAAGTCTATAGAGGACAATAACTTGTATAAACGCATTTCTGTGTTTTTTTCGTTAAGTCCTTCGCACAAGATGGCCACTTGATTCTTGCTAAGTGCGGTATGGAAAATCTGGAAGTTGTCTAAGTAGGCATTTTTCAAGTAGGCGTCTGCACCCCAGCATGAGCGACCGAGCCAGTTGTGGCGGAATTGTTCTGCCATGATGGCTGGTTTGATGGTTATGTTGTTGTTCTCGCCGATGATTTCGCCGTTAAGGTAAAGTTTTCCGTTGTCACCTTCTTGTACATACGTGATGTTTTGCCACGTACCGCTTGCAATATTATTGCTGTATCCGGCACTTTGCTGGCCGGCATAATTACGGTTATTGATTGTGTATGATACGGATTTTGCGCCTAAAAAAATGTATTGCACATTATCTTGGTTATTACCGTAAATAACCGGATAAGTATCCGAGAAACTGCAGATGAAGTTTCCTAAATTGTTGAGGTTGTTATCTTTATCCGAGTAGACATCAATGCTGAGTGTAAAGTCATTCACCCCAGTGAAAAACGCTTTACCGGTGTTTTCGCCGAGATCCATGTAGCCGTTTTCTGCGCCAGTAAACAAAACATGTCCTTTCCCTATCTTTATGATTTCTGCTTTATTTTCCAAACTACCTTCCCATTGACTTTTGTCATCTTTAGGCAGCGCTTGCTCAAAAGAATATTTTGCGAAAGGTTCAGGTAAAGAGATGATGTCATCAGCATTGACCGTTATAGGAAAAATCAGTGCGTAAAATAATAGTATTTTTGTACGTGGATGTGTGTGTATAAATGTTCTCATATTGGAATTAGGATTTCTGCAAAGATACTCTATCTTTTATAAATATGAAAAGCATTTGTTTTATTATATGTATGTTATGATTATCTTTACATGTGATAAAAGAAAGTTTTATTGGTAATATAAAATAAGAAGTAACATGAGAAACATATTAAGGAAAATGATGGTTGTGTGGGGTGCAGCGATGGGGGTGTCATTGTGTGTTGAAGCGCAGGATTACCGTTTGGTTTGGCAGGATGAATTTATTCAGAATGGGGCACCAGATATTGAGAAATGGAATTTCGAGGAAGGATTTGTGAGAAATCGCGAATGGCAGTGGTATCAATCTGATAATGCAGTTTGTAGGGACGGACTTTTGGTGATAGAAGCAAAACAGGAGAAACGTCTTAATCCGTTGTATCGTGAGGGTAGTGCGGACTGGCGGCAGTCAAGACGTTATGTAGAATGTACTTCATCTTCGTTGACGACAAATGGTAAATTCCATTTTCTGTATGGACGTTTAGAAGTGC
The DNA here is from genome assembly GCA_949299545.1 of uncultured Prevotellaceae bacterium. GTDB lineage: Bacteria > Bacteroidota > Bacteroidia > Bacteroidales > Bacteroidaceae > Paraprevotella. The sequence continues at coordinate 14,078 of CASGAM010000009.1, read as the reverse complement.
GAGCGCGCATTCCGGTGGCTAAAGGAGCTTGGCCTGCTATTTGGACACTTGGTACAGAGATGGAATGGCCTTCTTGTGGGGAAATCGATGTTATGGAGTTTTACAGAATTAACGGTGATCCGGTTATCATGGCTAATGCCGCATGGGGAACAGAACAACGGTGGCATGCGAAATGGAATAGCAAAGCAACGCCTTTTTCTTATTTTCTTGCACAGAACCCAGATTGGGCTAGCGAGTTTCATGTATGGCGGATGGATTGGGATGAAGACTACATTCGGCTTTATTTAGACAATGAACTGCTCAATGAGATAAAGTTATCCGAGACTTTCAATGGCAGTATCGGTAAAAAATGTAATCCGTTTCGCCAGCCGCATTATATATTGCTTAACTTGGCGGTAGGAGGCGATAATGGTGGTCAGATAGCTGAAAATGCCTATCCAATGCGTTATGAGGTGGATTATGTCAGGGTCTACCAAAAAACGTCAGATTAAAATGAATTAACATCATTGGGCTTAAACCATTATTTGTTTTGGGCGTCAAAACAATACGCGGTTGGAAAACCAAGCGACGATAATTGGTACCGACGTCGAATGTTTACCGTAACCGCTGATAATTGTTGAACTCAAATAAAAAAAACAAACTAATGAAAAAGATTTTGATGATAGTGGCCGTTGCCAGTATGACTGTTTTACCCTCTATGGCTCAGAAAAATATCGCTGGACGCCAGAAACCTACACCTGAACAACGTGTAGAACGTCGCGCGGAAGACCTTTCACGTCGTATGTTGCTTGACGATGCTGCCAAGGCAAAATTCCTTCCTTTGTATCAAGAGTATATGAATGAACTGAAGAATGTTGTTCCGGCACCGGAAACAGATAAGAAACCGGTGTCAGAGTTAACAGATAAGGAGATAGAAGCACGTATTGAGCAAGGTTTTGATATTCGTCAGAAACGCCTTGATTTGGAAAAGAAATATTATAAAAAGTTTAAAGGCATTCTGAATGCCCGTCAGTTGCAGATGGTGTTTGGACATAGCAACAGATTTGTTGTTCCGGCTAATTTTAGGCCGGATATGCGTGTCGGACGTAAAGGTGTTACTGGTCCCGATGCACGTCAAATGAGGCCGCGTAGAGAAATGCGCAGTCCTTCAACTACAGTGCCTGGGGCAGGAAAAGAAATGCAGGAGCCTGCAAAGTTGTAAAATGCGGTGAAAGTAAAATATAATCCTCTGTTATTTGGTTAATAATTGTCCTATCCTTTAAAGATTATGTTTTAGCGAGATATTGTCAAAAGGCAATATCTCGCTATTTTTATCAGATGGCGATAATCTGAGAACCAAGATTTTGGCTTAATATTATGCCGTTTGATTGTACATATCGAACTCACGTTAATTTAAAGAGTCAAACAAAGAAACCACACTATCTTTTCACCGCTTTATCATTATTAAGCAGTCTCAAAGAAAGTGTGGTTCTTTTTCGTTTAAATTATTAGGAGCTACACAAATGTGATTTATTACTTATTTAACATTTTCGCGGATACGAGTTAAATAATTATTCAAGGCCTCTTCATCATGATTGTCTATGATAGATATAAGACTTTTCAATTCTTCACGTACACGGGCTACTTGCTTTTTCGTTCGCGGATTAAAGAGAATCTCTCTTAACAGGCAGTCGTCTTCTCCGAGTACACCATGTGCTATTTTCAGATGACGTTTGAATGTCGTACCTGGTGCGTCTTGATGTTTCATTACCGCAGCGAATACAAACGTCGACACAAAAGGAATACTGAGTGAGTACGCCATTGTCTCGTCGTGTTCGTCGAATGAATATTCGCAAATATGCAATCCCAAACGATTATAGAGGTCGCGGAAGAAAATACGTCCCATGTAATCACCTTCATTGATGATGATGGCATTTTCGTTGCTGAGGCTTCCAAGGTTAGCAAATGTCGGTCCAAACATGGGATGCGTACTTACGTAGCGCATGCCTGTATTCTCGTAAAATTCCTTGAAACCTGTCTTTACGGATGATATATCACTCAGGATACAGTCTTTTGGCAGGTGTGGAATAACTTGATTGAATATTTCAAGCGTGTATTTCAATGTTACTGCATTGATGACTAATTCCGGCTTGAAAGCGTCGATTTCGTCAATCGAAGTAAAGCGTTGGGTATTGTAGAGGAAACGCATTCTTTTGGAATCAATTTCATAAACAGCCATTTCATGTTCAAAACTGAGGAGGTCAACAAAGAACGATCCCATTTTTCCTGCTCCTAAAACTAATATTCTCATTTCTGCAAATGCTTATTTATTGATAAGTTCCGTTTGTTGTCTGACACTTTCTTCGTGAATGGCTTCGTAGATTTTTTTGATGAAGTCTGCATCCATACCACAAAGTACACCTTGTGCGCCTCGTTTTTCAAGGATTTCCGAATAGCGTCCGGTTTGCACGACAGCCATATTGTGTTCTTTTTTGTAAACAGCGATTTCGCGGCTCACACGCATACGTTTCGTTAACAGGTTCATCAGTTCGTTATCTAACTCATCGATTTGTTTACGTAGGGCTGCAAGGCTTTCGGTTAACTCACTGCTTTCGCGGACCACAAGGCGGTCAAGTATGAAATCGAGAACATCCGGCAGTACTTGTTGTTTTGCATCGCTCCATGCTTCATCCGGGTTGCAATGACTTTCAACAATCAATCCTGCGAAGCCCATGTCCATAGCTTGTTGGCAGAGAGGAGCGATGAGATCGCGGCGGCCGCCGATATGGCTCGGGTCGCAAAAGATAGGTAATTGTGGACATCTGCGATGCAGCTCGATCGGAATATGCCACATAGGGGCGTTACGGTAGATTTTTTGGTCAATGCTTGAGAATCCGCGGTGGATAGCACCAAGACGATTGACGCCAGCACCGTTGATACGTTCCAATGCACCAATCCAAAGTTCAAGATCTGGATTGACTGGATTTTTAACCAGAACGGGGATGTCTATACCTTTGAGTGAGTCGGCCAGTTCTTGCATTGCGAATGGATTGGCGCTGGTACGTGCTCCAATCCATAAAAGATCAATACCAGCATTGAGCGCACATTCCACATGCTTAGGGGTTGCAACCTCGGTTGAGGTCAACATGCCTGTTTCTTCTTTAACTCGTTTGAGCCAAGGGAGGGCTTCTTCACCCTTGCCTTCAAAACCACCTGGTTTGGTACGTGGCTTCCATACGCCTGCACGGAATATTTTAATACCTTTCTGTGCTAATTGTCGTGCGGTATTCATTACTTGTTCTTCTGTCTCTGCACTGCAGGGGCCGGCAATGACAAGTGGACGTTTGGTTTCATCGATGCCGGATAGATTTAATGGTGAAAGATTCAGTTCCATGTTCGTGTATAGTTTGAGGTTTATATTTAGCTATTTATGTTTGTCTATTTGTTAAATACGGTGCGGATACGTTCTAATGCTTCAGCGATTCTTTCTTTTTTGGCACAGAGCGAGATACGGATGTAACGACGTCCGTTGCTGCCAAAGATAAATCCCGGCGTTATGAAGACACGAGCCTCGTGTAGGACTTTTTCAGTAAGTTGTTCCACGTCATTATAACTATCTGGAATTCGCCCCCATAAGAACATACCTACTTGTTCGGAGTCGAAACTGCATCCTAATGTGTGCATGATTTCTTCTGCTAATGCTCGGCGTTCGGCATAAGTGGTGATATTCGCCTGATGATGCCATTCTTTGTCATTTTCATATGCTGCTGCTGCTGCAAGCTGCATCGGACGGAACGTTCCTGAATCAATATTACTTTTTACTTTCAGAATCCAGCTGACAAACTTAGCATTAGTGGCGAGGAGGCCTACACGCCACCCCGGCATGTTGTGACTCTTGCTCATGGAGTTGAATTCTATACAGCATCGTTTTGCTCCCGGTACTTGCAGAATGCTGAGTGGCTTCTCATTGAGAATGAAACTGTAAGGGTTGTCATTTACAATGATTATATTGTGTCGTAAGGCAAAGTCCACCAATTTCTCATAGGTTTCCATACGAGCGTTAGCGCCAGTAGGCATATTGGGATAGTTTGTCCACATTATTTTTACACGGCTTAGATCCATTTTCTCCAACGCTTCGAAATCCGGTTGCCAGTGATTTTCCGGTGTGAGATCGTATGTGACGATTTCGCTACCGAGGATACGGTTAAGTGAAGTATAGGTAGGGTAACCCGGATTGGGGACTAATACTTGTTCGCCAGGATTGACGAATGCTAAAGTAACATGCAAAATACCTTCTTTTGAACCTATAAGTGGCTGTATCTCAGTGGCCGGGTCTAGGTCGACATCGTACCAACGTTTGTAGAATCCAGCCATAGCTTTACGCAACTCTGGTATGCCCGTTGTAGGTTGATAGCCATGCACATCGCTGTGTCTGGCTTGTGTACAAAGAGTTTCGATGGTTTGCTCGGAAGGTGGCATGTCTGGACTGCCGATGGCTAAACTGATGATGTCCATTCCTTCGGCGTTAAGCTTTGCAATTTCCTTGCCTTTGGTTGAGAAATAGTATTCTTTTACGTTGGCAAGCCTATCTGCTGGTTTAATATTTATGTTATACTGTTTGTCTTCCATCTTGATACTCTCCTAATATTTTAAGTTCTTTTGTCAGTGGGGTGATTGCGTCTAGACTCTGTGAATAGCGTGTGTAGTCGTCAAATGCCAGATCTACGTAAAACATGTATTGCCATTCTTTCCCAATTAACGGAAGTGACTGTATTTTTGTCAGATTCTGCTTGTAAAAAGAAAGTATAGACAGTACTTGTGAAAGTGAACCTTCTTCATGGGGAAGCGAAAATACTAAACTTGCTTTATTTACTTGGCGGATGTCGCGCATAAGGTTGGCACGTTGTGGTTGACAGATGACTAAAAAACGTGTAAAATTATGTTTGTTTGTTTCGATACCTTCTTCTAATACCTTCATGCCATAAAGTGGTGCCGTAAATTTAGAACAGATGGCTGCATGGCCGCGTAAATGTTTACGACTGATAATTTCAGCAGATCCAGCTGTGTCTTCACCTTCTACGACTTTGAATTGTGGGTGATTGTTTAGGAAGTCACGGCATTGCATGAGAGCTACGGGATGGGAATTGACTTCTGTTATATCTTCTAAATTATCTTCGGGTAGGCATACTAAACTATGTGATATACGTAGTTTATGTTCACCGATAATGGTGAGATTGCTTTGGCAGAGTAATTCGTAATTGTGTAACAGACTGCCTGCTATAGTGTTTTCAATAGCTACCATTCCCATGACAGTGCTATCCTGTTTAACGACTTCGAACACTTCTTCAAAGGTGGAGCAGCAAATTAATTCTATGTCTTCTTTGTCGAAATAATAGTGTGCGGCTATGTCATGGTAGGAGCCTTTGATTCCTTGGATTGCGATTCGTTTCATGTTTGTTTATTTATGCAAAAGGTCCCGATTCAAAATGAAGCGGGACCTTTTTTATTTATGTTTTATTTGTTTTATATTCATTTATTGTACACATACGAGTTCCCGCTTCACTTTGTTGCTAAAGTAAAAGTAAAAGAAGAAATAAAAGTATGTGCTGAATGATGTTCTCATTATATATTTTTGCTTGTTTCTTGTTTTTTTGTTGTGTGCAAAATTAGGTATAATTTTCTTTTTTGCAAATGAAAAACCGTATTTTTTTTAATTTCAGTGATAAAAAACTCTTTTTTTGTGTTTATAATTGACATTTAGAAACCATATGGGTTGCGGTTCTTGTATTGTACATTCATTTCTTGTTCTAAATTGTTGAATCTACCATTGAGTTGGTTCATAGCTTCAGGGCTACACTCGAGGGACTTTTTCAGGTCGTCCATGGCACCGGCTTTGTCATTTAGCTGTAGTTTTATACGTCCACGTTCTTTATATGCTTCGGCAGATTCAGGCATGAGCTCGATGAATTCGTTTATGGTTTCAAGCGCACGGTCAGTTTGGTGGTTGATTGTGTAAGCATTGCTTAGGCCGATGTAGGCTTCTTCATTAAACGGGTTATGGCTTATTACCTTATTATAATAAAGGATAGCGGTTTCAATAGAACCTGTTTGCAAACAAATTTTTGCTTTTAATAGCAATGCTTCTTCTGTGGGATCAAATGCTGTTAGTAGATAATCGGCATCAATTTCCGCTTCTTTTAGACTGCCCATGTCGAGGAGAACGGATGCTCTCAGTAGGTAGGCAGATTGCAGCTGTTCATCATGAACGATGGCTTTTGTTAAAAAGACGATGGCTTGTAGGTTATTACCCAATGCATATTGAGCCTTACCAGCCCAATATAATAACTCGCCGCTTTCAGGATAGATTGCCAAGGCAGAAGCACATAGGCTTTCCATTCTAGTGTAGTTAAAAGTTTGTTCGTTAATTTTAGCCATGATTAAAAACACTGGTAGGGGATTCTCAGTTTGACTTGACAATGTTTGCAAAATACCATAGGCTTTTTCTGTTTCTCTGTTTTGGAGGAAGGCTTGAGCAAGTTTCTCCGTTGTTTCTTCATCATCTTTTAGTGTCAGTGCTTTCTCAAGGCAACGTATTGCAAATTCTGTCTGACCGGCTTGTAAAGCCCGTATGCCGTCATATTTTAGAACGTCAAAATCTTGCTTTTGTTTTTTTTCTTCTTTTTCGGCAGAACTTTCCATTTGTCCGCTGAAAAGTGTTTTAAATAATCCCATAATAGTGCTTTTTTACAAAGTTACGGAGAATCTTTGGATTATCCTCAGTAAAAAGTGTAAATTAGTACAAACAAATAAAATTTGTACTCCTTGAATGTTTTTGTGGAAATACAATGTGTGAATGATGATAGTCAGATAAAACAAGGTTCAGCTTATTAGCTAAGTTCCATTTATGATTTAAAGAAATCTACGATGTGGTTTTTCATTCTATAGTAGCTCATTCTTACAAAGTGAACATGAGAAAATGTCGCCATCGAAATGATTCTTGTAAACAAGCACATTTTATAGTTTTTAATATTTTAAACATTCAAATATAACTTTAGGGTGGCATAAGTTTACTAATAAAGTTTAAAATATTGTATATTTGCCATTTTATTCATCTCTTTTAATGAATAACTTTATACTTTTATGTGAAAAATTAATAGAATCTATGTGTGGAATTGTTGGCTATATAGGAAAAAAGGAGGCTTATCCTATCTTGATAAAAGGACTTAAACGACTTGAATATAGGGGATATGATAGTGCCGGTGTGGCACTCATTAATGAAAATCTCAACCTGAATGTATATAAAGCCAAAGGAAAGGTGGCAGATTTGGAACGCGTTGCCGAAACAAAGGATACGACAGGGCATGTCGGAATTGCGCATACAAGATGGGCGACACATGGTGAACCGTGTACTGAGAACGCTCATCCCCATTATTCGTCGTCTGGTAATTTAGCGCTTATACACAATGGCATTATCGAAAATTATGCTACACTGAAAGAACGCTTAAAAGAGCGTGGCGTGCAGTTCAGAAGCAGTACGGATTCAGAAGTCCTAGTACAGCTGATAGAATATATTCAGATTAATAATAATCTTGATTTGCTCAGTGCAGTACAAGTCGCGCTTCATGAAGTTATCGGCGCTTATGCTATTGCTGTTCTTGATAAAAGGTTGCCAGATCAAATCATAGCTGCACGGAAAAGTAGTCCGTTGGTTGTAGGTATAGGCGACGATGGCGATTATTATTTGGCTTCGGACGCCACACCAATTGTGGAATACACAGACCAGGTGGTTTATCTTGAGGATGGTGACATTGCTGTTATTCGTTTTGGGCACCAACTCGAAGTCGTTGACATGGATAATACCCGTATCCATCCTACAATCAAGACTGTCGACATCAATTTGGGACAATTGGAAAAAGGAGGCTATCCGTTTTTTATGCTAAAGGAGATTTTCGAACAGCCGGCTTGTTTGAAAGATTGTATGAGGGGGCGTATCAATGTTGAGGCCGACAATGTGACATTATCATCTGTAATTGATTATAAGGAACGATTACTCGCTGCCAAACGGTTTGTTATAGTAGCCTGTGGTACGTCATGGCATGCGGGCTTGATTGGCCAATATTTGATAGAAAATTTTTGTCGAATTCCGGTATGTGTAGAATATGCTTCTGAATTTCGTTATCGAAATCCTGTGATTTATCCAACGGATGTGGTCATTGCCATTTCCCAATCAGGCGAAACTGCTGACACTTTGGCTGCCATTGAATTGGCACAAGAACAGGGCGCGTTTGTATATGGAATTTGTAATTCGGTGGGCTCTTCTATTCCGCGTGTTACTGATACCGGAGCTTATATTCATGTTGGGCCCGAAATAGGAGTGGCATCAACTAAAGCCTTTACCGGACAGGTAACAGTATTGGCAATGTTGACTTTGGCATTAGCAAAGGAACTTAATACGATGACCAAAGGTGAGTATGAAACTATGGTGAAAGAATTGGTGGCAATTCCTGATAAGATGGAAAAGGCACTTGAGTCAAATGAGCAGATAGCTCAACTGGCAAAAATGTTCACTTATGCTCACAACTGTCTTTATCTTGGCCGTGGTTACAGTTATCCCGTTGCATTAGAAGGAGCGCTTAAATTGAAAGAAATTTCATATATTCATGCAGAGGGTTATCCTGCAGCCGAAATGAAACATGGGCCTATCGCTCTGATTGATGCAGAAATGCCTGTTTTTGTTATTGCAACAAAAAATGCCCTTTATGACAAGGTTGTTAGCAATATACAAGAAGTTAAAGCTCGTCAGGGGCGGGTTATCGCATTGGTGACAAAGGGCGATACGAAAATAAAGGAGGTCGCTGATGAGGTAATAGAACTGCCGGAAACCTTGGAATGTTTTGAACCCTTAGTGGCGTCTGTTCCATTACAGTTATTAGCGTATCACATTGCTGTTTGTAAGGGGAAGGATGTCGATCAACCACGTAATTTAGCAAAATCGGTGACCGTAGAATAACTAACGTTGTTATAAGAGTGTTTGAATAACAGTCCTTTATCTTTCAAATGCTATGCGCATGGGAGGTAGAGGATTTTTTTATTTTATAAATTTTCCATTGGAAATTTGTTTGAATGATAAGGATCTATTATATTTGCAATATTTCCATTGGAAAATAATTCCTGTAAAGGAGAGTAAAAGCAAAATAATATTTTTAAAAGAGTATTTTTCAGAAAGTATGTGTTAATTCATTTATTAAATAAATAAGGATATGAAAACAATAATGTTGACTAAGCAGGATTTTCTAAAAAAAGTAGTGGATTATGAAAACAATCCTCAGGATTGGAAATATTTAGGTGATAAGCCGGCTCTCATTGATTTTTATGCAGATTGGTGCGGCCCTTGTAAAGCTTTGGCACCGATTCTTGAAGAATTGGCTGGTGAGTATGAAGGGCGTATTTATGTTTATAAGGTTAATACAGGTGAAGAAGAGGAGTTGTCTGCAGCCTTTGGTATACGTTCTATACCTTCTCTGTTATTTGTTCCGATGACAGGACAGCCACAGATGGCTCAGGGGGCATTGCCAAAATCTGTTTTGAAGGATGCTATAGAAAATGTCTTGCTGAAACCATAAAAAATGCTAACTTTGCCTGAAATGATCAAGTGATGGAAGAAAAGAATGTAGATAGGTTATGCCGGATTAGAGACATTCAGCGTGCTGTCAACAAGTTTGAGCATCAGTTTGAGGAGCAATATGGCATTGGATTGAACGAAGGTATGGTTTTATGTACACTGCTGAAAAATGGTCGTATGACATCCGGAGAATTAAGTGAAGTTCTCGGGTTGTCGACGTCCAATATGTCGAAAGTTATTTGTTCGGTAGAAAACAAAGCATGTGTGGAACGCATAGTCGGCGCGAAAGATAAACGTAACATGTATTTCTCGCTGACAGAAGTCGGATGCGCTTTGTTGGAGCGTGTGCGTAGCGAACAAATTGAACTGCCTGAAATACTCGATAAACTGACATCATTTGCATAAAAAGATATTATGGATTTGAAACTGACACTTTGTGAGGCCGAGTCTTCGGCAAATATGGCTTTGCCTTATGCAGATGAAGGTATCAGGGCAGGCTTCCCAAGCCCGGCTCAAGATTATATGACGGAAAGGATCGATTTGAACAAGGAATTAGTTCGCCATCCTGCTACAACTTTTTATGCGCGTGTGGAAGGTGATTCCATGAAGGATGCCGGTATAGACGAAGGGGATTTGCTTATTATTGATAAAAGTTTGGTGCCGCAAGATGGTAATGTGGTTGTAGCTTGTGTCGATGGCGAGTTTACATTGAAACGGATCAGATTCGATGTCCGGGAGGAAGTGTTTTGGCTGGTACCTGCAAACGAAGACTATTCTCCAATTCGGGTGGCAGAGGATAATAATTTCCTTATCTGGGGGGTTGTGACTTATAATATAAAGTCTCAGATTCATGGTAAGATAAAATGACCGATGTATGGACTGGTAGATTGCAATAATTTTTTTGCATCATGTGAACGGGTCTTTAATCCTACGTTACGGAATCGTCCTGTCGTGATACTGAGCAATAATGATGGATGTATTATAGCTCGTAGTAACGAGGCAAAGGCGCTTGGCATTAAAATGGGAACGCCTTTTTATCAAGTCAAGGATTTGTTGGAACGGCATGATGTGGCTGTTTATAGTAGCAACTATGTACTTTACGGCGATATGAGTCGTCGGGTCATGACATTATTGTCCGGTTTTACACCCAATCTTTCTGTTTATTCTATTGATGAGGCTTTTCTTGACCTTGGCGGTTTGCAGGATACACGCGATCTGGTAGCCTACGGGCAGACCATTGTACAGACCATTAGTCGAGGAACTGGGATACCGGTAACCCTTGGTGTGGCACCAACAAAGACCTTGGCTAAGGTTGCCAGCTATTTTGGTAAAAAATATACCGCTTACCATGGCGTCTGTATTATCGATACCGATGAAAAACGGCAGCGCGCCTTGGAGTTGACCCCGATAGGTGAGGTATGGGGTATCGGCCGAAGATTACGGCCTCGGTTAGAACAACTCGGGATACATACGGCGTGGGATTTTGTGATGCAGGGTGAAGCTTGGGTACGACGCAAATGCGCGTTGGCTGGTGTGCGCACTTGGAGAGAATTGCAAGGCGTTTCGTGTATTCCTGAAGATGATCTGCCTCAGAAAAAAAGTATCTGTACAAGTCGCAGTTTTGCTGGCGACGGTTTGGAGCATCTGGAACAGATGGAAGAGGCATTGGCAAATTTTGCAACCGCATGTAGTGAGAAACTGAAACGACAGCATAGTTGCTGTGCTGCCATTACTGTTTTTGCTTATACAAGTCGGTTTCGGGAAGATGTTCCGCAAGATGCTATCTATGAAAATGTCATGTTGCAGGTACCGACGAACGACCAACAGGAAATTATTAATAAAGTGTTGTCTGCTTTCCGTTGTGCGTGGAAAAAGGATGGAGGGTATCGTTACAAAAAAGCAGGAGTTGTGGCATGGAATATTATACCTGACAGTGCAGTGCAGACATCATTGTTTGATACTGTTGATCGTGTCCGACAATCAGCGCTGGCGCGTGCAGTGGAACAAATAAAAATGAAAAACGGGCCTGATGCAGTAAAAATGGCGGTACAAGGCACGTCACGTCTTGCTTTTCTAAAACGCGAACATCTTTCTCCAGCTTATACGACCAATCTTAATGAGGTGATAGTTGTAAAATGTCATTGATTTTTTTATCTTTGTCTGCATAAATCAAAAAATAAACTGATGGACATAAAAGACTATATTAATGAAAACGAATCACGTTTTATGGACGAATGGTTCAGTTTGTTGCGCATACCTACAGTCAGCTCTTGTGCTGCTAATAAACCGGATATGGAAAAATGTGCTGTCCGTTGGCAGACGTTGTTGATGGAAGCAGGTTTTGATAAGGCAGAGGTAATGCCAACAGCCGGCCATCCTATTGTATATGCTGAAAAAATTGTAGATCCTTCTTTCAAAACCATTTTGGTTTATGGGCATTACGATGTTATGCCTCCAGAACCGTTGGAATTGTGGAAAAGTAATCCCTTTGAACCGGAAGTGCGTGGTGGACATGTTTGGGCTCGTGGCGCGGACGATGATAAGGGACAGTCAATGATACAGCTGAAAGCATTCGAGTATATGGTACGTTACGGACATTTGCGTTATAATGTCAAGTTCATCCTCGAAGGCGAAGAGGAGATAGGATCACCTAATCTTAATACTTTTCTAAAGGCTAATTGTAGAATGCTGTATAGCGACATTGTTCTTGTTTCTGATACGAGCATGCTGGCTCCTGATTTGCCATCGATTACGACCGGATTACGTGGGTTAGCTTACTGGGAAATTGAGGTGACGGGGCCAAATCGAGATTTACATTCCGGCCATTTTGGTGGTGCTGTGGCAAATCCGATTAATGTGTTATGTGAATTATTGGCGAAAGTAATTGCGCCGGATGGCAGGATAACCATTCCCCACTTTTATGATGAAGTGGACGATTTATCTGATGAGGAAAGAAAAATGTTGTCGGATATACCTTTCGATGAAGAACGCTACAAGACTGCTATCGGTGTAAAGGCACTTCGTGGAGAAGTCGGATATTCGACAATAGAACGTAATAGCTGTCGCCCGTCATTTGATATATGTGGTATTTGGGGTGGATACACCGGTGAGGGAGCTAAAACTGTTTTGCCCTCAAAAGCGTTCGCCAAGGTCTCATGTCGTCTTGTGCCTCGTCAGAATCATGAGACCGTGGCGCGTCTTTTTGTCGATTATATGCAAGCTATGGCGCCAGACTGCGTTAGCGTGAAAGTAACATCTTTACATGGGGGTGAGGCATATGTCTGTCCTATTTCATTGCCGGCTTATCGGGCTGCTGAGGCCGGCTTTTACAAGGCATTTGGACGTAAGCCCTTGGCTGTAAGGCGTGGAGGAAGTATTCCAGTTGTCAGTGACTTTGAGCAGGTGCTGGGGGTGAAGACTATTCTGATGGGATTTGGGCTCGAGAGTAATGCCATACATTCGCCCAATGAAAACTTTTCGATTGATATATTCAAAAAAGGAATCGAGGCCGTGGTGGAATTCTATCGTGTACTCGAAATGTAGCATTTTGTGCAGTCTTTGTGAAAAAAACTAGCTGATATGTTTGTGAATTGATATTTTACTGTATATTTGTGTAACGTATTAAGAATATCCCACCAGACCGGATAAAGGGAGGCAGGTCTTGTTTGTTGGATTAGTATTATCTGGCTTCCCCTTTTGAAAATATGAAAAAGCATTTCTTGAAGATTGCCTGTGTAGGCTTGGCCGTATGTATGCTTAATGCTTCATGTATTGGTTCTTTCAGTTTGTTCAATAAGGTTGCAGAATGGAACTTGGGCCTTACAGGTAATAAGTTCTTTAATTGCCTTATTGGTTTTGTTTTGACACCGGTTTATGGAATTTGCCTAACCGTAGACTGGATTGCCCTGAATACTATTGAGTTCTGGACGGGGAGTCCGTTGTTGGCTTCAGTCGGTGAAACAAAGCATGTTGTAGGTTCCGACGGAAATCAATATGTTATTGTGACAGAAAAAGACGGTTATCATATCCAGAATGAAACAACTGGTGAGGATATGCGCATGGTGTTCAGCGAAGAGGATAAAACTTGGAGTATGGTGCAGAATGATGCTTCGCAGAAAATGTTCCGTCTTAATGATGACAATACTGTAACTGTTTATTTGCCTGACGGAAGTGAAGCTACCGTAACAAAGGATCAGAACGGTCTTGATGATTTGAAGGCAATGGTGTCTATGCCGGTGCCTTTTATGGTATCTAAATAATAGATTACATGAGTTTTGGGAAAGTTCTCATAATTAAAAACTCCTTATTACACGTTAAACGTATGTATATTTGATCGTTATTAGTGAATTTATTCTTGTTTTTCCCGCTTTGTTTTTTCTCTGAAAAAGCAAGCGGTTGCAGTAAAATTTGCGACCTGTCGCTTCACAGAAGCGACAGGTCGTGTTGTAGAAGCGAGCTGTCGCCGTGAGAGGCTGTG
>CASGAM010000008.1 GCA_949299545.1 uncultured Prevotellaceae bacterium | reverse complement strand
CATAATTCGGGATTATCCACATCTTTTTGTTTTTACAATACACGGCATATCATTCCCCGATTTGTGGCATATCAGCATCTCAAATGCCATAAGTCGGGCGGCTATCGTTGTTAAGTAGTCTAACATGACATACCGCTCATGCCAGGGGCGATTTTCTCTTTTACGGATACCGTTTGACAGGGGGTATTTGTGGGGGTATTTGGGTAGGTATTTCTCAAATTTCGTGGTATTTCAAAATACCCCCAGAAATACCCCCTCTTTCTATTTGGAGGTAGCTCAGGAACTGATTAATTTAGAGCATGAAAAATTATGGTTTTTCACTCAATTTCATCGCTAAAACACGCCTTCGGGCATCCATCATATTAGCAAATCAGTAACCTATCAAAAACGTGGATAATACCAGGCATGTAACATAACAACCTTAATTAATAATTAATAACCTGTTGGCGGAATTAATTAGCGTTGATAATATGTTTGAAAAGTTGCGCATATCGTTGATTTTTATCAACTTAGTGTTTTCCAAATCATTAAGTTTAAATCATCGTATGCACAACTTATACACAAAATTCGTCAGAATACTTGAGATATGCAAGCAATTTTCTCATAATCTCGTCAATGCCCAAGGGAATATTGTCCGCCGTGGTCCTGTTCGTAGATTTTCAGACCTGGAAGTCGTGGCGTTGTCATTAGCGGCAGAATCAGAAAGCATAGCCAGTGAGAACTGGCTTTTTGAGTACAAACTGCAGGAATACAAGGAAAAAATTCCAAATCTTATATCACGCAGACAATTCAATGACCGTAGGAAGAAAACGGCAGGGTTGTGTGAAACCATACGCAAGCGGATTGCCCTGAAAATTGACGGCGGTGAGGATTTCTTCGTTGTTGATTCCAAACCGATAGAAGTCTGTCGCCCCGCAAGGGGAAAACGCTGCAAGATGGGCCGGTCGGGAGATTTTTCCAAAGCGCCAGACTTTGGCTATTGCGCTTCGCAAAACACATATTACTTTGGTTATAAGCTTCATGCCGTCTGTGGGTTAAGTGGAGTAATTCATTCCTATGACTTGTCAAAGGCGAGTGTACATGACCTCAATTACATGAAAGGCGTGAAACTGGAATATCATGATTGCAGCATCTATGGAGACAAAGGCTATATCGGGGCTGACGTACAGCTTGACCTCTTTGAAACTGCACATATCCGGTTGGAATGTCCCTACCGGCTGAACCAAAAGGATTGGAAACCGACTTTCATTCCCTTTGCAAAAGCGCGCAAGAGGATTGAAACGATATTTTCTCAATTGTCAGGCCAGTTCCTGGTCATCAGGAACTATGCTAAGATAACAAACGGTTTGTTTGCCAGAATCATTGGCAAAATTAGTGCGCTGACCGTGTTACAATACGTCAACTATATTAATAACAAGCCTATTGGCAGAATTAAATACGCACTAATTAATTCCGCCAACGGGTTAACCTTATTTTTTTAATGATGAAAAAAACGTTGCTATGCGGTTTGTTATTGGCCGCAACACCCGGTTTCCTGAACGCTTATGATACCCCTACTATGGGTTGGAGTTCGTGGAACACTTATGGTATTAATATCAGTGAAGCTTTAATTAAGTCGCAGGCCGATGCGATGGTCAGCAAAGGTCTGAAAGATGCGGGCTATCAGTATATCAATATCGACGACGGTTACTTTGGTGGTCGTGATGAGGAAGGCAATTTGCTGATACATCCCACACGTTTCCCGAATGGTTTACGTCCGGTTGTGGATTATATACACGGCAAAGGCTTGAAGGCCGGAATTTATTCCGATGCCGGTAAAAATACCTGTGCGTCTTATTGGGAAGGTGATACCTTGGGCGTCGGTGTCGGTCTTTACGGCCACGAACAGCAGGATATGGATTTCTTTTTCAAGGAACTTGGTTTCGATTTCATAAAGGTAGACTATTGTGGTGCGGAGGCCGGTCATAATGTCGACAATCTTGATTTGCCAGAACAGGAAAGATATACGGCCATTCATGACGCGATAGTCAATACCGGCCGCACAGATGTGAAACTGAATGTTTGCCGTTGGGCTTATCCCGGAACCTGGGTTCACGACCTGGCTGCCTCATGGCGTGTCACCGAGGATATTTATCTGGGTTGGGCATCTGTAAAAGGCATCATTGCGCAAAGCCTTTATCTCTCTGCTTTTGCATACGAAGGCCATTACAACGACATGGATATGTTGGAAGTGGGCCGCGGACTCACAGAAGAGGAAGACAAAACCCATTTCGGTATGTGGTGTATCATGAGTTCACCGTTGATCATAGGTTGTGACATGTCTACCATATCCGATAAGGCCTTGGCCTTGTTGACTAATAAAGACCTTATAGCCATCAACCAGGATCCTTTGGGATTGCAGGCTCATGTGGTAAAACACGAAGGCGGAACCTATGTGCTGGTTAAGGACATAGAGACACTTAACGGCAAGACCAGAGCCGTGGCTTTATATAATCCCACCGATCAGCCGGCAAACATGTCGATAGACTTTTTCGATCTTGACCTGGGCGGAAAAGTACTCGTGCGCGACCTTTATGCTCAGGAAGATTTGGGTGAGACCATAGATTCATTGTCTGTCGAGGTGCCTGCTCACGGAACACGTATCTATCGTCTTGAGGCCGAGAAACGCTATGAGCGTTCACGCTACGAGGGCGAGACTGCCTTCCTTGAAGCTTATCAGGAACTGGCCAACAATGAGAGCGAGGAGACCGGTATTTTTGAAGAGGCAAGCTATTGTACCGGCGGAGCAAAAGCCGTCTGGTTGGGAAAGAGTGCCGAGAACAACCTTCAGTGGCGTAACGTATACAGTGAGAAAGGCGGCAGCTATATCATGCGTCTGGACTACATCTGTGGTGAGTCACGTAATGTATATGTCAGCGTGAATGGCGGCGAGGCTGTGAAATATTCGTTGAATTCCGGCGGTTGGAGAACCGTGGCACAGCAGGACATTCCAATCGAGTTGAATGCCGGTAATAACGTCATCAAATTGTATAACGCCGAAAATTGGATGCCGGACATTGACGGAATGACACTGGTAAGAGACTCATTGGAAATGTACCAGCGCAAATTGGAAGATCTTGTGCTGCGTGCAGAGGCTGAGGCCGAGAAAGCACAGACCGAGGGCATCAAAAATCTGTTGACCGAGGCGGTTACGGCTGCCGGTAATGTAGAAGAGACCGAAGAGTCTTATACCGCGGCTATCGAGAATATCGAGAATGCGCTGGCTGTGGCAGAGCGTGCCGTTTCAGCTAAGACCGAACTGGCCGGTTTGAAGTCCGAATGTCAGGCCATCATCAACAATTCCGCTGCCAGTGAGTCTTTGGTAGCCTTTGAAAAAGCGCTGGCCGGTGCCGATGAGCAGTTGAACAACGCCCTGACAGTTGAAGCCTTTGACCAGTGCATTAATGATTTGAGAACTGCCGCACAGACCTATCTGAAGGCAGAAGATGCCGAGCCGGCCGAAGGAAAAACATGGGATATGTCTTTGCTGATGACCAATCCCGACTTTGATACAGACGCCAGTGGATGGACCGGTTCTCCTACCGTGTCCTATGGTGTGGCAGAGTTCTTTGACAAGACTTTCGAGACTTCACAGACCCTTACCGGTTTGAAGAACGGCTCTTACAAGGTTCAGGTATCGGCTTTATACAGAACGGCCAAGAACGATGGCGGCAAAGCCTATCAGTCAGGCAGTGAAACCATTCCGGCCATGTTCTTTGTCAACAACACGAAAAAAGCCATTGCTTCCCTTTATTCATGGCCTTATGACGGTTCAACCGACGGTATGAGTGATACCGATTTGAAGAATGGTTATATCAACAGTATGTATACCGCCTCATTAAGCTTTGAACAGGGACATTATCTTAACGAGATGGATGTGGATGTGACCGACGGTAAACTGAAACTCGGCCTTTCATGTTCGGCATACCAGCAGTATTGCTGGTGCTGTTTCGATAACTTCAGAATAATCTATCTGGGTAAAGGCGAGGGAACCGCTGTCCAGGACGCGTTGACTGTCGGCGAAGCCGACATGGTAAATGTCTATACTGTGGGAGGCGTTCTGTTGAAGAGCAACGTAAAAGCCGCCGATGCGCTTGAAGGACTTCCAAAGGGTGCTTATATAGTAGGAAACAAAAAGGTTACAAAATAAACCGCTGAGAATATAAAACAGAAATGCCCCGATAACCGTTGTGTTGTCGGGGCATTTTGTATGTTGTTGTGCGGCCGGTATGATTATTGGAGATAACCCTGTGCCTTCAGTTCCTCAACCGCGGCTTCCAGTTCCTTATACCATGCTTCGCCAAATCGGCGTATAAGCGGTTCTTTTAAAAAACGGTAAACAGGCAGATTCAGCTGCTGACCTTTCAGTACGGCCATTTTGCAGATGTTCCAGCGGTTATAGTTCAGCGCCACACAGTCGCCTATTTTGTCCAGTCTGATGGGGTAGAGGTGACACGATACGGGTTTGTAGAATGAAGTCTTTCCTTCACGGTAAGCCTTTTCAAGCGCGCAATAGCAGCAGCCCTTCTCGTCATAACACGTAAACACACAGTCACGCCCGTTTACGATGCTCGTCACCAGGTCGCCCTCCTCGTCCGTGTAAACCACTCCCTGCTTGTCTATCACAGCCTGTGCCGATGCCGAAAGCATGGGCCATACGGCCGGAAGCGCGTTTTCTATTTCCGCCACTTCGTCAAGCTCAACAGGGGCGCCGGCATCACCTTCTATACCGCACAGATACGTAGCCTGACCCTACCGAGCGGAGTCAGGACCGTTGGCTATTATGCCATCAGCACATCGTATCTGACCCGCCTGATTTCGCTGCCTACCACGCCGCCCACGGCCGAATCATACTCGTTTAGTAGCACAACCAAGTCCATTCCCGTTTACGTTCCGTCTGCCAGCGTGAGCGCCTACCAAGCCGCCAACTATTGGAAGAGCTTCACGAACATAATAGGCATAGTGGCCAACGGCACTTGCGGCGACGGACTCACTTGGGTGCTCGGTGCGGACAGCACGCTCATCATTTCGGGCTACGGCGCCATGAACGACTATGCCCCCTCTGGTGGATCTGCCGCCCCGTGGAACACCCACGCGGCCGCCATCAAGTCGATAAACATAGGCTTCGGAGTGAGCAAATTGGGCACCTACGCCTTTGCCGGTTGCACCAATGTTGAAACCATGTATGTGAATGCCACCACTCCGCCGACCATAGCCGATGCCAACAGCGTGAACGAACTGCCAAAAGGAATGCTGGTTTACGTACCCGCAGGTAGCATAAACGACTACAAGGCCGCCACGCACTGGAAAGACATGAACATAGCAGACATATTAGCCCAAGGAAAATGCGGCGACAACCTGACGTGGACGCTCACTGCCGCGCCCGACAGCACGCTCACCATTTCGGGCTATGGCGACATGGATGACTTCACCGAGGCCGAGCCGGCTCCGTGGAACGGCATGGCCATAAGCCGCGTAGAGATTGGCGCCAACGTTACGAGCATTGGCCAAATGGCCTTTGCGGGTTGCGCCGACCTGATGGCCTTCCAAGTGAAAGAAGGTAGCGAGACATTCATGGTTAAGGACAGCGTGCTTTACAGCAAAGACGGCCGCACCATAGTGGCTTATCCCGCTGCTAAACCCGCCACCGAGTTCAGAACAAGCACCGACGTAACCACCATTGCGCCCTACGCTTTTGCTAACGCCACCAACCTGACCGCTCTGGAACTGGCAGCCAGCGTGAACAAGATAGGCGAAGGCGCGTTCAGCGGTTGCGTTAACCTTGCCACCATCGTGTCGCACCCGACCACGCCGCCCACCATCGCCGACAACACGTTCAGCGGTGTGGACAAGAGCATACCGGTTTACGTTCCGGCCAACAGCCTGACCTCCTACGAGGAAGCCGAATACTGGAAAGACTTCTTCGAAAACTTCCAGCCCATACTGGGAACTGGCCTCGGCGTTGTTGAGAAACTTGAAGGCGTGTATGTAGTAAACGGCCGCATAATGGTTTACGGCTACACTGGCCAAATCCGCGTCTTCGACGTATCGGGCCGCTGCGTACTCACCACCACCGAAAACAGCTTCACGTTGCCGCAAGGTGCTTACCTGCTCCGCGCCGGTAACGCCGCCGCCAAGGTGCTGGTGCCGTAACCAACTGACCTTCCCTTCCCGCGCAAGCGGGAAGACAAACGAAATCCCCGAAAGCGAATCCGCTTTCGGGGATTTTTTTGCGGTGAGGCCTCAAGGTTTACGCGCGCAACTGCCTGAGTAAGTCCCGACAGTAAAAACTGAAACCAAGGCCGCAGATTAGTGCGCTGTGATAGGCGTTGTGTAAATGGGTTGCGCTGCCGGCTCGGGCAACAAGCAGCCCACAAGCGCGGTTATGCCCGCATCGCGGATGGCTTGTGCGGCCATTCCTGCCGGCATACACCCGATGGTATTTATAGTTTATAAACGTACCTCGGGATGCGTTTATCAAATGTCCGTACAACCCGGACGGATGACTGCTGTACTGGACTATTTGAAATCCGTGCAACGTGAGGTCTATGGTACGGAAGAGTTCGAGTACTATCTGTTTGCCGACAAAGTGAAACAGATGTATGAGGCCGACATGTTCATTGTGTCATTGGCCGTGGTGGAACTGATTTCTTTGGCAACCTTGTTCTGGCAGATAAATCGTGCGGCACGGATTAATCCGGCAGAAGTGATAAAAGGAGAATAAACATCTCAGGCCATCAGGCTTCTTTCATAATCGGTTTGCATTACCAAAATACGATGTCTGATTACATGAAAAATATTTAAACTTTTATGTCTTTTACCGGAAGCCTCAACCGCATGATGTCGACAGCCTGATGACGCCATAGCATGTACCTGAATTTGCGAGCGCTACAAAATAAATTTGCGACAGGTCGCCTTGTAGAAGCGACAGGTTGCAAATTTATTTTGTAGCGCTCGCAATTTTCATCTCTCCCGGCATTTATTAATCCATCGCTTTTATTGTATGTCGCCAAGAGAAGTATTTACTTGTTTATCAATCTATTGAATGTTTAAATAAATCGCGTCTTTGCAAAATAACATGTATAAAATCAGGTAAGGAACAGACTGGTTTATCTTTCTTCTCTTATACCGTTACGCCTTCTTTTAACATGATGAAAAAAAGCCGGTCTCACAATATTTTGAGACCGGCTTCACATATTAAAATTTTACAAAATTAAACTACTCGACAATTTCCAGCAGTTCGACAGTAAAGATGAGAGCTGAATATGGCGGAATCTTCCCTGCCTCGCGGTCACCGTAACCTAATTCCTGAGGGATGTAGATTTCCCATTTTGAACCTACAGGCATGTGTGTCAGTGCCTCAGTCCAGCCCTTTATTACCTGGTTGCAACCGAATGTCGCAGGTTGTTTGCGCTTGTATGAGCTGTCGAAAACAGTCCCATCAATGAGCTTGCCTTCATAATTGACCTTAACTTTTGAGGTCGCTTTGGGCACAGCGCCTTCACCTCTCACCAAAACCTTGTATTGCACACCTGATTTCAAAGTTTCGACACTGTCTTTCTTGGCATTGTCTTTCAGGAACGCTTCGCCGGCCTTTTTGTTGTCACCGTATTGGCGTTCCATTTGAACCTCGCGGTAATACTTCATCTGCTTGTCGGCAACCGTCTGGGCATGCGACATGGTCATCTTTGTCGGCTCTCCGGCAAGTGTCTTGGTGAAGCCTTCCATAAACAGTTCTTCCTGCAAAAGTTTCCGGGTTTCATCCCCCGTTATCTGTTTGTTCAAAGCCGGAATAATCTGTTGTTCCAACTGCCGACAGATTTCCTGTCCCGCCACATATGCCCTGAGGCGTTTCATTTCATCGTCAGACAAGTCGGCCGTAAAGCCTTCCATGAAGTTGGCCATGTAAGCCGTGTCGACATTCAGGCGTGTGGCGATGTAATTCATCAGCCCCTGAGTGTTGGCCATACCCATCGCATAGCTGAAGGTGTCTACCGTACAAGTATCCGGTTCGGCCGCAACAACTTTGACCTTGCTTTTCCTTATCTTTGCATCGGCTTCTCCCATAACGGCAAAAGCCAAAAACAAAGCCGGAACGACATATCTAAGCCCTCTCATCATTAAAGCAACTTTACTTTTCGATGCTCAACAGTTCTATCGTGAATGTCAAGGCTGAGAACGGCTTAATCTGACCTGCTTCTCTTTCGGCATAAGCCTGATCCTGCGGGATATAAACAATCCATTTTGAGCCTACAGGCATGTGAGTCAAGGCTTCTGTCCAGCCCGGAATAACCTGGTTGCAACGGAATGTTGCCGGTTCACTGCGCTTGTAAGAGCTGTCGAATACAGTTCCATCGATGAGTTTGCCTTCATAGTTGACTTTCACGCGTGATGAATCTGTAGGAATCTCACCCTTACCTTCGGTAACAACTTCGTAGTAAACACCGTTAGCCAACTTCTGAATACCTTCTTTCTTTGAGATGCTGTCAAGATAAGCCTCGCCGGCTGCCTTGTTCTTGCCATAAGTCTTTTCCAACTGTGCAGCTTTGACAGTTCTCATCTTTTCCATGGCAAAATCCTGAGCCTCTTCTATGGTCATTTCGCTGTCGTCGCTGACAACACCAGAGATGAAACCTGCCATGAAATTCTTCAGGCTGATGGTGTTCACTGAGTCTTCACCGAAGATTTCATAGTTGATGCCTCTGATCATCTGCTGACTGATCTGCTGCCCGATACGCAAACCTGCAAGATATGCAGTCTTTTTCTTGTCATCACCTGCATTAACAGCCTCGTTTACACCCTTGATAAATTCATTGATGTATGCGGTATCCACATTCTCACGGTTTACCAGATAGGGTTTCAAACCTTGTGTCTGAGCCTTTCCGATTGCATAACTCAAAGAATCGATATCTGTCTTCATATCAGCCTTTGGCGTTGAAGAAGAACATGAAGCAAAAACTGCTGCTGCAGCAGCTGTTGCAATTAAACTGATTTTTTTCATTTCTTAATTGTTTATTTAGATTTTAAATTAAAGTACCTCAAGAAGTTCTACATCAAAAATGAGCGTGCTGTAAGGCGGTATGGAATTGCCGGCTCCACCTGCACCGTAACCTAAAAGATACGGAATGAAGAAACGGTACTTGCCGCCTTCTTTCATCAGCTGCAAACCTTCAGTCCATCCGGTGATGACACCGTTCAGGGGGAATACAGCGGGTTCGCCACGTTGCAGACTGCTGTCGAAGAGTGTCCCGTCAATCAACATGCCTTCGTAATGGCAACGCACCTTGTCAGTAGCCTTGGGACTTTTGCCATTCCCTTCCTGAAGAACTTTATACTGCAAACCTGAAGCGGTGGTGATCACCCCTTCCTTTTGCGCATTGTCTTTCAGGAACTGTTCTCCTTGTTCTTTGGCAACCTTTCCTTTGGCCTCTTTCTCTTTATTCATCTTTGCTTCCTTTTCCTGGAAATAGCTATTGACAATACCTTGTGCATCACGATGTGATACTGCCAACTCATTGTCAGCCAATACATCCTTAATGGCCTTTGCAAAATCATCAATATCCAGGTCGGTCGCTCCCATATTCTTAAGCTGTTGGCCTATACCTAAGCCTAACGCATAACTCACTTTATCCATTTTTGCTTTGATTTTTATAAGATTTGTGCTTCAAAGGCGCAAAGTTAATTGAATTATTTTACCTTTGTGATTATTTGATACTTATTTTTTTGTCTTTTGAGTGTAAAAAAGTGTAAGATATGAAAAAAGTTGTTGTTTTGACGGGTGCAGGCATGTCGGCAGAAAGCGGATTGGGAACGTTCCGCGATGCTGGCGGACTGTGGGAAAACTACCGGGTTGAGGATGTGGCAACTCCCGAAGGCTATGCTGCCAATCCGGGTTTGGTCATTAATTTTTATAACGAACGACGACGGCAATTAATCGGCGCATCCCCTTGTGAAGGGCACCGGCTGCTCGCACTGCTCGAGAAAGACTACAGTGTTACAGTCATTACCCAAAACGTAGACAATCTGCACGAGAGGGCCGGAAGCACACATGTCATCCATCTGCATGGCGAGCTGATGAAAGCGACCTCATCCAGAAGCCCCAACTCTCCCACTCAGATTCAACAACTCAGTCCCGATAAACCGGATATCATGTTAGGTGAAAAAGCTGCTGACGGAAGCCAGTTGCGACCGTTCATCGTGTGGTTTGGCGAGCCCGTCCCCATGATAGAACCGGCCATCGACGAGACGTCACAAGCAGACATCTTTATAGTCATCGGGACGTCACTCAATGTCTATCCGGCAGCGGGATTACTCAACTATGTTCCCAAACATGCCCCCATTTACCTGATTGATCCCAAACCGGTACACGTCCCCGGCACGACCCGCATCGTACACATTCAAAAAGGCGCCTCCGAAGGCATGAAGGAACTGTATTCATTGTTAAAAATACAAAATCCATAACAGTACTTGTTGTATCTGTCTGCAAAAAGTCGTATACTTGTGCGATATTTTAAAATTACATCCTAATAACCCAACAAAAAATGAAAAAGTATATCTGTACAGTGTGTCAGTGGGTATATGACCCAGAAGTAGGCGATCCCGAATCAGGAATACAAGCAGGCACTGCGTTTGAAGACATTCCGGCCGACTGGGTTTGCCCTCTGTGCGGCGTAGGTAAAGACGATTTTGAACCTTACGAAGAATAAAAGCCGTAAAGAAAAACAAAAAGGGAATGGATATTCCCTTTTTTTATTTTTAACCGGTACTCCCGGTAACTTCCGCCACAAATCCGTACAAGCTATCGGCAGTACGGGACAAACCATTAAAAACACCCCGCCATGAAAGATTATGTTTCACTAAGATGTAAAAACACAGGAACAACCATCTCAGTACCTGTCGGCAGTTCCTTGAGAGACGCATACACAGCATTAGGACTGCAAATGCCATACGGCCCGGTAAGCGCCAAAGTCAACAACAAAGTAGAAGGGCTGAATTACCGTTTTTACAATGCCAAGGACATTGAATTTCTCGACATCACTTCTCCTTCTGGCATGCGGACTTACACCCGCTCACTGTTTTTCGTTTTAGTGAAAGCCATCAAAGATCTTTACCCGAACAGCGCTTTGCGTATCGAAACCCCTATCTCACGCGGTTACTTTTGCGACTTGCGTATCGGGCGTCCGATAGAAGAACAAGATGCCATCGACATCGAACGCAGAATGAGGGAAATAGTGGCGCAGGACATTCCTTTCCATCGTATCCAGTGCCCCACAGAGGATGCTATTGAACTCTTCCGACAACGGGGAATGAACAGCAAAGTGAAACTGCTCGAAAGTACCGGCACCATCTACACTCATTATTATAAACTTGACCAAACCGTTGATTACTTTTACGGCTCGTTACTACCGAGTACCGGCGCCCTGAAAGTGTTCGGAGTCATGAAATATTACGACGGACTGCTGCTGCGCACTCCTTCGCGAATCGATCCTACAAGACTCGAAAACATGGTCAATCAGGATAAAATGATGGAAATCTACAACGAGCATCATACCTGGCAAGAGATTGTGGGACTCAGCACGGTGGGCGATTTCAACAGAGCTTGTCAGGCCGGACATGCAACAGACCTCATCAATGTGGCGGAAGCCCTGCAGGAAAAAAAGATTGCCAAGATAGCCGATGAGATCATGGCGCGCCCTGAAGTCAAATTAGTCCTCATTGCCGGTCCCTCATCAAGCGGGAAAACGACCTTCAGCAAAAGACTGGCCATACAACTCATGGCAAACGGACTGCATCCATATCCCATCTCACTCGATGACTATTTCGTCAATAGGGAAGCAACTCCGAAAGACGAAAAGGGCGATTACGACTTTGAGTCGCTCTACGCCCTTGACATAGATTTTTTCAACGAACAACTGAAAGCATTGTTCACAGGCAAAGAGGTTGAACTCCCACGCTTCAACTTCCAAAAAGGCATACGGGAAAATAGCGGACGTACCTTGCGGCTTGAAAAAGGTATGATTCTGATATTGGAGGGTATCCATGCACTCAACCCCACTCTGACCAAACATATAGATATTGCAAACAAATATCGCATCTATGTCTCTGCACTGACCACTATCATGCTCGATGCCCACAATTACATCCCGAATACTGACAACAGGCTGCTGCGCCGTATCATACGCGACAACAAGTACCGCGGCTATTCTGCTCTTGAAACCATACGCCGATGGCCAAGCGTAAGAGCCGGCGAAGATAAATGGATATTCCCTTATCAAGAACAAGCCGACGCCATGTTCAACAGTGCGCTTTTGTTCGAGCTGGCCGTCATTCGCAATCAGGCACTGCCTTTGCTGGAACTTGTTCCGGAAAACGTTCCGGAATATTCCGAAGCATACAGACTTCGCAAATTCCTGCGTTACTTCGTATCCATGTCAGACAGGGAGATACCGCCGACCTCTCTTCTCAGAGAATTCCTCGGTGGCAGTTCTTTTGAATATTGATAATATTCATTGTTTGAAGAACTGATTATCATAGGAAATGGGGCATGAAATATGTTATCGTATTCTGTATAATATGTTTGTACCACACAACACAGTTATCAGCTCATACTGTTTGGGCTGAAAACTTGCCGTTTGCGGACAAACTGCCTTCGAACGAAATGACAGACATTTATCAGGATCGCGATGGCTTTATATGGATAGGAACCACAAACGGTTTGGCGCGTTATGACGGCTATCAGCTTCAAATATTCAAAAATGACCTTAAAACCCCCGGCTTACTGACCAACAATCATATCACATGTTTTGCGGAAGACCATAAAAACTTATGGATAGGAACAGCAGACGGATTAAACTTGTTTGATAAAACAACACGTCGTTTTACGACACTAAGTTCCGGCAGTCTCAGTTCCGGTTATATCAAAGCACTTTATGCAGACGGAAAAGAAACAGTATGGGTGGGAATCCAAAACTTACTGCTAACGTTTCATAGACCGGAAGAAAGCCCTGACACTCTGTTCATACCATCTTTTGACAGTAAGAGTTCCACCATAAACTCATTCTATCTGGATAGGGAAAAACGGTTATGGATATGTACAACAAACGGACTTTTTACTTACTATCCTTTAACCAAACAACTCAACCATTTACCGCCCATAGGCAGATTAAACTGTCCGGCAACCATATATCAAGATATTGCAGGAAACTTTTGGATAGCAACATGGGGCGAAGGCTTATGGCAAATACCGTCCGGGAACGACCTGAAAAACATAGAATACCGGCACCATACGGTTATCTCACCACGCACACAAACCGCTGACGGCAGATTCTTCAGCATCATACAGGATAACGCTTTCGGTTACATTTGGACTTTGTCATATAATAAACTGTATGCTTTCAGTTATTCCGAAACGGAGCATCAACTGATACCTGTCTCTCTTCCTGCCGGAGTCAATACAGACAAAATGTACACCAAACTCCTAAAAGACCGAAACGGCAATATATGGCTGAGCTCATACGATTATGGAACACTTCTGACTTTCCACGATGAAGAAATCACTAATTTTCCACTTAATGCCTTACGGCAGTTGCTGAATTGGGCTCCTAACCTCCTGACTTTAAACAAGGATATACAAGGACGATTCTGGTTCGTGCAAGACAGGCTGGGACTTTGTGCTTTTGACCCATCAAACAATCAGCTTCTTACAGCGTCACCCCGCATCCGGTCTTTAACAATCGACGCCAGAGTTACCGCAACCAGTCCGTTAACCGGAGGATTGTGGGTAGCCGCGCCGTTAAGCAACCGGATTTATCTGTTCACGACAGAGCATAACGAAATTAAACTGAAGCAACAAATACCGGTAAGTGAGTGGTCTGGTTTGACACAAGCCCCCGCAAGACTGGTAGAGACAACTCACGGAGAATTATGGATGTTATGCGGTCACAGGCTCGTATTTGCAGACACCGCCACGCGTACCGCACACTCCACCCCAGATAGTTTGTATTTTACCGGATTTACCCCATCCGGCGGCAATAAAATATGGGCAACCACCCACAACCGGCTTTATCTTGTCGATTATATCAATAATAAGATTGCCATCACCGAACAAACTATTCCGATTAATCTCTTTGAAAACGAGGCTATAAAATTCTTATGTGAAGACGGGACAAATAAAATATGGATGGCATCAAATATGGGCCGCGTCATGTATATTGACCTTCACAAAAGGTCCATCCATGATATAAGCGAACAATTCAACAGTCATGAAAGGACGCTTTTAAACCTTCTGATCGAGGGGAACCACCTTTGGTTAATATCTCATAACTATATTATTTGTTATAACACTGAAACCGGAACGCAGCACAAATACACCACGTCTGACGGTAATATGATTACCGATATTTTTCGGGACCGTGCCTCTTGCCTTTCTGATGACGCTAAATTATATGCTGGTGGCCGGGGCGGATTTATTTCACTCACAGCCCCACAGGCCGAACCATCACAAACATTTCGTGATGTCAAACTGACCGATGCCCGAGTAGGAATGGAAAGTATATGGTTTGAAACAGCTGAAACAACGACAAAAGCTAAGGCGGAAACGCCTAAAAGACTTGTTCTTGATCCGGATGTTACTAATCTGGCAGTCAGCTTTTCTGCTTTAGATTATGCCAACCGGTTAAAAATCCGCTATGCTTATCGGCTGAAGGGGTTTGACAAAGACTGGATCATACTTCCTGAAGGTCAAAACACGGCTTTCTACCAGCGGTTGCCGAAAGGAACCTATGAATTGTGGGTTAAAGCAACAGATGAATATGGCACATGGCAACCGCCACATAAG
This sequence comes from uncultured Prevotellaceae bacterium, assembly GCA_949299545.1. Classification (GTDB taxonomy): domain Bacteria; phylum Bacteroidota; class Bacteroidia; order Bacteroidales; family Bacteroidaceae; genus Paraprevotella. Next base: position 62,526 of record CASGAM010000008.1, on the reverse strand, counting down.
CTTATTGACATCAGACAGCACCCGGCATGGTACGAAACCACTGTAGCCTGGTTTTTGTATTGCATCAGCGGACTGACAGTTATTTTCCTGCTGATCAGGCTTTACGCACAGCGAATACAGGCCAAGAACCGGTTACAACTACAGGAAGCGCTCACACAAACCAAATTGGACTATTTCACAAATGTTTCTCACGAACTTCTTACGCCACTCAGCGTCATTTCGTGTGTCGGGAGTTACTGGGAAACTAAATATCCGTCAGAAAGTCATCAGATAAATATTCTGAAAAACAACATCAACCGGTTAAAAAGGCTCTTGCAACAGGTACTTGATTTCCGGAAAATAGAAAATCAATCATTATCACTACGTGTTTCGAAAGGAGCAATCGTTTCTTTTGCAAAAACAATCTGCACCGAAAACTTCTTGCCCGCGGCCCAAAGAAAGAACATAGCTTTACAGCTCGATCTTCCAGAAAGCGAGTACCATGGCTGGCTGGATTTTGATAAGGTCGATAAAATACTATACAATCTTTTGTCCAACGCAGTAAAATATACTCCCGAAGGGAAAAGAATTATATTTTCTGTAAGAATCAGCTCCTTAAATAATCCACAAGTTATTTTTTCAGTCGCCGATGAAGGCATAGGGATTCCTGAGAAAGAGCAGACCCGGATTTTCGAACGATTTTATACCGGTAGTAATGAATGCAGCGGGATGTCAAACGGAATCGGCCTGTCATTGACGAAAGAACTGACCAACTGCCATCATGGCCAGCTTTCGCTGCAAAGTTCGCCGGACCATGGCACCCATGTAACGGTCATCATACCTATCGGTGAAGATGCTTATACTCCAGAAGAAAAACAAATTCTGCCATCTCAGTCTTATATGGAAAGCCCCTCAAACAAAAATGTTACCGGGCAATATACGTCAGAAGTCATATCGGATTCACCGGAGAAAGACTCTCCGGAGAAAAAGGAGACCACCGTGCTGCTGGTCGATGACAACCGTGAACTGCTCGGTATCTTATCAAAAAGACTGTCCGCCAAATACAATATACTTTGTGCAGAAAACGGTCGGCAAGCTCTGGAAATATTGAATAAAGACATGGTAGACCTGGTAGTTACAGACTTAATGATGCCGGACATGGACGGTCTTGAACTTTGCAGACAAATAAAAAGCCATATTGAAATCAGCCACATACCTGTCATACTCCTTACGGCAAAACGCCAGTCCAACGACAGGATTGACTGTTATCAAGCAGGTGCAGACGGTTATTTATCAAAGCCCTTCGAGACAGATGTCCTAATTGCACGAATTGACAACCTGATCCGCTCAAGAAGACAAAAACAGGAAGCATTCAGAACTGAAAACCACATCAAGTTGTCTACATTGGATTATCCATCACCCGACACCCTTTTTCTGCAAACTTTAGCAGACTATATACATGCCCATCTTGATGAAGAACATTTCGGAATAGAACAACTCGCTACAGAACTCAATCTATCCAAATCAACACTTCACAGGAAAATGAAAGCCATGACCGGGCTGACTCCGCTTGATTTTATCCGCAACATCCGGTTGAAATATGCGTGTGAGATGTTAAGCCGCCACGATCGTACCATTTCTGAGATTGCTTTTGCAACAGGCTTCTCCTCTCCCAAATATTTTACCAAATGTTTTAAAGACGAGTTTGGAATGACACCAACAGAATTTCAGCAAAAGAACATAAATAACGTGAGTTCAGATTAAATAAGCTCTCATTAAAAATAGAAATCATGGCATTCCTGATTTTTCCGTTCATCGACTGAGAATTAACGGATAAAAACTTGCAGAAGCATCCTTTACCTATACAGTAACCTTATCGTAAAAAGGCTTCACGCCTTCACCTTTAATACAGGAGTCTATGAATCTGAATGTTACGGATGAAGGACTTCGCTACTGAACGTTTCATCGATATCTTCACCCGAGCCGGTACGAGGTGTTTTCAATGCGACCTGTCGCTTCTACAAGGCGACAGGTCGTGTTGTAGAAGCGACAGGTCGCAATTTTTGCTACAACCGCTTGCAATTCCAGCCAGGAACGGTGAAAGAGAAATAGCATAAGCATTCAACTATAATATACATATTTACAGATATTTATATAAGAAATGAAGGAGTGAAGGTTTTTTCGTCAAAACACCGTGTAATATGATATAGCTGCAGTCGGGAATATTGCGATTATCTTTTGACGGTTTGAATCGGACACGAACGGTTTTACACTTTTATGGGTAAGTTTCCAACTGGTCCCGAACCTACGTCAAGGTAAGGATAAAATTCTGCCATAATGAAATATATCCCCTAGTCTGACAGAATTATATCCCTTATTTGATACTTTTATATACCTGTCTTTAAAATCGGATAATGTAATTTTGCAATGTTAATATTAAAGATAATCATTATGAAAAAATGTTTTAAATGGCTGATAGCAATAATATTTGCAATATTTATAGCCGAAAAAGGAATGTCTGCCGTACCTACCACCTCAATTACATGTTCCTCGCGAGAGATGGATTTTAACGCAAACTGGAAATTCTTTCTGGGTGACACGCCCGATGCGGCAAAAGCTGATTTTGATGATAGCAAATGGCGCACACTGGATTTGCCGCACGACTGGAGTATTGAAGGATGTCCCGATTTGAACAACCCGTCGGGTAACGATGGCGGTTATTATCCAACCGGTATAGGCTGGTATAGAAAAACTTTCAGCTATACGCCTGATCCGAAACGCCCTGAAACTTCCATCTATTTTGAAGGGGTGTATATGAATGCAGAAGTTTATGTCAACGGCACATTGCTTGGTAAAAGGCCGTACGGTTATACTTCGTTCTTCTATAATCTGACAGAGCATCTTAAAGCAGGACAGAATGTAATTGCCGTACGGGTGGACAACGCCCAGCAGAAAAACTGCCGATGGTATTCTGGTTCGGGCATCTATCGTAATGTGAAGTTCATACAGACTCCACAACTGCACTTTTCTCCTTGGGGAATTGTCGTACGCACCAAGGTGGACGGCACCCGTGCCACAATAGAGATAGAAGCCACTATTAAGAATAACGGTCATCAAATGGCAGAAACAACACTCAACAGCCACATTTCCAACAAAGACACCTCTGTAAAAACAGATACCAAATCAATAAAGCTGAACCCGGGAGAAACACGTACTGTCAAACAATATATTACTATTGACAATGCCCGCTTATGGTCTCCAGAGAGCCCGGAACTTTACACCTTGAATTGTACTTTGAACAATGATGGAGACTCAGTACGCACTACGTTTGGCATTCGCTCCATCGAATATAGTGCAGAACACGGACTATTGCTAAACGGACAACAAATCAAATTAAATGGCGGATGTTTACATCATGACAACGGATGTCTCGGAGCTGCAGCATGGCGTGATGCGGAACGGCGCAAGGCAAAACTGATGAAAGATGCCGGTTTCAACGCGGTACGCACCTCGCACAACCCTCCGTCTGAAGATTTTCTTGATGCATGCGACCATTTGGGCTTACTGGTGATTGATGAAGCCTTCGACGGTTGGCGTTCGGCTAAAAATACTTATGACTATTCTGTCTGCTTTGATAAATGGTGGACATCCGATCTAGAATCAATGGTCAGACGCGACATCAACCATCCTTCAATATTTTGCTGGAGTACAGGTAACGAGATTATTGAACGCAAAACATATGAAGCGGTACTTACGGCTTATGCAATGGCCGGATTCATACACAGAATAGATCCGACAAGACCCGTTACTTCTGCCTTGACAACATGGGACAATGACTGGGAAATATTCGACCCGCTGGCCGCAGCTCACGACATTGCAGGCTACAACTATCAGCTTCATCGCGCGAAAAAAGACCACGAACGTGTTCCTTCACGCGTCATTATGCAAACAGAATCTTATCCGCGTGATGCTTTTGCAAATTGGTCATTAGTGGCAGATAATTCTTATATCATCGGCGATTTTGTTTGGACAGCCATCGACTATCTGGGTGAGTCAGGTATCGGAAGATTCTATTATACAGGTGAAACCGAAGGCGAGCATTATGTCCGCAAGCAATTCCCATGGCATGGCGCATACTGCGGTGATATCGATATTACAGGCTGGCGCAAACCAATATCCCATTATCGGGAACTGTTATACAATCCAGATAAGAAACTGTTCATGGCCGTCAAAGAACCTAACAACTATTATGGGGAAATAAAAGAAACGTCTTGGTCTGTCTGGCCTACTTGGCTTAGCTGGAACTGGCCGGGACATGAAGGGCGCGACATTGAAGTGGAAGTCTACTCACGCTATCCGTCAGTACGACTTTATTTAAACAATCAATTGGTTGGTGAAAAAGCAACGACACGTTCGGAAGCATTTAAAGCGACTTTTAAACTGCCATACACTCCCGGAACACTGCGCGCAGCCGGTGTCGATAACGGAACGGAAGTAGAAGAACAAATTCTGGAGTCTGCCGGAAAAGCAGCACGCATACGGCTTACCGCCGATCGAAAGGAAATGACAGCTGACGGAAAATCGTTAGTTTACGTCGTTGCAGAAGTCACTGACAAGGAAGGACGCGTCGTACCGGACGCTGAAAATAAACTTATTTTTGAAACTGAAGGTGAAGGAACTTTACTGGCTACTTGCAACGCGCACTTGACAAACTGTGATGCTTATACCAACAACGTCAGAAATGCATGGAAAGGAAGGGCTTTAGCGGTCGTCAAGAGTTCCAAAAAAACCGGTAAACTCACCATTACAGTTAAATCAAAAGGTTTGAGAAAAGAAAAATTGACTTTATCGGTGAAATAAAACACCGTATTATCATTTTATCCGTTTTCAGGTTTCATTGTCGTATTATTTATAAAGGATTATACAATGTGAAGCCCTGAGAACGGATTCTCTTTACCCCTTATTTTGCTTATTCATGCTATAGTTTTTTGGTGCCACACCAAATGCTTCCTTAAAACATTTGGTAAAATAATGAGGGTCTGAAAAGCCTACGGCATAGGCGACTTCCGTTATACTTGCTTCTCCGTTCTCCAATAAACGACAGGCATATTTCAAACGGATGTTACGCACAAAATCCATCGGCGTCAAGTCTGTCATTGTTTTAAGTTTACGATTAAGCGTCGATTTTGAAAGGTTCATGCCTGAAGCCAACTGTTCCAAATCAAACGACGAGTCTTGCAAATGATCCTCGATAAAACAGACCATACGTTTAAGGAATGCTTCGTCTGTCTCACGACTTGCCAACAGTTTCAAATTGATGTCTTGGTTTTGCCTAAACGTCAGTTTACGTTGACCATACTGTACCAAAAGATTCTCGATGCGTGCAATCAACACCTTCGTATCAAATGGCTTGGAGATAAAAGCATCTGCTCCAGCTTCGTAACAGGCTGCACGCGTAGCCTCATCAGCTTGGGCCGTCAACATTATAATCGGGATATGACTCGTTGCCACATCGGCCTTAAACTCCTTACAGAATGTCAAACCATCTGTATCAGACATACGAACATCACAAACAACCAACGCTACTTCTTCTACAGACAAGAACACCCTCGCGCGAGTAACTGAACACGCAGCCAATACCCGATACTTTCTACCCAACAAGAGTACCAATGCGTCAGTAATCTCTTGATTATCGTCTATGACCAATACCGTCGGACATTCTTTCTTATCTTCAGGAATATCTAACCCAGCCTCTTGCCCTTCGGGTTCATTCTGACAGATTTCCTCCGGCGCATAAACATGTTTCTCTAACGGTAACCGTATAGTGAAACTACTGCCGGCCCCTAATCGACTGTCTACTGAAATAGAACCATGGTGCAATTCCACTAACTCTTTCGTCAATGACAGCCCTATCCCATTGGACTCCTTTTTACGGTTCTGTGCAGAACGATAAAAACGGTTGAAAATATTCTCCTGTTCTCTCTCATCAATACCTATGCCCTCATCCCATATTTGCAACACAACCGTTTTCCCCACAGCAGTATCTTCAACTACATTTAGTTTAAGACCGACTTTCCCGGGAGGATCTGTATATTTTACCGCATTGGATATCAAATTAAAGAGCATCTCTTCGAGTTTATCCTCATCAAAATAACCATATAATGATTCCGTTTCCAGATCCATCTCAAACTTGAGGTCCTGCCCTTGTGTCAACAAGGAAAAATCGGTCTGTGCCATAATTCTGACAAAGGCTGCAACATCGGCATAGGCCACTTGTAACGGCAATGTTTTTGCTTCTACTTTTCGGAAATCAAGAACTTGCCTGATAAGTTTTTTCAAACGAGAAGTATTACCTCTCAACGCTTCCACAAAACGGGTCTCCTCTGGCATCCGCTCCTCAATCTCATCAGCTAAACAAGAAAGTACTGTCAGCGGTGTCAGAAGTTCGTGCGACACATTCGTGAAATACTCCAGCTTCGTCTGCGCCAGTTCCTGCCTGAATCTCTGAAGACTCTGCCGACGTAAACGAAGTATGTATATCCGAACAAGAAAAGCCAACAAAGATGCTCCAAACATAACGAAAACCACGCGTGCCCACCATGTTTCATACCAGCGTGGCAAACGGATAAAATGAAAAACTGCCGACGACCAGACTTTCCCATTATCGCCACAACAACGCACCACTAACCTATGCCGACCGGCAGATACATTATTATAGACAGCCATGTTTTCTCCAGGCTTCAATCGGTTCCACACTTCTTTTTCATCTTCCAAAGCATATTCATAATACAAGTTACCTGTATTTTCATAATTAAGCGATGAAAAGGAAAAAGCAACACGATGGCAATCAGAAGGCACACAAAGCACCCCATCCATACGGCTAATACCATCTAATTCCCAAATACTCTTTCCATCCATCAACACATCTGTCACACGTACAGAATCCTGAGAAACATGTTCTTCATATTTGGGGTCTATAGTAACAAAACCTCCATGTCCACCAGCATAAAACAATCCCTCATCGCCTATACAAGCAGCAGCGTTACGGAAAGAAAGGACCGGAACCTGTCGTGTCCTCGAAAAATAGTATTGGTTTATACCCGTCTTGACATTTCGTCGGATGACTGCACCCGGCGTCACGGCATATAGGAAACCACCATGGAAATACAAGCCTAATAACGGCTGGCGGCGGCCTGTAGAAGCTTCCGTCTCGTCAGACAATTTACAAGACTTTGACTCAAAATGCCAAACTGCTCCTAAAGAAGTCCCTAACCACAAATCTCCGGAATCATCCACAGCAATATGTATGATATCACCTGACACCTTTCGCCCCAGATCATAGCGCAGCATCATAAAATGCCGGGCAGTATCCTTTAACGGGCATAAAGCATAAAGCATGCCATCACGGCCACCTAACCATACACGGCCTGCATCATCGGCAATACACGTCGCTTTCAACCCATCCGGCAATGATAACATCCGCCGTCCGGAAGGTGTCTTTACAAAAACAGATTGCTCGGTCAATGCCCACAAATGCCCACTCAAACTTCTGCAAATAGCGAGTACATGGCCTTGCCATTTCCCTGCCGTATGAAGCTCCAATGTATCAGTAAAAGAAATCCTACAGCCATCCCTTTCAGCACGGAATACACGGGGTACATTTATCGATGCAACCCAAACGGCAGCAGGTTCATCGGCTGCACAAATATAATTTACCCCCACCTCACGATTAGGACAATCAAAACTGTTACAGCCGGTTACCCTATCATAACACATCAAGCCGTAACGTTCTTGATTCAACCATAGCATCCCCCCCGATTCCTCATACATGCAGTTCAGATTGGCATCGAACGATAAATGACGTTTCACGAAAGGCAAAGGATAATAAGCCAGCCCCTTATTATTCTCTACTATCTTGTAACCTTCATCATAGGCTCCTAACCACAAGCTGCCAGACCGGTCTTGCACCACCATTGAAAACATACGGCCAGCATCCAAATTTTCGGGAGTCTGTTGTTCAATCAGACGTCCATCATCACCCACCTCAAAAATCTTCAATGCTTGATAAAACAACATCCATAAACGACCGTTCCGCCGATCCTGATGGATGTTAAAACAAATGGCATCTCCCACATCCTGACGTTCATAAGCAGCTGCCCCCTGACGCTCCGGATAAAACCTGTACAAACCATCGCCCCAGGTTCCAAGCCAATACCTCATCTTATCATCCTGGAAAAGTACAAACGGCTGGTTGAACCGGCCCACCGGTGAAAATGATTCAAAGGTATCAGTCCGCCTGTTCAGGCGATACAAACCGCGTCCCCATGTTAACGCCCAGATATGTCCATTCTTGTCTTCGTACAAAGAAACAACGCCGCTTTCTTTTCGTGAGAACAATTCATAACGACGCTCAACTGCCAACCGTTCATCACAACGATAAAGAGCTTCTACGGTGGCAATCCAAAACTTTCCATCGCTACTTGAAATAAGGCTCTTGATTTCCTTTTCACTGAAAATGCTTTCCGCAGACGGCTTCATCGTCCACATCACCTTATCAAACACATTCAAGCCTTTCTTTGTTCCGACCAGCAGCAAATAGCGTGAATCCGTAATACCTGTCACATAATTGTTTGTCAAACGGCCAGGATTAACGTAATCACTCATAAAAGAGACAAGATCGTATCCGTCATAACGTGCTACACCATGGGTAGTTCCTATCCACAAAAAACCATCATGATCCTGATACAGTGCTGTTATCTCTTTAGACGCCAACTGATCTACAAAAGGCATCGGTACTGCTTCGTCATCAGCAAAAACCACAGTTGCCGTCAATGCAACCAGACATCCGGCAAGCCAACATCGGAATCTACCAAAGACAAGGCCTTTCATAACTATATCCCCAATAAAGACGGATTTTATTCTTTCCAGTTCTTATAAGGATTCAAGCGTAACTGTGCGTTATAATACCGCCGGTCGCCTGTCACCTCACGGCCCAAAAATCCAGGGCGCTCAAAAGTCTCATCCTCAGACGATAGTTCCACTTCAGCAATAACCAACCCTTCATTTTCGCCATAGAACTCATCTATCTCGAAAACACGGTTTCCGGCACGAACCAGATAACGGGTCTTACTGATAATACCCGGTTCGCACAGCTTCATCATTTCCTCGGCATCTGCCAACGGAACCTCAGTTTCAAACTCATAACGCGAAAGCCCTTTGGTTCCGGACGGACCTTTCACCGTTAAAAAACCCTTTTCGTCACGTATTCGTATACGGACGGTCTTGCCATTGCCTGAACAAATATATCCCTGGCATATCCGGCTACTATCAAAAGCCTGACTTTTATAATCCCCTTTTACAAGGAACTTACGTTCTATTTCAAGCGCCACTTCCCAACAGAGTAAAAGCAATGATACTTAATATAATCAACAAAGCCAGCGCGCCTATCAAACTTTTCATTACGCGTTTTGCCTGCTTTGCCTCTCTCATTTCACGTTCTTTTCTCCGTTTCGTTTTGTTCAAGGTACTCATAGTCTCTGTATTTAAGGTTATGCTTCTAAGGTTATTCACCTGCAAATTCCATCAGATATGCTTTAATAAAGCCGTCTATCTTACCATCCATCACACCGCCTACATCAGATGTCTGATAGTTGGTTCGATGGTCTTTGACACGTCGGTCATCAAAAACATAACTCCGGATTTGGCTTCCCCATTCTATTTTCTTCTTGCCGGCTTCAATTTCTGCCTGTTTGGCTTTTCGTTTCTGCAAAGCCCGGTCGTAAAGTTGCGACTTCAACAGGCGCATGGCGTTTTCCCGATTTTCCAACTGTTTACGGCTCTCGGTGTTTTCAATAAGGATTTCTTCCTCTTCGCCGGTATCCGGGTCTTTGTATTGATAGCGCAAACGGACACCGGTCTCCACCTTATTGACATTCTGACCGCCGGCACCACCCGAACGGAATAAGTCCCAGGAAACACGTGCCGGATCGACATAAACCTCGATGGAATCATCAACCAAAGGTGTTACGAATACAGATGCAAAAGACGTCATTCGCTTGCCTTGTGCATTATAAGGTGAAACGCGCACTAACCGATGCACCCCGTTTTCCGACTTCAGATAGCCATAGGCAAACTCACCTTCAAACTGCATTGTCACTGTTTTGATACCTGCTTCGTCACCATCCTGCAAATTGCTGATGGTACACTTGTAACCATGAGCCTCACCCCAACGCAAGTACATACGCATCAGCATGGAGGCCCAATCCTGACTTTCTGTACCGCCGGCTCCGGAATTAATTTTAAGGACAGCATCCATGCTATCCTCTTCCTGACGAAGCATATTCCTCAGTTCCAGATCTTCTATTGCTTCTACAGCCTTTTCATATTGGCTATCCACCTCTTCCTCAGTCACCATCTCTTCCTTATAAAAGTCAAAGGCTAACTCCAATTCATCGCAGAGGGTTTTTACTTCTTTATAACCGTCAAGCCACTTCTGCAAACCTTTCACTTTTTTCATTTGTTCTTCAGCCGCTTTGGCGTCATCCCAAAATCCAGGTGCTTGCGTACGCAACTGCTCTTCCTCGACCTGGACTTTTTTATTCTCAATGTCCAAATAGCGATATAATGCTTCCGTACGCGTCTTAACTTCTTTGAGTTGGTCAATGGTGATCATAATAATGCTTTTAATCTGCAAAGATAGCGCAAATCGGCTGCAAATGGAAGTTTTAACCTGATTATTTTACATAAAAACACAACCGGTTCACTCTTCATACATGGCATCAATCTCTGCGGCATAATTTTGGTTAACGACCGGGCGCTTGATTTTCAGCGTATTGGTCAACTCTCCTTTTTCAAGGCTGAAAGGAGCCGGCAAGACGGTTATTTTCTTGACCTGTTCATAATGGGCAAACTCTTGCTGCAATGTGTCTATGCGAAACAACAGCATCTTATTGATATCCGGATTGGCACAAAGATCCGGCAGATCGGTATAGGGGATATGATGACGCTCTGCAAACTTGCGCAACAAATTATATTCCGGAACGACAAGGGCCGACACGAACTTGCGTTCATCTGCGATAATCACGATTTGATCGATATAACGATCCACCACCAGTTTGGATTCTATCATCTGGGGAGCGATGTATTTTCCATTCGATGTTTTGAAAAGATCCTTTATGCGTTCTGTAAGGAAAAGCTCTCCGTTCTTAATATAACCGGCGTCTCCTGTATGAAACCAACCATCTGCATCAATGGCTGCTTTTGTGGCATCTTCCTTAAGATAATAACCCTTGGTAATGGTCGTTCCACGCAACAATATCTCATCATTCTCTCCTATTTTCAGTTCCACTCCGTCAATAACGCGGCCTACGGAACCGATTGTCTTCGGCAAACCTTCCCAGGCACATGAAACTGTTGCCGTAGATTCTGTCAAACCATAACCGGCCACCATATTAATACCCGCCGCATGTACAAACTCTTCTACTGCCGGCGGAATGGCGGCTCCTGCCGTAGGAAAGAAATTGGCATTCTCCAACCCCAATGTCTTTTTCAACAATGCGATGACAGTCTTCTCAAAGAATTTATATCGCATTTTAAGTGAAAGCGGAGGCTGCAATCCGCGCATCTTATATTGCACATTATACGCTTTGCCTACTTGCAAAGCCTCATTCAAAAGCGCCCGCTGCACCGGACTGCTGGTACGAATCTTTTCCTGTACCCCCGCATACACTTTCTCCCAAAAGCGAGGAACTGCACACATGCACGTAGGATGCACCTCCTGCAATGACTGAAGGACGTCGACCGGACGGAGATTAATATAAAGCTGTACGCCTTCTGCCAGACAGAGATAAGACCATGCGCGTTCAAAAACGTGCGTAAACGGCAAGAAATTCAGGGCCGTGTCGTTTTCACTAAGGTTCAACACTTTGTCATTGGCTATCATTGCATCATGAAACATCAGGTTGGTAAACGTCACACCCTTACTCACACCTGTTGTTCCCGATGTATAGAGAATATTCACCAAGTCCTCCTCACGCGTCTCGGACATACGTGTTTCTACCTCCTTCTGATATAGACGGGCTGAACCGGTTTCTATAAACTCGTCAAAATAAACCGAAACATTATCTTGAGGGTTCCGCTCTACTTTGCGGTCGAAAATAATCAATTTCTGTAATGTATGGCTATGCAACAATGTCCTGAAAGCAATGTCATATTGCTCTTGCTCCCCGACAAAGACGAAACGTATGTGAGCATCGTCAATCATATATGTTATCTGCGCTTCGGAACTGGTTGCATAAAACGGTATCGTGACGGCTCTTATGCCATAGGCTCCAAAATCGACAAACAAACATTCGGGCTTGTTTTGCGAAAACACTGCTATATTCTCCTGAACTGCGACCCCCAAATCCAGCAAAGCATTTGACACACTGAAAACAGTATTGGAAAATTCAGTCCATGAAACAGGAATCCACTCATTTTTGTCATAATCACGGTACGACATGGCAGTCCTCTCACCATAAATTCCGGCCTGCTCGTGTACCAATCTTGCCAGAAACGACGTATTTAACATAGCTTTAGTTTTTTTATTATGCACAAAGATATAGTTTTATCTGAAACCATCTGCCAAAAATCATAAAAATATTCACTTTTCATTAAAAAATATTTCATAACCATTGAAGATTGTCGCCTGCATAAGTTTCAGCCCGAACATTTGTAACTCAATTTTTATATCGGTCCGCTCTTATACGCATATTTGAATCAGGTATAGCCAACACACCGTTTCTTAAAGGAGGGCTTCGCTCATTCATGGGATACATAGATATCTATAAATCACCGACTTACAAAAGCCGTCTTATGCTGGTTTGATCAGTATTGTTCTCTGCCAAAAATGCAAGCGGTCGCAGCAAAAATTGCAAGCGGTCGCAACAAAAGCTGCGACCTGTCGCTTTACGGACGGCCTGAACAAAGGCGCAAACAAGCCCATGGCACCGTAAATTCATCCTCAAAAAAAACAACCACTAAGAATGGAAAAGAAAAATATAAGACTTAAGCATTACGCTTTCCCTTGAGATATTCATCCAAAGAAAAGCCTTCCATCCTCTCAAAACAATTACGAGCCGTTTTACCGGAACCAAACCCTACCAAAACAGCGTCGTTGCACGTTTTTATCTCGCCCGAACGAACTTTTTGCTTGAGAGCCCTTATACGGTAAGAATTAATATAATCGTGAATATTGTTATAACCCTGACTGCGCAAACACTGCAACATCAGATGACGATTAATGCCGGTAACCTCACACAAACGGTCACGCCCGAACGCACTGTCGAGCCATTCCTGCTCATGTTGCATGAAATACTCGACACGTTCAAAACGTTGACGATTGGCTGCATTAAAGTTTTCTTTCTCCGTCAAATCAATCAAATCTGTTTCCGGCGCCTGTTCTACTTCCTTCATCTCGGGTCGCGGCAGATGTATGGCCATCGTTTCAAGAGTCCGGAAGAATATATACATATTTAATATAGTAAACAAATAAAGATAAATATAGAATAACAGCGAATCGTAAACGACTGATACCACTACATAGTAAATGGTATTCAAGCTGACAACCGTCGCAAAACCTTTCAAGTAACGTGGCAACTCAATGTTTTTCACAAGCATACGTGGTAACCGCACTAAATTGACTACATAATATACCGATAACGCCAGCGCAAAAACTCTGAAAATCATAGATACGCCCAACAGGCGGTCGAACAAATCGGTATAAGTAAGAATCACGCTCGGTCTCCCGCCACGTATTAAATGAAGTACGTAAAACAACAAAAGGAGTATAGTAGGAGATGCATATAACAACATGCGGCGCCATTGCAAATATCCAGGCATGGCAATGCCCAAGGGACTGATGGTCTGAAGGTACGACGTGACAGCCAGCGCCAGTAACATAAAAGGATTCATCAGCCCCATTGTCTCAAACTTAAAATAAGAATAAAAGGGAATTGCCACACAAAACAAAGCTGAAAAGATTCCCATAACCCATGTCATGCAAAGATACTCCACCTTATATCGCGCATACAAAGCCAATACCGACGCCATCATCAAATGAATGGTGGCGAAGCATACCAACGTGATCAATGAGAATGTTTCCATATCGGCAAAGTTAACAAAAAACATCTATCGGCAAAACATTCACTATGTAAAAGCCATGTGAATTCAGTCAAAAACTTCCCTTAAAACATCAAGCGACTTCAAATGAGGAAAATCTGGCACATGCAGACAATAATAGTCATTCAGCACCTGCATATACCTGTTCCGCTGTTGACGGTTCATTGCAAAAAAACGCATCGAATCATAATTCATACGCATGAAAAGCGGAATCGTTGCAGCCTCATCAGGGCGAAGAAAAGCTGCATGCATGGGCTGCCGGGACACAAAACAAGCATTGAGCATATCAAAATAATCGCCTGCCTCATAGTCCCCGACATTTGGATAAAAACCCAAAAAACGCGTCAGGCGAGTGATAAACACCAAATGAAAATTAGCATACCCTGAAACGGCCGCATCAAACCATTGCAGCGAATTAACGATATAGGAGAAAAGATCTTCATTAGGGGTTTCATTTTTTAATACCTTATAAAGAAACTCCGACAAGAACAAAGCGACAGCCGATTTTAAAGGATCATACGGCATTTGGCTGTATGTATAAAAATTCTGCAGGACCTTCATGCGCTGCAAAGATGCGGCAGGACGATATTCAAAATCAATCTCAACTAAAGCCAAAGGAGCAAAACGTGTCTGCCCCGCCTTTCCTTTACGCACTGCCGGCTGCTTCACCCAAAATGAAACATTTCCACGTGACGCTGTATATACATCCACCACCGTAGTGTGGTCGCCACATTTCACTAAGCCCAAAACAACCCCCCGTGTACGTTCAACCATACGATATTTTTAATGTAAATATATAAGGTTTCCCACTTTCATGAGGGTTATTTCCAATAAAAAAACACATTTACTATAAATTTCTCTTCAAAAATTTTGGAGATTAACAGAAAAGCACTACCTTTGCAACGCAAACGAAAATCAAGTCACGATTACTTACCGCGACAAGGTTTTCAATCACGAAGCGAAAGCTTTAAGGCTGGTCCCTTCGTCTATCGGTTAGGACGAGAGATTTTCATTCTCTAAAGAGGAGTTCGACTCTCCTAGGGACTACTAAGTTAAACGAAATTATTAAAAAGCGAGATGGCAAATCATAAATCATCAGTAAAAAGAATCCGCCAGGAGGAGAAAAGAAGACTCCATAACAGATACTACGCAAAGACCATGCGTAATGCTGTCCGCAAGCTCCGCGCTACAACGGACAAGGCTGAAGCAGTTGCAATGCTCCCGGGCGTTCAAAAGATATTGGACAAATTGGCAAAGGTTAACATTATTCATAAGAATAAGGCAGCTAATTTAAAGTCAAAAATTGCTATGCATGTTAACAAATTAGCATAAAAAAAACAATTTGACATAAAATAAAAAGAGCCGGAGTTTTCCGGCTCTTTTTATTTTATGTCAAATCCCGGAATTATCCGATTACTAACTTTCCATATTCAAAAGAAATTCCGTATATTTGTACATTCAATGAATATAAGCACTATGTTAGAAGAAGAACAGATAAACGGAGCCAATTATTCCGCCAGTAGCATTCAGGTACTGGAGGGACTTGAGGCCGTACGCAAACGTCCGGCTATGTATATTGGCGATATTAGCGAAAAAGGTCTGCATCATTTAGTGTACGAAACGGTAGACAATTCCATTGATGAAGCATTGGCCGGCTATTGCACCCATATTGAGGTAACAATCAATGAAGACAACTCTATCACCGTGCAAGACAACGGACGCGGTATCCCTGTGGACATGCACGAGAAAGAACACAAATCTGCCCTTGAAGTCGTAATGACCGTCCTTCATGCAGGTGGAAAATTCGATAAAGGCTCTTATAAAGTTTCTGGTGGTTTGCACGGTGTGGGCGTTTCTTGTGTAAACGCATTGTCTACCAAAATGCTTTCCCAGGTCTATCGCGACGGAAAAATCTATCAGCAGGAATACGCTTGTGGCAAACCGCTCTATCCGGTAAAAGTCGTCGGCGAAACGACCTTACGCGGCACACGGCAACAGTTTTGGCCTGATGGCAGCATATTTATCACAACAACGTATAAATATGACGTATTGGCTAACCGCATGCGAGAGTTAGCATTTTTGAATGCCGGCATCACAATCGTATTGACAGATATGCGGGAAAAAGATGAGAATGGAACGCCACGGCAGGAAACATTCTACTCACAAGACGGTCTGAAGGAGTTTGTGCGTTACATCGATTCCAGCCGTATCCACCTTTTCAACGATGTTATCTACCTGAACACTGAGAAACAGGGTGTACCCATTGAAGTCGCCATCATGTATAATACCGGCTATACAGAAAACATCCATTCTTACGTAAACAACATCAATACCATAGAAGGCGGTACACATCTTGCAGGATTCCGCACAGCATTGACGCGCACCTTAAAAAAATATGCAGAAGAACAGTGTACCAAAGAACTGGAAAAATTAGAAAAGAACAAGGTAGAAATTTCCGGTGAGGATTTCCGTGAGGGTCTGACAGCCGTAATCTCCATCAAAGTGGCAGAACCCCAGTTTGAAGGCCAGACAAAAACCAAATTAGGCAACAATGAAGTAGCAGGTGCTGTACAACAGGCTTTAGGTGAGGCACTGACCAACTATTTGGAAGAACATCCCAAAGAAGCAAAACTGATTGTCGATAAAGTGATATTGGCAGCAACGGCACGTGTGGCTGCGCGGAAAGCACGCGAGAGCGTACAGCGGAAAAGCCCAATGGCCGGCGGCGGACTGCCGGGCAAGTTAGCCGACTGCTCAGACAAAGACGCTGCCAACTGCGAACTTTTCATCGTCGAGGGAGATTCTGCCGGCGGTTCGGCAAAACAAGGGCGCAGCCGCCAGTATCAGGCCATTCTGCCAATTCGCGGAAAAATCTTCAACGTAGAACGTGTCATGTGGCATAAAGCATTTGAACACGAAGAGGTGAACAACATTATACAAGCCTTAGGAGTACGTTTTGGCTTGGGAGAGGACAGCAAAGAAGCCAATTACGAAAAGCTCCGCTACTACAAGGTCATCATAATGACCGATGCCGATGTCGACGGTTCACACATTGACACGCTATTAATGACTCTCTTCTACCGCTATATGCCGGAGCTTATCCAAAACGGACATTTGTATATAGCCACACCACCACTCTATCGATGCAAGAAAGGCAAAATAGAAGAATACTGTTACACAGAAGCTGACAGACTTCGTTTCATGCAAACCTACAACAACGGTTCTGAACAAGGAGTAACAACACAACGCTACAAAGGTCTTGGAGAAATGAATCCGGAACAGTTGTGGGAAACTACCATGAACCCGGAAACGCGGCTTTTGAAACAAGTAACCATCGAAGATGCCGTCAGTGCAGATTATGTATTCTCCATGCTGATGGGCGAAGATGTAGGGCCACGCCGTGATTTCATCGAACAGAACGCTACTTATGCGAACATTGACGCGTAAAAGAAACTTCGACACATCCCAAAAAGAATTGAACATATTTAAACCTTGAATGGGGGTATGCCTGTTTTTATACAGACATACCCCCATAGAACTTAATGATAAAATAAATTTCACAAACCCCACAGGTTCCAACCAATAATCCTTCATTTCAGTAAACAACACGCTTTTATTATCAGTAAAAAGATGTAACTTTGCCGAAACAAAGGTTTCACTACACTACAAATTATGGTACTGAACTATATCTGGATAGCCTTTTTTGCCATCGCATTCATAACGGGTATAGGCAAATTGCTTTTCATGGGTGATTTCAGCGTCTTTCCGGTAATGATGAACGCCACTTTCGATTCATCAAAAACCGCATTTGAAATTTCACTCGGCCTGACAGGAGTACTCTCATTGTGGATGGGAATCATGAAAATCGGAGAAGCCGGCGGCATGGTCAATATATTGGCGCGCGGACTGAGCCCGCTTTTCTGCAAACTTTTCCCGGACATTCCACGTAACCATCCAGTCATCGGTAACATATTCATGAACATATCAGCCAACATGTTGGGGCTTGACAATGCCGCTACACCCTTAGGACTGAAAGCAATGGAAGGTTTACAGGAACTAAATCCCCAAAAGGATACGGCCACCAATCCAATGATCATGTTTTTGGTATTGAATACTTCCGGACTAACCATCATACCGGTCAGCATTCTTGTCTACAGGGCACAAATGGGCGCCGCCCAGCCTACTGATGTTTTCCTGCCGATACTGCTTGCAACTTTTGCATCTACCCTTACCGGCATCATAGTAACCAGTCTTTTCCAGCGAATCAATCTCTTCAACCGTACAGTCATATTAGCTTTGGGTGGTGCCTGCGTTGTCGTTGCCGGCATTGTATGGGGATTCAGCAGGCTCGACAAAGAAAGCATGAACCTGTGGAGTACCACCATAGCAAACATTTTGCTTTTCAGTATTATCATCCTTTTCATTTCAGCCGGTGTCCGACAAAAAATCAATGTTTACGACGCATTTATCGAAGGTGCAAAAGAAGGATTTGGAACAGCAGTTCGCATCATTCCCTATCTTGTGGCTATTCTTGTAGCTATCGGCGTATTCCGGGCATCAGGAGCCATGGACGTACTAATTGACGGTATTACCGGTATCGTAAAAGCCTTTGGCGGTGATGCCGATTTTGTAGGAGCATTGCCCACAGCACTCATGAAGCCGCTCAGCGGCAGCGGTGCCAGAGGAATGATGGTAGACGCCATGGAAACCTACGGTGCCGACTCTTTTGTTGGACGTCTCAGTTGCATCTTCCAAGGGTCAACCGATACTACATTTTACATATTGGCTGTCTATTTTGGCAGCGTTGGCATCCGTTACACACGCCATGCTGTAACTTGCGGACTCCTGGCGGATTTAGCCGGTATCATGGCAGCCATCAGCGTCGCCTACCTTTTCTTTAACTGACCATATATAAAAAGTTTCCTATACACGAATCGTTGTTATTATAAAAATATCTCATCAGCACAATGGCAGAACTCAAATCAGTAGTAAAAGATACCGCCATCTACGGACTCAGCAGTATTATCGGCAGATTTCTTAATTATATGCTTGTTCCGCTCTACACAACGAAATTAGCAGCAGCCGATGGCGGATACGGTGTCATTACAAATATATATGCCTATGTAGCATTGATATTGGTCATCCTGACATTCGGGATGGAAACAACATTTTTCCGTTTCGCCAACAAAACTGAAGAGAACCCTACCACTGTTTACAGTACCACGCTCATCATGGTGGGAAGCGTTGCATTCCTGTTTGCAGGCATCATACTTCTATTCCTTAATCCTATAGCAGCAGCCATAGGTTATGCCAATCACCCCGAATACATTGGTATGATGGCCGTCTGCGTTGCCATTGACGCATTCCAAGCCATCCCCTTCGCATGGCTACGTTATAAGAAACGCCCCATAAAATTTGCAACATTAAAACTACTTTTCATCATACTCAACATTACGCTTAACATTGTTTATTTCGTTCTTTTCCCCGCATTGTACACCCACTATCCCGATACTATTGGTACCATTTACAATCCAGGCGTAGGTGTAGGCTATGCTTTCGGACTGAATTTAGTATGCACCGCCGCCATAACTGCTTTTTTCATTCCCGAACTGACAGGATTCAAATATACTTTTGACCGCATGCTGATGAAACGTATGCTCAAATACAGCTGGCCAATACTTATTCTTGGCATCGCCGGTATTTTGAACCAAACTGCCGATAAAATAATTTTTCCGTTAGTTTATGGTGATGCCGATGCTGGTAAAGTGGAATTAGGCATATACGGAGCCTGTGTCAAGATAGCCATGATCATGGCCATGATTACCCAAGCTTTCCGCTATGCTTACGAACCGTTTGTTTTTGGAAAAGCCAAAGACAAAAACAGTGGACAAACCTATGCCACCGCAATGAAGTTTTTCATCATCTTCACATTATTGGCTTATTTATGTGTCATTGGTTACCTCGACATACTAAAACGCATCATAGCACCTGATTATTGGGCCGGATTGAAAGTCGTACCGATTGTTATGGCTGCAGAAATCATGATGGGCATCTATTTCAACCTTTCATTCTGGTATAAACTGATAGACAAAACCATTTGGGGGGCATGGTTCTCCATCGCAGGGTGCACCGTTCTCATCGCCGTCAATCTGATTTTCATTCCGCAATACAGCTACATGGCCTGCGCATGGGGCGGTTTTGCTGGTTACGCCACTTCCATGATACTCTCTTATATCGTAGGACAAAAAAAGAATCCTATAAACTATCCGCTGAAAAGCATTGCTATTTACGTGGCGATAGCCGGGTTATTCTATGCCATCATGGCATTTACTCCCAAAGAATGGCCGCTTGTGACAAAACTGAGCATCAACACGCTGCTGATTATCCTTTTTGTCGGGCACATATTAAAACACGACCTGCCCTTGCACAGTCTGCCTATAATCGGCAAATATTTCAGTAAACATTAAAAACATGTAATAACCATGGAGAACAATAATTCAAAAGAAAAGTTCAGTAATCACTTAAAGCAAACAATACGCGACCTACTAAACCTAAAAGTAGACAAAGCACCTGAAGAAGAAACTATCGCGTCTATTAAGGCTGGTATTGATTTCCGTGGCGCTAATCTATGGATCCTGATTTTTGCGATATTTGTTGCATCATTAGGGTTGAATACTAACTCAGCTGCCGTTATCATCGGTGCCATGTTAATTTCTCCACTCATGGGACCTATTGTAGGAATAGGATTGAGCGTCGGAATTTACGACTTTGAATTGTTAAAGCGAGCTTTCCGCAGTTTTGTAGTCACCACATTATTCAGTGTACTAACAGCAACATTTTACTTTGCCATTACTCCCATTGCAGAGGCACAATCAGAATTGTTAGCACGTACCTCCCCCACTATCTACGATGTCCTCATCGCCTTTTTTGGCGGCATGGCCGGTATCGTCGCCTTATGTAGTACCGGACAACGTGGCGGGAATGTCATACCTGGCGTAGCCATCGCCACTGCATTGATGCCGCCACTCTGTACTACCGGTTTTGGACTTGCGACTGGAAACTGGATATACGCGGCCGGCGCATTCTACCTTTACCTAATTAACTCCATTTTCATAAGTATGGCGACCTTCATCGGAGTTAACTTAATGGATTTCAATAAAAAAGTATTTGTCGACAAGCAACGGGAAAAGCGGGTGAAAAATATAATTGTCACCATTGCCGTGTTGACCATGCTGCCAGCTGCTTTACTTACGTTTATGTTAGTAAGAGAAAATATCTTCGACAAAAAAGTTAACGACTTTATCAACCAAGTCATCGCTAATGATCAAACACAGGTCATTGCCAAAGAAGTGAATTACCATAACAAAGAAATACGCATTATTACTATCGGTGAAGAAATCATGGACCGCGATTTAGCACGGGTGCGTAACCAACTTTCACGTTTCGGGCTGGATGGAGTCAAACTAAACATCGTACAAGGTACAAAGAACCTGGACGCAAGCGAACTGAAAACTCTACTCGTCGATCCGACCTTAAAACAAGCCGATAAAAACGCCCAATTACTGGCTAACGAACAAAAGCGAGTGGCAATGCTTGAGAAAGAACTTGAACCATATAAAAATATTGAAACAGAAGCCATTTCTATTAGTAAGGAAATGAAAGCCTTATTCCCGGAAGCGGCACGCATCACTATTTCACGAACCGTATCGTTAGGTGTAACTGATAGCGTTCAAACCGATTCCGTCATGTTGGTATACCTGTCGTTAAACAAAGCTATCGGTGCTGAAAACAGAGCACGCATAGAAAGCTGGCTCACCGCCCGTCTCAACACGAAAAATTTACTGATGCTTACTACAATAATTGACAACAAAACTAAAAAGAAAAACTAATGAACAACGTATTTTACATTCGCCACACTCACCTGAATGCAAGCGGCAAGAAACAAACAAACATGAGTGCAATCCTAAAGAAATGCACATTGATTGCCGTCGCGTTCTTCTGTGCCATGTCTCACACATTTGCTGATGAGGGAATGTGGACGGTAAACAACCTTACCGCAAAAGACATGGAAATAATGAAAAGCCTCGGACTGGAAATGACTCGCAAGGAACTTTACAATCCCAAAGGAGTGTCACTCAAAGACGCCGTTGTCAGTTTTGGCGGCTATTGCTCGGGCGTCATTGTATCACCCGACGGATTGGTCCTCACAAACCATCATTGTGGATTCGGCTGCATACAAGCAATAGCAACCCCTGAAAACGATATACTAAAAAACGGTTTTGCAGCCATGACCATTGCCGATGAAATTCCCGCTGAAGGACTTTTCGTCCAAATCCTACAAAAGACCGAAGATGTTACGGCAAAAATCGAAAAGAAGCTCAAAAAAGCATATCGCAAAAAAGACACAAAAGATCTGACCGACGCCCAGAAAGAGGCGCTGAGAAGGGAACTTATTGAGGCAGCATGCATCGAAGTTGAAGAAGAATACACCAAGAAATACCCAGAATATGTCTGCACCGTTTCCAACTACTTCAGCGGCAATGCCTACTACGTCAATATTTACAAAGAATACAATGACATCCGTTTGGTTTTCGCACCACCACAGAGTCTCGGAAAATTCGGTGGCGACACAGACAACTGGATGTGGCCTCGCCAAACATGCGATTTCAGCGTGTTCCGCATCTATACCGACAAAAACAATGAGCCGGCTCCATACAGTGCAGACAACCAGCCCATGAAGGCAGAACGCTATGCCAAAGTTTCCATTGACGGTTATGAGAAAGGTGATTTCTGCATGACCATCGGTTACCCCGGAAGCACTAACCGTTATCTTTCTTCATTCGGAATCAGCGAACGCATGGATAACATCAACGCCGCCCGCATCAATGTGCGTGGTATCAAACAAGAAATCTGGCGCAAATGGATGAATGCCGACCCGGTCATTAATCTGCAATATGCCTCCAAATATGCCCAAAGCTCCAACTATTGGAAAAACAGCATTGGCATGAACAAAGCACTAAAAGAACTGAAAGTAGTTGAACAAAAGCAGAAAAAAGAACGCGACATTACCCAATGGCTCTCAGGAAACAATAAACGGAAGGAACGTTTCAGCAATATGTTGCCACAGTTGGAGAAAGCTTACACCGACCGAAAGGCTGCCCATCGTGAAATCAATTTCCTCAACGAATCATTCTTCAACGGTCCGGAAATCATCAAGATTGCACGCTATTATGATATTATGACCCACAATGCAGACGAACAAGCCAAAGCAACGTGGAAAGAACGCATCCAACAAATCTATAAAGACTGGAACAAGAACGTAGACATTGAAACCATGACCGCACTCATCGATAATTATGCGGAACAAACCCAAGGAAACGCTCTACCTCGATTCTATCAGACCATCAAAAATGAATACGGCGGGATTACAAAGGCTTATGTCAATGCTCTTTATGAACAGACAGCGTTAAACAGTACCGATTGTCTTACAAGTGAACTGACAGCAGACCAGATGGAACAAGACATGGCTTTCATCTGCATGAAAGACATAACTGCCACATTAGACAGTCTGCAAACGGCCATCAAAGACGCCAGCCTCATCATAACCGCCAACGAAAGATTGCTCTGTCAGGCCGTATTGGAAATGGAATTTGACAAGCCTCACTATTCTGATGCCAACTCCACTATGCGGTTAAGTTACGGTTTCGTCAATGATTATACCGGCACAAGCGGGCATCAGGATTATTTCACAACGATGCCCAGCCTACTTGAAAAGGTTGCACAATCAGATAAAATCTCTGATTATAAAATGGAGAAGAACATTTCGGAACTGTTTGAAGCCGGCGACTTCGGCCCGTACAAAGACTCCAAAACGGGAGAAATGCAACTATGCTTCCTGACTAACAATGACATCACAGGCGGCAATTCCGGCAGTCCGATGTTCAATGGCAAGGGCGAACTCATTGGCTTGGCTTTCGACGGCAACTGGGATGCCATGAGCAACGACATCAGCTTTACACAAGAACTGACACGTTGCATCGGTGTCGACATCCGCTTCGTGCTTTACATTATCGACCGTTGGGGCAACGCGCACCGTCTCATTGAGGAAATGGGTATCGGCGAATAATAGAAATGCCACGGCAAGACCGTCTCATAAATCCTTTGCAATAAAAACCTGAAACCGAACAATACTGAAGATTACAATAAAAAAGAACCATATCGGACTTCAACACCTGATATGGTTCTTTTTTTATAAGCGGCAAGTTTTTCCCTACCGGTGCCTTTCTTGGACTACAATGTCACTCCATAAAATTCTCTCGAATGGCCTGAGCAATGCTTTCAAATTCCTCGGGTTTTAATGAAAGTTTGGGATTACTGAAAAGCATGTCCTTCTCGCTCTGCATCGGAATCAGATGGATATGTGCATGAGGAACTTCCAGCCCTAAAACAGCCTGACCGACCTTAATACACGGAAAAGCCTTTTTGATGGCAGCAGCCACATGCTTGGCAAACACCTGCATGGCTGCCAGTTCTTCATCGCTAAGATCGAAAATATAATCCACTTCACGTTTAGGTATCACTAAAGTATGCCCCTTCACCAATGGATTGATATCCAAGAATGCATAGAAGTCTTTGTTCTCCGCACATTTGTAGCTGGGAATTTCACCAGCCACAATCTTACTGAAAATAGTAGCCATAGCGCCTTATTCAAAAGTAATGTTGATAATTTCCAACTGGATAAGTCCTTGCGGTATCTTAATCTCAGCTATTTCACCTATTTTCTTTCCCAAAAGCCCCTGAGCAATAGGTGTCTGCACAGATATTTTGTTTTCGCGCAGGTTGGCTTCGGTTTCAGGCACAATCGTGTAAGTCATCTTCATGCCATTCTTGACATTCTTCATTTCCACTTTTGAAAGAATCTGCACAGTATCGGCTTTGAGCCGCGACGTGTCAATAATCTTTGCTTCGCTTATGAGCGCCTTGAGCTGGTTGATTTTAATCTCCAACATGGCCTGGTGTTCTTTCGCGGCATCATATTCAGAATTCTCGCTGAGATCTCCTTTGTCGCGTGCTTCCGCGATAGCTGCCGAAGCTGCCGGCCGCTCAACCGTCTCCATTTGTTGTAACTGGGCTACTAACTTATCGTATCCCTCTTGTGACATATATGCCATAACATTCCTCCTAATTTATTAATTGTTATTCTTATTCTAAAATTAAGGCAAAAGATAAAAAACAAAAGAATTCCGGCTGAGCAAAGCCGGAACCCTTCCTGTTTCTCTATTATCCTTTGGTTGCAAAGATAAGGTTTAATTTCTTATCTGCAAAAGTTTTAGCTTTTTTTTGTTTTTCAATCAAAACGGCAAGTTTTTCCCAAAACAACCGTTTCCCGTTTATGTTCGGTTACATCTATCTTTTATAACAAATCCTCAATAGCCTTTTTCGTATCAGACACATTGTCCGAACGCACTACGACATTGCCGCCACGGTCGATGAGAAAATAAGTGGGAATGTTCTGCACCATGTACAATCGCAAATAGTCCGAGGCCAAACCATCCTCTTCGTAAACACAAATCCATGGCAATGGTTCAGTAACAGTTTTCCAGTAATGCTCGTCCGGGTCGAAAGAGATCTGATAAATTTCAAAACCTTTGGGAGCCAATTCATCATATAAAGCACGCAACTGCATGGTTCGTTCCTGCGCTCCGGAAATGGAATAAGCATTGAAGTCAAGCATTACGACCTTTCCTTCCAGTTCCGAAAGTGTTCGTTGACGCCCGTTAATATCAGGCAAAGCCACCTCTATGAGTCCTGTTTCCTTGATATTGACATTTGCCCATTCCGAAGGGTCAAACACTTTCTCCTGTGGAGCTTTGGTATTTCTCAAACCACGAAGCGCTATGTTTTCCAAGTTTTTAGCCCTGACTGAACCCGGATAACGTTCATTCCAGGCAGTAGCTACCGCAGCCAGATATTTCACATCTTCCGCATTGTCGACAGGATCAAATACCAGTACCCTGCCTGCGGTTTGGAAGATGGCAAAGTAGGCATGTGCCGACCACGGCTCATTGAGAACATAGTTCGCTTTCAAGTCGGCTTTGTATCGCTCAACAATCTGGTTGACAAGCCTTCCCCGCTCGCCGGTTGTCAGTTTCGGATTTTCGGCTATTTGCGTAATTTCAGCCTGCATTGCCAACTGTTTGCGACTGATTTCACGGATTATGATATTCTCCTGCGAACCGTCAATTTTATAATCGGCCGACATTGTAGGAAAATCAGCCTCAACACCGATGTGCTCTGTCGAATCGATAGCTACATTAATAATCTGCCCCTCAACCCTCAATCTATAAAACTCGGGATTCGCAGGACGTGGTCCCGTGAATCTGAAAGTGCCTTTGTCGTCCAAACGCACTGAATCCAATGGATTAACGCCCTCTAATGTAAGAGCCTCGAAATAAAGAGTCTTACCATCTGCTCCGGCTATTTCTCCACTAATCTCAAAGCTCTCTCCCCGCTCATTACACGCGCCAAAGAACATCACCGAAGCGAGGCTTATCATAACAAGTTTCTTCATGATCTTTCTTATTTAATAATGCAAATATACACAGTTTTTTGAAAAAATGCAGGAAAAAGCACTTGCTTCAGTAAACAGGAAAATAAAACATAGCCTCCCGGCAACAGATTTGAAAAATTGTCAGCAAAAACCTTCAATTTAGAATAAAAAAACCTTTAAACATTATTTTTTCACTGATAAACACCGCCTTAATCAATAAATATGATTAAATTTGCCCGATTTAACGAAGAAACTTTAAAAAATCAAATGAACGTAATTAAGAAGACAGTCGAATTGCCTGATGGGAGAACCATCAGCATCGAAACCGGGAAACTGGCCAAACAAGCCGATGGAGCCGTGATGCTTTCTATGGGCAACACCATGCTCTTGGCCACCGTTTGTGCCGCTAAAGATGCCGTTCCCGGAACAGATTTTATGCCTTTGCAGGTAGAGTACAGAGAAAAATTTTCAGCTGCCGGACGTTTTCCCGGCGGATTTACAAAACGCGAAGGCAAGGCGTCGGATAATGAAATCCTGACATGCCGCCTTGTTGACCGCGCACTGCGTCCCTTGTTCCCCGACAATTACCACGCAGAAGTTTATGTAAATGTCATATTATATTCAGCCGACGGCGTTGACATGCCCGACGCATTGGCCGGATTTGCCGCTTCGGCTGCCCTGTCCGTTTCAGATATTCCTTTCGACGGACCGATCTCCGAAGTACGTGTGGCACGCATCAACGGTGAATACGTCATCAACCCTACTTTCGCACAACTCGAAACCGCCGATATGGATATCATGGTTGGCGCTACTGAAGAGAACATCATGATGGTGGAAGGCGAGATGAAAGAAGTATCAGAAATCGACCTTCTCAACGCATTGAAGGCTGCCCATGAAGCCATCAAACCGATGTGCCGCCTGCAAAAAGAACTCTCCAAAGAGTTAGGCAAAGACGTCAAGCGCGAATATTGCCATGAAATAAACGATGACGAACTGAAGGCCGAATGCAAAAAGGTTTGCTACGAACCGGCCTACAACATTGCCCGCGAAGGCAACCGCGACAAGCATGCCCGCGAAGATGCTTTCATGGAAATACGTGAAAACTTCAAGGCTGCTTATGCAGAGGCACATCCAGAAATGTCTGAAGACGAGCTGGCTGAAAAGAACACGCTCATCGACCGCTATTACCATGATGTAGAGCGCGATGCCATGCGCCGTTGCGTTCTGGACGAAGGCAAGCGCCTCGACGGCCGCGCAACGACAGACATCCGCCCCATCTGGTGTGAAGTAAGCCCGCTGCCCGGCCCTCACGGTTCTGCCATCTTCACACGTGGTGAAACCCAATCATTGTCAACATGTACATTAGGAACCAAACTCGACGAGAAGATTGTAGACGAAGTACTCGAACAAGGCAAAATGCGTTTTCTGCTCCATTACAACTTCCCGCCGTTCTCTACCGGCGAAGCAAAAGCACAACGTGGCGTCGGCCGACGCGAAATCGGTCACGGACACTTGGCATGGCGCGGCCTGAAAGGACAGATTCCGGAAGATTTCCCCTACACCGTACGTGTCGTATCCGACATACTCGAGTCTAACGGTTCTTCATCCATGGCAACTGTCTGCGCAGGTACTTTAGCCTTGATGGACGCCGGCGTCCCCATGAAAAAACCGGTCAGCGGTATCGCAATGGGACTCATCAAGAATCCGGGTGAAGAAAAATATGCCGTACTGTCTGACATCCTCGGCGATGAAGACCACCTCGGCGACATGGACTTCAAGACTACCGGTACCATTGACGGACTGACAGCCACACAGATGGATATTAAATGCGACGGATTGAGCTACGAAATCCTTGAAAAGGCACTCATGCAGGCCAAAGCCGGACGCGAATACATCCTCGGAAAACTCACAGAGTGCATGGCTGAACCACGCGCCGAGTTGAAACCGCACGTTCCCCGCATCGAGCAAATCACCATACCTAAAGAATTTATCGGTGCTGTCATCGGCCCGGGCGGAAAAATCATCCAAGGCATCCAAGAAGAAACCGGTGCAACCATCACCATCGAAGAAACAGACGGGGTCGGTGTTGTTCAGGTATCAGGCGGTAACAAAGACATCATCACGGCCGCACTTGCCAAAATCAGAAACATCGTGGCCATCCCGGAAGTGGGCGAAGTATATGAAGGAACCGTACGCAGCGTAATGCCTTACGGCGCATTCGTAGAATTCATGCCCGGCCGCGACGGTTTGCTGCACATTTCCGAAATAGACTGGAAACGCCTTGAAACAGTTGAAGAAGCCGGTATCAAAGAAGGCGACAAGATACAAGTCAAACTGATGGAAATTGATCCGAAGACGGGTAAATTCAAACTCTCACGCCGCGTCCTCCTGGAAAAACCAGAAGGCTATACCGAACGGCCGGCGCGCCGCGAACGCCGCGAACGTCGTCCGCGACAAGACGAACAGAAGAGCGCTGAATAAAAGTTGCCCATTATATATAAGAAGAAGATGCTTTCCGCAAGTATCTTCTTCTTTTTTTTATCTGCCGGCCGGTATCGGACAAATTATAACCAACGCAGATTTCACTTGACATTACAATGGGAAGTAACATAACATCCATCTGTAATTTTGAATTTTACTGACAAAACAGAAGCAAATGAATCTGCTGAAATTGCGGCCGAATTTGCGACCTGTCGCTTCTGCAAGGCGACAGGTCGTGTTGTAGAAGCGACAGGTCGCAAATTTTATTGTAAGCGCTACAAATTTCAGCAGGTCGGTACACTGTTTACGCCATCGAAAGAGCAATGCGAAAAAACACCAGTCCAAACGTAAAAACAGTTGAGCGTAACCATCTGTAACATAATGTATTCCTATCTATTACAGTCAAGAGGCCCAAAAACATATTTTGCCATAACAATGTACGGGGGAAAACCCAAAAAGCATCCGACATGGCCAAGAATCCGGCTCAAATTCACAAAAACAGGCGATGCGACATATCATAAAAATATCTGACAGAGCCTCATAAAAAAAGAAAGACCGCATGTCTCCACACGGCCTTTCTTGCGCTTCAGGATGGGCTTGAACCAACGACCCCCTGATTAACAGTCAGGTGCTCTAACCAACTGAGCTACTGAAGCAATGCAATGATAAAAAGAACTTGGCGCTTCAGGATGGGCTTGAACCAACGACCCCCTGATTAACAGTCAGGTGCTCTAACCAACTGAGCTACTGAAGCAGAACTTTTAGAAACTTGTTCTTTTCATTTGCGTTGCAAAAGTAGTGCTTATTTTTTAAATGTGCAACAGATTGGCTAAAAAAAAGCACAGTAATGTAAAAAATACATAAGTCTGGCGAAGAGAATGACTGTAACATGGCTGATATATGATGAATTTACGTAAATTTGCGTCATGAAAAAGTTTGTATCTATCGTTGGCTGTCTCCTGTTGGGAACAGGCGGCTTGCACGCACAAAAAGACATCAGTCATAATTTCGAGATATCCAAAAACCTGGAAATCTTCAATGACATATACAAGCAGCTTGACTTGTTCTATGTGGACTCACTCTCAGCCGACACTGTCATCGGATGGGCCATTGACGGCATGTTGCGACAAGTAGACCCTTTCACGGAATATTACCCGGAAAACGATATGGGCGAGTTGCGCGAAATGACAACAGGCAAATATGCCGGCGTGGGTTCCATCATACGCTATTACAAGAAAGAAGACCGCGTGATGATGGTAGAGCCATGGGAAGACAGTCCGGCGGCAGAAGCCGGAATCAAGGCAGGCGACATCATCCTGGACATTGACGGTGTGGACGTGAAAGGCAAAAATGTGACGGAAGTCAGCAAAATGCTGCGAGGCGACGCCGGCACATCGTTTGAAATAAGGATCAAACGTTCCGGTGAAACCGCCCCCCTGACCTTCAAAATCACGCGCCGCAACATTTCAGTCCCCCCTGTCCCCTATTACGGCAAACTGAACGATGAAGTAGGTTATATCTATTTTGACCGTTTCACTGAGAACTGTTCACGCGATGTGCGCCGGGCTATCATCGAACTGAAGGAACAAGGCGCACGCTCACTGATATTAGACATGCGCGGCAACCCTGGCGGATTGCTCAGCGAAGCGGTGGAAATTGTCAACCTTTTTGTTCCCAAGGGTCAAAAAGTTGTATATACCAAAGGCAAGTTGGCTTCTGTCAACGCCGAATACCACACAACAAAAGAACCTTTAGACGCCACAATACCCTTAGTGGTACTTGTCAACGGCGGTACCGCTTCATCCGCGGAAATCGTTTCCGGCGCATTACAAGACATGGACCGTGCCGTAATCATGGGCAGCAGAACTTATGGAAAGGGACTTGTGCAGATTCCACGGGAAGTACCTTATCACGGCAGCCTGAAAGTAACTACCAGCCGCTACTATATCCCAAGCGGACGGTGCATCCAAGCCTATGACTACCGTCATCTGAACGCCGACGGTTCTGTTGGCACGGTTCCCGACAGTCTGACACACGAATTTTCCACGGCAGCCGGCCGGCCCGTAAGGGACGGCGGCGGCATAAAACCGGATGTGGTGACACCGGAAGACAGCCTGCCGACATTAGTTTACGACATTGTCGCCAGCGACGTTACATTGGAATACGTATGCAAATACGCTTCGGAACATCCAACCATAGCACCTGCCGGCGAATTTAGCCTTTCTGACGAAGACTATGCCGACTTTGTCAAAATGGTAGAAGAAAGCGGTTTCAAATACAAACGGCGCACAGAAGACGTGATGAACCTGCTGAAACAAACCGCCCGCTTTGAAGGATGTTTTGAAGGAGCTGAAGCTGAGTTTGAAGCCCTGCAAAAAAAGATGTCCGGCGATACAGCCGCCGACATGATGCGCTTCAAGGAAGACATAAAGCCTTTTATCGAGAATGACATCGTCAGCAGGTATTACTACCGGCGAGGGGCCCTCCTCCAGCAGGCCGGACACGACAATGACGTGAAAGCAGCTACAGAACTTTTGGCCAACCCCGCAGAATACGCCAAACTTTTAAAGCCCCAAAAATAAGCCCAACCATCTAAAATGAAAAAAAACAAGTTAAACCATAACAAGCAAATCATGTTCGGTATCATGGCCATGGCCATCGTCGTACTCTGTGTCGTGATATTCTTTTGGATGTGGTGCCTGCCACCTGACGGCCAACACACAGGAAGCAGGCCGGAACATTCCATCATACTGAATGAAAACCTTATGGGCGACAGTCTGCAAATTATCGTCGGCGAAGACACATTGTACAGCGCCCGTGTGACAGGTAACGAATCGGTTACGTTCACCGTTCCAAACGGGACAAGCGCCTTCATCGTGGTTGACATCCGCAACGCATGTGCCAACACTTTTGAAATACCTGAAACCGGCAAGAACATCATGCTTGAACGCATGGGAAATGACATAAAAATGCAACCTACACAAACGGAATCGTTTGAATGATATAAATTTACAGACATTTTCTTGTTTAATTTAAAGAAAATACGTAAATTTGCACCGTTAGAGGAAGTGAGGGGCTTGACAAAGTCCCTCACTTTTTATTTAATAAAAATATCCAAATGATAGAAAAGAACGTTGTTAGAGAGTTAGTTGAAGAATGGTTACAGGGAAAAGACTATTTCCTTGTGGACATTGTTGTAAGCCCCGATGACAAAATCATCGTCGAAATCGATCATGCCGAAGGCGTATGGATAGACGACTGTGTCAGCCTGAGCCAATACATCGAATCAAAGCTGAGCCGCGACCAGGAAGACTACGAACTGGAGGTAGGCAGCGCAGGCATCGGCCAACCTTTCAAAGTACTGAACCAATACATCTGCCATATCGGCAAAGAGGTAGAAGTGCTGACCAAAGACGGCCGCAAACTGAACGGCATCCTGACAGCAGCCGATGAAGACCATTTTGAATTGACCGTAAGCGTGAAAAAGAAACTGCCGGACCAGAAACGGCCCAAAATGGTAGAAGAAGTGCTGGCATTCCACTACGATGAAGTGAAATATACAAAATATTTAATCCGATTTAAATAACACCATGGCAAAAAAAGAAGAAACAATCAATCTGATTGATACATTTTCAGAGTTTAAGGAAACAAAAAATATTGACCGCGCAACGTTAGTAAGCGTTCTGGAAGAGAGTTTCCGCAACGTAATCGCCAAAATGTTCGGGTCAGACGAAAATTATGACGTCATTGTAAATCCCGACAAAGGAGACTTTGAAATATACCGTAACCGTATTGTCGTACCCGACGACGAGGTGAAAAACGACAATACCGAAATCTCACTGTCCGAGGCCCGCAAAATAGATGAAGACTACGAACTGGGCGAAGAAGTGAGTGAAAACGTGGATTTTGCCAAATTCGGCCGCCGCGCCATCCTGACCCTTCGGCAAACATTGGCCAGCAAAATACTCGAACTGGAACATGACAGCCTTTACAACAAATACAAAGACAAAGTGGGCGAAGTTGTGACAGCCGAAGTCTACCAAGTATGGAAAAAAGAAATGCTGCTTGTCGATGACGAAGGTAATGAACTGATATTGCCGAAAACAGAACAGATCCCCTCTGATTTCTACCGCAAAGGAGAAACTGTTCGTGCCGTGGTATTGCGTGTGGACAACGCAAACAACAATCCTAAAATCATTCTGAGCCGTACATCACCGGTATTCCTGCAACGTCTGCTGGAAGCCGAAGTACCGGAAATTCATGACGGCCTGATAACCATACGCCGCATAGCACGAATCCCAGGAGAGCGTGCAAAAATAGCCGTTGAAAGTTACGACGAACGCATCGACCCGGTAGGCGCCTGTGTAGGCGTGAAAGGTAGCCGCGTACACGGCATCGTGCGTGAACTGCGGGGCGAAAACATTGATGTCATCAATTACACGCAAAACATCTCATTATTCATCACCCGCGCACTCAGTCCCGCCAATGTCAACAGCCTGCGCTTGAACGAAGAAGAACGAAAGGCTGAAGTTTACCTGAATCCGGATCAGGTATCACTCGCCATCGGTAAAAGCGGTCTTAACATCAAATTGGCCAGTATGCTGACAGAATATACCATTGACGTTTTCCGTGAAATTGACGGCCAGGACAGCGACAACGATGATGTTTACCTTGACGAATTTACCAATGCCATCGAACCGTGGATTATCGACGAGTTGAAGAGAATCGGTATGGTGACAGCCAAAGACGTATTGAACGCGCCACGGGAAATGTTAGTTTCACAAGCCGACCTTGAAGAAGAAACGGTTGATGAAGTTTTGAGAATTTTAAGAGAAGAATTTGAGGAATAAACGCTTATGAGTATCAGATTAAATAAAGTAACGAAAGAATGCAACGTCGGCCTACAGACTGCGGTTGAGTTCTTGCAAAAAAAAGGATTTTCCGACGTCGAAGCCAATCCCAACTTTAAAATCAGCGAAGAGCAATATGAAATGCTGATCGCAGAATTTAAAACTGACAAGGGACTGCGCGACGATGCGGCCAATATCAGCCGGCAAAGGCAACAAAAGGAGAAAAAAGAAACTATTGCCATAACCCCCGAACCTGCCATTACTGCGACTGTAACTGAGCAACAGGAAGTTCAAACAGAGAAACGCCTGAAAGTAATCGGAAAAATCGGTCTGGATGCTTTGTCCGGTAGGAAACCGCAAAAAAAGGAAGAAGAACCGGTAAACGAAGAGCCAGAAGAAACAAAAGAAACTGCAACCCAGGCTGAACCCGAGGAACAAGTAATTGAAGACGAAGAAACGGCAGTGGAAACAGCTGCAGAGGAAGAGGAAGACCGTGTCGGAACAGAAGATGACGGCGTTTTCCGCCTCAACCACAATATACAACCTGCTCCACAGCTGAAAGTCAAAGGACACATTGACTTAGACAGCCTGAACCAGTCGACCCGTCCAAAGAAAAAAACTAAAGAAGAGAAACGCAAAGAACGGGAAGAGAAAAATCGCCAGATGCAACATGACAAACGGCAAAATACCGTCCAGACTACCGACGTCAACGGTAAAAAGAAACGTGTACGCATCGGTAAAGAGCGTGTGGATGTAAACGCGATGGGCAATCAACCTGTAACTGGACAACAACAGGGAAACAGGAAAGCCACGAACCAAGGCGGACATGACCGGCAGAACATAAACAAACAAAATGCCGGCAAGAAGAATAATCGCCAGCAAACTCCCTTCAAAGCAGAAGTATCTGACGAAGACGTTGCAAAACAAGTCAAGGAAACATTGGCACGTCTGACAAACAAAAACAAAACCAATAAAGGCGCAAAATACCGCAAAGAGAAACGCGAAAACGCACGTGCCAACCTTGAAGAACAACTGCAAGAACAAGCCGCAGAAAGCAAAGTTCTCAAACTGACAGAGTTTGTGACAGCCAATGAATTGGCCGTTATGATGGATGTGCCTGTAACACAAGTCATCGGGACATGTATGAGTATCGGCATCATGGTCTCCATCAATCAGCGTTTAGACGCGGAAACCATTAATCTCGTGGCAGAAGAATTCGGTTTTAAAACAGAATATGTCAGCGCAGAAGTTTCGGAAGCGGTCAACGAAGAGGAAGATGATGAAGAAGATTTGGAACCGCGCGCTCCGATTGTGACAGTAATGGGCCATGTAGACCATGGAAAAACATCATTGCTCGACTATATAAGGAAAACCAACGTGATTGCAGGCGAAGCCGGCGGTATCACACAGCATATCGGAGCTTATAACGTAAAATTGGAAGACGGACGCCATATCACGTTTTTGGATACACCAGGACACGAAGCCTTTACAGCCATGCGTGCCCGCGGAGCCCAGGTAACGGACATCGCCATCATCATTATTGCTGCCGATGACGATATAATGCCTCAAACGAAAGAGGCCATCAATCATGCCGTTGCTGCAAACGTACCAATTGTGTTTGCCATCAACAAGGTTGACAAACCGGCAGCCAATCCAGACAAAATCAAGGAAGGGCTTGCTGCCATGAACTTCTTAGTAGAAGAATGGGGCGGAAAGTATCAAAGCCAAGATATTTCAGCAAAAAAAGGAACCGGAGTAGACGAATTGTTAGAGAAGGTGTTGCTTGAGGCTGAAATGTTGGACCTGAAAGCCAACCCTCACCGAAAAGGAACCGGTTCAATCATTGAATCATCCTTAGATAAAGGACGCGGCTATGTAGCAACCGTGCTGGTTTCAAACGGTACACTGCGAATGGGAGACATCGTACTGGCCGGAACAAATTATGGTAAAATAAAGGCGATGTTCAATGAACGTAATCAGCGCGTAAATGAAATCGGGCCTGCCCGCGCCGCTACAATTTTAGGATTAAACGGCGCCCCGACAGCCGGTGACACATTCCATGTGATGGAAACAGAACAGGAAGCCCGTGAAATAGCCAACAAACGCGAACAGCTACAACGTGAACAAGGCTTACGCACCCAAAAGATGCTGACATTAGACGAAGTAGGCCGCCGTATTGCACTTGGCGGCTTCCAGGAACTGAATATCATCGTAAAAGGCGACGTGGATGGCTCTATCGAAGCCCTCAGCGACTCGCTCATCAAGCTCTCGACAGAAAAAATTGCAGTTAACGTCATCCATAAGGCCGTCGGCCAGATTTCTGAAAGCGACGTAGCATTGGCTGCGGCTTCTGAAGCCATCATTATCGGCTTCCAGGTACGCCCATCTGCCACCGCCCGCAAGATGGCAGAACAGCAAGGTGTGGACATCCGACTGTATTCTATCATCTACGATGCCATAGAGGAAGTGAAAGCTGCTATGGAAGGCATGCTGGCACCAGAGTTGAAAGAAGAGGTTACGGCTATGTTGGAAGTACGCCAAGTATACCATATCAGTAAGGTCGGTACTGTTGCAGGCGCTTATGTTGTAGACGGCAAAGTGCAACGTTCCAACAAGGCACGCCTGATTCGGGATGGCATTGTAGTACATACGGGCCAAATCAATGCCCTAAAACGTTTCAAAGACGATGTTAAAGAAGTGGGTGTCAACTTTGAATGCGGTATCAGCCTTGTCAACTACAATGATATCCGCGAAGGTGATATGATAGAGACTTACCAAGAGGTAGAAGTCAAAGCCAAGCTCTAATATCCGTGAACACGCCAGACATCATCATATTAGTCGTCCTTGCCGTAGGATCGTTTAGAGGCTGGCAAAGCGGGCTTTTCCGTCAGATCGCGTCTATCGCAGGCGTTATCCTCGGGTTATTGGTCGCTTCAATGCTCTACATGACTCTGGGCGATTGGTTGACACTGCAAATGGAAATGCAACGGGGAGTAGCCTATGCCCTGGCATTCATCATGATATGGATAGGTGTCCCGCTGGCGTTATCGGTC
Organism: uncultured Prevotellaceae bacterium; assembly: GCA_949299545.1. GTDB lineage: Bacteria > Bacteroidota > Bacteroidia > Bacteroidales > Bacteroidaceae > Paraprevotella. Next base: position 25,456 of record CASGAM010000008.1, on the reverse strand, counting down.
ATCGCATATTGCCTCACCAAAACAATGGAAACGCTTTGCTTAGGTTGGCTGAACCGCCTCGGAGGAGCAGCAATTGGCGCCATGAAATATCTACTGTTACTAAGTTGTGTGATAAATGTCATGGTCAGGCTTCAATTCATGAATGACCCGTCGGACACTGGTTCACGGTTTTACAAGCCGTTAAAATCGGTATCCGGCATCTTCTTCGACTATTGCGCCGACCACGTTCGCCGGATCACAGAGAAAGGAATAGAAGACATCTGTTAATAAAACCATAAAGTAAAACTAAAGGCAGGAAGGTCTCTCAAAGAAGAATCGCAAAAGCGGAAGTCGCGGCGTTTCGCTTTTGGGATACCTTTCTGTCTTTATCAACATAAAAGATTGGTATGGAAGAAAAAAACAAGTTTGTAAAAGAGGTGGCTGAAAAAAAATATGAGTACGGTTTCACCACGGATGTGCAAACAGAAATTATAGAAAAAGGACTTAACGAAGACGTTGTCCGCCTGATTTCTTCCAAAAAGGAAGAGCCGGAATGGTTGCTTGCATTCAGGCTGGAAGCGTTCAGATATTGGCAAACGCTGAAACAACCTGAATGGGGGCATCTGAAGATGCCTGAAATAGACTATCAGGCCATTTCCTATTACGCCGACCCGACAAAAGGGAAAAAAGACGGGCCGAAGAGCCTTGAAGAAATTGACCCTGAACTGATGAAGACGTTTGACAAGTTGGGTATCCCGCTCGAAGAACGCCTGGCACTAAGCGGGACTGCGGTAGATGCCGTGATGGATTCTGTTTCGGTAAAAACGACGTTCAAGGAGAAACTTTCCGAACGTGGCATAATCTTTTGTTCCATTAGCGAAGCGGTACGAGAATATCCCGATCTTGTGAAACGCTATTTGGGTTCAGTCGTACCATATCGCGACAATTATTTCGCAGCCTTAAACTCCGCCGTATTCAGCGATGGTTCTTTTGTTTACATTCCAAAAGGAACTCGTTGCCCGATGGAACTGTCTACCTACTTCCGCATCAATGCACGCAATACAGGACAGTTTGAAAGAACATTAATTGTTTGTGATGATGGAGGCTACGTTTCATACTTAGAGGGATGTACGGCTCCGATGCGCGATGAAAACCAACTTCACGCGGCCATCGTGGAAATCGTGGTCAACGAGAATGCTGAAGTAAAATACAGTACCGTACAGAACTGGTATCCCGGCGACGCTGAAGGTAAAGGAGGCGTATTGAACCTGGTTACCAAACGAGGACACTTGAAAGGTGCAAACAGTAAACTGTCATGGACACAAGTAGAAACAGGCTCCGCCATCACTTGGAAATATCCCAGCTGCATATTGGGAGGCGACAACTCGCAAGCAGAATTTTACAGCGTGGCCGTCACCAATAATTTCCAACAAGCAGATACCGGTACAAAAATGATTCATATAGGCAAGAATACCAAAAGTACCATTATCAGCAAAGGAATCTCTGCTGGCAAAAGCCAAAACTCTTACCGCGGATTGGTTCGTATAACTGCAAACGCAGATAATGCCAGGAATTACAGCTCGTGCGACTCGCTGTTGCTCGGCAGCAACTGTGGCGCCCACACATTTCCTTATATGGATGTGCATAACAATACAGCCATCGTTGAGCATGAAGCAACAACATCTAAAATATCAGAAGAACAGCTTTTCTACTGTAACCAACGGGGCATACCGACAGAAGAGGCTGTCGGACTGATTGTCAACGGATATGCAAAAGATGTTATTAACAAGCTACCGATGGAGTTTGCAGTGGAAGCCCAAAAATTACTGAATGTATCACTCGAAGGCACTGTAGGATAATCAATAGAGAAATAACGGAAGGTATCACCAAAGAATAAAATCGATAATCTTATGTTAGAAATAAAAGATCTGCATGCCAGCATCAATGGCAAAGAAATATTAAAAGGTATCAATCTGACCATTAAGCCAGGCGAGATCCATGTCCTTATGGGACAGAACGGTGCAGGAAAAAGCACGCTCAGCAATGTCCTGGTCGGTAATCCGGCGTATGACGTAACAAGCGGGACAGTGACTTTCAACGGGAAAGACTTGCTAACACTCAAACCTGAAGAACGCGCCCACGAAGGATTGTTCCTTTCATTTCAACAACCTGTTGAAATTCCCGGTGTGTCAATGGTCAATTTCATGCGCGCTGCCATAAATGCCAAACGCAAATATCACGGATTAGAACCAATGAGTGCGGGAGACTTCCTAAAAATGATGCGTGAAAAACGAAAAGTTGTCGAATTGGACAGCAAACTCGCTAACCGCTCCGTCAACGAAGGTTTCAGCGGAGGCGAAAAAAAACGAAACGAGATATTTCAGATGGCTATGTTAGAGCCTACATTAAGCATCTTAGACGAAACAGACTCCGGACTCGACGTGGACGCCTTGCGTATTGTCGCCGAAGGCTTCAACAAACTGCGCACGCCGAAAACATCCGCATTGGTCATCACTCACTACCAGCGCCTGCTGGATTACCTGAAACCTGACATCATCCACGTATTACTTAACGGCCGGATCGTAAAAACCGGCGGTCCGGAACTCGCCCTCGAAATAGAAAACAAAGGGTTTGACTGGATCAAAGCAGAAACAACAGATTTAGAGTGAACCAGATGATGTGTAACAAATAAAACTGGCAATTTATTAAATGAAAAGTGAACAGCAATATATAGATTTGTTCGCCACAAACCGGGAAATGATCGATAAGCACAGTGCACCGATACTGAATGCTACACGAAACGAAGCCTTCAGATGTTTCTGCGAACAGGGATTTCCCGATCGAAAAGTGGAACGTTACAAATACACCGACGTCCAAAAAGCATTCTCGCCAGACTACGGTGTGAACTTGAACCGCGTTGAGATACCGGTTGACCCATACGAAGCATTCCGATGTGACGTGCCGAACCTAAGTACTTCACTGTATTTTGTCGTCAACGACACATTTTACAACAAATCATTACCATCGGCAATCTTACCCGAAGGGGTCATCATATGCTCGCTGAAAGAAGCGGCCCAAAAACACAACCGATTGGTCGCATCCTATTACGGCCAACTTGCACGTCCTGAAAAAGATGCTATAAGCGCTTTAAATACCATGTTTGTACAGGATGGACTTTTCATCTACATTCCCAAAGGAACGGAAGTGGAACGCACCATACAAATAGTAAATATTCTACGATCAGATGTCGACTTAATGGTAAACCGCCGGGTACTGATCATACTTGAAGAAAAAGCACAAGCACGCATTTTGTTTTGCGACCATGCCGCTGATGACCGCAACTTCCTTGCCACACAAGTAATAGAGGTGTATGCAGAAGAAGATGCCAGACTTGAACTCTACGAATTGGAAGAAACACATGTAAAGAATCATCGGTTCAGTAACATGTTTGTGGAACAACGGAGAGACAGTAAAGTAACACTGCACAGCATAACATTACATAATGGACAGACACGAAACCGGACAGATGTAAACCTATCAGGTACGGGAGCGGAAACCAATCTTTACGGATGCGTCATCGCTGACAAATCACAACATGTAGACAATAATACGCTTATTGATCACAGAATGTCACACTGCATCAGCAACCAATTATACAAGTATGTATTGGATGACAAAGCGACCGGCGCTTTTGCAGGACGTATCCTCGTAAGAAAAGATGCGCAACAAACTGTTTCAAATGAACGCAATGCAAATCTTTGCTCGACAAAAGAGGCACGTATGTTTACACAACCTATGCTTGAGATATATGCCGACGACGTAAAATGCAGCCACGGTTCCACCGTCGGGCAACTTAACGAACAAGCTCTTTTCTATATGCAACAACGGGGTATCAGCCGAGAGGAAGCACAAATGCTACTTAAATTCGCGTTTGTCGGAGAAGTAATCGACCAAATAGGACTTGATGCACTGAAAGACCGTCTGCACCATTTGACAGAAAAACGTTTCCGTGGAGAACTGAGTAAATGTGCAGGATGTAAATTATGCCGATAATAATGAAACAATATGTATGACATAAAAAAAATCAGAGAAGATTTTCCTATCTTGGGACGTGAAATTTATGGCAAACCGCTGGTCTATTTAGACAACGGGGCTACGACTCAAAAACCACGCTGTGTCGTAGAAGCAATGACTGAGGAATACTATAATGTCAACGCTAACGTCCACAGGGGAGTACATTTCCTTTCACAGAAAGCAACAGAGTTACATGAAAATGCACGAGAAACAGTACGACGCTTCCTGAATGCACGCAGTACAAATGAAATCGTTTTTACTCGAGGTACAACAGAAAGTATCAACCTCGTAGCATCTACCTTCGGTGATGCATTCCTAAAAGAGAATGATGAAATCATCATCAGCCAGATGGAACATCATTCAAACATTGTCAGCTGGCAACTGATACAAGCCAGACGCGGTATCCGATTAAGAGTCATCCCCATCACTGATGAAGGCGATTTGTGTCTTGATAAATATGAACAGCTTTTCAACCCAAATACCCGACTGGTCAGTATCACACATGTAAGTAATGTCTTAGGAACAGTGAATCCCATAAAACAAATGATTGTGACAGCTCATGCACACGGTGTACCTGTTCTTATAGACGGAGCGCAAAGTGTACCACACATGGCAGTAGATGTTTGTGACCTTGATTGTGACTTTTTTGCTTTCAGCGGCCACAAAGTTTACGGTCCTACTGGTGTCGGGGTGTTATACGGCAAAGAAAACTGGCTCGACAAATTACCTCCATACATGGGAGGCGGAGAAATGATAAAAAACGTCAGCTTTGAACACACGACCTTCAATGAATTACCTTATAAGTTTGAAGCTGGAACGCCCGACTACATAGCAACAACCGGTTTAGCACATGCTTTGGATTATGTGACAAGCATAGGGATGGAAAATATTCATGCTTATGAACAGGAGTTGACCCAGTATGCGATGAAACGCATGGCAAAAATAGAAAACATGCGACTTTTTGGAACTTCCGCAAACAAAGATGCGGTCATTTCTTTTTTGGTCGGTAACATCCATCACTTAGACATGGGTACCTTACTTGACCGATTAGGTATAGCAGTTCGTACAGGACACCACTGTGCAGAACCACTCATGCACCTTTTAGGCATAGAAGGCACTGTTCGTGCCAGTCTCGGCCTCTATAACACAAAAGAAGAAATAGATATTTTGATTGACGGAATAGAACGTATCCGTAAAATGTTCTGAAAATCTACTGGCTGCTAAAATATGTATAAAGAAGTATTAACATAAACTTATCCTTATATAAAATAGCAGTCGATAGATTTATTTTATGCTCGTTTTGCACAAATATAAAAAATGTCCAATTTAACAATAATAAGCATATTTTCCGAAAAAAGTATAAGTAAATCAATCTCAAATCTTAATTTTCATCTTTTTTCTGCATAAAATATTTGCTTCTATCAACAAATATATATATTTGCAAGGTTAATTAGACTTAGTTTACATAAGCAAATAAAAAATCATGAAAAAAACAAAGGGGTTTTATATCTTATTAGCCTTGATAACGGCAATGTGTATTCAAATTCAAGCACAAGAAAGTATCATCATTAAAGGAACCGTTAAGTTCATCGACAAAGATTTTAAGATGAGTGTTTATCAACGCATCGGAACAACAAAAAAAGTCTTAGCCGAAGCTCCTGTCAACGAAGATCATACCTATACTCTGACAGTACCAGTGGAAAATCCAGGTGAAGCTATTGTTGACTGCGGGAAATGGCAGACTGTAAACGTATGGTTAGAAAATGAGAATTTAGACATTGATTTTCGCGGACTGGATACTGCAAAAATAAAAATTAAGAACCCTCCATTTGTATATATTAAGGGTGGAAAGAATAATGAGTTAATGAATCTCATCAACTTTGAATCTTACCGTAACTACCAAGCCATGATAGCCTATTCACAGGCTGCCTATCATACAAAATTTGCAGATCAAACAGAAAAACAACAACTCACCTCAACTCTATATGATTTTAACTCTAACAACTATTCAGAACACATGAAATATCTGGTTGAATATTTTGCAGACCGGAACAGTATTTTAGCTGCCATCAAACGTATTAATGCCGATGAAAACGCATCACTAATAGACGCTGCTTTAACCCATCTACAGCAGGTTTCACCTGCATCTGCATCTTTGATTGACAATTATAAAAAAGAACAAGCCGAAACAAAAGCTCAACGCGAACGAATGAAAATCGGCAATCCCGCACCATTATTTACTTTTAAAACAGACAAAGGCAAAACAGCGGATATTTCAAAATATAAGGGTAAGGTCTTAGTTCTTGACTTTTGGGCCAGTTGGTGTGGTCCGTGCCGACAAGAGATTCCTCACATGAAAGAGTATTATGAAGCATTCAAAGGTCAAGATGTCGAATTCCTGAGTGTTTCCATTGATGCAAAGAAGGACGCATGGGAGAAAGCATTAAAAGAGGAAAAAATGCCGTGGCAACAAGGTTGGGTAGAAGACGGCGGAAAGAAAGTTATGGATTTATACCAATTCAACGGTATACCGTTTATTCTTGTAATTGACAAAAACGGCAATATTTATGCCAAAACACTACGGGGCGAGGCAATCAGAAAATCTGTTGAACGTGCATTGGCTGGCGAAAAGGTAACAGAACCCAAAAGCATAAGCATAGGTATGATGGGAATGTGATTGGCTTAAAAGGACAATTATTGTATAATTAAAAATAGGGGGAATATGAAAACAAAAAAATTATGGACGCTATTAGGACTTATACTGAGCCTTGGATTTTTCTCGTGTGAAGACAATACGGGTGATACAACAGCTGTAGCCATCACAAAAGTCGTTGTGACACCGGAAGGTAGCACACGCTCGTACAACTGCGATGTTGTCCAACAAGCGTCTTTTATCGAAAATACTAATGACAGTGTTGAATGGGACATTGCTGATGCAGCATTAGCCAAGGCAAATGTTAAGGTGACTGCAACACTGAACAGTACCGTTTTTTACAACGATCAGGCCATCGGTGCTGACGGAATTGAAATAAACGTAACAGAACCGGTTCAATTAATCGTAAAAGACAACAGCGGTAATGCAAAAACTTATATGTTAAACGTGGTACGCGCAACAACGGCTTCCGGCGACGATATGATTCTGAAATCATCAGTTTTTAAGGGTTTCCCGTCAAATGTCATCAGTTATGATATGACTTATTTCAAAGATAAGTTCTATGCTATCACAGCATCCGTTGACAGCACGATCGAAAAATATCAACTGTTCAGTTCTTCAGATGGTGTGAATTGGGAAGAAATTCTTTATCAAACGGATACTGTGGGTGTAAACTTTGCAGAAGGACAAGTAAGGAATTATGTTATAGGTGGTGAAGGAGCGCGTTTAGCCGTATTCAACGATCGAATGTATGTCCTTGGTGGCGTACGTACACAAAACGTTGACATATATGGTAACCCTGCGGAATCTGTATTAGATAAATGGAGATCATACTCAACATCAGATGGTTTAAATTTCAGAACAGATACTGTTAATATGACTCTTTTATCTGCAACAGGAGATACAATAAATTACTCACAGATAGCATCTTGTTATATGACTACGGCAACTCTAAATAATAAACTGTATTTTAAAAATGCTTATACCTATGCTTTTGGAGGGGGACAAAATGCTCAAATATACGCATCAACAGAAAACGGGAAAGACTGGCAACGTATATCGCCTGTGAATTCTGACAATGCCGTCAATGTAGCAAGTCGTTTAGGTGATGCTTTCTTCTCATTCAAAGGCAAACTATGGTGTATAGGAGGGTTTGTCAGTTATATTTCAGATAATTATATTCAAAAAACAGCATATTGTTCAGAAGATGGCATAAACTGGACCTTGGCTTCAGACACGATTGACAAGGTGTTTGGTAAACTATATGGAATGAAAGTTGTTGCTAATGAAAATGTTGCTTACATGTTTGGAGGCGAACGTTTACTTGAATCTAACAAACGTGAAATCTCAAATGATATATTCCGTTCTTACGATGGTATCACATGGGAAAAATTAGAAACGCCTTCTCAATATAAAGGTAATCGTATGCCTATTGTCGTATTAAACAAAAATTCAGCATGGCTATTTGGAGGATTTAAAAATGCTTCAAATTCAAATTGGGGATATCCATCTCCTACAGATGAACTTGCAACAGACACCTGGACTATTTTAATGAAATAAACTTATTTTATTATAAAGGACTTCCATGTACAAAGAAAAACATGGAAGTCTTTTATTCATATCTACATATCTGACAAATGAATTTGAGATTACAGTTTTTTGCTTTCTTTTATACTCTTGCAATTTTTGCATTCAGCCAAAAAAACATTTCCGGAAAAGTCATTGACGTTGACGGCAATCCCCTCGAAATGGTTATTATCAATATTGTCGGAAGCAATACTGCAATCTACACTGACCAGAATGGAAGTTATTCTATCAACGCAATGCCGAAAGACACATTAAGTTTTTCTCTTTTAGGATTCCAAAAACAACATATCCATGTAGGCAATAAAACAACCATCAACATTACGATGGAAGAAACCGGTGCCTATCGTATTGCAGACCTGATCGTTGTCGGTTACAGCAAGATAGAACGCAGAGACCTGACCGGCTCCGTATCTTCCGTAAAACCCAAAGAAGACATCTCTTTCCAATCTGTCGACCAAATGCTGCAAGGACAGGCTCCAGGCGTTTTTATGACGAACTCATCAGGGGCACTAGGTTCTGCCAACGTATTAACCATTCGCGGCATCAGTTCCATCATGGGAGACAACAACCCGCTATACGTTATTGACGGAATTCCTATCTATGGTACAGACAGGGATGCCAATTCTGTCGGAACTTCCGGAGGAAGTGTGCCTCCGGCCAATATGAGCGGAATGCAAACCGGAGGTGGGACACTGACCAATAATTACGACCTGAGATACTCATTTGAAAAGAATCCATTGGCAACGCTCAATCCCGACGACATAGAATCAATCGAGATTCTCAAGGACGCCTTTGCAACAGCCATTTACGGTTCCCGCGGAGCAGCCGGCGTAATTTTGATTACAACCAAAAAGGGAAGCCGTGACAAAACACAAGTAAATGTTGGTTATACCTTAGGCATAGAAAATCCGTTAGGAAAACTAGACTTATTAAACGGTGACCAATATTCCCAGATATATTCTCTTTATTATCCAAAGTCTACATTCCCACAAGGGTACAATACGGACTGGATTGACGCCGTTACACGCACGGCCATAAGCCAAGGAGTCAATGCATCGGTTTCAAGCGGTTTGGGCAAATCAAACTTGTTCATCAGCCTGTCTTACGACAATAACGAATCGTATATCATCAATAACGATATGCAACGTTATGCTGCCCGTCTTAACTTAAACACCGACATAAACAAGTATTGGAAATTAGGTGTAAACATGTCATTAACAAAATTAGACAACAATGCGTTAGCCGCCAGCTCCATATATTCTGCCGCCCTGCGCAAGGCTCCCAACCTGCCAATCCATGATGAAAAAACCGGTGACTATTATTACGGATACTCACTCAACGACAAAGGAGATGCAGAAATCTTCAATCCCGTAGCCATGGCTTATATCAATGACGAAGGGATGGAAGACACACGCGTATTGGCAAACGGCTATTTAGAATATAATCCATTCAGCTGGCTTTCATTACGCAGCGAAATAGGAACAGATCTTTATAATTCTTTCTCATCCGTCCGTAAAGGGGAACTACCAGAAGGTTATACCGGTGCCACCGGTAATCAGGCACAAGAATCAACACAACTGAACTACAAAATTGTAGTTAACAACCTCATCAACATTAACAAGATTTTCAATGACCATTTCCTGCAAGGAGTCATCGGGCAAAGCTATGAGTATTCTCAGGAACGTATCAACTCCGTAGCAGGTAGTGACTTTTTCAGCCCGGACTTAAACGGTGTCGGAGCGGCACAAACCAAACGTGTCATCAGTGCTTACATGCAACAATCCGCCCTGTTCTCAGCCTTTGCACGACTCAATTATCAATGGAAATACCGTTATATGAGCGGTATTACCTATCGTATAGACGGCTCTTCACGTTTCAACCGTAACCACCGCTATTTAAGTACTCCGTCATTCTCATTAGGATGGCGTATGTCAAACGAACCTTTCATAAAGAATAACTGTCCAAACATCAATGAACTGAAAATAAGAAGTTCTGTTGGAGTCTCTAGTAAAGATGGCAACAATAGTTATTATGGGGCACAAGCTGTTTACACATTGAATACGTTAACCACTTACGGAGGTAAAAACTATCTGCAAATGTCACAACCCGGTAATGAAAATCTCGACTGGGAACGCACGATTACTTACGATGCCGGCTTAGACCTTGAAATGTTTGGCAGCAGAATAAGACTGACGCTCGATTATTATTACAAGAAGACCACAAACATGCTGTTCTCTTCAGATTTACCACTTTACACCGGTTATCAGAAAGAAAACCAAAATATTGCTGACATGATGAACACCGGTTTTGAGATACAGTTGATTACAACCAACATCAGCCGTAAGAATTTCTCATGGCAAACTATTTTGAATATTTCTCGGGCTACTAATAAAATCCTGAAACTAAATTTTGAAGGGAACCAACTTGATCAAGCCAACAGTTCTTACAAATATTATGCTGTCGGTTATCCTGTAGCTCAATGGTATCTGCATGAATGGGCCGGTGTTGACCCATTGACGGGTAATCCCTTATGGAAATATAAAGATGGAAGCATTTCCAGCATCCCACCGGCTGCAAATGATGCAACGTCACAAGCCAACAAATTCGTATGTGGTACAGCCATGCCTGATTTTTACGGTTCTATGACCAATACTTTTACTTATAAAGGTTGGGAACTTGATTTCATGTTCACATTCTCTTGCGGCAGTAAGATGATGAACAGCACTCGCGCGCAGTTGTTAACTTATACATCTGAAACAGCAAACAACTTATCAGCAGAAATAATGAGATTTTGGCAATATCCCGGTCAACAGACTGATATTCCGGCCTTAAAGAACAATTCAATTATAGGGTCGTACGACTACACTACCGCTGTAACCACTACACGTTTTCTTGAGGACAACTCATATTTGCGCTTAAAAACGCTCACGCTCGCGTATAACGTTCCATACAAATATCTGCAAAAAACAAAGTTCTTCAAGCAACTTCGTATATATACCACACTCACCAACCTGTTTACAATTACAGGGTATTCTGGTTTAGACCCTGAAGTCAGTGCTTTCGGTTCTTCTGCATTGGCCGCTGGATACGACAACTTAACCATGCCGCAAACCCGGGCTTACCAATTCGGCATAAGAGCCAGTTTCTAATTTAAAGAATAAATAATAAGCAAAATGAAGAAAGCTACCATAAACTTTATCAGCCTGCTTGCAGCATCTGTCACCTTATTTTCTGCCTGCTATCTGGACTATGCGCCGGAAAACACATTGGTGGCGGAAAAGGTTTTCAAGAATGAAAAAACAGCAGAAGCCGCACTTTTGGGCAACTATGTACGCTTGAATGTATTCATTGCAGGCGCGCCACAGGATCAAAACAATTATTCCAACTCCGGCTATATGCTGATGATGGGTGAATTGGCCACCGAAAACATCACTGTGCGCAGTTCATCCGCTGACTATACAGCTGCGGACGAAAGCAATTACACAACAGCACAACATGACTACATGTTATATAATATGTGGTACTGGGGATACAATGCTATTGATTATGCCAACAATATCATAAACGGTATCATGGAATATGGAGAATATGACCCCAAAACAGAGAAACAGCATATCGCTGAGGCTAAGTTCATACGGGCATATGTGTATTTCTATTTGCTGAACGCATTTGGTGACGGAGCCCTGACCGGAAATACCGATGGAGACGGGGTCGTCATCAGACTGGCTCCCTACAACGGATACAATCCCAACGAAATACAAAGCCGCTCTACAAACGCGCAATGCTGGGAAACAATCCTGAAAGATTTGGAAACTGATGCACTCCCCGACCTGCCGGATGAGATACCATCGATCGCCCAGCGTATCCGTGCAAACAAAACTGTTGCTAAAGCGTTACTCAGCCGCATTTACCTTTACAAAGGTACTTTCACCAATAACATGGACGACCTGAAAAAAGCCCGCGATTATGCGAAAGAGGTCATCAACACCGGCGGTTATGGATTTTCGACCTCAAGCGATGAATATAGCAGTGCATTGTTTCCAAGCAACGAGTATTCCCAATCAGGCTCATACCCGGATCCTCAGACCCGCAGCAACGAATTGATATTTTTCCAACCAAGCCGCATATTCACAGACAACTACCCAAACGGCATGTATTATTATAAAAAGACATCGTTTTATGTCCCGAATACCATGAAATTAAATTATAATGAACATGATGTACGCAGAACATATCTGATATGGCAAGGTTCAAAACAAGAATATGTCTCAGACAGCACAACCATGAAATATAGCGGCGGACAATATGACGATGTACTCTATATCCGAATGGCAGAAATGAAGCTGACTTACGCAGAAACACTTGCACGCATTGACAACAACATCTCTTCAGAAGCTTTAAACCAGCTGAATGACGTGCATCAACGCGCATATCCGGACGCAGAAAAGCCGACTCTCTTCACAACCGCCGACTTTCCTACAGTAGAAGATTTTATCAAGGAAGTTCTCAAGGAACGCAATCGTGAATTAGCCTATGAAGGACATTATCGTTGGGACCTGATGCGTACCAACAATCTACTCAAAGACCAAAAACTCGGTGCAATCCCCTCTTCAAAATGGAATCTTCCCATACCTGATTACGAGATCCGTATTTCTGACGGAAAAATTAAACAGAATACTGGCTACAACGAATAAAACTAACGATATGAAAACAAAACTAATCATTTGCATGACCACCTTCTTCATGCTGCTTGGCACTAAAGTTTCCGCTCAAAACGAAGGTATCCGGTTCCTTGAAAACAAAACATTTTCTGAGGCATTGCAATTAGCCAAAGAAAATGACAAACTCCTTTTTGTTGACTGCTACACCAGCTGGTGTGGTCCCTGCCGCATGATGTCTAACAAAGTATTCACCCAAAAACAAGTAGGTGATTATTTCAACGCCGAGTTTATCAACATTAAAGTAGACATGGAAAAAGGCGAAGGACCGGAACTCCACAAGCGTTTCAACGTAAGAGCTTACCCTACATTCCTTTTCATCGACGGTAACGGTAATGAAGTCAACCGCATTGTCGGAGGATCAGAAGCCGACAAGTTTCTCGCATCTGTAAAAGAAGGCATCAGCTCAAAAAGCATGAAAGCAATGACGGAGAGATACGAAGCCGGAGAACGTTCACAAGAATTCCTGACTGATTATCTCAACGTACTTGAAAAGGCATACGCATCCGACGAATGCGAGCGCGTTGCAGCAGAACTGTTGAATGGGCGGGAAGAACAACTGTTGGAGAACGAAACATTGTATAACGTATTCCTCAACTACACCCTTTCACCCCTTACACCTGCGTTCCAGCATGTACTGGCGCATAAAGCCGACTTTGAAACCAAGTACGACGCACAGCAACTCAACACAATGTTAGACATGACATGGAAAGCCTATCCGCGCAACTTTGTCAAGGCTGACGTCAATGGGAATGTCACATTTGACGAGAAAGCCATGAAGGACTACATCAAGGAAATGAAACGTTGCAAAGTTAAAGAGCGCGGAGAAATCATTTTACTGACAGACATCTATGTTGCCGAATCAACAAAGGACTGGAAGAATTTTGCAAAATATTGCAGCAGATATATCAAGAAATTCGGAGAAAACGACATGTATATCTATAACTGGAGTCTCCGAATCATCAGAAACTGCACGGACAAAGAGGTTAAGGAAACAGCTGCCAAATGGATGAAAGACCGCATAAAGCACATTGAAGAAGAGGAAGCACGACAGGCTCCTTTAGCAGAAGGAGAAATACGGGCCATGCCAATGGTTAACTTTAAAAAAGCATATGAAGAAAACATTGAGAAACTGACCCAAAAAGCAGAATAACCAGAAACCATGGTGTAATCAGAAAAGGTGAGGCTGTAAATTAAACTGTGTCAGCAAAGTTAATATTATATCTTTGCTGACACAGTTTAATTTACAGCCTCAAAAGAAGTAGGAGACTCACCAATACTCAATACTCCTTTTCTCTATGTATTCCTCCGGTGACATTCGTTTCTTACCAATATAATTCATGTCATCATCATACTCGTCATACTCTGTAACATAACTGACCTTACGCTCCGTCCAATTAGCCTTCTTATCAAACTTCAAATAAGTGTAATGATAAGTTATGATACCATCCGGAGTCTCCTCTACCATAGTTGAAGGATATCCGCTATCGCCTTCATACTGATAAGTACGTTTAATAATAGCCATGTGCGAACAAAACAAATGCTGAATGAGACGCTTCCGGTCATCAAACGTATACTCTTGGTTCAATTCAATATTGTTGTTCTCGGAATCAATATCAGAACGCACCCCATCCTTTATCGTTATATTCATCATCGTCTTTTCCAATCCGTCCAGTTGATAGGATGTAGGAGTCATGTACTCATATGTCGTCACCTCATCATAACTGTTCTTCTGAGATATGAGGTTTCCTAGTGGGTCAAATTTCCAATACTCATATTCCTCTGTCACCAACTTCACTTCGCCCGACAACCCAAAGATATCTGTTCCCCTATAACGCAAACCTTCATCTTTTTCCGCTCTGCTCTTTTCCGTTTCCATCTTTTCTGAGGCCATAGTCTCCTGCAAAGCGTTCACAAGATTTTCACCCCAATAATCTATGGTCCGTTCTATGGACAGGAAAGGAACCTCGCCTTCCACAAAAAACGACGAAATGTCTTGCGAGGTGTATCCTCTCATATGGGACTTATAATAGACACGCAGGGGCGGAATTTCATCTATGTTTTTGGGAAGAATGATCTTTGCCTGCGTCCAATTTCCTATTTCATCATATACATAATCATAGGTAACGGTAATCTCCATATCATCCACCCACCATCTGTTACCCTTTGACTTATAAACGGCACCCTTATAGTTCCACGAGGCCAGGTCGCCATGAGAGTTATACGTAAAAGAACTCACATTGACCAACGTATCCACCCCTTGGTCAAACTCTACCGCCATTTTTTCCACGGCTCGTGTACATAAACCATCCGTATAAGCAAATGTCATCACAGACTTGCCTCTCTTATTCCGATTAATGTCTTCCAGGAACAGGTTCGTTGTGTAAGGGGATTCAAAACGCACCATACGTGCGAGCGAATCAAAATCCATTCTTCCAAGTGTCACTCCAGCCTCATAAACCCCACTCCCGTCCCTTTTCGGTACGATGGCTTTCAGCGCACCGTTCTCATGATACAAATAATAAAAGGTCCCCTGACTGTTTACATCACGCTGCACCAGTCTTCCATTGACATCATATGTGAAACCATCATCAAGCTTCCGATTCTTATAACGTCCGTCCAGTTCAGATATAATCCGAACCAGCTTGGCGTCGTCATCATATTCAAACGAGATCACGTCAAAACCATTCGCCTCATACCGGAACGAGGTTCTGGATTGTTCTGACAAACAGCCGGTGGCAAAAAAAACATATTGCGAAGTAGCGGTTACCATCCAGGTCGGGTGATAATATTCATATGTTACCGTCATCGGGTAGTTCCTCAATCCCATCTTAGCCCAATCTGTAGGATAATTCACGAAATAAGGCATCAGATTCTCCACGTTCATGTCCAATAGCAAAGGATTAAAATAGACAAACAATGGCGTGCGTGGTTTGTTACGCTCATCGACATTCTGATTACAACTTATCAAACCTGTCATAAGTGTAATCAGAAGCCCCACACTCTGCAAAAATCTTGTTGTTTTCATTGAATAATAGTTTTTAAGGTTCATCTGATTTATTAGTTTTCCAGGCCGGGGCGGTCTCAATAGTGCCTTCCCGCTCTGCGGTGAGTTTCATTGGCTAAAAACCTTTGCTTTTTCATCTTCCTTTCTTTTCACCCCCGTTTATACGATTCTCAATAAATTTCATTGTAACATAAAAGGCTTATCAGGGGATGACTTATGCAACCGCCATAAAACGACCACGCACAAAACAATCCAACACAGATTGTTCACATATCCATAAGGCAATGAAAACAGTTTCATCAGAAAAGAAATCGCCATTACCACCATACCCGTAACACCAAAAACCTTATCTTTCCGAACCAATAAGGCAAAAACAACCGCAAATGCGAAACAGGCCATCAGGTAGCTGTAATGATACAGATAATATAGCCCGTTCAATATGTCAGAAGAAAGCAGAAACCACATCAACGGATAATCAGACCGTCCTGTCGTTCTCCAAAAAACCTCAAAAGACCGATACATCTCGTCGCCATCAAAAGCCGACACTATATAAAGATTGAAAAATATCTCCAGCAATATAGAAACAAAACTGATACCCCACAACGTGAGCGCGATCCAACCCACATGTTTGTTTACATGCGTTATCACCTTGATTAAGAAGAATGTCAAAAAGAAATAGAAACAAACAGTAAAAGGAGAAGATAACAACAAACGAACAGGAAACACAGAGATCATCTTGTTCTCTCCGAAACTATTATACCAACCGACTTTCACTATTTCATCCTTATAAAGGTCAAAGGAGAACAGCAAATTGGCAAGCAGCAGACACGTTGATATCAAAAGCACTGCAATAGTAATCGTTTTTATTTTCATAAATTTCATAGTAGTCCTGTTATATAATTATTTGCGATAAAAGCCCGAGCTGACACGCGATAATAGCTCGCCCCCACAGAGATGAAGAAAAATATGAAAAGGAATAGAACCACCTTTGTCATGCTCCTTGCAACTGCATAATACATCCCTGCATAAAATCGCTTTTCTCATATCCCGTTCTGCTCAACACTGTTATCTAAATTCTATTTTCAATAATCACATATATTTCTATGGAACATGACTGTATAGCTACCTCATATCCACTTTCTACATTCCCATCTTAGAGATGTGTATAATGATTTGTTATTTTCAACTTCTTGGAATATTTTACATTAATACAAATACAAAAATACAAAAAAAATGTCAACATACTGTGTTTGCAGTTCTTTTTTGAGAAAAAAATTCATAAACGCAATGACCATTACATTAAAATGACACAATACATTTTTCGGCATATATTTATACGTCTCTAAAGAACTCTGCAAGTGTTAAACAAAACATTTGCTATTAATAAAAGAATCATTCTCGCACCCTTTCATGCCATACGTTATTAAAATCTTAAGTCACCATATATAATTATATGATAGCATAGGCACAAGGATTTTCCTTCCATCTGTCTTACAACCGAGTTATCAGAAAACAGGCGAAGGTCTGACAAAGGCACACAACGAAGCCCTTAACGACTAACTCAAAAAGGCCTGCAATATGGAACACGCAGGGCTTCGTTAGCTTGACAACTTATTGTAAGATCTGATTACACCTATTACAGAATATAATATTTTTCCATAAAAAACGTATCTTAACATCTATATTATTGATAAAAACAGGATTAGTATATAAATATTTATACTGGAACAACTCACATTAATAATCAGGACCATTCAGTCAATGCATGCAAATCTATTCCTTGCTCACACGTTAAGTTACTTAGTTCTTCACATGCTTCTTCTCTTGTTTCCCCATAAGCATAACAACCTGGATCATGTGGAAGATAAGCAAAAAAACAACCCTCCTCCGTTTGTTCAATACAGTAATTCTCAAAGATTTCCATTATTCTAAATTTTAAGTTCTGAAACAAAAATACCAGCTGAAAATTTCACCGTAATGACATCCATAATAAAATTCGATTAATTCAATGCAAACCGAGGCCATATAAAAGACGCGACAGGCTCACTTCATAAACAAACAGGCATCAATGCCTACCTTTCTTACAGAGAAAGTAAAGATTGTTCAATTCAACAGATAGCAACAGAGAAGTACTTATCTATCCAGCCACTACATATTTTTCATAGCTGCCTTTGTTCCTCTCAATTTTTATAATCCGTTGAAAACCAAAACATCAAAAAACAGAAGTTATATACCTTCCGTCCCACTGTCGGAAACTCAATAAGCAGCATTTGTCATACGTTGCACAGCGACAGGTCGCTTCTACAACACGACTTGTCGCCTTCAGAAAGCGACAGGTCGCAAATTTTGCTGCAACCGCTCGCAATTTTCATTATAACTGCGGACAGTAAAAATATAAAGTTTTTTCGCAAAATATACATATAGCACATCTTTCATCGGACATGACTTGTTCATAAAACCATACGACTCGATTCATCAAATTCAATGATGAAAGTCCCACAAAATATAAATTTATTTCGTATCTTCGTACATATAAAATCCAATAAAGCCATTGTTAAATATAATCCGTTCAATATCAAATATAACTTATGCTCCTTCCTTTTCTTGACCCCTCACTGATTGAAGCCGGTTGCGACGAGGCCGGACGCGGCTGTTTAGCCGGTCCCGTCTATGCGGCTGCCGTTATTCTGCCGAAGGACTATCGGAACGAACAACTCAACGACTCCAAACAACTCAGCGAAAAGAAACGCTATCTGTTGCGCGCAGAAATCGAGCATGATGCCGTTGATTGGGCCATAGGCATCGTCAGTCCGTCAGAAATAGACGAAATCAATATCCTAAATGCCTCTTTCCTGGCCATGCACCGGGCATTAGACCAATTAAAGGTACGTCCTGAAGCATTATTGATTGACGGCAACCGCTTCAAACCTTATCGCGACCTGCCACATTCCACCATCATCAAAGGCGATGGGAAATATATGAGCATTGCTGCCGCATCCATACTGGCCAAAACATACCGGGATGACTACATGAAACAAATTCACAGCGAGTATCCGCAATACGGATGGAATGCCAACAAAGGCTACCCGGCCAGAACGCATCGCCAAGCCATCCTCCATTATGGCATCACTCCTTACCATCGGCTTTCGTTCAATCTTATCGGTAACAGACAACTTGAACTTTTCGACCAAGAGACGGATTGACGTAAATCATGTTACAGCGTAAAAAACTATGAAAATACCTTTTATCCACATCGTTTCTCAAATTATATTCGTAAATTTGCAAGAAAACAAGAAGGTAAAAAACTATTTAATTTGAAAACTATGGCAAAGAAAGCACTTTTAATGATTCTCGACGGCTGGGGAGTAGGCAACCATGGCAAAGGCGATGTTATATTCAATACGCCGACACCATACATGGATTATTTGGCACAAAACTATCCGATGTCACAGCTTCAGGCTTCAGGCGAAAATGTAGGTCTGCCCGACGGACAGATGGGTAACTCCGAAGTAGGTCACCTCAATATCGGTGCCGGCCGTATTGTTTATCAAGATCTGGTGAAAATTAATCGCGCCTGCGCAGATGGAAGCATCTTGAAGAATCCGGAAATCGTAGCCGCATACGAATATGCAAAAAACAATGGCAAAAGCGTACACCTGATGGGATTGACCTCCAATGGCGGTGTTCATTCCTCACTCGACCATCTGTTTACGCTTTGCGGTATTTCCAAAGAATATGGCATTGCCAACACTTATGTACACTGTTTTATGGACGGACGCGACACCGATCCAAAAAGCGGTAAAGGCTTTATCGAACAGCTACAGGCTGAATGCGAGAAGACCGGTTGTAAAATCGCATCCATTGTGGGACGTTTCTACGCCATGGATCGTGACAAACGCTGGGAGCGTGTAAAAGAAGCATACGACCTTCTGGTAAAAGGCGAAGGCAAACAAGCCACTGACATGGTAACCGCCATGGAAGAAAGCTATGCCGATGGCGTTACAGACGAGTTTATCAAACCCATCAACAATGCGACGGTTGACGGCACTATTAAAGAAGGCGACGTTGTAATTTTCTTCAATTACAGAAACGACCGTGCAAAAGAACTGACCATCGTACTGACCCAACAAGACATGCCGGAACAGGGCATGACAACCATTCCGGGACTGCATTACTGCTGCATGACACCGTATGACGCCAGCTTCACCGGCGTACATATCCTTTTCCCGAAAGAAAACGTTCAAAATACGTTGGGCGAATATCTGAGTTCTAAAGGTCTGAAACAGCTCCACACGGCAGAAACTGAAAAATATGCCCATGTGACATTCTTCTTCAACGGTGGACGTGAAACCCCGTACGAAGGCGAAGAACGCATACTGGTGGCATCACCGAAAGTAGCCACTTATGACCTAAAACCGGAAATGAGTGCATTCGAAGTAAAAGACAAGTTAGTGTCAGCCATCAAGGAAAACAAGTTCGACTTCATCGTAGTGAATTTCGCCAACGGCGACATGGTCGGCCATACCGGCATATACGAAGCCATCGAAAAAGCTGTTAAAGCCGTTGACCAATGCGTTAATGAGGTAGTAGAAACAGCCAAGGCTACAGGCTACGAAACCATTATCATTGCCGACCACGGCAACGCCGACAACGCCATAAATCCGGACGGAACACCCAATACAGCCCATTCTTTAAATCCTGTTCCGTTCATCTACGTTACCGAGAACAAGAACGCCAAAGTGGAAAATGGAATATTGGCAGACGTAGCACCTTCCATCCTGCACATCATGGGACTGGAACAACCGGCAGACATGACAGGGAAAAACTTGATTCAAGACTAACCCTCCGGCAAGATTAATACAGGAATCATAGCCGGGCCGATTCTGAAGAAAAGGAATTGGCCCGGCTTTCTTTTTACAGACAAAAAGATTCATATAATCTTCCTCAGCCAATCTTCTAAATATTGCAAACAACACGTAGCACCGACTTCTAACCACAACCGATATGAACGTACAAATAGAAGAATCCTGGAAAAAACGTCTGACAACGGAATTCACAAAACCATACTTCGCCCAGCTGACTGCTTTTGTCCGGTCTGAATATCATATAACCACTTGCTACCCCCCGGGGGCACTCATCTTCAATGCTTTTAATCTTTGCCCGTTCGACCATGTGAAAGTCGTCATCATAGGCCAGGATCCATACCACGGCCCCGGACAGGCTCACGGACTATGTTTCTCTGTAAATGACGGCGTTCCTTTTCCTCCCTCATTACAAAATATCTTCAAGGAAATCCAAAGCGATACGGGAACGCAGATACCGACGTCGGGCAACCTGACACGCTGGGCGGAACAAGGCGTCCTGCTACTCAACGCAACCCTGACCGTCCGTGCCCACCAGGCCGGCTCACACCAACGCCACGGATGGGAAGAATTCACCGACGCTGTCATCAAAATGCTGTCTGACGAGTGCGAACATCTGGTTTTCATTCTCTGGGGTGCTTACGCTCAGAAGAAAGGTGCAGTCATTGACCGTAACAAACATTTAGTATTAACTTCTGCCCACCCTTCTCCCCTGTCTGCCTACAACGGTTTTTTCGGCAACAAGCATTTTAGCAGAACCAATGCCTACCTCATACAACATGGCAAAAAGCCCATTGCTTGGTAAGCACATAGAAAAACCAAAAGAACATCGGTTATATTATCTTTTAGAAAAAAGACTGTATGAAACGAAACGAAATACCCATGATCCAGATTGACGACACTATCATCTCAATCGACTGTCTGAGCGAAAAATTCTGTTGCGACCTCGAAGCATGCGCAGGTGAATGCTGTATCGAAGGAGACGCCGGGGCACCGGTAGAGCCTGATGAAGTTGAAAAACTCGAAGCAGCTCTTCCGGCAGTTTGGAACGACCTTTCAGCGTCAGCCCAATCCGTCATAGACAAACAAGGTGTAGTCTACATTGATGAAGAAGGCGATCTGGTAACAAGCATCGTCAATGGGAAAGATTGTGTATTCACATGTTATGACGAACACGGACGTTGTTTCTGCGCCCTTGAGAAAGCATATCGCGCAGGAAAAACAAACTTCTACAAACCCCTTTCATGTCACCTCTACCCCATACGCCTGAAAAAGATTGGTAACATGACTGCGTTGAACTACCATCGCTGGGATGTCTGCAAGGCAGCCGTATGGAAAGGAGAACAACTCAACCTGCCGGTCTACCGTTTCCTGAAAGAGCCATTGGAACGCTGCTTCGGACAAGCCTGGTTTGCCGAATTGGAAAAAGCAGTGGAAGAATTAAAAGAACAAGGTTATTTAAAAGAATAAAAACCTCTGAAAGGAAACCTGTCTCAGCTCCACACTCCTCGCATCTGAGAAACTTCCGCAGTGCCATATAATGTCAACCATCCAATCTTGAAAGAGAAAGAAACAAACGATTGTTTCACCAGTACATGAAAATCAGCCGTTCTCAGGCAATTCTTCCCGCTTCCCGAAGCGCAGGAACAAACCGGCCAAGACAGTGCCTGAAATGGAATGATAAGCACAAGAAATGGCACAAGGCACAACACTCAAGGCTGCCATCGGATTTGCAGCTATGGCAGCCGGTGTGGCAAAGAAATTATTCGCAAGTACCGTAGCCATCCCGGCGTTCTGCATGCCGACCTCAATGCTGATGGTGCGTTTTTTGGCCGTATTAAAATGGAACAGACGTCCCACATTATAACCTAAAAGATATCCTAAACCGTTATGCAGGAATACCACCGCAAGCGTAAGCAGGAACAGGTGCAAACCATTAGCCAATAATTGTGGATGTACCTGAAAAATGACACCTCCTACAATCAGCGCCAGACATACGACACTTATACCGGGCATCACACTTTGTATGTCTTTGAAATTGTCGCGGTGTCCTAAAAAATAATTAAAAAGGCAACCTATAGCCACCGGAAGCAATGTCACAACAAGAATATTCAAAAACATACCCCACGCATCCACTTCAATGCTCGTTCCAGCCAACCAGTACACCATAAGCGGCGTAACGACAGGCGCCAGCAATGTTGAAGCTGTAGTCATCCCCACCGAGAAAGCCACATCACCCTTACATAAGAAGCTCATGATATTGCTCGAAACCCCGCCCGGACAACATCCAACCAATATGATGCCGGCAGACATAAAGGGGTCAAGGTGAAATAACCATGTCAAGCCCCACGCTACAAAAGGCATAATTGTATATTGTGCCACCGCACCGATAAAAATATCAAGCGGACGGTTCAACAAGATACGAAAATCCTGAGCCGTTAATGTACATCCCATCGTCAACATAATAACCCCCAAAATAATACTCGGACGGCTACCTTGCTGTACCCATGCAAAGGCTGATGGGCAAACAAATGCCAAAATGGCAACCATTATAACAAAGACAGACGTATAATTGGCCAGCCATTTACTGGCACATTGCAAAAGCTTCAACATAAAAGGTACAACTTAATCCTGCTTCAAAATGGCCAAAGCCTTGTCTTCAGCCGCCTCCATAATTTCACGTTCACCCGGACCTTTGTCATTAATACCGCAAAGATGCAAGATGCCATGAATGATGACCCTACGAAGTTCCTGTTCATAAGTAGCTCCGATCTGTTCCGCGTTTGTACGGACCGTATCTAAGCTAATGAATAAATCACCGGAGATTATATCACCTTCACTGTAATCAAAAGTAATGATGTCTGTGAAATAATCATGCTGCAGATATGTCCTGTTTACCTCTAGGATTTTATCGTCGTTGACAAAAATATAGGCAATTTCCCCTACTTTCTTTCCATAAGAAGCCGCAACAGCTTTGACCCATGCAGAGTTATCACGCTTCTTAATCTTCGGCATCTTAACGCCGTCCACATTATAAGTTATCATAAAGCTTTCTTATAAAATTCAAGAATAAATCTAGGCTGCACACCTCAAACCGTCAATCAAACAAGCCTGGCTGTCCGGTTACTGTGAAACGATTCCGTCCGAGATGTTTATAAGCCAAGTCCGTCACCTCACGTCCACGCGGTGTACGCTTAATAAACCCTTCCTTGATAAGAAACGGCTCATATACTTCCTCCAGTGTACCAGGGTCTTCGCCAATGGCCGTAGCAATGGTCGAAACACCCACCGGTCCCCCTTTGAACTTATCAATGATGGTCAACAAAATCTTATTATCGATTTCATCAAGACCGTATTGATCTATATTGAGCGCCTCGAGTGCAAAACGGGCAATCTTCATGTCTATTTTTCCGTTACCTTTCACTTGTGCAAAATCACGCACCCGGCGCAACAACGCATTAGCTATTCGCGGCGTTCCGCGGCTACGCCCTGCAATCTCGGCTGCGGCCTCATCAGAAATGGGCATATTCAGAATACCTGCTGAACGTTTGATAATACGGCTCAACACTTCTGCATCATAATATTCGAGATGAAGGTTAATGCCAAAACGAGCCCGCAGGGGTGCCGTCAGCAAACCGCTACGCGTAGTGGCGCCGACAAGCGTAAAAGGATTCAAATCTATCTGTATACTCCGTGCCGATGGACCTTTGTCTATCATAATGTCTATACGATAATCCTCCATGGCAGAATACAGATATTCTTCCACGACCGGACTCAAACGATGTATCTCATCGATAAAAAGCACATCATTCGGTTCGAGCGAGGTAAGCAAACCAGCCAAATCACCCGGTTTATCCAATACGGGGCCGGAAGTTACCTTAAAACCCACTCCCAACTCATTAGCAATGATATTGCTCAATGTTGTCTTTCCCAATCCGGGAGGCCCGTGCAGCAACGTATGGTCAAGCGGTTCGCCGCGGAACTTAGCCGCTTCAACAAAGATACGCAAGTTATCCACCACCTTGAGTTGTCCGCTGAAGTCACCGAAACGCAAGGGGCGTAAGGCATTTTCAAACTCGCGTTCACCCGAAACATATTGCTGTTGTCTTATATCGAAACTATCTTCCATGTACATGGTGTATTTCAACGGTTATTCATCCTGCAAAGATACAACTTAAATGGTATTTTACAGCTTAAAACAGCTTAAAAACAAAGTAATGGTACCGTAACTGCAAAGTCAAATTTTACATGCATCTCTTAAAACAATAAGACTTTCCGGCCCCATATTAAACAAAAGGTCAACAATGCTGAGATTGGGCAAGAAACCTTGCTTTTCCCGGAAGACTTGATAATATGGACGGGCAATAAAAGAAATGTCCGGGGTCGCCGAAGGTTTTGGAGATATAAGCATTCGGAAGTCATCCGCACCTGTTACAGACGACGGCGATACAAAACTTGCAGTCAACCGCACTCGGGGTTGAATATCAATGAGACGGCATACCACATCCTGAAATGCAAGATTGAAATCTAACAGAAAATCCCATTTCTTCGTATAAAAGGGAAGAATTTCATCTAT
>CASGAM010000007.1 GCA_949299545.1 uncultured Prevotellaceae bacterium | reverse complement strand
CTATTTGAAAAAAAAAAAATAAAAAATACCCAAAAAAAACCCCCGGGTTTCGATAAAAATTTTACCCCAGTCCTTTTACCACCCAGAATTTTTTTAAATAATACCCGCGACAGGTCGCAATTTTTATAGCTGCTTTGGCTTATAATCGGGAGCGAGCGAAAGAAGGAAAAAATCGCTAAAAACTAACTCGTAATCAACTGTATATCTGATTCTAAACTACAGATATAAGATTAAAGAAACAGCAAGAGACCGGGAATGAAAATATTCCCGGTCTCTTATTGTCGTGGAGTATACAGGACTCGAACCTGCCACCTTTTGACTGCCAGTCAAACGCTCTAGCCAGATGAGCTAATACCCCGTCGTTTTGTTTCCGCCTGCAAAGTTAATCATAAAAGCGGAATCAGCAAGTTTTTTACTTCCTTTTTATTTTTGAAGAATTTATATTTATTAAGGTATAAAAAACGGCAGGGCAAGCACAAACCGCCAGTCTACGGCACATGTGCTGCTCCTGCCACGTTTGTTTCAGAACTTATAACCTAATGTAAAGAAGGCCTGATGTACGCCCAGATTTACGTCTACCGGACTGAGTTGGTTGCCTCCTGCATAAGTGTCGTCAAACGCATAGAACTTGCCGCTCTGCTGGCGGAACTTATAAGCTGCATCGATATAAAAGTGACGGTAACGGTATCCCAAACCCAACGTATAAATATTGGTACGGCTCTTGTTCATGTAATCTGTCGTCGTAGCATAATTGAAAGCCGGTGAAGGATTAACCTGATCAAGATGGGCATTGTCTTCAAAAGCACTTGAATAGAAGTTATAACCGCCTCGCAGACTCAAGCCCTTGTACAGGTTCAATTCGAAACCGGCCTTGAAGGAATGAACGCCGCGGAGGTTGTCCTTATGAAGGCGATCCATGTCATAATCGCGCACACCATTCAAAGAACCGTAACCGTCGTCATAACTCTGCCTGATATGTCTATAACCGGCAAACTCATATTCAGCCCCAAGTGCAAGGATTGTTCCGATGGTATGACCTGCTGACAGGCGGAATTTCCATGGTGTCAGAAGTGCATAGTAGAGACTTGCCAGTTCCTCACGCGGCGAATAATTATAGTATGAAATATTGCCGGTCTGGTCGTACTCAATAGCACCACTCTCATTGTAAGGAGAATCAAGGCTGTAGGATGCCGCAGATTCGAGATTATAGTTTGTGGGCGACTCTACCGTCACACCGATACGGAACGCTGAGTTCTCGATGGGGCGGATTATGGTACCCAACTTAACATTTACACCGTAGCCGGTAATGGCATGCACATCATACTGCGAATACCACATGTCAAGCGGAACAAACGAACCTGTCACATTGTCCATGCCGCGCATTTGTTCAGAATAAGTGGTATAACTGTTATAATTCACACGGTCAATTCCGAGCGTCAATCCTAAATAGACACGGTCTTGGATATTGGTGGAGAGATTGAAATCGAAAGCGTATATCCCACCCTCACTTATCCTGCTGAACTGGTTGGACCAGCCGTCATAACCCACAAACCTGTCAAAATTAGGATCGTCGGCATCGCCGAGGATATTGCCATTTGCATCTATCGGATCTATCAGATAAGCCTCATACATCAGATCGGCCAATGGAGATGAGAGCCTGTTATTATAAAGGTCGGCCATCTGTTGAGTCTGTGACAAACCGTTCAACCTTGACTTGTCTGCAATGAAAGCGCTGTTGAAATTGGCTTTCTTCTGATAGTTAAACGCAAAATTGACGAATTTTACCGCATCACCCATGACAGGCGTTGTAAATACAAAACCTATCTGGTCGAACGACATGTGGGTCATGTCTGTGTTGAGGGCCGGTTTCTCGTGTTGTGTCAGGAAACCGAATGTCAGAGATACATCTCCCTTGCGGAAAAGGCCGATGGCAGCCGGGTTTGAAGAGATAGCCGATATGTCGGCACCCAATGCGCCCAATGCGCCTCCCATACCGACGTAACGCGCCGTTCCAATCAAATCCGGCGAAAGCAGATTTTCGTTGGCATAGGGAGTTTGTGAATAACCGGCTGTGCCTATGCAAAACATCCCGGCCAATAATATGATACTTCGTTTCATGGTTATGCTGATTACAAAATACTACAAATCAAAATGTCCGGACTCTCAACGTCTCCCCCCGCCACTTCTTGTGGGTGTACTGACACGTCCTCCGCCACCACCGCTTGAACGGGTCGGCGCACTGTAAGACGGTGTGGAGGTAGTAGTACGTGTGGGAGTATAGCTCCGTGTTGTAGTTGTGGTTGTCGGGGTTGTACGTACCGGCGTATAAGTCTGACTGCTCGTCGATGTACTTCGGCTCGGCGTTACTCGCGTACCGGTTGTGGTAGTACGCGTCGGTGTTACCCTTGTACCGCTCGTGGTGGTTCGTGTCGGCGAAACACGCGTACCGGATGTTGTAGTACGTGTAGGTGTTACTCTCGTGCCACTCGTAGTAGTTCGTGTCGGTGTCACACGGGTACTGCTACCGCTGCGCGCCGGCCGTACATTGGCACCGGCGGAATTGCGATTGCCTAATGTCTCACGGTAATGTACGCTGGGACGGTTGACAGGTCGTGACGCAATGCCGTGGTGTGGCGGTCTCCAATAAGGAGGATGATGCCAATAACCGGGACCGTACCACGGATAATACCATGGGTCGTACCAGCCACCATACCAACTGCTATACCAGCCACCATACCACCCCCACGGACGATATCCCCATGACCATGAGAAATATGGACTGTAATATAAATAATTCCAACTTGACGGGAAAGCATAAGCATAGAATCCGTCATCATAAACGTTCCAATAGATGGCGTTGGGGCCATAACAAAGATCCCAATAAAGCGGGCTGCTCACCGGAATGCCTACAGACGGTGAAGCAAAAAGGAGAATACGCTTGGTATACTGGTAATCAACATCAGAGCCTTGGGAATCGTTTACTCCTCTGCTTTTTTCAGCCTGAGCCTCTTCTGCATCGGCAGAATCACCCGTTACAACCCAATCATCGTCTGAATCGTAAGAGCGATAACGGCGGTTGTACTCATCAACGTCGCGTCCATTGACCACTGAACTTTCCGTCTGTACCGGTTGCGTCAGTCTTTGCGCGTTTGTGTCGGACTCAGTATCAGTAAAAGATTCCGCCCCGACGGAGGCTGTCACCGTAGCAGACGTTTTTGCTTTTTCCTTACCGGGAACAAAATACATGTCGTCATATTGAGCGTAGCTACATAATGGCAACGCTATTAAGAATGCTGCAATAAATATTCTGTTTGCCATATCACTATACTTTTTTACCTAAACAATATTATTCTCATTATTGCAAATATACTTTTTTCTGATTCTGCTGACAAGTCGATTTTCATAATAAAAGTTACTCCGGATGTTTTTTTTGAGTATTTTAGCAATGTACCGTTTAAAAAATGATATTTTTGCACATTTAATTCCTACGGAGGGAAATGCATCTCCTCAAACAGCCATCATATAAAACATTATTTGCAGATGAAATACATTGAAATAACATTTGACATTACCCCCAATACAAATATCAACCGCGACATTCTGGCATCGTTGAGCGGGGACGCTGGTATAGAGAGTTTTATGGAAATCGACAACGGTTTGACGGGCTATGCACCGGCAGATGCATTCAATGTGGTACTGCTTGACGAGATCATCGCAAACTTCCCACTCCCGGGTGTGGAAATAACATACTTCCAAAAAGAAGCGGAAGATAGGAATTGGAATGAAGAATGGGAAAAGAGTTTTACGGGCGTACTGATAGCCGGAAAAATCATGGTCTACACCACGGAAAATCCCAGCGATGACGCTGAATATCGGATAAGAATCAGCCCCAGGCAGGCGTTCGGAAGCGGCTCTCACCAGACAACGGCCATGATACTTGAGCGCCTGCTGGACGTGGAGATAGCCGGTAAAAGAGTCATTGACGCAGGCTGCGGAACAGGCATTCTCGGCATTTTCTGCGCGATGAGAGGTGCTTCTCATGTCCTTGGTTATGACATTGACAACTGGAGTGTAAAAAACACGCTGGAACACATTGCAATGAACGGTATAAAAACAATGGAAGTGCGCGAAGGAGACGTAAGCACCATCAGGAACGAAAAGGGGTATGACTTGCTACTGGCAAACATCAACCGTAACATTTTGCTGAGGGACGTCCCAGAAATGATGCGGTCGTTAAAGGAACACGGCACGGTCATCCTGAGCGGTTTTTACGAGGAAGACGTCCCGTTCATTTTAGAAATGGCAAAGACACAAGGGCTAAGGCAAGTCTACGGCCTCACTCGGGAACGCTGGACAATGTTGCAGTTAGAACGTTAAAAATGACGGTTCAATCAACCCATTCCGTAGAAACAAGGTCTGATTCCTTGATGGTGAGTTGCATCAGTTCTTGAAACGAACCGTTGAAAATATTGCAGTCAACATTCCCCTTGATGCCGTTCACTTTCCCGCAATCGGTATGTTGCCAAAAATGCCACGTTCCTTTATAAGTCAGTTTCTCGACATAATAATGGGCTATCCAATAAGGATATTCGTTGAACACAGGATCGTTCAGATAACGCAACTTGAATTTATACCCGGTATAAATGATAGGCTTGACATTATATTTTGCTTCCACGATGTCTAACCATGTCTTGACAGCCTTTTTCAACTGATCGGCAGACAAATCTCCTATCTTTTCAACGTCTAAAACAGGAGGCAAATCACCCGGCTCGAGATGAGTCTGTTTGAGAAAGAAACGCGCTTGGGCAGCAGCATCCTCATCGGGCGTAAAAAAATGATAAACTCCTCTTATCAAGCCATTTTTCTTTGACTCATAAAAGTTTTGATTGAAGTTCTCATCCAAAATAGAAACGCCCTCTGTAGCCTTTATGAAAACGAACTGTACTGGCGCTGTATCTAAGTTGGCATTACGCACAAGTTCCCAGTCAATAGTTTCCTGATAATGGGAAACATCGATTCCGTGAACATCAAACCCTTCAGGATAAACAGGGTCACCGTACATTGCTTTCCAACGGAAAGAATAAGGACCGACAAAGAAGTAATAGAAAAAAAGCACATAGGCCAATCCTATCAGCAAAGCACCGGTCAGGAGAGCCCATATTGGAATGCGCCGAAACAGGCCGGACTTGTTTTTTTTGACCCCAGCGCCATGGGAACGATTCCTACTCCGTCCCGATTGACGTGAAGAGGCGCCCGCTTTGCTACGTTTCGTAGGACGTCCGTCGGATCGTTTTTTCCTTACAACAGTTTGTTCACCCATCTGTATACCCTATTCAAGGTTTTAACATAGACATAACACATATCAGTCCCTCCGTTTGAAGGGACTGACATGGTTATAAATATAAAATGTCGTTAAACAACGAGATTTACTTTGCTTGTTCCAACTGTAACGTTTTTGTCGGCTGGTCGCAGACTTCGGAAGGACCGAAATACTGTATCGGGCCTGGATATACGAAGCATGTTTCACGTGCCCACTTGTCACGCTTGGAAACGAATTCCTTGAAAGGCGCACCGTCCAAACGCACCAACGCTTTCTTGATAACCGGTTTCATCTCGCCGTGGCGTTTTTCCATGTTCATCATCATCGTGATGGGAACACCGCCTGCAACCCATTCATTAGCAGGAGCTGTCGTATTCTTTACAATGGCCATATAACCCGTCTTACCGTTGGCTATCAACATAGACGCGCTTGTACCAAGGGCGTAGCAATAGTCAGCATCATAATTTGACGGAGCGGCACAACGTCCTTCATAACCGAAGAAATGGTGCAGAGCTGCAAATTTACCGTTGAACTTGCCTTCTTTCTTCCATACGGCCAGTTTCGTAGCTACCATTTCGGACAACAGCTTTTCAGTCTCAATCAAGGACACTTGAACGTTTCCATGAGGATCACGCTCCATAGTAAGCTGAGCAGCAACACCTAACGGCAATGACTCGTAAACGGCTTTGTTTTCAGCTGACAATTTTCCAAGAATCCATGCACGCTGTTCGTCTTTAGCTACGCTTTCGCCTTCAGGAGTTGCCAACAAGTCGTTAAGTTCAGCGATAAGACGCTTCATGGCAGGAATAAACTCTATAAGACCTTCCGGAACAAGTACTGTACCAAAGTTGTTACCGTCAGCTGCACGGTTCGCAACAGCCTGGGCGATATAAGTCACAATATCATCCAACGTTTGGTTCTTGGCCTCTACTTCTTCTGAAACAATACAGATGTTAGGCTGGCACTGAAGAGCGCACTCCAAAGCAATGTGTGAAGCAGAACGTCCCATCAGCTTGATAAAATGCCAGTATTTACGAGCTGAATTGGCATCGCGCTGAATATTACCGATAACCTCTGAATATGTTTTGCAAGCTGTATCGAAACCGAAAGAGGTCTCAATCTGATCATTTTTCAAGTCACCATCGATTGTTTTGGGACAACCAATAACCTGCACGCCGTATTTCTTAGCTGCATAATATTCAGCCAACACACAAGCGTTGGTGTTTGAATCGTCACCACCGATAATCACAATAGCTTTGATATCCAACTGGCGAATTATCTGAAGACCTTTTTCAAACTGATCTTCCAGTTCCAATTTTGTACGGCCTGAACCAATCATGTCGAAACCGCCCGTATTACGGTATTCGTCAATAATATCAGCGGTCAATTCCATATAGTTGTGGTCAACAAGACCACCAGGGCCAAGGATAAAACCATAAAGCTTGTTGGCGGGATTCAAACGCTTCAATCCGTCAAACAAACCGCAGATAACGTTATGTCCGCCGGGAGCTTGTCCGCCGGAAAGGATAACGCCGACATTTGTCTGGGCATAGCTTTTTGCTTCACCCGGTACAAACTCAATCAGCGGCATGCCGTAAGTGTTAGGAAACAACTTCTTGATGTCTTCCTGATCGGCAACAGATTGTGTGGGAGCGCCTTCCTTTACTGAAACGCTGCCCTGCAAACCTTTTGGCAACTTAGGCTGGTAAGCCGCCCGGGCAATTTGCAATGCACTTTTTTCCATAATTGTGTGATTTTTACTGTTAATATAGCAATTTGTTTTTTCCGTGAGCAAAATTAATGTTTTTTGTCGGAATAGAGAAAGATTTGGATAAAAACATATTTTTTTCGTTTTTATACCTGATTAAGTAAGGAGTTTAAAACTTTTTTCCTATCTTTACCACATCATATTAATCATTAAAAAACAAAAGATATATGGCAAACAGAAAAGAACTCAAAAAGACCATCAATTATATTTGCAGCGAATTGTTCGCAGAATGTGTAGCCTTAGGACACTACAACCTTGGAATCAAACAAGAAGACATAGATAACATCATGAGCCGCATTCTTTACATGAATGATGAATTCATCAGCAGAATAAGTCATACAGAACCAGGCAACGTTAAGAAGTTTTACAAGAAACTCAAAGAAGACTTCAATGCGCAAACAGATGATATCATCAATTCTATAAGCCAACTCAGCTAATGATAAAAAGAATTTGCAACTTTCTGCTTTTCAAAATGATGGGTTGGAAAGCAAATGTTACTATACCGTTAGGAGAAAAATACATCATTGCCATCGCACCGCATACCAGTAACATGGATTTCATCATAGGTTTATTGTATAGCAAGGCCGTCGGTATCGAATCAAACTTTTTAATGAAGAAAGAATGGTTCTTTTGGCCGTTGGGCCCGATGATGAAGAAATTAGGTGGCATACCTGTTAACCGGAGCAAAAAGTGCAGCATGACAGACCAAATGGCGGAAGTCGCACGGCAAAGAAAGACTTTTCATCTAGCCATAACCCCCGAAGGGACGCGTTCAAAAGTATCTGAATGGAAAAAAGGATTCTACTATATTGCACTAAAAGCCCAACTTCCTATTTTCTTATATGGAATAGATTATCCGTCTAAACTCATTGGATGCACCAAATGTATTATCCCGAACGGCAACATCAATGAACAGATGAAAGAAATTAAGTTATATTTCCAAGGTTTTACCGGACGTAAGCCACAAAAGTTTGCGACAGGATTACCTGAATAAAGTAAATAAAATGATGAAAAGAATTTTGCTGATCCTGGCCGGACTGTTCCTGCCGGGATTATGTATTTTTGCCCAGCAGGATAACAAAAAATTAAAAAGCAGCATCGAATCCTATTTCAGCAGCTATGAAACAAGTTATACCACCCCGCGAGACAGATGTCGTGTAGATAAAGTTTGTGTAAACGAAAACGATCGGGAAATAAGCATTTATACAAACGAATTGTTTGCCGCACAGCCTTTCACACCGGAAAAAGTAGACAACATATATAAAGCTGTTATAACGCAGTTACCATCCACATACCAATCTTACAATATAAAAATATACGGGAAAAAGTTCCTCATTGAAGATCTTATTCCCAATGATATCAGGAAGGAAGCCGATCCATCCAGACTATGGGATAAAAGGCACTATTCAGGTCGGCCATGGGTTGTAAATGTCAACCGGCCATTCGTACCGAAAAAAGGCATGCAGAACCGTCATGTCGCTGTATCTGCCAGCCACGGAAGATATTTCAAGAACGCGACAGGCATATGGCAATGGCAACGTCCCTATTTATATTGTACAACAGAGGACTTACTGACCCAAACATTCGTCATTCCGTTCCTCATACCCATGCTCGAAAATGCAGGCGCCTACGTGTTTACTCCCCGTGAAAGAGACTGGCAGTCGACAGAAGTGATTGTTGACAATGACACGCCGGTAAAAAATGGTACTTACATGGAACACAATGGAAAATATCAATGGGCCAACGCCGGTAGTGGTTTCTCATTGAACAAAGACGTATATCATGATAATGAAAACCCATTTAAACAAGGCACATCACGTTTCACACATGCCGTAAACAAAAAAAGCCAGATCTCAACCATCAAATGGATACCTGATGTGCCTTCAGACGGACAGTATGGCGTATATGTTTCTTATTTCAACTCAGCGAATAATATTCCCGACGCCACCTATGAAGTATGTCACAAAGGTATCGTTACTTCTTTTCGTGTAAACCAGCGTATGGGAGGCGGCACTTGGGTTTATATCGGCACGTTTGATTTTGAGAAAGGGCGGCCGGACAAAAATTATGTGACGCTCACCAATTACAGTAATCATGAAGGTATAGTCTGCGCAGACGCGGTAAGGCTTGGTGGCGGTATGGGTAACATTGTACGGGGAGACTCTGTAAAGGCAGAAGCCAGCGGCCTACCGCGCTATCTCGAATGTTCAAGATATTATGCCCAATGGAATGGTATGCCGTATGACATCTATAGTAGCAAAAACGGGACAAACGACTACGCAGATGACATCAATGCCCGTTCGCTCATGATAAATTATGTTGCAGGCGGTTCACCATACCTGCCGGCAGACAGCGGATTAAATGTTCCCATCGAACTGTCGGTATCAGTGCATACTGATGCCGGTATAGCTGCCGACTCAGCCTATATCGGAACCTTAGGCATTTATACCACCGATTTCAACAACGGGCTATTGGCCGGTGGTATGAACCGTTTGGCATCAAGGGATCTTTGTGACCGCGTCATGACACAGATAGAAACGGACATGAAAAGTTTATATGGCGACTGGAAGCGTCGTGTCATGTACGACCGAAACTATAGCGAATCACGCGAGCCGCAGATTCCGTCAATGATTCTGGAGATGTTCTCGCACCAGAATTTCCGTGACCTCACAATGGGACACGACCCGACTTTCAAATTCCAGATGGCACGTGCCATTTACAAGGCAATATTGAAATACACATCGTTCCAACATGGGACAGATTATGTCGTGCAACCCTTACCAATCCAGGATTTTTATATCCAGTCTGATGAAGAAGAACACGAACTGACCCTTCACTGGTCGCCACAAGACGATCCGCTGGAAACAACAGCCAAACCGACAGGTTATATCGTTTATACCCAAAAAGGAAACTGCGGCTTTGACAACGGCACTTATGTCCGCTCTACCCATTTCACCCTACAGGCAGAAAAAGATTGCATGTATGCTTTTAAAATCACAGCAGTAAACGATGGCGGAGAAAGTTTCCCATCAGAAATCCTCACGGCCATGCAAGCCAAACATCCGCGTGCAAAAGTCCTTATCATGGACGGATTCCAACGTTTGGCCGGTCCGCAGGTCATACTCAACGACACGATGCGCGGCTTCGATTTAAGCTACGATCCCGGAGTGCCATACGGAAAGTTCCCCGGTTATTGCGGCAATCAAATGATTTTCGCCAAAGAGGGTGAAACAGCAGGTCTTAGCGGCAACGAAAGGGAATCGCAACTGATGATGGGCAATACGTTTGACGGTTGTCTGACCCATGGTATTGCCATCATGCACACAAAAAACATTTCCTTCACATCTGCGTCCCGAAGTGCCGTCGAAAAGAACAAAATATCTCTCAACGAATACAATATCGTCGACATCATACTCGGATTACAAAAGGATGACGGATACAGCCTTAACAAATACCCATCTTTCACGCCGGAACTCAGAAACATATTAAAGGAATACACACGCATGAGAGGAGGTCTGTTAGTCAGCGGCGCATATATGGCACGCGACCAAAGAACCACTGAGGGATTGGAATTCTTGAACAACACGTTGAAAATAAGTGCTTATGAGCCAATAAGGATGGATTCAACGGGAATGATTTCAGGCATGAATTTAGCTTTCAATGTATACAGTATCCCCAACGACAAGCATTATGCCGTCACACATGCCGATTGCCTGATGCCATGCCAGGGAGCCTATTCCACCCTAGTTTACTGGCCTTACAACTATTCAGCAGCTGTCGCCTATCCCGGCAATGACTACCGCAGTATAGCAATGGGCTTCCCGTTTGAGTGCATCATCGACAAGGACGCAAGAAACAAAATCATGCAGGCTTTTATCAAATTCCTACTCGAACGATAATATTCCACAAAAATTAAATTATATTTGTGATAGGATTCTAAAACCATTAAGACTATGTACGAAATACAAACCAATGAGAAAGGCTCCAAACACATGTTTATCACGGACGCCCATTTATATACCATAGAGAAGTACGCCCTCTTCCACAATCTCATAGACAGCAGCGGCATCATCAACGAAATGGTTCTTGACAAGCTGAAAATGAACGTACGCAGCATCATGGAAGGCGAAAAGGACAACGAAGAACTTATCAACCTATGCAAAGACGTTCTTTTTCACGAAAACATGAAAGCATACGGCCTGAACCAACTCGTGAAATTATTCAATAACTGGCTTCCAAACCGGCACGATCCGGATGAGACAGACGAAGAGGGGCTTAACAAATAATCACAAGCCTGACGGATGAAAACATACCAACTGACCGACTGGCTTCCTACGACAAAGAAGGAAACAGAACTTCGCGGCTGGACAGAATTGGACATTATCCTGTTCAGCGGTGATGCTTATGTGGACCACCCTTCATTCGGGGCAGCAGTCATCGGCAGATTGTTAGAAGCAGAAGGATTCCGGGTGGCCATCATTCCCCAGCCCGACTGGCATGGCGACTTCAGGGATTTTAAAAAATTAGGCAGGCCACGCCTTTGGTTCGGAATAGCCCCCGGCTGCATGGACTCAATGGTCAACAAATATACCGCCAACCGGCGTTTAAGAAGTGAAGACGCTTATTCGCCCGACGGACGGCACGACCTTCGTCCCGAATACCCGACCATTGTTTACTCAAACATTCTCAAACAGCTTTACCCTGACGTACCTGTCATCCTCGGCGGCATAGAAGCGTCACTCAGGAGACTCACGCATTACGATTACTGGAAAGAAACTTTCAAGCCGTGCATCCTTGCCGAGAGCAAAGCCGACATGATTGTTTATGGAATGGGAGAGAAACCGGTTCTCGAATTATCACACCGCCTGAACGAAGCGGTGGAACGCGGCATAGCCGGGCTCGATTATGACGAGAACGGCGAAGCACGTATCGGCATGGAAGTATTCAAAGAAATAATACAAGCGCAGCCAATCCCACAAACGGTCACCATGTACGACCGTGAACGCATTCCCTTCGGCATACAACCGGCAGATATCCTTCTGCACAGTCATGAAGACTGTTTGCGAAGCCCGATTCATCAGGCAGAAAACTTTAAGTTTATCGAAGAAGAGAGTAATAAATACCATGCCAACAGAATCATCCAACAAACAGGGAACCGCTATGTGGTAGTCAATCCTCCCTACCCGCCGATGTCACAGGAAGAAATCGACCGCTCGTTTGATTTGCCCTACACACGCCTGCCGCATCCAAAATACAAAGATAAGCGCATTCCGGCCTATGAGATGATAAAATTCTCAGTTAACATGCACAGAGGATGTTTCGGCGGCTGTGCCTTTTGCACCATTTCTGCGCATCAAGGCAAATTCATCGTCAGCCGAAGCAAGGAAAGCATTCTCAACGAAGTGAAAGCAATCTGCGAAATGCCAGGTTTTAAAGGCTATCTTTCCGACCTCGGAGGCCCGTCGGCCAACATGTACGGCATGCATGGCAAGAACATCAAGGCGTGTGAAAAATGCAAACGCCCTTCATGTATCCATCCGGAGATATGTCCGAACCTCAATACCGACCATTCGCCACTGCTTGACATCTATCATGCCGTAGACGCTTTGCCAGGTATAAGGAAAAGTTTTATCGGGAGCGGCATACGTTATGACCTGTTATTGCATGACAGCAAGGACGAACATACCAACCGTGCCAACGCGCAATACACAAGGGAGCTTATTACCCGGCATGTCAGCGGACGGCTAAAGGTTGCACCCGAACATACCAGCGACAAGGTGTTGTACCTGATGAGGAAACCGTCGTTCAGCCAGTTCCGGGAATTTAAACTCATATTCGACCGAATCAATCACGAAGAACAGCTTCGTCAACAAATCATCCCCTACTTCATCAGCAGTCATCCGGGTTGTACTGAAGAGGACATGGCTGAGCTGGCAGTACAAACCAAAGCCTTAGATTTCCAACTCGAGCAGGTACAGGATTTCACTCCTACCCCCATGACGGTCAGCACCGAGACTTGGGCTACCGGTTACCACCCTTATACGCTCGAAAAAGTCTTCAGTGCCAGGACACCACAAGAAAAGTTGGCACAACGTATGTTTTTCTTTTGGTATAAGCCTGAATGCCAGTCCGAAATAAGGAAAGAATTGCAACGTATCCAAAGGAGCGACCTCATAGCACGACTTTTCGGTTCTCCGTACACGAAAACAACCGGAAGAACAAGAATCCCGGTAACAAAACAAGACGCCAAACCGCCAAGAAACCGTCACGAAACAAAAAACCGCAACAAACGTCGTTAAACACCACCATAACAACCTAACCCGTCTGAACCAATTATGCTTGACTTCATCAACAATATCCTATGGGGATATATCCTGATTATCGTACTTATAGGATGTGCCGTATATTTTACTTTCCGCAGCCGGTTCGTGCAATTCCGACTTTTTAAAGAAATGGTACGCCTGCTCGGAGACTCCGGCGCAAAAGATGAAGACAAGGACGGCGACGGCGGGCATCATCATATATCTTCATTCCAGGCTTTTACCATCTCGCTCGCCAGCCGTGTAGGCACGGGCAACTTGGCCGGAGTAGCCTCTGCCATTGCGATAGGCGGGCCCGGCGCAGTCTTTTGGATGTGGCTCATTGCCTTGCTGGGTGCAAGCAGCGCGTTCGTTGAAAGCACGTTGGCACAACTGTATAAGACCCGGCATGATAAAGCATACGTCGGCGGTCCGGCCTACTACATGAGAAAAGGGCTGAACAGCCGTTGGATGAGCATTACATTTGCCATCCTTATTACACTGACGTTTGGCTTTGCCTTCAACTCGGTGCAAAGCAACACCATCTGTGAGGCTCTGTCAAAAGCATTCGGATGGAATCCGCTTTACGCAGGCACCGCATTAACCGCCGTAACACTAATCATCATTTTTGGCGGCGTACACCGCATAGCCAAGGTGAGCAGCATCATCGTACCGGTCATGGCGTTGGGATATATCCTTCTTGCTTTAATCATCGTGGCCATGCGTATCTCCGAACTGCCGCACGTCATCCGTCTCATCATATCACACGCCTTCGGCTGGGAACAGGTTTTTGGCGGCGGTGTCGGCATGGCTGTCATGCAAGGTATCAAAAGAGGGTTGTTCAGCAACGAAGCCGGCATGGGTTCCGCGCCCAACGCGGCTGCCACCGCAAGCGTATCCCACCCCGTCAAACAAGGACTGATTCAGGCACTGGGAGTCTTCACCGACACTTTGCTGATCTGCACCTGCACCGCCTTCATCATACTGTTCAGCGGTGCGCCACTTGACGGAACCCTCGACGGCGTGCAACTCACGCAACAAGCCCTCACCAATGAAGTAGGCAGCATAGGAGAAATATTCGTGGCCATAGCCATCTTCTTTTTCGCCTTCAGCAGTATCCTGGGCAATTATTATTACGGAGAAGCCAACATCCATTTCATTACCAAACGACGTATATACATTCTCCTCTACCGGTTATCTGTAGCCGCCTTTGTAATGTTCGGGGCACTTACCACGCTACGCATCGCATGGAGTCTGGCCGACCTTATGATGGCCTTGATGACTTTGTGCAATCTCCTGGCGATTATCAGGTTGGCACCGGTCGCATTTACCCTTCTGAAAGATTATGTCTTACAAAAAAAGAAACAATCCGACCCGGTTTTCCACAAATCATCTTTGCCACCGGAAATCAGGAAAAACATAGAACTATGGGAGTAATAACACCATTGTACATACACTACAATGCAAACCGAAAAGTACGTAAAAAACACAGCCACAACCGGGAAAACACAAAGTTATTACCGATAGCACATAGAATTACACCAAGAAAACCTTATATTTACACCATAAAACGTCATTATCAATTCTAATCACGAACATCATTATACTATATGACAACAAGCGTTAAAACAAACTCATTGAAAGCATGGACTTTAGCAGCCCGCCCCAAAACACTGGCCGGTGCAGCGTCACCGGTATTGGTCGGACTTTCCATGGCTTCAACAGACAGTCACATACAGTTCGTTCCGGCCCTACTCTGCTTCGTTTTTGCCTTTCTGATGCAAATCGATGCAAATCTCATCAACGATTATTATGACTTTAAGAACGGTATTGACAATACACAACGCGTCGGACCGAAACGAGCCTGCGCACAAGGCTGGATAACCGTACCCGTCATGCGGAAAGGCATATTAGCCATTACCGCCCTGGCATGTATTACCGGCCTGCCGCTCGTCTATTATGGCGGCCATGCCATGATTCTTATCGGCATGGTTTGTGTCGTTTTCTGCTTCCTCTATACAACACTCATGGCACGTAAGGGATTGGGGGACATACTTGTGCTGATATTCTTTGGCATCATACCTGTTTGCGCCACTTACTTTATACAAGTGCATACGTTCAGTTGGGTCGCCTTTACGCTGTCTCTCGCCTGCGGATTGGCCATTGACACACTCCTGGTCGTAAACAATTACCGTGACCGTGAAACAGATGCCAAATGCGGCAAAATGACTTTAGCCGTTAAATTAGGCGAGAAAGGCACCGAGAGACTGTATTTATGGATAGGCATTGCAGCTGTCGTTCTCTGCCAGATCTTATGGTTCGACGGGCACCGTGCCGGCGCCATACTCCCGATGATTTACCTTTTCCCGCATATCCTGACATGGAAATACATGATAACCATCAAGCGTGGCACGGCACTCAACCGTGTACTGGGACAAACTGCCCGTAACATGCTCTTCTTTGGCATTCTTCTTTCTGTCGGCCTCCTCATCTAAAGCCCCATATCGAAGGCCAATGCGTTAAACATTGAACGACGCAAAATTGTGTCCGGGCGACAGGTCGTGATACCCCTAAAAAAGCAAGCGGTCGCAGCATTTGCTGCGTGCGGTCGCCTTGTAGAAGCGACAGGTCGCAAATTTTGCTGCAAGCGGTCGCTGTGGCGAGGTTGCGGCCGGCTGTATTCTTACCACAAAGTTATCGGATGTAGAATGCTGACAATAAGCCACTTCCTCACATAAACAGAAGAAGCCGGGACTAATATGGAATCCCAATATTACAAATTATACGGGATAAATACAAAAAGGGCCGTATCACACTCCATGTTGGAGGTAATGATACGACCCTTTTTGTATCAATGGGAATGTCAGGTTTCAGTCTTTCAAGTTCAGTTTTATTAATTCTGGTTTGTCACGACATCTCCTCAAAATTTATTTCTTGTCCTGATTATCACCATTTAGCCTAAAGAAAACAGGCAGCGTCATTTTAACAGGCACACATTCTCCATCTTTCCGTCCGGGACTCCAACGCGACATCCCATTTAGCACGCGAACCGCTTCCTGCCCCAAACGTTCGTCCGGACTTTTAACAATGCTGAAATCTGTTGCCTTGCCATCCTTTCCGACGACAAAAGACACAATGACATGGCCTTCAATCTTTTCTTTTTTACAGGATTCAGGATAAATAATGTTTTGGGAAAGGTAACGCATCAAATTATTAAGACCGCCCGGATACTGGGGTAAGATGTCAGGCTGCTCTACAACTTCCGAAGTGTGTTGCTCAACGGGGTTTTCATCCGTAGTAAATACTTCCATAACGTATTTGTCGAACGGTTCAAGGATGCGGCTGTATTCGGAAGGGAACGCAACCCTCTCCCATAATTCAATCCTGGCGTTTTTCCCGTCAAACCACGTCATTTCAAAATTATTGTCGTCAAACCACC
Source organism: uncultured Prevotellaceae bacterium (assembly GCA_949299545.1). Taxonomy (GTDB): domain Bacteria; phylum Bacteroidota; class Bacteroidia; order Bacteroidales; family Bacteroidaceae; genus Paraprevotella. Next base: position 20,907 of record CASGAM010000007.1, on the reverse strand, counting down.
TAACGCCGTTATGACCTCCACGCTCTTCAATAAGATAGTCGGAAAACACCCTGAAAGTTCCTAACTTGCCGGAGAAACTTGTCTTTGCCGACCCGTTTTTCTGACTGACAAAGGTAAAAAAGCAATCGCCGCCATACAACTTATAGTATTTATAATTTACGGACACCATTTCTTCTGTAGAAGGATTGCGCACCGCCTTCAGTTTCCAGCAACCGGCAAATTTACTGTCCTTCGCGCCATGGTATGCTTCAGCCCATGCACGTGCCAGTTTTTGGGGCAACGTCGTCCGTTCCCACCCTTCTTCAAAAACCGTCTCTAATGGCGTTGCCCAATCTATCCATGTCAGTTTGAAATGGTCATTGTCCTGCATCTCGATTTCCTGCTCTTCCCTGGCTTCTTCAATGGCCGACTCAGAAAGATAACGGTACGTCATGTAACGTCCCTGAAAGGTCAAATTCATATCGCCTCTATCATCATACCTGACTGTAAAAGAAATCATGTCATCATCGCCATAATATTTGTAATGAACGTATGGTGTCTGAATACTTTGCCGGTCTTTCTTACGGCAAAGCCATGTATTTCTCCAGAATCCTTTCAACGGATTTTCAGGTTCTGTCAAACCGGCGACATTCTCGGAAACTGTTAACAAAGTACCGGCGGCTGAACCGGCGGCGCGAACCTGACAGTGTATGCCCAAAAGCATACCTAAAAACAAGTATCTGACGAACTTAATTGATTGCATGACATCTATCGAAATTAAAGGTTAATGCTTATCCAGTCTAAACACGAGGCTACATTCCAAACCACATGGCCTCAGTATGCAAATACCTTCAGGCCTGCGCCTGACTGCCTTCTGACGGTTCGCCGTTTCGTTCCCGCTTGGCTTCTTCCAAATGAGCAGCCCTGACGCGGCTCAGTGTCTCAGGCGACATTTGCAAATAGGAAGCCACATGTACCATGGGAGCCCGCAAAAGTATTTCGGGCTTTGTGTTCAGCAAACGCAGATAACGTTCCGTGGCATTCTCGAAACGCTGGCTGTCGGCGTAAACCTGAGAGCTGATAAGCGCATGTTCCATGATTTTACGGAACAACACCTCTATCTCCTTGTTTTTATCTGCCAATTCATGCAACGCGTCATAAGGGATGCCGTACAAACGGCTATTCTCCAATGCCTCGACAATAAGCCGGGATGGTTCCTGCTTAAGAAAGCTCTCGATGCACACAACAATCCGGCCCTCATAAGAGAAATGTTCCGTGACATCGCGCCCCCCCTTATAATAATATTGTCTCACCATTCCATGTTCTACAAAATACATGTGACGGCAGGTCTCGCCTTCGGGCAATACGACATCACCCTTCGCATACCTGAAGGGAACGAGGATTTCAGACAGAGCCTCAATCCCACTGGGTGACATTCGGCTATAAATACGCGCTATTTCACGCGCCACGTCCCTTTTGTTTTCCATATAATACTTGGTTTAATCTAATTTAAGTACGGCAAGGAATGCTTTTTGCGGCACCTCCACATTGCCGATCTGCTTCATACGCTTTTTTCCCCGCTTCTGTTTCTCAAGCAATTTCCGTTTTCGGCTGACATCACCGCCATAACACTTGGCCGTAACATCCTTACGGACCTGTTTAACCGTCTCACGCGCGATGATTTTGGCACCGATGGCAGCCTGAATGGCAATATCAAACTGTTGTCTCGGCAGGAGTTCTTTCAACTTTTCACACATACGGCGACCGAATGTAACAGCGTTGTCGACATGCGTCAATGTAGACAAGGCATCCACCGGTTCACCATTAAGCAAGATATCTAACTTGACAAGTTTTGAAGGTCGGAAGCCATCTTGATGGTAATCAAACGACGCATAACCTTTCGATATGCTTTTGAGCTTGTCATAGAAATCAATCACGATCTCACCCAAAGGCAAAGAATAATGAAGTTCCACACGGTTGCCGCTGATATATTCCTGCTTGAGCAGTTCGCCACGCTTGCCGAGACAAAGCGACATGATAGGACCAATATAAGTGGATGTCGTGATGATAGAGGCTTTTATGTATGGTTCCTCAATATGGTCAATCAACGTAACGTCCGGCATTCCTGCCGGATTATGTACTTCTTTCACGCCGCCATGTTTGTCATATACAAGATAGGATACATTCGGTACGGTTGTGATAACATCCATATTAAACTCCCTATCAAGGCGCTCCTGTACTATCTCCATGTGCAGCAAGCCCAAAAAGCCGCAGCGGAAACCAAATCCCAAAGCTACTGACGATTCGGGCTGGAATGTCAGCGAAGCATCGTTGAGCTGCAATTTTTCCAGGGATGCGCGCAGGTTCTCAAAATCCTCGGTTTCTATGGGATAAACACCTGCAAACACCATTGGTTTGACCTCCTCAAATCCGGCAATGGCTTTTTCACAAGGGCGGTTCACATGCGTAATCGTATCTCCCACCTTCACCTCGGTAGCCGTTTTGATTCCGGAAACAATATACCCCACATCGCCGCAATGCAATTCCTTGCGCGGTGAAAGTTCCATCTTCAAAACGCCTATTTCATCTGCCGTGTAATCTTTCAAGGTATTGATGAATTTCACTTCGTCACCGGTTTTCAAACTGCCGTTGACAATCTTAAAATATGCAATGATACCACGGAATGAATTAAACACGGAATCAAAAATTAAAGCCTGCAAAGGCGCGTTTTCATCGCCGACGGGACAAGGAATACGTTCTACAACAGCCCTGAGGATTTCATCTACCCCCTCACCTGTTTTACCGGACGCACGTATAATCTCTTCACGTTTACAACCTAACAAGTCGATTATTTCATCTTCAACTTCTTCCGGCATGGCATTTACCATGTCGCATTTGTTGATAACGGGTATAATCTCCAGATTATGGTCGATGGCCATGTAAAGGTTGGAAATAGTCTGTGCCTGTACGCCCTGTGTGGCATCAACCACCAAAAGGGCTCCTTCACAAGCAGCTATCGAGCGGGACACTTCATAAGAAAAGTCGACATGTCCCGGCGTATCAATTAAATTTAACGTGTATTTCTCGCCATCAAGGACGTAGTCCATCTGGATGGCGTGACTTTTGATAGTGATACCACGCTCCTTCTCAAGTTCCATGTCATCCAACATTTGACCTTCGGTCACCTTGATGGTATTGGTATATTCAAGTAAACGGTCAGCCAAAGTTGACTTTCCGTGATCGATATGTGCAATGATACAGAAGTTTCTGATATGCTTCATTCTTATATAGATAATATTAGTCCACGCAAAGATACGAATTTTAGATGATATAATTGTCAAACAACTACAGCGGTTTGACACGTTTAATGAAAATATTCGATACTTCGCCCTGAACAAGAAAAAATACAGTAAAAAAGCCAAGCAACCGGGATGTAATCTTCCACAGTCACTTAGCCTTCGCACTATATATAAGACACTTTCCGTTCTGATTTATCCGACAATAGGAGAAATTAATAACACTCCACGAAAAAGGTGTCGGTTGATATGAGACAACTATTCAGTCGTCTTTACTTCTTGCGCGCCTCAGCTATATATCCTAACGCTTCTTTACACTTGTCAGTGATATATTGCCAGTTTTCGGCGGCGACTTCTTCTTTTGGGAAAAGTTTTGAACCCATACCCACACAATAGACACCTGCTTTTATCCATGACGTAAGGTTCTCTTTTGTAGGGGCGACACCGCCTGTCACCATTATCTTTGACCACGGACATGGTGCCATCATACCTTTGACAAAGGCCGGACCATAAACATCACCTGGAAATACCTTACATAAGTCGCAACCTAATTCCTGTGCTTTACCGATTTCAGAAACAGTACCACATCCCGGACAGTAAGGAATCAAACGGCGGTTACATACCGGAGCAATCTCAGGATTGAAAAGCGGGCCGACAACAAAGCAAGCACCCAACTGGATATAAAGCGCCGCGGTCGGTGCATCAACAACAGATCCTATACCCAATGCCAACTCGGGACATTCTTTGTCTGCAAATTTAACACACTCGGCAAAAACTTCCTGTGCAAAATCGCCACGGTTGGTAAACTCGAAAGCACGGACGCCCCCATCATAACAAGCCTTGATAACTTTCTTAGCCACTTCGGCATTTTTATGATAGAAAACCGGCACCATTCCAGTCTCACCGATTTTCTGCATGACTGCAATTTTATCAAACTTAGCCATTACTGTATCTCAATTTTTAATATATGACTACACTATGTTTAAAAACTATCCGTCAATCTTTATCTCTGAACCCTTCCATTGGCCGAACCACCGGCAAGGGCAGCCACTTCATCGGCTGAAACGAGATTGAAATCCCCAGGGATAGTATGTTTAAGAGCTGAAGCAGCTACGGCAAATTCCAAAGCATCAGCCTGGTTTTTCATTGTCAACAAGCCATGAATCACACCGCCAGAGAACGAATCACCACCACCGACACGGTCAATAATCGGATCAATGTCATAATGCTTTGACACGTAAAATTCACTACCATTGTATATCATAGCCTTCCAACCATTGTGTGTGGCTGATATGGACTCGCGCAAAGTGGAAATGACATATTTAAAACCGAATGTCTCCATCATGCCTTTGAAAATACCTTTGTAACCTTCAGCATCCGTGCTGCCGCTTTCTACATCTGCATCCGGTTTGAAGCCCAGACACAGTTCAGCATCTTCCTCATTACCGATACATACATCGACATATTGCATTAAAGGCTTCATGATGCTCTGGGCTTTTTCAGAAGTCCACAGTTTCTTACGGAAGTTCAAATCACAAGAAACCGTCACGCCATGCTTTTTGGCCGCGACACACGCCAAGCGCAAACACTCAGCACTTCCGTCTGAAATGGCCGGCGTAATGCCACTCCAGTGAAACCAATCAGCACCTTCCATAATAGCATCAAAATCAAAATCTTCCGGCTTCGCTTCTGCTATGGCCGATCCGGCACGGTCATAAATAACCTTTGACGGACGCATCGAAGCACCGGTTTCAAGATAATATATACCCACACGGTTTCCGCCACGGGTGATATAGTCTGTCTTGACACCATAACGACGCAGCGCGTTGACAGCAGCCTGACCTATTTCGTGCTTCGGCAACTTAGATACAAAATAAGCCTCATGGCCGTAATTGGCACAACTGACGGCCACATTAGCCTCACCACCACCATAATTAATATCAAAAGTATCTGTCTGAATGAAACGTGACTGTCCTGGTGTAGACAAGCGGAGCATAATCTCTCCCATCGTTACTATTTTTCCCATAATTTTGATTTTATGTTACTGTTAACGTTAACAATTTATATTTCCGACTTTGCAAAAGTACAAAATAGTTTTCATCACCTACATATTCTTTAGAAAAAAAATGTTATCTAAAAATAGTTTTTTATACTGACGACCTGTCTGTATAAAGAAAAAACGTATCTTCGCATTAAAATGATTCATTCTTTACCATGGCAGAACCCCATTCTACTGAAAACATCAGGATTATAGATATAGCAGAACGTGCCGGTGTTTCCATCGGTACAGTGGACCGTGTGTTACACAACCGCCCGAACGTATCAGCCAAATCCCGTAAAAAAGTCGAAGATGTTCTCAAGGAAATCAACTACCAACCTAATATGTTTGCCAGCATCTTGGCATCAAAAAAGAAACATGCTTATCATTGCCTGATACCCCAACATGGCGATAACAGTTATTGGAACGAGGTTGAAAAAGGCATTGAACAGGCCATTGCCAATGGTAGCGTTTTTAAGCTCTCGCTTCAAATACATTATTATAACCAGTTCGACTTGTCCTCTTTCAACGAATGTGGACGTTCAGTCATGGAAAATGAACCAGACGGAGTTGTCATCGTACCACAAGCCGAGAACTCCGATTCTCAACTTTATACGGAACTTGAGAAAAACGGCATCCCCTACGTTTTTTTAGACAATGACTTGCCGGACCGCAAAGCCATTACATACTATGGGCAAGACGCACTCCGCAGCGGACACTTCGCCGGCCATATCCTGATGTCATCAGCGAACCCCACATCAGAAATCTTATTAATGAAACTGATACACAATGGCCGCGTAGCTTCGCATCAACAGCAATTACGTGAGACCGGATTCAAACAATACATCGCCAACCATTATCCCAACTGTACAATAACAGAACTACCACTGACGCTGTCTGCAGATGAAGATTATGAGATGGCACTTGACACCTTCTTCTCTGAACACTTAAACGTGCGCCACTGCATCACCTTCAGCTCAAGAGCTTATATTCTGGGAGAGTATATACAACGGCATGGACTGTCCGGCATCCATCTCCTGGGATATGATATGTTGGAACGCAACGTCGCAAGCCTGCAAAATGGTGGTATCGAATTCATCATCGCCCAGCATCCTTGGCGTCAGGGCTATGGATGTATCCGTTCTCTGACCGAACACCTCATCATGAAACATGCCGTTGAACGATATAATTACATTCCGCTTGAACTATTGACAGCCGAAAACCATCATTTTTATTCATACGATGAAAACAGGCATGATATTTGATTATAAAGGAATAGTGGCATTGAGCCCACTACTATTATTCATCATCATTTACCTTGGACTAAGTATTGCCGCCGGCGACTTTTACAAAATCCCCATCACGGTTGCGTTCACCGCGGCATCAATCTATGGCATCGCCATTACAAAGGATTTACCGGTAGATAAGCGCATTACTCTTTTTTCCAAAGGCGCGGGCAAACCTAACCTGATGCTGATGATTTGGATTTTCATATTAGCCGGTGCATTCGCCGCTTCGGCAAAATCCATGGGAGCGATTGATGAAACCGTCAACCTTACGTTAAAACTACTACCTGACAATCTGTTGTTAGGCGGTCTGTTCATTGCAGCCTGTTTTATTTCGCTGTCCATTGGAACGTCAGTAGGCACCATCGTGGCGCTTACACCTCTTGCAGCAGGCATCGCATCAGAGACACATGCAGAAACGGCACAGTTGGTAGCCATCGTTGTTGGCGGATCTTTTTTTGGAGACAACCTTTCATTCATATCCGACACCACTATCACAGCCACCCGTACACAAGGATGCAAATTAAGCGACAAGTTCAAGGTCAACTCTCAAATCGTCATACCGGCTGCCGCCGTGACATTCATGCTTTACATCTTAATGGGAGTACATATTCAAGCACCTCAAACAATTCCCGACATAAATTGGATAAAGATACTACCCTATTTAGTAGTTCTTATAGCAGCAGTCATTGGCTTAAACGTTGTAGTAGTGATTGTCATAGGACTCGTAATGGCAGGTGTCATTGGCATGTTGACCGGCAGTTATGATATATACGGCTGGTTCAATGCCATGGGGACAGGCATTGCCGGCATGGGTGAACTCATCATTATCACTATGCTCGCCGGCGGTTTAATGGAAATCATCCGCCATAATGGCGGCATTGACTATCTGCTAAAACTACTTACAGCCTACATCCACACAAAACGTGCCGCCGAGTTGAGTATCGCTGCCCTCGTCAGCATGATCAACCTCTGTACCGCCAACAACACGGTTGCGATAATCACCGTAGGACCATTGGCCAACGACATTGCAGAACGTTACGGAGTTGACAAGCGGAAAAGTGCCAGTATATTAGATACGTTCTCTTGCTTTACGCAAGGACTTATTCCTTATGGTGCGCAAATGCTGATGGCAGCCGGATTAGCAGCACTTAACCCCATCGACATCATGCCGCACCTCTATTATCCGTTCCTGATGGGGCTATGTGCCCTGTTTAGTATTTTACTGCGCTATCCTAAAAAATACTCATAAAAGAACCATAGCAAGCCGCATAGTCCTTTTTTTTACCTAACTTTGCACTAGAAGCTCAAATACATTGACATGAAACATTCCATCATAATAATACCTGTGTTATCTATGATGCTTTCCGCCACATCATGCGACCATAGCACAACCAATCCTTATGGTCTGAAATTCGAGAATGTGGAATCGACTGATTCAACAACCCTCACAGAAGACGTCGGAGCGCCGCAATGCAAAGTGAAAATTGGCATGGAAAAAGTGGTCGAACCGTTTCAGGCTGCAACAAAAATTAATTGTGCCATTGCCGCAGCCGTTTTCGGACAACATACAAATGACCTACAAGCCGCAGCCGATTCATTCTGCTCCGAGAGGCTTTCACGATATCATTCGCGTTTGGCCTCCATTTACGCCAACGAACGATCCGGCAGCATGATAACTGATTGGTACAATTATTCATACCATATTAAAGGGGAATATTCATTCGGCTATAAAAACTGCCTATGCTATAAGACTTGCGTCAAAAACTACGAAGGCGGCATTAACAGCGTCAGCCGTTACATCTGCCTGAATTTCAACCCACGGACAGGCGAAGTTTTAACTCAAGAAGATTTCTTCAAGCCCGGCAGCACCCCACAACTATTGGAACTATTGACAGAAGCATTGCAAGAACACTTTGGTTGCCCGTACAGAGAACTACCCCAAAAAGGCATATTAAAATACACCTCACTATTTGTCCCACGACAAATTTTGGCACTCCGCAAAGCAATGGTATTTATATACAATCCTTATGAAATTGCTCCAGTAAGCTACGGCGCCATTGAACTGGAAATACCATACAATAAAATGGAAGACATACTCAATATTAAAACTGACTTGTAAGATCACAACAAATAAATCGTAAACTATGGAATTTATTACAAAATACTTTAAACAACTCTCTAGTGAACAACTGCGCCAGTTTGCCGCCCTTGATGAACTATATCACGATTGGAACGCAAAAATCAATGTCATTTCAAGAAAAGATATCGACAACCTTTATGAACATCATATTCTCCATTCTCTAGCCATCGCACAATATATCAAATTCAAAGACGGCACGCGCATCATGGATCTCGGCACTGGCGGAGGTTTTCCCGGCATACCGTTAGCCATCATGTTCCCACAATGTCAATTCCATTTAATAGACAGCATTGGAAAAAAAATAAAAGTCTGTACAGAAATAGCCGGTGCAATCGGATTACAAAATGTAACTTTCCGCCACTGCCGGGCTGAAGAAGAAAAAGAAAAATTTGACTTTGTAGTAAGTCGTGCCGTCATGCCACTGATTGAACTCATAAACATCGTCCGTAAGAATATCGCTAAGGAGCAACACAACGCGTTACCTAACGGATTGATCTGTTTGAAAGGCGGTGAACTCGAACACGAAATAATACCTGTCAAGAAAAAAGCAAATGTTATGGAAATAAAAGAACTCTTCGACGAACCATATTTTCTGACAAAGAAAATAGTATATGTTCCTATATAAGAAACAACTCAGCAGGCATTCCTTCACAAACTATTACCATCGTTCCTCCTCCTGATATGCTTTTGGAGAGCAGCCTACAGCCTTTTTAAAATAAACGCCAAAAAAAGATTGGTTGGCAAAATGTAACATGTCAGCTACCTGCTGTACAGTATATTTTCGGCTTTTCAGCAAAGCTTTCGCTTCAAGAATAACAAAGTCGGTAATCCAGTCACCTGCAAAACGACCACTTACAGTATGAATCACTTGTGACAAATATTTAGGAGTTACACACAACTCATTTGCATAATAGGAGATACTACGTTCTTTAGTATAACTTTTCTGCACTTCCTTTATAAAACGATTGTACAATTCCTGCTTCCTACCGGTCCTCTCTTTCGGCTTCCGTTCTTCCACCTCTGCAGCAACCAAGTAACTATAAGCATTATAAATAAGCACCTGAACGTACCCATACAACGCCCCTTTACGAAATGGAGTATATTTTTGCTTTGTCTTCGCCTTCATCAAACGATAAATCGTCATACACTCCTCAAATTCTTCCTGCCTTAGATGGCATAACGGCGAAACATACAGCTGGCGCTGTAATGACATCGTAGCCTCTATCTGGTTAGTAATCTGAAAATATTCAGGCATAAAAGCCATTACGGCCATTCGTGTACCATTACTCATGCCACAATATTCTCCTATGGTTCCTTTCTGAACAATCAGAATATCATTGGAATGAAGTTCAAAATTTTGCAGATTAATCTGAAATTTTATGCAACCTGATAAACAGAATATCACTGTCACAAAGGATATTTTAACCGGGTGATTGGCAAAAAAAGTCTCAGCATCATTTTGCCTAACCGCATCATCAAAATTATCAAGTAAAATAAACTGTTTATCCAAACAAACAGCCCCATCCTGCACAGACAAACGAATTAAGTCTATATCCGAATACGTTCTTTTCATAGTCTGAAGATTCAACTTTTTGATGTACAAAAATAGTTTTTTCACTTAATATTATTACATAATATCATCCATTTGAACAATTTTCTATTCTATTAGATGATACCACACATTAAATTATACAGGAACTTTGCATTAACATCGAAGAGTAACCCAAAATAATAAAAATCAATATGAAGCAACTTATCCCAATGGTCTTTATCATCGGCATGCTTTGTGCTTGCGGCGATTCATCACAAAAACGTCCTGAAGTACGAAGTGTTGAATTGACCACTCCTGAATTACAAACGACAACAATCGTAAAAAACTATTCCGGTATCGTACGCGAAGCACATAATATCAATCTGGCATTCAAGACAGCTGGACAAATCAAACATATTAATGTTAAAGAAGGTGATTACGTCCGCAAAGGCCAATTACTTGCTACTTTGGATGCTACAGACTACCAGTTGGGAGTCGAGGCATTACAAATACAATACGACCAGTTAAAATCTGAAGTAGAACGCACAACCCGTCTTTTTCAGCAACAAAGTATATCGGCTAACGATTATGAGAAAGCCATTGCCGGGTTAAAACAGTTGGGCGTGCAGCTACAAGTAAACAAGAACAAGCTCAATTATACTAAGTTGTATGCCCCCATAGACGGTTATATTCAAAGTATAAATTTCTCACCAGCCGAAATGGTAGACGCAGGCACTGCCATGTTCACCTTATTGGATGTATCACACATGGAAGTTGTAGCCGATATTCCTGTCGGACAATATAGGTTACGCAATCATTGTACCGACTATTTTTGCAGGATCTCAGGTGCTGAAACAAACTATCCGATGAAGTTATTAAGTCTTACGCCAAAAGCTGACGGCAACCAATTATATCAACTGCGGCTATCCTTTTCCAACCACCCCGACAACTGCTTGACCGCAGGTATGAATGTTGAAGTCAGTATCCATGTGGAAGATACCGTTTCTTCAGTAAAATACACTTTGCCACTCTGTACCGTTTTCCAAGACAATGGGAAAACCTGCGTATGGATATTTGAATCCGATTCCACTGTTTCCAAACGGCCTGTTGAGCTTGACAATATCGACTCAGAAGGCCGTGCTGTAGTTCTCAAAGGCCTGACAGGTAAGGAACAAATCGTACGTGCCGGTGTAAATGTCTTACAGGAAGGAGAAAAAGTACACGTCATTGAAATGCCAAACAAAACAAACGTAGGAGGACTGCTATAATGAAAATAACCGAGTTTTTCATGCGCAGGCCTGTGATTTTCTGGTCATTCATGGCCGCAATACTGATTGCCGGCACTCTTTCGTTCATACAAATGCCTAAATTGGAAGACCCTGCGGTATCAGTCAAACAGGCAATGATTGTTGTTCCATGGCCGGGAGCCAGTGCACACCAAATAGAACTGGAAGTAGCCCAAATGATGGAAGATGAACTCCGGGCATTACCCAACGTCAAGAAAGTAAAAACCGAATGTCAACGCGGAACAGCCATATTTACAGTTGAATTCCAGATGACAGTACTTTCCAGAGATTTGGAACAGCATTTCGACTTGTTGCGCCGTAAAGTAAATGACGCAGCCAAGCGTTTGCCCCGAGGGTGCTATGATCCGGTCATCATTGATGACATGATGGATGTTTACGGCATTTTTTATGCCCTTACAGCTGATGGCTACGATTATCCGGAAATGTATAAGTACGCAAAACTCATCCGACGTGAGTTACTCGATGTAAAAGGTGTCAAGCGTATAAACATCGTTGGCAATCGCGATGAAACAATCAACATAATCTTGTCGAAAGAACAAATTGCACGTAACGGCATCATCCCAACGCAAATCATGTCCGCACTGCAAGCTGCCGGTGAAACCGTCGATGCCGGAAAGTCCCTCAACAATGGCGAAAGGATTTCGCTCTATGTAGATTCAGCGGTCAAGGATGAAGAAGACATCCGCAATCTGATGATCCAGACTCTTGACGGCAAATATATCCGTATCGGCGATATCGCCCGCGTAGAAAGGAACTATGCTGAACCGCAACGCAATGGCTTTTTCCTTAATGGTCAACCCGCATTAGCCATCTGTGTGGCAATGGAAACTTCGGCCATCGTTCCTGACGTAGGAAAAGCTGTAGATGCGAAACTGGCAGAAGTCATGCAACAGCTCCCAATCGGATTTCAAACAGAAAAGATATTTTTCCAACCTGATAAAGTACAGGACGCGATTTCATCCTTCATGTGGAACCTTGTCGAATCAGTCGCCATCGTCATCCTCGTACTTGTCTTCACCATGGGTTTCCGTAGCGGACTGATTATCGGCTTCGGATTGGTGCTTACAGTCGCCATATCATTCCCTATCTTACTTACATGCGGCACAACATTACAGCGTATCTCGCTCGGTGCGTTCATAGTAGCAATGGGTATGCTTGTCGATAATGCAGTAGTGATAATGGACGGCATCTTGATTGACAAGAAACGATGCCTGCCACCTAAAACATATCTGTACCGTATAGGCCGCAACACAGCCATGCCCTTATTGGGAGCGACGGTTATCGCAGCTTCGACCTTCCTCTGTGTCTATCTTTCTCCCGATTCGGCGGGAGAATATGCCGGCGACCTGTTTTTAGTCTTATGTGTCAGCCTTCTTGCCAGCTGGGTATTGGCTTTGATACAAATTCCGGTCTGCGCAAAATCTTGGCTGCCAATCCGCGAAAAAAGGAACAACGGGCAACCAACCGGTATAATGAATTCGCCGGCCCACCGTTTTGTGCGCCATTCAATAGCCGTCCTTATCGGTCACAAACGCACAACCATTACAGCGGCATTCTGCTTGCTTGCAATCTGCATCTTCGGCATGACACGTGTCAAAAACTTATTTTTTCCTGATTTCGACTATAAACAATTTGTTGTCGAATGTTTCTTTCCGTCTGCAACTGATGCAGACAAAGTGCGCGACCGCCTACTGCAAATGAGCGACCGGCTTACGGAAAATCCCGATATAGAACGTGTAGCTGCCAGTCAGGGCAATGCACCGGCTCACTATTGCCTCGTACGTCCGATGACATCAGGCGGTGACTGTTACGGCGAGCTGATGGTTGACTGCAAAGACTATGAAACCGTCGTAAAACAAATACCCATTGTCCGTCAACAGTTGCGCAAAGAATATCCCGACGCCTACATCCGTATCCGCAAATACAATTTCTCAATCTCAACGAGTCACACCGTCGAAGTGGAGTTTGCAGGCCCCGATCCCGCCGTCCTGCGCAGCTTGAGTGCCAAAGCCGAGGCCATCATGCGCCGCTCACCTTATGTTGATACCTATTCGGTGCAAAACAACTGGAAACCGACCGGTAAAGCTCTCGTAGCGGAATATATCCAACAGGATGCCATTCGCTCCGGTATCGGACGCAGTGACGTGGCAAACGCCTTCCTTGCTGCAACAGACGGTATGCCGGTTGGCGTACTGAATGAACAGGATAGAATGATCATGCTCAATTTACAGGTACGCAATGACGACGGCAGCAGAATCGTCAACCTCAACGACATTCCTGTCTGGAGCATGATGAACGTCCATTTATCGAATGAAGATCTGCAAAGAGTTCTCGCAGGTGGAAAGCCAATGAGCGAATTACAGGATAAAGTTTTCCGCTCCACGCCTCTCGGAAACATCGTCAGCGACCTGCGGCTTGATTGGGACGAAGATGTCGTTTTACGACTCAACGGACGACGTGTCATAGAAGCAGAATGCGACCCTAATCCCTATTGCGACGACGCCACACCGGCCAAAGTCGTCTCATCGATTAAAGACGAAATCGAAGCTATTCCGTTGCCAAAAGGTTATACTATGCGCTGGGTTGGAGAAGGAGAACTACAAGGCGAAGCCATCAGCAATCTGATGAAATTCGTTCCGATTACCATCTTCTTCATTTTAGGTATTCTGCTATTGCTTTTCAACAGTTGGCGTAAGGTCATTCTCATCCTGATTTGTTTCCCGTTCGTTTTCTGCGGCATCACACCTTCGCTGCTGCTAAGCGGTCAACCGTTGACATTCATGGCCATCATAGGCATACTGGGGCTGATCGGCATGATGGTCAAAAACGCTATCGTCCTTGTAGATGAAATCAACCGGTTACAGACAGAAGAAAAGCTCCATCCTTACACCGCTGTTGTCGAGGCCACAGTTTCGCGCGTACGACCGGTGCTGATGGCCTCACTAACAACTATCGTCGGTATGATACCACTTGTAACCGACCCAATGTACAGTTCAATGGCAATCACCATCATGGGTGGTCTTACAGTAGGTACAATCATCACACTTATCCTCCTGCCGCTTTTCTACACGGTTATGTTTCACATACACAAACCTTCTAACGCCTAAAGAACAAGACAATGAATATAAATCGATTATACATAATTTGTTGCACCGGTTTGTTTTCCACATTCGTTACCGTGGCCCAAGAACCGTTAAAACTATCACTGTCAGAGTGCCGCAAGATGGCTCTTACAAACAGCAAAGAGTTACAACAGTCTGAAAACAACCTTCTTCAGGCCGAACTCGACCTGGAAATAGCGACAACGGCCTATCTGCCCAAGTTTGAAGGGTCGGCCACTGGAGTTTACTTGCTCCCCGACATGGATATGATGGGAATGGATTTACAGATGCGTGGCACCTATATGGCCGGCATCAACCTGACACAACCGATTTATGCAGGTGGTAAAATTTCAACCGGCCGGAAACTGGCACGCATAGGCAAGGAAGCTGCCTCCGAACAGCATCGTATGACCCGTATGGACGTTCTCACCGAAACCGACAAGGCATATTGGACTTACATCGCAGTAGAACGCAAAGTACGAATGCTGGAAAGTTACAGAACACAAATGGACACTCTTTATCTCCAAACATCCGCTGCACTTTCTGCCGACATGGCAACCAAAAACGATTTGTTGCGCATCGAAGCAAAACGCAGCGAAATCGATTACCAGCTGCATAAAGCCCGGAACGGAGCCGACCTTTGCCGCATGGCCGTCTGCCGGCTCATAGGTGTTGGTTTCGACAAGACAATAGTGCCCACCGACACGGCCTTTGCCATTTCACGTCCCGACGACCTGACGTCAGACATGGAGTCGCGTCCGGAACTGCATCTGCTTAAACAGCAGGTTTCTGCAGGTGAAGAAAAAATCCGTATGACCCGGGCCGACATGCTGCCTACCGTAGGTCTGTCTGCGGGATATACTTACTATGGTAATATCAAGCTCAAAAGTATGGTAAACGCCGGAAACGGTACGATGATACCTTATACGCAAGAGTTCAAGGACGGTTTCGGCATAGCGATGCTGGCCGTAAAAATCCCTATTTTCCATTGGGGAGAAAACCGTAAAAAAGTCCGCAAGGCACAATACGAATTGCAAAACGCCCAACTTGAGCTGGAAAAGAACACGCGTTTGCTTTCCATTGAAGTGCAACAGGCAATTCGTAACCTGCAAGACGGCTATCTGCTGATACATACAGCCGAAACCGGAGTAGAACAAGCAAACGAAAACCTGCGGGTAACAAGCAACCGCTATGCAGCCTCAATGGCTCCGCTAACCGAACTGCTTGACGCGCAGTCACAATGGCAACAGGCGCAAAGTAATCTCATCGAGGCACAGACACAATATAAAATCTACGAAACGGAATATCTGCGGGTAACCGGTAAGTTGGAATAAGGACAATGGAGTTTTAATCCCCAACATACGTCACATCCGGAAAAGGTCAGCACATAAAAAACAAGTGTTCTCCCTTTTCCGGATGTCGTTTTTTCGTTAACTTTGCGATTAAACAATAAAAACACATTCGCTATGTTAACCGTAAAAACACTTCACATGAACATGTTGGAAGAAAACTGCCACATTGTTTCAGACGAGACCAAAGAAGCCGTCATCATCGACTGCGGCGCACTGGGAAAAGGCGACTTCAAGAAAATCACGGACTATGTAGAATCGCAAGGGCTACATATCATACACCATTTGTTTACTCATGCACACTACGACCATTGTTTTGGTGCGGCCTTTATACAAAAGACTTACGGTGCGGCCCCGGAAATGGACAGCGCAGAAGCACCTATATACAAAGGAACCGGTTCAGACTTTTTCGGTGAATTATGCCATTTCATGCAAGGCGACAATCTGCCACATCCGGCAAGATTTCTGTCCGACGGCGATGAAGTGACATTCGGCAATCACCAACTGAAAGTCATCGCTACCCCCGGTCATTCCCCCGGCGGCCTGTGTTTCTATTGTGAGAAGGAAAAAGTCCTTTTCTCGGGCGATACTTTATTTTATGGCAGTGTAGGTCGTACCGACCTGCCGGGCGGAGATACGCAACAACTGGTCGACAACATCAGCCGCAAACTGTTTACTTTACCCGATGACGTGACAGTCTATACCGGCCATGGTCCGGAAACACAAATCGGTTTTGAAAAGAAACATAATCCTTACGTCAGATAAGAAATAACAAGGAACTGAATGCTGAATACCAATATTTATGGGAAATACACCGGCATCCAGTTCCTACACGGCTTTGACATGGCGGATAACCATCACACGTTCTGTTTCCGCATCCACACGGAAACGGTCGTCCGTACGTTCTCCAACGACCCATGCGATATTTTCATCACTGCAAACCACCAGTTGCCGCTCTTTCTCAAAAACATTCTTTTTACGGTCAGTCAGATAATCACTCACCAGGCGGCTTCCCTTCATGCCGAAAGGAATAAAACGGTCACCGGTCCACACCCGGCGTATTGTCAGCGGAAACGTCAGTTTTGACAAGTCAAAACATGCCACATCCTTTGTCCGGGGAATCTCAAACCCTTCATCCCGTCGGTAGCGGTTCACCAACAACATGTCATCAGGTGTAACCCTGACAGCCCCTTCAAGAGGCAATACGCTGCATAAACACTCCGGCAATGCGCCTGCCGGTTGCAACACCAACTTTTGGCGGTCGCGCAACAGGCGCCAACAACCGCTGTCGAACACTTTTCCGCTTATCCCATTGCCCATACTCACAATATCGTCCGTTTGTGCGGAGGTAAAACCATAACCGGACAGTATCTCATACAGCAACGCATCGGGTGCCGGTGTTTTTGCCAGCATTTCCAAATCGATCACATGGTCATGACACACCTGCCTCTTAAAATGTTCCACCGCCCATCCGTATAATGAATAAGCATCCGCGAATCGGTTTATCTCAGCCTGCAACGTATCGGCAACAGACGGGTTCAGTAAAGCCAACTGTGGCAATACGTCGAGCCGCACCTTATTGCGTTTGACATCATTCTCAAGGTTCGTACGGTCCGTCACATAATCTTGCCCCAACGCGGCCAAATAGGCCAGAATGTCTTCACGGCTCACATCGAGCAACGGACGCACAATCGCATCGCGTCGGTAACGCATGCCGCAAAGCCCTTTCAAACCGGTGCCACGCACGAGGTTAAGCAACAACGTTTCTACATTGTCATCCCTGTGATGTGCCACTGCCACGACCCGGGCATTCTCCAACAAGCGCACTTCCTCAAAATACCGGTACCGCAAGTCACGGGCCGCCATTTCAATACTTATGCCGTGGGCACTTGCGTAACCGGCAGTATCAAACGACCGCACATGCACACGCACACTCAGCTTCCGGCAAAGTCTGCGGACAAAATCTTCGTCACGGTCAGACTCACTGCCACGCAACTTGAAATTACAATGCACTGCCACACAAGTAAATCCCATTTCAACCAGAACGCGCAACAAAGCCACTGAATCGGCACCGCCACTGAGCGCCACCATGACTTTTTCATCTGCCTGTAACAAACCGTGGCGTACGACTGTCGCCTCTACCCTATCCTTGAATGCTGCTATCTCTGTCTTCATGCAAGCAAAAATAACGAAAAAAACTTCAGCCGCCTAAATGTGACGCCGAAATATCATGGTTGACTGAAAAAATTAAAAACAGTTTCTAATGCTTATGAAACAAAAAACGGAAACAACCATCTGACAACACGTTTAATCAGTCTCAGTACAGATAAGGAAGTTTTTTAAAGAAAAGGTTGCAATATAAAAAAAATATTGTACCTTTGCATTCGCAAAACAGAAATGGTGCCCTGACCGAGTGGTGAGGTAGCGGTCTGCAAAACCGTCCACAGCAGTTCGAATCTGCTGGGCACCTCTTCTAAAAAAACTTTTTTGGTGCCCTGACCGAGTGGTGAGGTAGCGGTCTGCAAAACCGTCCACAGCAGTTCGAATCTGCTGGGCACCTCCAAAAGAGTAAGAGACATGTACGCAAACCATTGACGGCATGTCTCTTTTTTTTGTTTTTCGCGAAAAACGCCACGAATACCATCTGACTTTAATTTTACATACCGGCCTCCGGCATACCAATTCTTTGCGTATGTTTTCACACGAAAGAAACAGCATAAAAATGCGAGCGCACGCAGGAAAATTTGCAAGCGCTTGGAATTTTTTTTTCTGGCTTTGTAATTTTTGCGGCGAGCGGTCGCCGTAATAGAAATGATTTGGAAGAAGAAAAACGAAGACAGGCCACAATCTATTTTCTTCTTAATAAGCTGTAGCTTAATGTATTATCGGCCGGACTGACCAATGAGGGCTTTTCAACGGGAACTTGATGCAGAGACACCGTTATGACGCTTTATATTCAGGAACGTGCAGATGGAAAATATCCGACAAAAAAAAGAAAGAATCACCTGAAGGCAACTCTTTCCATTTACAGAGCGGAAAACGAGACTCGAACTCGCGACCCCAACCTTGGCAAGGTTGTGCTCTACCAACTGAGCTATTTCCGCAACAAACATTCAAAGAACTGCAAAACATTTTTTCTGATTTTGCGGTTGCAAAGGTAATGCTTTTTCTTAAAAACCCAAACAAAGGGAACACTTTTTTTCATAAAAAATATCCCTCGCCTCATTATATGACAAAAAGTCAGCTACATACAGACAAAAATGCATACGGCTTCATCGACTCACGAAGCCGTATGCATCACCCGATGAAGCAGGCTTCTTCTGCCTTCGAAGCCGTATGCATTAAAAAACCGACCCAGCTATCAACACATACGGTCACGATAATCCTCGTAACGGAACGTGCGATAAACCTCCAGTTCACCGTTGCTATGACACAAAGCGATAGAAGGATGCTGGATACCGTTGAACATATTCGTCTTGACCATAGTATAATGAATCATGTCTTCGAATACAATCCGTTCGCCCACCTGCAAGGCATGGTCGAACTTCCAACTACCCATATAATCCCCGCTCAAGCAACTATTCCCGCCCAACCGATAAACATGCTCTTCGGGCCGTGCCGTCTTGACCGCCTCAGCCGGAAGCGATTCCGCCCCACGTACCACAGGCTGGTAAGGCATTTCCAAGCAATCGGGCATGTGGCACGTGAAACTTACATCCAAAATCGCGGTGCGAATACCTCGGCTCTCCACAACATCGACCACCGAAGCCACCAACGGTCCGGTCTGCCAAGCAAAAGCAGAACCCGGCTCTAAAATAATCTGCAAATGCGGATAACGTGTCCTTAGCCCTTGCAACAAGCCAATCAGATGTTCTATGTCATAATCCTTACGGGTCATCAGATGCCCGCCTCCCAAGTTCAGCCATTTCAATTGAGGGAACCAACGGGCGAATTTCGCTTCAATATGCTCTAAAGTTCGTGCCAACTCATACGAACTCGACTCACAATGGCAATGGCAATGAAAACCTTCAATGCCTTCGGGCAAACGCTCGGGCAAGACATCAGCCGTTACCCCGAAACGAGTTCCAGGCGCACAAGGGTTATATAATTCCACTTCCACTTCCGAATACTCCGGATTGATGCGGATTCCACAAGATACCGGTTCGGAATATGCTTTCACCTGCGGATAAAACCGCTCGAATTGCGACAGGGAATTGAACGTAATGTGATTACTATATTTCAGAAACTCAGGGAAATTCTCATCGGTATAAGCAGGCGAATATGTATGTGCCTTACTTCCGAACTCTTCGAAAGCCAGCCGTGCCTCATACACCGAACTTGCCGTCGTATGACGGATATACTCGCGGAATATCGGAAACGTTTTCCACATCGCAAATGCCTTGAAAGCAAGAATGATTTCCACTCCTGCCCGGTCTGCCACCGACTTTATCAAACTCAGGTTCTTCCTGAGTAAATCTTCTTCCATTACATAACAAGGAGAAGGAACTTTCGTTATATCTAACATCGTATGTGTTTTTTCATCACCACAGATTACACAGATTTAATTAATTAAGAGAAACACAGACATCCTTCGTATCCTCTATTAATTGATCGAAATCTGTGTAATCTGTGGTAAACATTATTCTATTACTTTAAATCTCGCGAACTTTAACAAGAGTTGCTTGGTTCCGGCATGTCGGAAACGGACCGTTGCCTTGCAATTATCCCCCGTCCCTTCTACCTTTATTATCTCGCCTATGCCGAAACGCTCGTGCTCGATAGTCTGCCCTACTTCCACTCCTGTTCCAGCTTGAGAAGAAGGCTTTCCTTCCGAAACCGAAGAAAGGGATACTTTGCGCAACATGCGAGGCGGTTCG
>CASGAM010000006.1 GCA_949299545.1 uncultured Prevotellaceae bacterium | reverse complement strand
TAAAATGGCCTGGTCTGAATGCCCCTTCCATAACAGCATCCACTTGTGGATAACTGAATACCCGGGTATCAGGTTCTGGGTACATCTCCTCCACAGACGGTGCAAACACGTATGTAGCCCCCAACTGCTCCAAAAGCATACAATCTTTATCCAGCGTCCTTGGGTAGTTCTTCAAATCATTCTTATCATTGAACTGTGTAGGGTTCAGAAAGACACTGACTACTGTCACATCATTTTCTTTAATACTCCGTTCTACCAACGAAGCATGCCCCTTATGCAAAGCTCCCATCGTCGGTACCAATCCGACGGTTTTCTTATCTTTACGGACAGCTGCCAGCAATTTCTGCAACTCTGCAATCGTCTGAACTGTTTTCATTTTCGATATGTTAAATCCTGATTCCTAAAAAACAGTGCAAAATAACATATAAAATACCAAATGGCAAAACAATATATAGAAAATAAGTAAAATTAATGTAAAAGTACCAGCCCTAACGGTTGAAATTTCAATTATCCAGTTTTTTTTTATATATTTGCATAGGCAAAATTGATTATTAAAGAAATGAAGGCAAAGAAAATTTTATTCATTACTCAGGAAATGACACCTTATGTCTGCGAATCAGAACTTGCAACTGCCGGACGGGAGATTCCGCAGGCTATTCAGGAGTATGGACACGAAATAAGAACTTTCATGCCCAAATGGGGACATATCAACGAGCGAAGGAACCAGCTCCACGAAGTAATCCGTTTGTCAGGCATGAATCTGATTATCGATGAAACCGACCATCCTTTAATCATAAAAGTCGCATCCATACAAGCCGCACACATGCAAGTCTACTTCATTGACAATGACGATTACTTCGCCAAACGTATGATGGCGGTAGACGAAAACGGTAATGAATATGACGACAACGGCGAACGTGCTATTTTTTATGCCAGAGGCGTGCTTGAGACCGTTAAAAAATTGCGATGGGCGCCTGACATCATTCTTTGCCAGGGTTGGATGTCTTCCATCGTACCTCTGTACATAAAAAAATCATATTGTGAAGAACCCTCATTCAGAGACAGTAAAGTCATTTATTCACTTTTCGGCGACAAACTCACACGTCCCGTCGGAACGAACTTTAGGAAATGCCTTGAGTTCAGGGGCATATCAGAAGACACGCTCCAAGGATACAGCAGCGAATTTTCGTTTGACGAATTAAACAAATTAGCCATTGAATACTCCGACGGCTTGATTATTTCCCCTATCGGTGAAAATACAGAATTAGAATCATTTGCAGAAGAAAAACAAATACCAATATTGAAAGCACCGGAACAAGTTAATGCAGAGATATATTCCGATTTTTTTGAAAAAGTCTGGAATATCGGCAATGAAGAATAAAATAATAACAAACACAAAAACAAAAAAACAATGAACTTAAAGTTCGTCTGCAGTGCCATGCTTGCAATTGGGCTTGCATCCTGCGATGATTCAAGCAACTCATTAGGCATTTATACTGATTCAGACAACATAAGCGCTGAATATGCCATATTTAATACATACACGCGCTCCATTGCGGCCGATTCTGTTTTAAGCAAAAGCAACACTTGCTATTTGGGCTGCATTACCGACCCAGAAACAAGAACACAGGTAAAAGCAGAATTTCTCACGCAACTCATTACACTTGACGACTACATGTTTCCGGACTACAGTCTGCTCATAAAGAATGAACAAGGTGAAATAGAAGCCGACTCAGCCGAACTGGAACTCTTATACTATAATTATTACGGCGACTACAATAACCCGATGAAAATACGAGTCTATGAATTAGATTCCACAAATGTAGTAAAAGAAGATACGGCCTATTATAGCAACATCAATCTTGCCCAATTCATAAACCCACGTAACCCCAGCCCCATTGCAACACAAGTCGTCACTGCAAAGGACTTCTCGGAAACTGACGATACCTATCAAACCATTAATATCAGACTCCCTAAAAAATACGGCACGGACATTATCCGCAAATATTTTGAACACAAAGAGTTTTTTAAGAGCCCATACGCGTTCATACGACATGTCTGTCCGGGCTTCTATCTGAATTACAGCGGAGGCAACGAGCTGATGCTGCATCTGAGCATATCTCAATTGAAAGTGTTTTTCAAATACCACGACGAAGATTTGAAAAAAGACACCATCGGTTATACTTCTTTCCCTGCTACTCCCGAAGTACTCCAATATTCCTCATTCAACAATGACGATCTCAGCACATTAATTGCCGAAAAAGACTGGACTTACTTAAAAACGCCAGCCGGAATTTTCACCGAGATGACATTGCCGATTGATGAAATTTACGACGGCCACGACCAGGACAGTATCAGCCAGGCCAAAATAACGTTTTACCGATACAACAATACGTTTAAAGAATCACATCTGGGCATACCGAGCACCATCCTCATGTTAAGGAAATCCGAGCTTTATTCGTTCTTTGAGAATAAAAAAATCAACGACGGCAACACATCATACGTCGCAACTCTCAACACATCATACAATTCATATACATTCTCCAACATCGGCAACCTGATAGCCTATTGCAAAAACGAACGAGCCAGCAAGGCAAAAGCCGAAAACCTAAGCATCGAAGAATGGTCACGACTTAACCCGGATTGGAACAAAGTCGTTTTGGTACCTGTTGAAATATCAATGGACGACAACAACAACGTTACGCGTGTCACCAACGACATGAGTCTGAACAGCACGCGGCTCTACGGCGGAGACAAAGACCCGATAACAATTCAGGTAATATATAGTTCTTTCAAATAAGCCACTGGTAGAAACGCATATTCTTGGATGACACTCCCAGGTTCCTACCTATATATAAATACACAACTTAAAATACCTTCATGGATTTATAAAGCATATAAACAACTGTAAAACTGAACTTTGGAAACAATCAACCATACCATTTCAGGCCCCACCGCTCTTCGCTGAAAATGCAAGCGGTTGCAGCAAAATTTGCGACCTGTCGCCTTGTAGAAGCGACAGGTCGCAAATTTTGCTGCAACAGGTCGCTTTACAGACATCCATTATAGTTCGGACGGAGTGGATTTTTCCCAAAAACATTCGTACGCTAAATGAAATATGGCTCCTCGGCAAAAAGACAAAAACAAACGAAAAAGTGTTTTAGATACACCTTATGTCTAAAAACATATATATTAGCGTACCAATTTGTGAAAATATATTGTATCTTTACAGAATTATAAGTATTAATTAAATTAATATGCCATGAAAAAATCAAAAAAGTCCACAGTTCTAACAGGCATTTTTGCCTTATTATTAGCATCTTGTAGTGAACCAACTACCAAAACCACGCTAACAAAATCCGGCCTTAACCCGGAAAAGTTCAAAACTGAAGTTCGAGGTAAAGCTACAGACTTATATACCATGACAAACAAAAATGGTATGGAAGTGTGCATAACGAACTTTGGAGGCCGCATTGTCTCCATTATGGTACCAGATAAAGATGGCAAATTTCAAGACGTAGTTTTAGGTTTCGACAGCGTTGCTAATTACGTCGATTCCATCAATACGCCCAGCGACTTCGGCGCTGCCATAGGCCGCTACGCGAACAGAATAAACAAAGGTAAGATTACTATCGACGGTCAAACCATCCAACTACCTACAAACAACTTCGGACATTGTCTGCATGGTGGCCCTCAAGGTTGGCAATATCAGGTTTATGACGCAAATCAGCTTAATGACAGCACCTTGCAACTTACGATGCAGTCTCCAGACGGCGATGCAAACTTCCCTGGAAACGTAACAGCCGTAGTTACTTATACCCTTACCAGCAACAATGCTCTCGATATAAAATATGAAGCAACAACAGACAAAAAGACTGTTATTAACATGACCAACCATTCTTATTTCAATTTATCAGGTGATCCTACCACTTTGATTACAGATCATATTGTATACATCAATGCAGACAAATTTACACCGGTAGACGCTACATTCATGACAACTGGAGAAATATTAGATGTCAAAGGCACACCGATGGACTTCACAACAGGGCACGCTATAGGCCGCGACATCAACAGATTCGATTATGAACAAATAAAGTTTGCCAATGGTTTCGACCATAACTGGTGCTTGAATACTGCCGGAGACGACACACAAGTAGCCGCAAAAGTAATTTGTCCGTCAACAGGCATATGCCTTGAAGTTTATACGAATGAACCAGGTATACAAGTTTACAGCGGTAACTTCCTTGATGGTTCTGTATCAGGCAAGAAAGGCATCGTTTACAACCAGCTTTGTGGTCTCTGCTTAGAAACACAAAAATATCCGGACAGCCCTAACAAATCAGATTGGCCATCAGCATACCTCAACCCAGGAGAGACTTATTACAGCCATTGCATCTATAAATTCTCTGTCGAAAAATAATATTCACAAACAAAACACAATCCTATACTGCGGCATCTCGCAGTATAGGATTAAATAGCGACATAACAAACCCAAAACATGACATCATTTTACAATACAAACCCAAAATTCCTTTTAGCCGTAGACTGCATCATCTTCGGCTTTCACAACGGCAAACTTAAACTCTTGCTGCAACAACGCAATTTCGAACCATTCAAAGGTATTTGGTCGTTAATGGGTGGATTTGTACAAGAAAACGAGAGTGTTGACGAAACAGCCCAGCGAGTCCTGACAGAGTTGACCGGACTTAAAAATGTCTTTATGCAACAAGTCGGCGCATTTGGAAGTGTCAACCGTGACCCGGGCGAACGTGTCATATCTGTCGCATATTATGCTCTAATAGATGTAGATAAATACAACAGTGAACTCAGCAACAAGCATAATGCCTATTGGGAAGATATAACAAACTTGCCCGAGTTACACTTTGATCATAAAGAGATGATAGATAAAGCACATGAAATTCTCAAACGGAAAGTCTCAAGAGAGCCTATTGGCTTTAATCTACTGCCAAATTTATTTACACTTAGCCAGTTACAAACTCTTCATGAGGCTATCTTGGGAACAGATATAGACAAGAGAAACTTCAGAAAGCGTATCAAGGACATGCCTTTCATCGAAAAAACAGAACACATCGACAAGAAAAGTTCCAAAAGGGGCGCATACTTATACAGATACAACAACAATACCTATTTAGAAGACCCATATTTTAAATTATAAATTATGTTAGAAGAACTCAAAGAAAAAGTATTCCAGGCAAATCTCGACTTGGTAAAACAAGGATTGGTTATCTTTACCTGGGGAAATGTCTCCGGCATAGACCGTGAAAAAGGTTTGGTAGTTATCAAGCCCAGTGGAGTTAGCTATGACGAAATGAAAGCATCCGACATGGTCGTAGTTGATCTTGAAAGCGGAAAAGTAGTTGAAGGTGAATTAAACCCCTCTTCAGACACACCTACCCATTTGGTATTATACAAAGCATTCCCAAACATACAAGGCGTTGTCCATACCCACTCCACTTATGCCACCGCATGGGCTCAGGCCGGCAAAGATATCCCCAACATCGGAACAACCCATGCAGACTATTTCCATGAGGCCATTCCCTGCACAGCAGATATGACCAAAGAAGAAGTGGAAGGACAATATGAACTGGAAACAGGCAATGTCATTGTGAAACGTTTTGAAGGCATCAATCCCGACCATACTCCCGGCGTCCTGGTAAAAAACCACGGCCCTTTCAGTTGGGGAACCAGCCCTTCAAATGCCGTTTACAACGCAAAAGTAATGGAACAATGTGCAAAAATGGCATTCGTTTCGTATTTAGTCAATCCCAGTACAACAATGAATCCCTTGCTCATTGAAAAGCACTACAACCGCAAACACGGTCCCAATGCATATTATGGACAAAAGAAAAAATAACATATAACAAAATTACAAATAGTCTAATATCATTAACAATTCTAAATCTATCTATTATGAACGTATTTGATCAGTATGAAGTATGGTTCGTTACAGGAGCGCAGCTTCTGTACGGTGGTGACGCAGTCGTAGCAGTAGACGGTCATTCAACAGAAATGGTAAATGGTTTGAACGCTTCCGGAAAACTTCCCGTTAAAGTTGTATATAAAGGAACAGCCAATTCCTCAAAAGAAGTGGAAGCTGTCATGAAAGCAGCCAACAACGATGAGAAATGTATCGGTATCATTACGTGGATGCACACTTTCTCACCAGCCAAAATGTGGATACATGGTTTGCAACAGTTGAAAAAGCCGTTGCTGCACCTGCACACTCAATACAACAAGGAAATTCCATGGGATACGATGGATATGGACTTCATGAACTTGAACCAGTCAGCGCACGGTGACCGTGAGTTTGGACACATCTGCAGCCGTATGCGTATCCGTCGCAAAGTAGTGGTAGGCTACTGGAAAGATGAAGAAACTCAGCATAAGATTGCCGTTTGGATGCGCGTATGTGCCGGCTGGGCTGATTCACAGGACATGCTTATCATCCGTTTCGGCGACCAAATGAACAATGTAGCTGTTACAGACGGTGACAAAGTTGAGGCAGAACAACGCATGGGTTATCATGTTGACTACTGTCCTGTCAGCGAATTGATGGACTACCACAAACAAGTCAAAGACGAAGATGTAAAAGCATTGGTTAGCGAATATTTCCGCCTCTATGACCATGCAGCTGAGTTGGAAGACGAAAAATCTGAAGCATACTGCAAAGTATGGAATTCAGCTAAAGCTGAACTCGCACTGCGCGCCATTCTGAAAGCCAAAGGCGCTAAAGGTTTTACAACAAACTTCGACGACCTTGGCCAGACCGACGGCAGCTACTTCGACCAGATTCCAGGTTTAGCTTCACAGCGCCTCATGGCTGAAGGCTATGGTTTTGGTGCAGAAGGTGACTGGAAGTCGGCTGCTCTCTATCGTACCGTATGGGTTATGAACCAAGGACTTCCGACCGGTTGCTCTTTCCTGGAAGATTATACTTTGAACTTCGACGGTGAAAACAGTTCTATCCTTCAGGCACACATGCTGGAGGTTTGCCCGTTGATTGCCGCCCAAAAGCCACGCCTTGAGGTTCATTTCCTCGGTATCGGTATCCGCAAGAGTCAGACTGCACGTCTCGTATTCACTTCAAAAGTCGGCAAAGGCTGTACAGCTACTGTGGTTGACCTTGGCAACCGTTTCCGTCTCATCGTGAATGATGTTGAGTGCATCGAACCGAAGCCACTGCCCAAATTACCGGTAGCTTCAGCTCTTTGGAAACCTATGCCAAACTTTGAGATCGGTGCTGGCGCATGGATATTGGCTGGTGGAACACACCATTCTTGCTTCTCATATGATTTGACAGCTGAGTATTGGGAAGATTATGCAGAAATTGCAGGTATTGAAATGGTACATATCAACAAAGATACCACAATATGCGACTTCAAGAAAGAGCTTCGCATGAACGAAGTATATTATATGTTGAACAAAGCCCTTTGCTAATATTCAGTTAACGCGAATTTCTAATTAAAAGTGCCTCCGGCAGCTTGCCTGTCGGGCACTTTTAATTTCATTGCTACTTTATTATGTACATTTAATTATCGGTTTATATGAATTTAGATGCAAAGTCAACCATAGAAGCAGGCAAAGCCATCTTAGGCATTGAGTTTGGTTCCACACGAATCAAGGCCGTCTTGATTGACCAGGAAAACAAGCCTATCGCCCAAGGTAGCCATACATGGGAAAACCAATTAGTAGACGGACTCTGGACATATAGTATTGAGGCTATCTGGTACGGTCTTCAAGATTGCTATGCAGACCTGCGCGCCAACGTAAAAGAACAGTATGACATCGAAATAGAAACACTTGCAGCTATAGGTGTCAGCGCTATGATGCACGGTTATATGGCATTCAACAGCGAAGAAGAAATCCTCGTTCCTTTCCGCACATGGAGAAATACCAACACAGGAAAAGCAGCAGCGGAGTTGTCCGAACTATTCGTTTATAACATCCCATTACGATGGAGCATTTCACACCTATACCAAGCCATACTTGACAACGAAGAGCATGTAAAGGACATTGATTTTCTGACAACCCTCGCCGGTTATGTACACTGGCAAATTACAGGCCAGAGAGTGTTGGGTATTGGCGACGCCTCTGGTATGATACCTGTAGACCCCGAAACCAAAAACTATTCAGCAGAAATGGTGAACAAGTTTGATAAACTGGTTGCCCCCAAGGGGTTTAACTGGAAACTTACAGACATCCTGCCGAAAGTGTTATTAGCAGGTGAAAACGCAGGTTTCCTCACACCCGAAGGCGCCCAGAAACTTGATGTATCAGGTCACCTGAAGCCCGGTATTCCCGTTTGTCCGCCCGAAGGCGACGCTGGAACCGGTATGGTAGCAACCA
The DNA here is from genome assembly GCA_949299545.1 of uncultured Prevotellaceae bacterium. Classification (GTDB taxonomy): domain Bacteria; phylum Bacteroidota; class Bacteroidia; order Bacteroidales; family Bacteroidaceae; genus Paraprevotella. The sequence goes on along the minus strand of CASGAM010000006.1, from coordinate 213,478 downwards.
ACGCTGTAAAACAACGTACAGGTAATGTTTCAGCTGGAACCTCTTCATTCTCCATGATTGTTTTGGAGAAAGACTTGTCAAAGCCTTACGAAATGATTGATATGGTTACGACGCCCGACGGCAGCCTTGTAGCCATGGTACATTGCAACAACTGTACCTCCGATCTCAACGCATGGGTCAATCTTTTCAAAGAGTATCAGGAAATCATGGGCATACCTGTGGATATGAACGAAATCTATGGAAAATTGTATAACCACGCACTCACCGGTAGCGCAGACTGCGGTGGTCTCATCTCATACAATTATATTTCGGGCGAACCCGTAACAGGTCTCGCCGAAGGTCGTCCATTATTTGTGCGCTCAGCCAACGATAAGTTCAACCTAGCCAACTTTATGCGCGCACACTTGTACGCATCAGTCGGTGTCCTCAAAATCGGTAACGATATTCTTTTCAACGAAGAGAAGATTAAGGTTGACAGAATCACCGGTCACGGCGGACTGTTCAAGACTAAGGGTGTCGGCCAAAGAGTATTGGCAGCTGCGATTAACTCACCCATTTCAGTCATGGAAACAGCAGGCGAAGGCGGTGCATGGGGTATAGCCCTGCTCGGTTCTTACCTCGTCAACAACGACAAACAGCAAACACTTGCGGATTTCTTGGAAGAGAAAGTCTTTGCAGGCGATGCCGGTATTGAAATTATGCCTACTGCCGAAGACGTAGCAGGCTTTAATGCGTATATCAAGAACTACAAAGCCGGCCTGGCTATCGAAAAAGCCGCGGTAGAGTTTAAAAAGTAACACTATAACACAATTCTTTATTAAAAATGAATAGCAAACAAGTAATGAATCATGCAGCCGACAACATCCGAATACTGGCTGCATCAATGGTCGAGAAAGCTAAATCCGGCCATCCCGGTGGTGCCATGGGCGGTGCCGATTTTATCAACGTACTGTATTCCGAATTCCTTCAGTACGATCCGTCTAACCCGAAATGGGTTGGTCGCGACCGTTTCTTCCTCGATCCGGGACACATGGCTCCCATGCTCTATTCACAACTCGCCCTCATCGGCAAGTTCACGCTCGATGAACTGAAACAGTTGCGCCAGTGGGACTCTCCTACTCCAGGTCATCCTGAAGTGGACGTTATGCGCGGCATTGAAAATACGTCCGGCCCCCTCGGACAGGGACATGTTTTCGCCGTAGGTGCAGCCATCGCTGCCAAGTTCCTTGCAGCTCGCACCGGTAACCCGACATTTGCCAAAGAAACAATCTACGCATATATCTCAGACGGTGGTATACAGGAAGAAATTTCACAAGGCAGCGGCCGTATCGCAGGACATCTTGGTCTGAACAACCTCATCATGTTCTACGATTCCAACGACATACAGCTGTCTACTGAAACCAAAGACGTCATCTCCGAAGACACAGCAATGAAATACCGTTCATGGGGCTGGAACGTCATTGAAATCAACGGTAACGACTGCGATCAAATCCGCGAAGCCTTGAAAGCCGCTAAAGCTGAAGAGAAACGTCCGACCCTGATTATCGGTAAATGTATCATGGGTAAAGGCGCACGCAAAGACGACAACTCTTCTTACGAACACAACTGCAAGACTCACGGCGCTCCGTTGGGAGGCGACGCCTACAAGAATACCATGATCAACCTGGGCGCAGATCCTGAAAACCCGTTCATGATATTCGACGACGTGAAAGCTCTTTATGCCAACCGTGCAGAAGAATTGAAAGCCATCGTAGCCGAAAGATATGCAGAAGAAAAAGCATGGGCAGCCGCCAATCCGGATAAAGCCGTTCAGCAAGCAGAATGGTTCAGCGGCGCAGCGCCGAAGGTAGACTGGGCATCTATCCAACAGAAAGCCGGCGACGCTACCCGCAATGCCTCAGCAGCTGTATTGGGCGCACTTGCACAACAAGTACCCAACATGGTTTGTGCTTCAGCCGACCTTTCAAACTCAGACAAGACAGACGGCTTCTTGAAAAAGACCCACGCCTTCACATCCGGCGACTTCAGCGGTGCTTTCTTCCAGGCCGGTGTTGCCGAACTGACAATGGCATGCTGCTGCATCGGTATGGCTCTTCATGGCGGTGTCATCGCAGCCTGCGGTACATTCTTCGTATTCTCAGACTACATGAAACCGGCTGTACGTATGGCTGCATTGATGCAGTTGCCGGTGAAGTTCATCTGGACTCACGACGCATTTCGTGTCGGCGAAGACGGTCCTACTCACGAACCGGTTGAACAGGAAGCACAAATCCGCCTGATGGAAAAACTCAAGAACCACCACGGCAAGAACTCCATGCTGGTACTCCGCCCGGCAGATGCCGAAGAGACTACCGCTTGCTGGAAACTCGCTATGGAAAATGTTGACACCCCGTCTGCATTGATTCTTTCACGCCAGAACATCGAGATGTTACCGGCCGGAAACGACTATTCACAGTCTGCCAAAGGTGCATACATCGTTGCAGGTTCTGACGAGAATCCGGATGTTATCCTGGTTGCTTCAGGCTCCGAGGTTTCCACGTTGGTCGCAGGTGCTGCCCTCTTACGCAACGACGGTTTGAAGGTACGCATCGTCAGCTGTCCTTCTGAAGGTCTGTTCCGCAGTCAGAGTGCTGAGTATCAGGAAAGCGTATTGCCGGCTGGTGCTAAGATATTCGGTCTGACAGCCGGTCTTCCTGTCAACCTTTTGGGACTTGTCGGTGCCAACGGCAAAGTATTCGGATTGGAAAGTTTCGGATTCTCAGCACCTTACAAAGTGCTTGACGAGAAGCTCGGCTTTACCGCCCAGAACGTTTACAACCAAGTAAAAGCAATGTTCTGATGGAAGTGAAAATAGTTGGTCTGGCTTCCGACCACGCAGGCTATGCCTTGAAACAGTTCGTCAAAGAATACCTGACGGAGAAAGGTTATGCCTACAAAGATTTCGGGACAGACTCCGAAGCCAGCTGCGACTATGCAGACTATGCACACCCACTCGCATTAGCCGTTGAGAGCGGCGAATGCTATCCGGGCATCGCCATCTGCGGTAGCGGTGAAGGCATCAGCATGACGCTGAACAAGCATCAGGGCATCCGTGCCGGCTTGAGCTGGATTCCGGAAATAGCCCATTTATGCCGTCAGCACAACAATGCCAACGTGTTGGTCATGCCCGGCCGTTTCATCGACACTGATATGGCACGTAAAATCATGGATGAGTTCTTTGCTACTGAATTTGAAGGCGGACGCCATCAGAAGCGTATCGACAAAATGACCGTAAAATAAGCAACACTCTATCCCAAACAAAATAAGAACCACCTCCGTTTCCGTACAGGGGTGGTTCTTTGCATATATCAAGAACTGTAGCCAACTGATATGATTCATAAAAGCCGAAAGATATTTACAGTCAAGCATTCACCATCATTGATTACCCTCATAGCTGACAATGTTATGGAGAAGTATAGCTGTCTCGACACTTACACATCTTGGAGCAACAAGCATCGCCATATCTAGCCATAAAACAATAAATTAGACTTAAAGCATATATAAAATATAACGTCGCACACAACCTCTTCCACAGCGTGCGCACGCAACAAAATTTCCAACCTGTCGCTTCTACGAGGCGACCGCACGCAGCAAATGCTGCGACCGCTTGCTTTTCGGAGTACTTCCGTCAGCATCAAAACAGGTTAAACTACTACAAAAAACTATATACACTTGGCAACAAAGCCAACACAAATATCAATAATAACGCAACAGGCTACAATGATGATAAACGTCTTTTATTCAATACTGTTTATAAACTCAAGTTCGTCGTATGAAAAAGAAATATTATCCAACGCTTTAAGATTAGACTCCAACTGTTTGACGGAACTGGCACCGACAATGACTGACGTCACCATATCATCTTTCAACAACCAGGCCAATGCCATTTCGGCCAACGTCTGTCCCCGCTGCCCGGCAATATTGTTCAATGCCATAATACGACTTAGGACTTCTTCTGTCAACGCCTCTTTTTTCAGGAAGGCCCCTCTTGCCATGCGCGAATCTTCAGGGATACCATTAAGATAACGGTCAGTCAGTAAACCTTGTGCCAAAGGAGAAAAGGCAACGAATCCGACTCCGTTGGCTTTCGCCTGTTCCAGAATACCCTGTTGTTCAGGTTCACGCGCAAAAAGATTATAACGCCCCTGATATGCCAAACACGGAACATCCCGTTTCTCCAAATAACGGTAAGCTTTCTCCGCCTGCTCTTTCGGATATTTTGAAAGACCTACGTACAATGCTTTCCCGCTGCGGACAATGTCTACCAATGCTTGCAAAGTTTCTTCCAACGGTGTTTCGGGGTCATACCGGTGAGAATAGAATACATCCACATAGTCCAGGCTCATCCGTTTCAGGCTTTGATCTATACTGGCAAACAGATGTTTGCGGGAACCCCAGTTGCCGTACGGTCCCGGCCACATGTCGTGACCGGCTTTTGTTGAAATAAACAATTCGTCCCTGTATGGCGCAAAAGATTTCCGCATCAGCAAGCCGAGCGTCTCTTCGGCCGAACCATATGAGGGTCCATAATTATTGGCCAGGTCGAAATGTGTGATACCGTGATCAAAGGCATAATGCGCAATGGACTTTGCCGTGGAAAAAGTATCAACATCTCCAAAATTGTGCCAGAAGCCCAATGAAATGGCCGGCAACAGCACACCACTGTTGCCGCACCGCCGGTAAAGCATGCCGTTGGAATACCTGCCGGCATCGGGAGCATATATTGGTTCAATCATCATATCAAGCTATTAAAATTACACTAAACTGCCGTCAAAAAACGGAGACAGCCATGTATTTGTAAGATGTCAATCCGTACTACAACTGCCCTCCTCCATATCTTCTGCAACAGAAACATTCATTACATCGGCCGATAGCAACTGCCTGTTCTCATTGATGCGTTTCTGACGCTGCCGCATTTCGTCGGAATACAACGAATCGATAATGCCGTCGGCCAATCCGATGGTCGGCACGTAAATATATTCCGATTTCAGGCATTCAGCCACAATCATGAAAATCTCTGCAGCAGGCACAATCACATCGGCACGGTCGGGTTTGAGGTTGAACCGTGACATACGTTCGTCAACAGACAAAGGCGATAATTGCTTATGCAACGCCACGAGAGAACTGACCGGCATTTTAAGTTCTTTCTTGTTCTTGTCCTCTGCCAGCCGGAAAAGTTTGTTGATGTTGCCCCCACTACCTATGATGTTTATCGGACCGTAATTGGCAAACATACCCTGCATGTCGGACTTGAGCCCGTCGATGATGCCCTCCTTGACCGCTTTGTTGAGCCACCTTATCGTACCGACATTATAACTCATCGAGCCGACAAGATTACCTTTGCTGATAAGCGTTATTTCCGTGCTTCCGCCACCGACATCAACATAAACGAAAGTACCTTCCTTGTCGGGCACTTTCTCGATATGGTTGCTGTAAAGGATGCCGGCCTCTTCCTTGCCATCTATGATGTCAATCCTGATTCCGGTTTTCTTCTCAATTTTCTTGATAAGTTCCTTACCGTTCTTCGCGTCACGCATGGCACTGGTGGCACAGGCACGGTAGTCGGTCACGTCGTAAAGGCGCATCATCGCCTTGAAACCTTTTATCATGAGCATCATGGACTGAGCGCGCTCTTTGCCGATTTTACCTTTGGCAAACACGTCAAGTCCCAATCTCAAGGGGTATCGGATGAAAAGCACTTTTCTGAATGTCGTCTCACCGTAAGGATTGTGGTCAATGTTCTTGATCAACAACCGGGCGGCATTGGTTCCGATATCAATAGCCGCATAATTCTGTCCGTTTGCCATATTGAATATGTTTAAGGTTGTTTTTCTATCGTGATTTGTTCCTTGTAATAATTGTAAAGCGCCTCTTGCGAACGGAACGGCTGCCCTGTTTGTCCCAAACCGACAAGCAGATTGTCGCCGCTACCGTCAACGACCCGCCCTTTCGATGTATCGGCAAAGCCCCAATCTACAATCCGTCTCAATTCTTGTTTGATGAGGGGATTATACACAGGTGTCATCACCTCCACACGGTGATCGAGATTACGCGGCATCCAGTCGGCGCTACCTATGAAATAGCGTTCATCGCCGCCGTTACAGAATATCAGTATCCGGCTGTGTTCCAGATACCGGTCGATTATACCATGTATGGTAATACAGTCACTGACTCCCGGAATACCGGTCACAATGCCACAGTTTCCTCTCACAAGCATATCTATCTTGACGCCGGCAACTGAGGCCTCGTAGAGTTTCTTAATTATCTCGTCATCTGTAATATGGTTGATTTTCACCTTGATAAATGCAGGACGTCCCAACTGTTTATTCTTGATTTCCGTCTGAATCATAGCCATGACGTTCTTCTTCATGGCATTGGGTGATACCAACAACTCTTTGAACTTTATGGGAATAAACGGCTTCTCGATGAAATTGAACACATTGGCCACATCTTTCACAATAGGCTGCGAAGCGGTCATCAACAGGCAATCGGTATAGACCTTGGCATTGCCTTCATGAAAATTACCGGTGCCGATACAAGCAATACTCCGACCCTGTTCGGCTTCGATGTACAAAAGTTTTGAATGAACTTTCAGACCTTCCACTCCAAAGACCACGTTGATGCCGGCATCTTTCATCCTTTTGCTCCACTTGATGTTGCTGGCCTCATCAAAGCGTGCCAACAATTCAATGACAACCGTCACTTTTTTACCATTCTTGGCTGCAGCAATCAACGCCTCAACCACCTTGCTGTCTTTCGCCAACCGATAGAGCGTTGTTTTAATGGCTTTGACACGCGGCGATATCGCTGACTCACACAATAACTGGATATAATGGTCAAAAGAATGATAAGGGACATGCAAGAATCTGTCTTCCTCACGAATCAGATCAAGCATGCTTCTCGCTCCCGTAAATTCAGGCTTGAACAAAGGCGGCCATGCCGGATACTTCAGATCGCAGCGTCCGCAATCGGGAAACTTCATCAAATCCTTATGATTATGGTAACGGCCACCTGAAATGGTCGTGTCATACTTGTCAAGAGACAACCGCTTCATAATCCGTCGGAAAAGATCTTTCGGCATGCCGGCATCCGAAATCACACGAATGGGTTGCCCGTTTTTACGGCTCTTCACCCCTCTCTGCACCTTTTGCATCGTCCCGGCATCCAGTTCGTTGTCAAGTTCCATCTCTGCATCCTTGGTGAACTTAAAGGAATAAGCCTCAAAATGATCGAAATCGACACTGGTGAAAATCATCGGCAGACAAAAACGGATGACATCATCCAAAAACATAATGCAATGTTTACCATCACGGTCAGGCAAACGCAAGAAACGGCCAAACCGCTCTACCGGCACCCGGACTATGGCATAATCTTTTTTCTCTTTACCGTCATCGTCAGGCCATTTGACAAGCTTGACGGCCAAATATATACTGTCATCCGTCTCGTTAGCCAACAAACCGACTTTTGATAACCAAACAGGATTGGTAAAACCAGCCAGTTGGTTCCTGAAATATTGCCTGATGAAACCGGCTTGTACATCATCCAACTGTCCTTCGTTGACAATACACAGGTTTTCCTGCTCCAGTTCTTTTGTCAAGAGCTGCATCACGTGTTCAAATTCACGGTTATACTCCGCATTTAACCGGTTAATCGTTTTGATGGTTTTCAGGGCAACTTCGCGTTCTCCTTTCATCTGTTTGAGTTCGCTTTCAGCGATGCGCGCCAACGTTGCCATACGAACTCGGAAGAACTCATCCAAATTATTGCTGTAAATACCCATAAAGCCTAAACGTTCCAACAAAGGCACCGATTTGTTTTGAGCTTCCTGCAATATCCTGTAATTGAAATACATCCAACTTACATCACGAGGTATAGTTTCCTCTGGATGTTTCATTTTCCGTTTCTTGTCCATACAAGTCATTTGTTCTTTTCATCGTTTAAATATACAAAAAGCCTTTAAAAAACAGTCATTTCTGTTGAAAATTCTGCTCAATGAAGGCTTTTCTATATGAATTATATACTTTTCAATCACATAATCACATTGTCTGTTCCGAAACCATTCCAGGATATCACTGTTGAAAATGGCGATAAGCCCTTAAATAATGCCGTAAACCACTGAGCAACTCCTGAGTTTCCTGTAAAAGATTCAGGTAAACCAACGACACTTTCAGCCCTTGCGACTGGTCCATTTGCATCCTGTCTTCCTGTGTTTTCCGCAACGCAGAAAGTTCCGATTTGTATTGCTCTTCCTCGGCCAGCAACGCATCGATTTTACTGTAATCATGATCTTCCACTATCTGCTCGCTCCTCATGATATAATCCACTATTTTTTTCTTCACCGGCAACAGCTCTTCCACACATTCTGCCGACAATGGATTGAAATGATTATCGACATGTTCCTTGCAAGGCTCTATCATACGTTTCAGACAGTAATACATTTGCTCCCCGCTGTTGGAGGCCAAATGAAACCATGTGTTTTTTTCCAGCGACAGTTGCTTGTCAATACGGCGCATACCAACCAGTTCGCGTTGGCGCAATTTTTTACGGTGCGACTTCTCTGCCTCAATCCGTTTGGTGCTGCGGCGCAGAGCCTTCAGATCCTCATTGACAAAACCGTCCACAACCTCTTCGTAAGTTTTCCATATGAAATCGAGCATGTTCTGCTGCGTTATGCAGACGTGCTTCCTCAACAACAACCAGTTCTCCGCAGTATCTTTGCTGGCCATGATATTCCTGAAGATGAGATCCTGAGAGTCTATTTCTTCTTTTGACTTTGCAATAAAATTACTCTTGATCAGAATAAATATGGCCGCAAAAACGAACAGAGCCATCACCACAACACCGCCATAATACATGGCAACCGTAACCAGCGCACATACTGAAAAAGCGATACCGGCCGTGAGGAACCATCCACCAATCACATTCAATACCCCAGTTATGCGGAATACGGCGCTTTCGCGCGTCCATGCCCTATCGGCCAACGATGTTCCCATTGCTACAATAAAAGTGACATAAGTGGTTGAAAGCGGTAACTTCAATGATGTACCCAGGGCAATCAACAAGCCTGCCAATACAAGGTTGACTGAAGCCCTCACCAAATCAAAAGCTGCCCCATTTTCCAACATCACTTCTTCTTTATTAAAACGCGCATCAATCCATTTTTGAATTTTGACCGGCATATATTTGGAATAAAACTCACCTAAGCCATTAGAACCACGAACAATGCTGCGGGCCACCCTTGATGAACCGAACATCTCTTCACCTTCATCCTGGCGCGATAAATCCACAGAAGTCTTGATAACATTCTTTGCCTTCTTTGAAGTCGCCAAAGAATAAACCATAATGACGCCGGAAAGCAGAAGAAAAATAAATGGCGTCTTGGCGCTCTCATTCAAAGTCCCCATTAAATAAGTATCTGCATTCCCTGCTCCATTGGCCGTAAAGTCCTGATACGCCGAATAGGCTGCCAAAGGCACTCCCACAAAGTTTACAAGGTCATTGCCTGCAAAAGCCATTGCCAAAGCAAAAGTACCCATGAAGATAATAATCTTAAAAACATTGACCCCCAGGATATGAAGCAACTGCATGAGAAGCGTACTTCCCAAGAAACACCATCCGATAAATTCCCACGTATGCTCATTGGTCCATGTCACAAGCTCCGGCGTCATCATGGTAGACCCTTTCAAGCCTTTCAACAACGCGAAATAAACAATCGCCGTGGTTGCAATGCCACCGAAAACACCGGCCATCCATTTTAAGTTCTTCTTATAATTAAACGTAAATATCAAACGCGATATCCACTGGACAACCACTCCGAAAACAAATGCCACTGCCACGGACAAGAAAATGCCCAAAATGACGGATAGAGCCTTGTCCGTATTCATCAACTCGGCAAACCCTAACGCCCCTGTCTCGTCGGATGCTATCTTCAACAAGGCCAGTATAAAGGTTCCCCCCAACAACTCAAATACCATTGAAACCGTTGTGGAAGTCGGCATTCCTAGCGTATTGAAAACGTCCAACAGCACCACATCCGTCACCATCACCGCCAAGAATATGCACAACAAATCGTTGAAACTGAACATCTGCGGCTGGAAGATACCATGTCTTGCAATATCCATCATACCGTTGCTCATGGTCGCACCGACAAAGACGCCGATTGAAGCAATAATCAGCACCGTCCGGAAACGTGCCACTTTTGCCCCTATGGCTGAATTTAAAAAATTGACTGCGTCGTTACTGACACCAACATTCAAATCCACGATTGCCAGTACAAACAGGAACAAAATAAAACTTAAATAAACAATTTCCATAAAAAAACAGTTAAACAATTATTTGGACACAAAATTAAAACCGATATGTGTAAGACATGTGACAACGATGTTAAAATCCTGTTACAACAAGCTGCCATCCCTTTCGGAAACACCATTTCCAAGGAAAAACAGCAACAGGTTCCTCTCCGTGAAGAATGACGTGGCATGCGTTTTTATCAAAAAAAACAAAAAGAAGAAGACTGAAATGCCCGTCCGTTTATTTAAAATATTTAATTTTGCATTCAATAAATCTATTTAACTGACAAACCTTATGAAACGCCCAAAAAAAATGTTATGGTTGTCCAGTATGCTTTTCATAGCCATAGCGAGCAGTTGCTGTTATGGGCAAGCACAACAACAGAACCATAAAAATGATGTCACCCAAAACACAACATCCAATGATACCTTGCAAACCATAAAATTAGACAAGGTTAAAGTAACCTGGCTTTGTGACAACGCCGAAGAAAAGCGGATGCCGATATCGCTCTTCAAAGACACACCGGACAGTATCATCAGCAAACTCCACCTTCAGGATGGCCTTCCGGCATCTGTCAGTACATTCCTCGTACAAACGGAAGGGATAAACATTTTATTCGATACCGGAAACGGCATAGCCGACAGTCAGTTGTTCAGCAACCTCAGCAAAACAGGATTGACAGTTGATGACATCCGCTACATTTATCTGACCCACCTGCACGGCGACCACATCGGCGGCATGTTAGCCAATGGACAACCCGTATTCACGAATGCAGAGGTTTATGTCTCAAAAACAGAATATGACGCATGGATAAATACACCTTCAAATAAAAATATCCAGCAGAAACAGGTTATGGAAGTTTATAAAGACAGACTCCACCTGTTCACCCCCGGCGATACCCTGCCCGGCCACATAACCAGCATCGATGCAACCGGCCACACACCCGGACATACGGCCTACCAGAAAGGGAAATTGCTCATTATCGGTGACCTGATACACGGAGCAGCCCTACAGATTCCGTATCCTGAAATATGCGCATCGTTCGATATGGATAAAACAAAGGCCATCCAAGCCCGAAAAGCATTGCTGAAACTAGCAAAAGAAAATCATCTTGTTGTGGCCGGCATGCACCTGCCTGCACCCGGCTTCAAAACAAACTTTAATGACCTGAAGTAATGAAAAAAACAATATTTTTTCTTGCAATAATTTCCCTCTTTCCACCGACACTTAAAGCCCAAACTGAAGACTCAAAAAAAACGTGGCGCGAAGAAATCAAACAACAGACAACATTTGGAGGCTACGTCGTAGGCAAAGCGTCCTTTACAGACAAACAATCAGAAAACATTAGCACGTTCGATTTGCGCCTAATCCGCGCCTACGTGAACGGACAATTGTGGGATTTCAAATATGGCTTGCAAATGGAAATGGCCGGTGTAGCAGGCTCCAGCGCAGAAAAAGGACCGAGAGTCATTGACGCATGGGCAGAATGGAGCCGCTTCAAGTTTCTGAGAATCAAATTCGGAGAATTTAAAAGAGGATTTACTTTTGAAAACCCCATGAATCCATGGGACGTAGGTTTCGGCAGCAACTCACAGGCTATCAACAAACTGGCCGGTATGTCAGACCGAGTTGGCGAGCACGCCAGCGGCGGCCGGGACATCGGTCTGCAAATCCAAGGAGACTTGTTTGATTCACCGACAACCGGGCACTCGTACCTCCACTATCAGCTCGGCGTATATAACGGGCAGGGCATCAACCACGTGGACGAAAACAACCGGAAAGATCTTATTGGTGGTATTTGGGTTTCACCTGTAAAAGACTTGTGTGTCGGTGCTTTCGGATGGTTAGGCGACTACACTAAGGCCGTCAACGGAAAAGACATCACCGTCGACCGTAACAGGCTTGCTTTCGGTGTCAAATATGAAACGGCCTGGACGGTACGGGCCGAGTATGTCATGAGTCAGGGACACAAGATAAGTGACTACACAGTGGAAAACGGGAAAGTCTGCGCCATAAACGGCAGCGGTAAAGCTGATGGATGGTATGCAATGGTAGGCGCTCCTGCCACCAAGCATTGCAAAATATACGCCAAATGGGATGTTTACCGGGATGAAAAGACCGCCAATAGCCAAAAAAGTATATATGCAATAGCAATCAATTATTATTTCCACAAGAATCTGAAATTGCAAGCGGAATACCAATTCATTGATGATAAAGCCAATACTGCCGACCAATATTACAATATTGGAGAAATACAACTCTATTGGCGTTTCTAATGAACACCTAAACAATATTTCATCGAAACAAACATCTTTTCTGTATCATTGACAAGATAGAATGCTGCTCGCGCATGACTAAATTAGAAAACTTTGTTTTCGTTTGTCTCGGCATTCACCTTTTCATATCTTTGCAATGATGCACCACGAATAAAACTTGATTCCATGAAACACGAAAGTAACAGAACACCTATCTACGTGATTGTATGCAAGAACGAAGAAGGCAAAATCATCATCCCCCCATACTCTGCTTTTGAAGAAGACGAGGCATTAGCATTTTACGAGACGGAACAAGATGAACCTTCATCACCTGTCTACAAATGCGAACTTATAAAGATTCTCAAAATTTTTGAACTGGAAAACGGTGAAATCATGTGGGCCAATCGCGAAGCGGTAGGAAACGGAACCGGACTTTACATCACAATCGACAAAGGACTGAGAGGCCGTCCTTTTATCTATTTCAACAAATTAGTTGAAGGAGAAGAAGGACTTGACATGAACTCACCATACATCGCACGTGTATATTAAATGTAACCATTCATCATCAAACATCAAACCAGAGATGATTCACATCACAGTATCACCGGACATAAAAAGTATCTGTCCGGACTTTGTTGGAGCTGCCATAGAAGCCAATATACTCAACTCCCCGTATTCTTCAACTTTGTGGAATGAGATTATGGCGTTCAAGGAGAAATACCGGGAAACATACACACTGGAATCTGTCAAACTCATGCCACCCATACAGGCAACAAGGCTTGTGTATAAACGCTGTGGCAAAGACCCCAGCCGTTACAGACCTTCAGGAGAAGCGTTGGTCCGCCGTATGCTGAACGGCCATGAATTGTATCAGATCAATACAGCTGTCGATCTCATAAATCTGGCGTCAGTTGCATATGGTTACTCCATCGGCGGATTCGACCGCAATAAAATTCATGGAGACGAACTGACCTTAGGTATCGGTAAAGCCGGAGAACCGTATGAAGGCATCGGACGTGGCTTACTTAACATAGAAGGCCTTCCCGTTTATAGAGATAAAACGGGCGGTATCGGCACACCGACAAGCGACCACGAACGTACAAAAATCAGCATAGAAACAAACTGCGTATTAATCATCATCAATGGTTATGACGGCAACAGTGACAGTGTTGAGGCTTGCGCTACATTCATACGCCAACTACTCAAGAAACATGCCGACTCGGACGGCGGAGAAATGTTCCTTTTCAAATAAACATCCGAGAAACGACTGATAAAAAAGAACTACCAATAAAAAACCATCCCATGAAACATCTACTATTATTATGCTGTGCAGTGTTGTTCCCGCTTGCACAACTTCATGCTCAAATGGATGAGCCTGCACCCACTGTTTTCATCTACGTCAATGACCAACCGTACCCAATGAAAAGTGTCACGAGTCAAATAGAATCAAAAAAAGGTTGGGACATACAAGGTATTAATGTCGGCTCAAAAACCATACGTTACTTTTCAGGTAAACATGCTAAACTGATAACTGACGATAAACCATCGTTTGCCATCTATCCGAACAAACAGCGGCTGAATGATTACGTTCTTATCCGCCTTAAAGAAAAGCGGGGATATCGTCGTATGCCTGCTGCCGAATTCACAGAATGTGATTATATACGCATAGAACTTGGCCAGTTCGACATCCAGAATCTCCCGGAAATGGGATATAAAGTAACACCGACCAAACCACTATTTCCCGGAGAATATATTCTCGTAGACATCACCCAAAAACGAGTCAATCAACATGGCGATTTCAAAGCCTATGACTTTACTGTTGAAGATAACTTATAATACCTGATCGTTTTTTTGTAAACATTCAGCAAACCACGTATTGTGAGAACTGCTAATGGCTCAGTAGAAATTATATAATTTTCGTTTTTGTGCCGTTAAATAAAAAGGAACATTCAGTAAATGCCATAAAATTAACCAACTAATTCAAACACAATTCATTGCGAATTAGTTGGTTTTTTTGTATCTTTAGGTATTCCGCCATAAATAAGGTTTGGCAGCCCAAACGAGAGAAATTCCAAAAACCAAGATATGGCAAAAATACAAAATATTTCAGAGATTCACCCTACTTTGGGCTTTACAGAAATTGATGTTCTGGAAAAATATCTCAAGAATATCAATGAGAGCGAGCTTGGCAGGCTTCATTCGGTGTCTCCGTTTGAACGTATGGCAAAGACTGTGGGCCTGCCGGAACAGTCGTCCCTGCAGCAGGAACATTTTCAGCCTTTCGGCAAAGATAGTCCTTATGATCCTGAAGTCCTATACTGAATTCTCCGACAGACAGTTGGTAGAATATCTCAACAGCACATACACTACCAGATGTTTTGCGAAATCATGACAGGCCCGTCTTTTAAAATAACCAACTTCATGATAATCAGTGCCATCCGCAATAAAATAGCATCCCGTCTCGACATTGATTCTCTCCGAAAAGTCCTGGCCTTGCATTGGAAACCTTATCTTGAAAACCTTCACGTGTGCATGACCGATGCCAACTGCAATGAGAATCCACATGCGTTTTCTTACGAACATGAAGTTCCTTTGGGAAAGCCTCGAATGACTCTACAGGCATATCTGCCTTCATTGCAGAGCTTTGGACATAAGACGTCCGCGCAACAAAGATGCGGATGTGACAGAGTCCTATCGGTCCTACTGCAAGAAAAGAAAGAGGAAGGCTTCATGGACAAGGATGCTTGAGCCCCGTACGACCAGGCTTCTTGAAAAACTCATCAGTCAGAAAGATGAAGTTCATAGAGAGTATAAAAGATCACTCCGATATAGCCGGGATTACCGGAAGCATCTTTCCATCATCAGAAAGATTCTTGTACAAAAAATGAAAATATTGGAAGGACGGAAAGTAGGTAACCGTGTTGTCAGCATTGTCCGTCATTATATACGTCCCATCGTAAGAGACAAGGAAACAAAGTCTGTCGAGTTCTGTGCAAAGGTCAATAACATACAGATAGATGGCATATCGTTCATCGAACACCTCTCGTTCAAAGCATTCAATGAGGATATACGTCTGAAAGACTGTATCCGCATGCAGCGGAAGCTCATGAATGTGAGGGTAAGATGCGTGGCGGCCTATTCCATATATGCCAATAACGCCAACTGAAAATTCTGCACCGAATATGGGATATACATTTCCTTCGTACGCAAAGGAAGAGCGGCCAAAGATGCCCCAGAAAAAGGCGCTCAGAAGTAAACTCTCAAGGGAGAGAGCCACCCAGCTTGAATGCAACTTCTTCATCCGGAAGCAGCATTACTCACTCTTCAGGATAAAAGCACGGAATAAGAAGAAGGAAACCCTGTAGATTTTCTTCGGAATACATACAGCAAATGCCGTGCTGATGATTGATAAGATAAGGAACAGAACGGTTAAGGCGGCATGACATGATTTTACCAGCAGAGTCATAAGAGGTCAGCAGACTTCTTCAAGAGCATTATTGCCCGTCGGATAGAATTTTAAAGAGAATACAGAAAAATAACAATAAAAATGGCATATGAAGTGATTATTGTCTATCATCTTCATATGCCATCTTATTTCTTTTTCGGGGCATTTGCTAAATATCCCTAAAAAAGCCTACAAATTCGTGATGAAACGAAGTTGTAGGCTCCTCAGCGGAAAGGGAGGGATTCGAACCCCCGGTGCCTCTCAGCACGGCGGTTTTCAAGACCGCTGTAATCGACCACTCTACCACCTTTCCAAACTCTTTTGTTAAGAGGTTTGTTCCCAAAAGCGATGCAAAGATACATCTTATATCCGATACATGCAAGACTTTTGCCATTTTTTTTAGTTGAATTTGTTTTTTATGATTATGATAGAAGTTTTGTTAAACCATTATTTTTGTGTATTTTTGGCTGTTTCATTTCGTTAACACATTAAAAAATAAAACATAAACAATTAAAAATGAGTATGAAGAAAATAGTTTTAGCCAGTTTGTTGGTTCTTTTACTGCCTGTTATTTCAAGAGCAGCTCACATTGATACTATTCAAGTAAAAAGTACTTCAATGAATTGTTTTCTCGACGTAATAGTGATTGCTCCGGAAGAAATAACAGAAGACAGCAAATACCCCGTACTTTATTTGTTACATGGCTATGGCGGTAACTGCTATTCGTGGTTAGGCATAAATCCGAAATTACCAACCCTTGCAGACAGAGATGGTATAATTATAGTTTGCCCTAACGGAGAGAACAGTTGGTACTGGGATTCCCCCCAAAAAGAAAACAGTAAGTTTGAGACATATATTTCAAAGGAGTTGGTATCATATATAGATAAGAACTATCCAACAAAAGCAGACAGGTGCGCACGGGCGGTTACCGGCTTTAGTATGGGTGGCCATGGTGGATTATGGCTTGGCATCCGCCATAAAGATGTGTTCGGTGCTGCAGGTAGTATGAGTGGCGGTGTGGATATACGGCCATTTCCCAATAATTGGGAGATGAAAGATTTGTTGGGGCCACTATCCGAAAATAAAACACAGTGGGACGCATATACGGTTATTAACCAACTTGACAAGATAAAAGACGGAGATTTATCACTGATAATTGATTGTGGAACAGCTGATTTTTTCTTGCAAGTCAACAATCACTTGCATGAGGAACTTTTGAAACGAAAGATAGGCCACGATTACATTATACGCCCAGGTGCACATACTGGTGAGTATTGGCGGAACGCGGTGGAATATCAGTGGCTATTCTTTAAGAAATTCTTTGATGGCTATATTAATCGTTAATAGAATTTATAAACAATAAATAGATTAAAATGAAATTCTCAGAATTGGTTTTAAAGCGCCAAAGCGACAGAAATTATCAAAATAAACCAGTTGCACGTGAACTTGTAATGACTTGCATAGAAGCGGCTAGACTCGCCCCTTCAGCATGCAATTCGCAGCCGTGGAAATTTGTAATTGTGGACGAACCATGTTTACTTAAAGAAATGGCAGCGGCAGCGGCTGGCATGGGAATGAATAAATTCGCGAGACAGGCTCCGGTCATTGTAGCAGTAGTATTAGAGAAGATGAACTTTACGGCCGGTATTGGCAGTGTTATAAAAGATAAGGAATATTCTTTATTGGACGTTGGTATTGCCGTAGAAAATTTTTGTCTGCAAGCTGCAGAACTCGGATTGGGAACCTGCATACTAGGTTGGTTCGATGAAAAGAAAATCAAAAAACTTATAGGAGTAAACAAACGCAGGATCCCTTTACTTATAACATTAGGATACCCTGATGCCCCAACAAGGAAGAAGGTTCGTAAATCACTAGAAGTAATAAGCAGTTGGAATAAATATTAGGAAGAAATATCCTATATATTTTTTACTTGCTTCTGAATCACATATAGAACATCACATGTATCTTTCAGAAAACTGTTCAGCACGTAATAAAGGAGACTGATAGAATTTAGTTTACATAAAAACAAAGGTCATCTCAATGAAGAAATGACCTCTGATTTTAGAAAGAATTTCATTTATCAAGGAGCGATAAACGGGACTCGAACCCGCGACCCTCGGCTTGGGAAGCCAATGCTCTACCAACTGAGCTATTATCGCATTTGCGGATGCAAAGTTATACTTTTTTTGTTATAAAAACACCTTGCATCCTTAATTTAGTCTGATCAGTTAATGAATTTTAACCTTAGCGGCAAGCGCCTTGCACTTATCCCTCAATGCGCTCTGATCTGAACCTAATTTGTCCCAGCACACCACAACCCCCATGCGGCGTCCAATATGCGCAACCGGCTTGCCAAAAATACGCAAATATGTATTGTCTGCTGCACAAACTTCGTCTTCCCCAGAATATTCAGGACGATCAGTTTCGACCTCTGAAAGAATGACCGCACTTGCGCCCATACGCTCCTGTGTAATAGCAGGTATCGGCAAACCGAGAACCGCACGGCAATGCAATTCAAACTCCGAAAGATTTTGCGTACCGGCCAATGTCACCATACCTGTATCATGAGGTCTCGGGCTGAGTTCGGAGAATATGACACCTTCTTTTTGGCTCAGGAAAAACTCAACACCCCATATACCAGCTCCTGTTAGAGCTTTGGTAATTTTAGCAGCCATGTCTTGTGCTTCTTTCAACATTTCTGACGAAACAACAGCCGGTTGGAAACTCTCCCGATAGTCGCCACCTTTCTGCACATGCCCAATCGGCTGGCAGAATAATGTCGGTCCATTTTTTTGAGTTACAGTTAGCAAAGTTATTTCACTATCGAACGGAATAAATTGTTCGACAATAACTTCTTTAACGTCACCACGAGCACCTTTACAAGCATACGCCCAAGCAGACTCTAAGTCCTCGGGAGTGTTCATCTTGCTCTGACCATGCCCAGAAGAACTCATCAAAGGTTTAACAATACAAGGATAACCTATTTCGTCAGCTGCCTTCACAAGCTCTTCATACGTATTCGCATAACGGTAATTGGCTGTTTTAAGCCCTAATTCTGTATGAGCAAGTTCGCGTATTTCTTTCCTGTTCATAGTAAAATTCACGGCACGCGCACTGGGTACAACCTGAATACCCATACGCTCACAATCATATAAGCGCTCTGTACGAATAGCTTCTATCTCGGGAACAATGATATCCGGCTTATGCTTCTCCACAACGCGCATCAATGCATCACCATCCAACATACTAAACACTTCGCACTCATCTGCCACTTGCATTGCCGGCGCATGAGGATAGGAATCACACGCTATTACATACTGACCTTTACGTTGACAAGCAATAACAAATTCTTTTCCTAGTTCCCCTGAACCTAATAATAATATTTTTTTTGTCATGTTTATAATTTATTTATATCGTTTTTAAAGCCACCACAGAACACTCGTCCATTTCTTTAATTCATTATCCGTAGTTACAACCATCCATTATTGATGTTGCTCACGCAACAAATCATTTACAGTCTTTACCGGATTAAACGTTGACAAAGGAACTTCCACAAAAATTGTCGACCAATCACTCATGGCACCATTCCATAATCCCGGCAATTCCAACGCCTTCAACTCCATACCATTTTTGCTCTTGTAAGAAATAAAACCTGTATTGTGATCGACGTAATCCGGCAAATTGAATTTCTCTCCTTTATAATTTTTAACAGCACACACAATATCTACGGGATTAAAATGTGTACCTTTATTAAACATTTCTACATATTCAGGATTTTCTTTGTCAATTTGGCTACTCTCGAGGATTTGCAAAGAAATAGTTCCATCCGTATTATATGCGAGGAATGGCCCCCCACCCGGCTCACCTACATTCTTCACGACCCCACAGACACGCATCGGACGGTTAAGTTTCTTTCTCAAATAAATAACCAACTCTGCATCCTCAAAATCTTTAATCTCAGGATGACGACAGCACAAATTCTGCTGTACGAAACGGATAATCTCTTCCAAATCTGTATGACAATAGTTACCACTATCCAACAGTCTGAGATAATCAAACGCTTTTTGCTGGTAGCAAACTAGTACACCAGCAATCACCTGTTTATAAACAACAGTGTCATTTTTCAATCTATCGGGTACCACATTATCTATATTCTTGATAAATATGACATCTGCATCAAGATCGTTAAGATTTTCAATCAAAGCTCCGTGCCCACCGGGACGAAACAACAATTTGCCGTCAACTCTAAAAGGCTCGTTGTTCATGGTTGCTGCCACTGTATCGGTCGATGGTTTTTGCTCGGAAAAAGATACATGATATTTTACATTATATGCCGCTTCATATATAGACAACTTCTCACGCACGAGATTCTCAAACATAGCCTTATGTTCCCTACTAACTGTAAAATGGATGTCAGCAACGCCATTACCAGCGGCATAAAGCGCAGCTTCAACTAAATGTTCTTCCAGCGGTGTACGTGCCACCTCTTTGTAACGATGAAACTTCAGCAATCCCTTTGGTAGTTGACCGTAATTAAGCCCCTTAGTCTCAAGCATATTTTCTACTACTGCTTTGTAATTACCCTCTTTAACCAAGCACCCAGCCGATTTTCCTTCGTTAGCAAGACAAGCATCATTCAAATCATCATAAAACGCAAAATCTTGCAAATGAGTAAAAAAGTCCTTTTCAAAAGCAGTCTGCGGTGTATTATATTCAGCACCGAGAAACTCAAACATATTTTTAAACATGCGGCTTGCCGCACCCGATGCAGGAACAAATTTACAAATTTTATGCTCGTTATTTTTATAAGAATTCCAAACATTAACATATTGCTTGCATTCGTCTGCCGATGGTGCCAATATGCCATTATCCAAAGAGGCTGCCGCCTTTAACTTTAAAAAAGGAAATCCTTCACGAAAACTTTTTAACTGACCCTCTATCTGCTGTTCTGTAATACCCTTCTCCGCAAGCAGAGCCTTGTCTTCTTTTGTCAACATAATACTTTATAAATAAAATGATACCTATTCTGAATCATTCCCAAATATAGGAATTTTTAAGCAAATAGACATTCTCTTTTTACAAAAAAATGGCTAACTTTGAAGAAAAATAAGATGTAGCTATGGAACATACTGTTTTTTTCACGACTGAAGAAAAAGTACAATTAAAACACGTGTATAGGGATCTGCTCCACCTGTCAGGAAGTATTCTCAATCCCAAAGACTATAAACTTCTAAAATCAGACTTAATTGAGGCTGCAAAAAACAACTTCTTACAACGGGACGTATTTGGCCTGAATCCGATTCTGAACGATTTAGAAACCGCTCTCATAGTTGCATCAGAAATAGGCATGACACGTGGCGCCATTTTAGGTGTCATGTTGCATACATGTATCAAAAGCGGCTATGTAACAACTGAAGATATTGAAAAAGAATTTGGAGAAGACGTAGCTGGCATCATCCGTGGACTAAATCGCATAGATGAATTATATGAAAAGACCCCTAGCATTGCTAATGAGAATTTCAGAAGCCTGTTGTTATCATTTGCTGAAGACATGAGGGTTATATTAATAATGATTGCCAACCGCGTCAATCTTATGCGCAAAATCAAAGACACCAAGAACAAAGAAGCACTCCAAAAAACAGCCGAAGAAGCGGCTTATCTATATGCACCGCTGGCTCATAAGCTAGGACTCTACAAACTAAAAAGCGAACTGGAGGACCTTTCGCTAAAATACATGGAACATGATGCCTATTATCTTATAAGAGACAAGCTGAATGCGACAAAACAAGCCCGTAACGAATACATCGCCCGTTTCATCAAACCCATTGAAGAGAAACTGACTGCCGCAGGATTGAAATTCCATATGAAAGGAAGAACAAAAAGCATACACTCCATTTGGCAAAAAATGAAAAAACAGAAATGCGGAGTAGAAGGTATATACGATCTTTTTGCAATTCGAGTCATATTGGATTCACCCATAGAAAAAGAAAAAATGGAGTGCTGGCAAGTTTATTCCATCATAACCGACATGTACCAACCAAATCCGAAACGCCTAAGAGATTGGCTTTCCATCCCTAAAAGCAATGGATACGAAAGTTTGCATATCACGGTACTCGGACCTGAAAACAAGTGGGTTGAAGTACAAATAAGAACAGAAAGGATGGACGAAATAGCAGAACGAGGATTGGCTGCACATTGGAGATACAAGGGCGTCAAAAGTGGCGAGTCGGGTGTGGACGAATGGCTCAACAACATTAGAAACGCACTGGAAAGCAATGATGATCTGCAACTGATGGACCAGTTCAAAATGGAACTTTATGAAGATGAAGTTTTCGCGTTCACACCTAAAGGAGACTTATTTAAGTTCCCCAAAGGCGCCAGTGTGCTAGATTTTGCCTATGCCATCCACACAAATGTTGGCAACCATTGTATCGGCGCAAAAATAAACGACAAAAACGTCCCATTAAGACAACGACTCAACAGCGGAGACCAGGTGGAAATATTGACATCTAACAACCAGTCCCCTAAACAAGATTGGCTCAACTTCGTCGTCACTGGAAAGGCACGCACTAAAATCCGCCAAATGCTCAAAGAAACACAAGCCAAACAAAGTGCTTTCGCGAAAGAGCTATTGGAACGTAAATTCAAAAACAGGAAAATCGACTACGATGAACCCACCATGATGCATGTCATCAAAAAGATGGGTTTCAAGGTTGTAACAGACTTTTACAAAAGCATTGCTGATGAGACTACTGATATCAATGAAGTCTTTGACAACTACTTAAAAGAACAAAAAATAGAAACAGGACAAATCGAACATACACCAATCCCCAGTGCAGAAAACTATAGCATACCATCAGACGCAGAGTTAAAAACAAAATCGAACGATGACATCTTGGTTATAGACCAAAACTTAAAAGGATTAGATTTCACATTGGCAAAATGCTGCCAACCGATATATGGAGACGATGTATTTGGCTTCATTACCATCAACGGTGGTATAAAGATACACCGTTGCGACTGTCCAAACGCCAATGAACTGCGAAAACGATTCGGCTACCGCATCGTCAAGGCTAAATGGGCCGGCAAGCGTGGCAGCCAATACGCCATCACTTTAAAAGTCGTAGGAAACGATGATTTGGGCATTGTCAACAATATAACATCCATTATCAGCAAAGAAGAAAAAATATCACTTAGAAGCATCAGCATTGACTCCAATGACGGTTTATTCTCCGGCAATCTCACTGTAATGCTTGATGACACTGCTAAATTGGAAAATTTGATTAAGAAACTAAAAACCATTAAAGGTGTAAAACAAATATCCCGCAATTAACGGGATATTTATTTTATACTAAGTATCGGATACGGCATTATTCCCTATAAATATTCTCTATGGATGAACAAACGAAACTCATGACGTTTCTATTTCACTCAATTCGAGCCATCTCATCATTTTTTCATCAAGTTCGTCATTTAACAAAGGAAGGCGCTTAGACTTCTCAGTAAGTTCTTCAACGGACAAAGTACCGCTACATAGGGCATCCTCAATAAATTTTTTCTCGTTTTCAAGGTGTTCTATGTCCGTTTCCAATAACGACATTTCTTGACGCTCTTTAAATGTCAGACGACGCTTACGCTCTTTCAGAGACATAGAAGTCTCTGATTTTCCCTTAAGTGGCCGTTTCTCCTGCCCTCGTTCACGACGCTGTTTTTCTTCCAGCCATTCCCTATACTGAGTATAATTACCTGGGAAATCACGCACGTCGCCTTGCCCTTGAAACACCAATAAATGATCAACCACTTTATCCATAAAATAACGATCATGGCTCACGACTATGACACAACCCTTAAAATGCTGAAGGTAATCTTCCAATATTTGAAGTGTCATAATGTCCAAATCATTGGTTGGCTCGTCCAGCACCAGAAAATTGGGATTTCTCATCAATACTGTACACAAATAAAGCCTACGTCGTTCCCCTCCACTAAGTTTATAAACATAATTTTGCTGTTCTTTAGGAGAAAACATAAAATGTTGTAAAAACTGCATGGCCGACAAATGCTTTCCATCTCCTAAATCCACATATTCTGCAATATTGCGCACCGCATCTATCACCTTCATCTGTTCATCAAAGACCATACCGTCTTGTGAAAAATAACCAAACCTGACGGTCTCACCTACTACAACTCGTCCACTATCAGGTTTTATTTCACCCAACAATATTTTTATAAAAGTCGACTTTCCAGTTCCGTTATTCCCAACAATCCCCATCTTTTCATATCGAGAAAAATTATAAAAAAAATTATCCAAAATAATTTTATCAGGTCCAAAACTCTTGCTAATATAAGCAGTCTCAAATATTTTACTACCAATATAAGCAGATTTAACCTCCAAACTAACCTGACGCTCTTCTATTTTGCGTTTAGCGACTTTCTCCAACTCATAGAAAGATTCTTCACGGTAACGTGCTTTATGTCCTCTCGCACAAGGCATACGACGCATCCAATCCAATTCTTTCCTATACAAATTATTAGCTCTTGATATTTCTGCATTAGCTGTATTAATGCGTTGGTTGCGTTTCTCTATATAATAGCTATAATTTCCCTTATATGAGTATAGCTTTTCATCATCAAGTTCTAATATCTCACTACAAACGCGATCCAAAAAATAGCGGTCGTGTGTCACCATAAGTAACGTCATACAAGATCGTCCCAGGAAACCTTCCAACCACTCTATCATTTCCAAATCAAGATGGTTTGTAGGTTCATCTAACATCAGCAAATCAGGCTCAGTAATCAGAACATTCGCCAAGGCAACTCTCTTAAGTTGCCCCCCGGAAAGTGTTGAAACACGCTGATTAAAATCATTCACTTTCAATCGGGAAAGTATTTGTTTAGCCTTTTCTTCATAATTCCAAGCATGTGCTTGTTCCATCTGTTCCAACAATGTTTCAAGTCCTTCTTTAGTTTTACTTTTTAAACACTGTTCATATTCCTTGATAAGGTTAGTAGTTGCATTACCATGCCAGAAGCATGCCTCCAGAACCGTCATACCATCAGGATAAAAAGGTGATTGTTCTAAATAACCCACGTTGAGATCTCTCCTGAATACAATTTTTCCTTCATCATAACTATCTTTCCCACTCAGTATATTCAGAAGTGTAGATTTTCCTGTACCATTTTTCGCTATCAACCCCACCCTTTGTCCTTCTGCTATCCCAAAAGAAATCTGATCGAACAACACGCGGTCACCGATACGTTTTACTAATCCATCCACTTGCAAATAGGGATTTGCCGCTGCCATATAATTTTTGATATTTCATTAATAATGTTGCGAAGTTAACAATTATTTACGAGACAAAAACTTTATCTCCACATAAAAAAAACCATAAAATTTGTAAGATATTAAAAGAAAATATTACTTTTGCAATGTTTTTAGAATATGTGTTACCAAATAAATGATGGCAGCACACCTTCCTACCAATCATACAACCTTATTTATTTTCTAAACACGCCCTCGAATAAACATCAACAAGCCTTTTCAGACTTGTCAAACTATTTGATAAAACCACTATATTAACATGTATAAAAAAAGCGAATTGGAAGCCATGTCTTTTGACGAACTACAAGACATTGCCAAAAAACTAGGTATAGAAGCTTCAAAAGACGATGACCAAATGGAACTCATTTATCGAATTATTGATGAAGAATCCATTAGGCTGACATCCTCAAAAACCGAAGTAGAGACACCTAAAAAACGTACAAGAATCTCCAAGAAAAAAGAAGTGGATAAAGTTTACTCCGCAAACCAAGTGAATGGAGAAAATTTCGACATAAAAAAGAAGAGAACAAAAAAGACTCAATCAGAGGGTGTACTGTCGACTGACGGTGAAAATACTATTTCTGTAGAAGATCAAGGCACTAATGAAAATGGAGAAAAATCGACTGAAGTTCCCATCAAAAAACAAAGAAAAAAGACAAAAGCCGAAACTAATAATACAACAGAAACAGCAGACAACACGAACGAAGGGCCTGAGCCTCTAATCGATTTGGTAACAGAAACCCTTATAAACGACAATCAAACCGAAATCATCCTGCAAGATGAACCGCAACCTGCTGAATTAGAAAAAAACGACAAACAACAAGAAGATAACACAGAAAACATCAACGCATTTTTTTCTGCACCTGAACCAGATTTTGTTACTATCGTAGATGTTCCTGAAATAAATAACACTGTCTTTTTCAACGACAATATTTCAGAAACTCAGTTCGTTAATTCTGAAGAAAAAACGACCAACCCATACGAAGGAACACATACCAAAGATACAGAACTGTCCTATGATTTTGGAGACATCCTTAACGGACAGGGTGTTCTAGAAATCATGCCTGACGGTTATGGTTTCTTACGTTCAAGCGACTATAATTATCTTTCTTCACCAGATGACATCTATGTCAGTGCGTCTCAAATCAAGTTATTCGGCATAAAAACAGGCGATGTCATCGAAGGACCAGTACGCCCACCTAAACCAGGTGAAAAATTTTTCCCCCTAATAAAAGTAACTAAAATTAATGGGCGCGAACCGAATGAGATACGCGACCGTGTTCCGTTTGAACATCTCACGCCGCTGTTCCCCGATGAGAAATTCAAACTATGCAAAGGTGTCAACGACAACCTTTCTGCACGCGTTGTAGATTTGTTTGCTCCGATAGGCAAAGGCCAACGCGCATTATTAGTAGCTCAACCCAAAACAGGCAAAACTATCTTGATGAAAGACATCGCCAATGCCATTGCAGCTAACCATCCGGAAGCATATCTTATTATGTTATTAATAGACGAACGCCCAGAGGAAGTTACGGATATGGCTCGTACGGTAAATGCAGAAGTTATAGCTTCCACTTTTGATGAACCGGCAGAACGTCATGTCAAAATAGCAGGAATCGTACTTGAAAAAGCCAAACGTATGGTTGAGTGTGGGCATGATGTTGTTATCTTCCTTGATTCAATTACTCGACTTGCACGAGCTTATAACACGGTTTCGCCAGCCAGTGGCAAAGTACTTTCTGGTGGCGTAGACGCCAACGCATTACATAAGCCCAAAAGATTTTTTGGAGCAGCCCGTAACATTGAAGGAGGTGGTTCGCTAACAATTATAGCAACAGCCTTAATTGATACAGGCAGCAAAATGGATGAAGTGATTTTTGAAGAATTTAAAGGTACCGGCAATATGGAACTACAGCTAGATCGTACATTGAGTAATAAACGAATATTTCCAGCTGTAAACATCGTTGCCTCAAGTACGCGTCGTGACGATTTGCTTCACGATAAACAAACACTCGATCGCATGTGGATTCTTCGCAAATTCCTTTCTGATATGAATCCTATAGAAGCAATGAATTTTATAAAAGAAAAATTAGAAAACACCAAAAACAACGAAGAATTTCTTATGAATATGAACTCATAAACTAACTGACAATAGAATTACCCTTAATTATTCCTACCCGTTTGAGTCCTTTATCATAAAGGTTCTCAAACGGTTTTTTCCATACCACGTATTTTCGTTCTAATATCCTGCGGATAGGCTATATCATCTTGTTTTGGCCTTAAACGATATTCTTGCGGGGAAACGTTCTTAAACCTTTTAAAAAAGCGACCAAAATATGATTGATCAATAAAACCCAGTTTGTTGCTAATTTCCTGAATACTGCAATCGTGTTTTGTCAGCATAACAGAAGCCTCATAAACCAACCGCTCATCTATAATCTGCTTTGGCGTACGACCTACCATCCGACGGGAAATTTGTGTGAGATATTTAGCGGAAATACAAAGTTCTTCAGCATAAAAAGCCACTTGATGATGTTGCGTATAATTCTCATTCAATAACTTTACGAACCTTCCAAAGAGTTCTCTAGAACGAGAAGAATCCTCAGACAAAATATTCTCTGTAAAACGATATGTAAACGAATATAAGCCATACACAAAAGTCGTAATCAGCGCCAAAACCAATTCGCGCTGATAAACTGCTTTAGTATCATCTGCTACCGCAAAACGAAATAACGTGATAAAATTATGAACCAAATTACGATCCCGCCGTGAAATCGGCCATAACATTTTGGTATACATCAGCATAAAATAAGGCGGTTCAATCCGAGTTGTATTCTCATGCAGCATCGTTGATGGAAAACCTATGACATTAGCCTTAAAATCATCGGACGCATCTGTAATATGCAATGAAAGCAAGGGCCTGACCATAAGAAAACGTGCCTGGTTGACCGTATATTCTTTACCGGCGACTCTCACCTTTGCACTGCCACGCTCTACAAAAAGTACCACAAAGCGCTCAATACTTACCACCTCTTTTTTCAAGAAATCCAGATTTGAGGTCAATAAAAAATAATCCTTTTTAAATTGTCTGCGCTGTTTCTCATTCATTTTGCAACCATTAGAACGTTAATTATAAACAAAATTAAGTAGAATAATACTAAAATACAAGACATGTTCCCAAAATGAACAAAACATAGGTGGTTTTACTGCCTAAAAAGTCGAATTCTTAGTGTAATTTTGCACCCACATTTAAGGTAATATTTTAATTTTATAGTATGAACAGAGGTATCAAGACTGTTGCAACATCAGTATTATGTTGCATTATTGCACTTTGCGGTTGTAAAAACGAACAACCTCAAACTGACATGGGAAGTTACAAAACAATGAGTGTTAAAACTGATTCAAGAGTACTTCCAATGCGCTATTCAGCCACAATTCGCGGATGCCAGGACATTGAAATCTACCCCCAAGTAAGTGGCACTTTACAACGTCTTTGTGTCACTGAAGGTGAACGAGTAAAAAAAGGACAGTTATTATTCGTTATTGACCAAGTGCCTTACAAAGCGGCTTTAAATACAGCTAAAGCTAACCTTGAAGCTGCGAAAGCCGCACTTGCGACTGCAGAACTAACTTATCAAAGTACACAACGTCTGTTTGAAGAGAAAGTTGTTTCAGAATTTGACCTTCAAAAGTCAGAAAATAGCATGCTCAGCGCCAAAGCAACCGTAGCTCAGATGGAAGCGCAGTTGGTAAACGCTCAAAACAACCTATCTTATACAGAAGTTAAAAGCCCGGCCGATGGTGTGGTTGGCGAACTCCCCTATCGTCAAGGAGCTTTGGTAAGCAGCAACATACCACGACCTTTGACAACGGTTTCTGACAACAACCAAATGTATGTTTATTTCTCTATGAATGAAACACAACTCCTCAGCATGATACGCCAATATGGTAGCATAGAGAACTCCATCGAACAAATGCCTGACTTAAAACTAATTCTCAGCGACGGCAGCGTCCTACCCGACTCTGGTCGCATAGAATCAATCAGTGGTGTCATTGACCGTTCAACAGGTTCTGTAAGTGTTCGTGCTGCATTCCCGAACAAAAGCCACCTATTACACAGTGGCGCCAACGGTAACGTAGAAATTCCGATGATTTATTCAAATGTAATTGTCATTCCTCAAGCTGCTACATTTGAGCTTCAAGACAAGATACTGGCCTACAAGGTTATCGACGGAAAAGCAATAAGTGCTAACATTGAAGTCGCTCCTAACGATAATGGAAAAGAGTATATCGTAACGGGCGGATTAAATGTAGGCGATGTTATCATAGCTGACGGTGCCGGACTCGTTCGTGAAGGTACACCAGTTAGCAGCAAATAATATTATAAGGTAAAAAAGATATAGTCCAGAAAACAATGAAAGGAAATATATTTATTAAACGCCCGGTGATGGCTTTATCCATCTCCATTCTAATCCTCATCGTAGGATTCATTTCTTTGGGCACGCTTCCTGTTGAACAATACCCAGACATAGCTCCCCCTACCGTCCGTGTTTCCGCTTCATATACGGGCGCAAGTGCTGATGCTGTCATGAAAAGTGTAATCCAGCCATTGGAAGAAAGTATCAACGGTGTAGAAAACATGACCTACATGCAATCTACAGCCACCAACTCCGGTTCTGCAGAAATCCAAGTATTTTTCAAACAAGGCACAGACCCAGACATGGCTGCCGTTAACGTACAAACCCGCGTATCAAAAGCACAAGGTTTATTGCCAGCAGAAGTAACACGTATCGGTGTCACAACACAAAAACGGCAAACAAGTTTCCTACAAATCGGTGCCCTCTACAGCCCTAATGATCGCTATGACAAAACATTCCTAGCTAATTATCTCGACATCAACGTTGTTCCTCAAATAAAACGTATCGAAGGTGTAGGCGATGTTATGGCCATGGGTGACACATACAGTTTGCGTATATGGCTTAAACCAGACGTCATGGCTCAGTATAACCTTGTCCCTTCTGATATTACAGCCGTTTTAAGTGAACAAAACTTGGAAGCTCCAACAGGCGCACTCGGTGAAAATTCGGAAAATACATTCCAATTTACCATGAAATATAAAGGCCGTCTGACAGATATCAGCGAGTTCGAGAACATTGTTGTCCGTTCTCTAGACAATGGAAATGTCCTCAGGGTAAAAGATGTGGCCAACGTTGAATTAGGATCTTTGTCATACAGTTTCGATGGCACTGTAGATGGTCACCCTAGTTGTACTTTCATGGTATTTCAAGTCGCAGGTTCCAATGCAACAGAAGTAAACGGACGCATCAGTAACCTATTGGATGAGTTAAGCAAAGATCTACCGGCAGGAACAGAGTTCATGACCATGATGA
This sequence comes from uncultured Prevotellaceae bacterium, assembly GCA_949299545.1. GTDB lineage: Bacteria > Bacteroidota > Bacteroidia > Bacteroidales > Bacteroidaceae > Paraprevotella. The sequence continues at coordinate 182,740 of CASGAM010000006.1, read as the reverse complement.
GTTCAAACGACTTTCTGTTTGCATCAATACATGAAGTGGTTGAAACTCTGATTATCGCCATCATTCTTGTCGTTCTGGTGGTTTATTTCTTCCTTCAGGATCTCAAGAGCACCTTAATTCCGTCTATCTCCATCATCGTTTCACTTATCGGAACATTTGCGTGCTTGCAAATTGCCGGTTTCAGTATCAACATTCTTACCTTGTTTGCCCTTGTTTTAGCCATTGGTACCGTAGTTGATGACGCTATTGTGGTTGTTGAAGCAGTCCAAGCAAAATTTGATGTAGGTTACAAATCGCCATATTTAGCAACAAAAGATGCATTATCTGATGTAACAATGGCCGTCATCTCTTGTACGCTTGTGTTCATGGCCGTATTTATTCCAGTTACTTTCATGGGGGGTACATCCGGTATTTTCTATACCCAATTTGGCGTTACAATGGCTACAGCAGTAGGACTTTCTTGTATTTGTGCCCTTACTCTCTGCCCCGCCTTATGTGCCATGTGGTTAAAACCATCTGATGGAACAAAAAGCCCGAAAAGCATTAATGGTCGTGTACGTGCAGCTTATAATGCTTCATTCAATGCCATGATGAGTAAATACAAAAAAGGTGTTATGTTTTTTATTCATCATCGATGGGTTGGCTGGATGTCATTAGTCGTATCTGTAGTACTGTTAGTTTATTTTATGAAAACAACAAAAACAGGACTTGTTCCACAAGAAGACCAAGGTACTATCATGGTTAATGTCAGTGTTGCCCCCGGCAGCAGTTTGGCTACAACAGAAAATACGATGAATAAAGCCGAAGCTATCATTAAACAAATTCCTGAAATAGACCACTATTCTAAGATTTCCGGTTATGGATTTATTGCCGGCCAAGGAACCTCATACGGTTCATTTATTATCCGACTGAAAAACTGGGATGAACGAACAGACGATGGTCAGGATGCTCAATCTGTTCTTAACAAGCTGAATTTCATGCTACAAAGTGTAAAAGAGGCACAAGTATTCGCTTTCCAGCCTGGTATGATACCTGGTTATGGTATGGGAAACTCCATCGACCTACAACTACAAGACCGTATCGGTGGAGACATGCAAACATTCTATACCAATGCAATGAAATTCATAGGAGCCCTGAATCAACGCCCGGAAATTTCAATGGCATACACGTCATTTAACATGAATTTCCCACAATACGATGTTGACGTCGATGCAGCCAAGTGCAAACGTGCCGGCATCTCTCCTTCAGAAGTATTGGATGTATTGGGAGGATATTGCGGAGGTATTTATGCATCCAATTTCAACCAATTCTCTAAGGTGTACCGTGTGATGATTCAAGCCGATCCGCAATACCGTCTTGATGAACACTCTCTAAACAATATGTATGTGCGCGTAGGCACAGAAATGGCTCCTCTCAGCCAATTTGTTTCTATTAAGAAAGGAATGGGACCTGAAGTAACCAAACGTTTCAACCTTTTCGATGCCATTGCATGTAATGTCAATGTCAACCCCCAATATTCTACTGGTGAAGCTATGAAGGCTATAGAAGAAGTCGCAGAACAGACATTGCCAAGCCGTTATACATACGAGTACGGCGGTATTTCACGTGAGGAAGCTGAGACTGTAGGTTCTAATGATACAGTTTTCATATACATCATCTGTATCGTACTTATATACCTCATCCTCTCATGTTTATACGAAAGTTTCCTCGTACCGATGGCTGTCATCCTCTCAGTACCATGTGGTTTGATGGGTTCATTTCTCTTCGCGAAATTATTCGGGCTAGAGAACAATATTTACCTGCAAACGGGTGTCATCATGTTGATAGGACTTCTTGCAAAAACAGCCATTCTGATTACTGAGTTTGCTTCTGAACGCCGCCGCAAAGGAATGGGTATCATCGAGGCAGCCTATGCTGCAGCACAAGCCCGTTTCCGCCCTATATTGATGACGGTATTAACCATGATTTTCGGTATGTTGCCATTGATGTTTGCAAGCGGAGCTGGTGCGAACGGAAACAGTTCTTTGGGAACAGGCGTTGTCGGCGGTATGCTTGTCGGCACACTGGCACTGCTTTTCATTACACCTGTATTCTTCGTGTTCTTCCAATACTGGCAGGAAAAGATCCGTCCGGCAATGCATGAAGAAGCCGATCCGCAATTTGCGGCTGAACGCGAAAGGAGCCTACAAGAACGCAGTATGTTTAACCAGGATAATAAAGACAAAAAATAATGAAACATATCATAATGACCGTGACGGCAGCTGCTCTATTAAGCAGCTGCGGTCTCTACACAAGCTATGAGCGCCCAGAAGACATAAAGATTGATTCGCTGTACCAAAGCACCAATACACAGGCAGGCGACTCATTAGGAATGGCAAGCCTTTCCTGGCGTGAAGTTTTTACGGACCCGCAACTACAAGCACTTATCGAGAAAGGGTTGTCACAGAATACTGACATGCAAAATGCCCAGTTGCAAATTCAACAAGCTGAAGCCAGCCTTATGGCAGCCAAATGGGCTTACGTACCAAGTTTTGCGTTTGCCCCTCAAGGTTCATTAAGCAGCATCGACTGGAGCAAACCGTCCAAAACATATTCCATCCCTGTCAGCGCTTCATGGCAGATCGATGTATTCGGTAGTCTCAGAAACGCCAAACGACGCGCCCAAATGCAACTCGCCAACAGCCAAGCATACAAAGATGCTGTACAAACACAGCTCATTAGTGCCATTGCCAATTATTACTACAGTCTCGCAATGCTCAACGAACAAATGCGCATCAGCCTTGAAACCCAAAAGAACTGGAAGGAGAATGTAGAAATGATGAGAGCATTGATGCAGGCAGGACAAAGCAATATGGCTGCTGTTTCGCAAACTGAAGCTACGTATTACAGCGTATGCGCCCAAATCACCGACCTTCGTGACCAAATCAGCAACCTTAACTTTGAATTTGCCGCACTTCTTGGAGATACGCCACAGAATTACAACATAGGGGCGCTCAGCGACTGGCAAACCCCCGACCTCTCCGGCGGCATACCGGCCTATGCCCTCTCAAACCGCCCCGACGTCAAAATGGCAGAATCACAATTAGCTGCGGCATTTTATACCACCAATGAAAGCCGTGCGGCATTCTATCCGGTATTAAATTTGAGCGGACTTTTAGGATGGACCAATGATCTCGGAACAGTTATCAATCCAGGCAAATGGATATGGAATGCGACGGCAGCCCTCACACAGCCACTCTTGCAAAATGGTAAATTACGCGCACAACTTAAAATATCAAAAGCACAACAGGAACAGGCTAAATTAACCTTCCAACAAACACTGTTAGATGCCGGTGCTGAGGTTAATTCGGCGTTGACAAAGATTCAAAGTTCACAAGAAAAACAAGAACTCTACAACAAACAAATCGCCTCTCTCGAGACTGCAGTAAAAAGCACCAAGGCGTTGATGATGAACTCTTCTACCAATTATCTTGAAGTATTGACGGCAGAACAAACATTACTTAGCGCCCAACTCTCAAAAATCAATAACGACTTCAGTCTGATCCAAGCTGCCATAGAACTTTATCAGGCTTTAGGCGGAGGTATAGAATAAGTTAAACAGTCAATATCTCATTTTCATTCGTTGGGGAGAATTGCCATATTAAGGCAACTCTCCCCTTTTCTATATTCAGAACATGGCTTTAAATTTCCTCATTTAGTACCATAGCTCCTCTTTTACGCGATAAAAAAACCGGCTCACATTTCTGCAAGCCGGCTATGACAATCCATCGTTTACTATCAAAAAGGAAGGTCATCATTAGATGCCCCCGCAGAGAAATCTACCGGAGCCTCTGTTACCGGTGGGAAAGGCGTCATACCGGCAGGCGCTTCTTGTGGAGCGGCTGCACGCTCAATCTTCCATGCCCTGATACTGTTGTACCAACGTCCCTGATACTCTCGGGCATCCACATCAAACGACACGGTCAACGTTTCACCCAACTGTATGGCAAACTGATCTATTTTGTCTGAACCGAAAACGTCAAAACACATCTTACGTGGATACTGCTCTTGCGTTTCTAACACATATTCCTGCACTTTCCATTCAGCTCCGGTACGGGCTGATGTTCCGCTACGTGCGGGCAATACGGCTATAATCTTACCTGTAATTTCCATATTATTCCATTATTATTAGCACGGCGAAGTTACGATTAAAATTTTGGTTTCACCAATTTTTAATTGTTTTTTTTGTACAATAATTCTATTATATGTATTTTTGTTGATAAGAAAACAAATAAAGCCCTATAACATGAAATTTGTATTATCCAGTACAACACTGTTCACTCGTTTACAGTCAATCGGTCGCGTCATCAACTCCAAGAGTCCGATTCCTATCTTAGACTGTTTCCTTTTTGAAATCAAAGATAAGACCCTCACCATTACTGCTTCAGACAGCGAAACTACGTTAATTACGTGGCTTGACATCATAGACAACGACAGTGACGCCAGTTTCTGCATAAATGCCCGCACGCTTCAGGAATCCATGAAAGAAATTGCCGAGCAACCCATCGAGTTTGAAATAAATCTCGACAACATGGAAATCACAGCAAACTACCAGAACGGGCATTTCAATATTGTCGGACAAAACGCTGACGAATACCCTATAATGCCAATCAACGAAGAAGACATGGAAACTGTCTTATTCCAGCCCGAAGCTCTATTAAGTGGCATCAGTCACTGTACTTTTGCTACAGGAAACGATGAGATCAGGCAAGTAATGAACGGCATTTATTTTGATATACAACCGGATGGCGTATACTTTGTTGCAACCGACGGTCGTAAATTAGTCAGGATAAAGAACACAAGCATACAAGGCAATGCACCATCCAATTTCATTTTGCCTCCAAAACCAGCTTCTCTCTTGAAAAACCTTCTGCCAAAGGAAAGTAACGACGTAAAAATAAACTTCAACCAAAGAAATGCAGTCATACATTTAGAGTCCGCAAAACTTATATGTAGGTTGATAGAAGGTAGATATCCAAACTACAATTCTGTCATCCCGACTCAAAACCCTTATCATGTAACCGTCGATCGTCAAGCATTCCTGAGTACCATCAAGCGTATATTGGTATTCTCCAGTCAAAGCAGTGCTCTCGTCAAGTTGCATCTTGAAGACAACAAAATCATCGTATCCGGACAAGACTTCGACTTTTCGACGTCAGCAGAAGAAATGTTGCCATGCAGTTATCAAGGTAACGTCATCAATATTGGTTTCAGCGGAACATTCCTTGTCGACATTCTTAACAACTTGGTAGGAGATAACGTACTTATCGAATTGGCAGACCCGAGTCGTGCCGGCGTTCTTGTTCCCGTAGAGCAAAATGAAAATGAAGAAATGCTGATGCTCCTGATGCCTATGATGTTGAATGAATAAAACAGCTGCTACACAATGAAACTAAATTTGAAAGTCCCCATCATCTTTTTCGACCTGGAGACGACAGGTACAAATATTGTATTTGATAGAATCGTAGAACTATGCTACATCAAGGTTTACCCCAATGGTAATGAGGAATCGAAAAGCATGCGAATCAATCCGGAAATGCACATACCGGAAAGTTCTTCAGCCATACACGGTATTTATGATGCTGACGTGGTCGATTGTCCGACGTTCAAAGATATAGCCAAGACTCTTGCAAATACATTTGAAGGCTGTGACATCGCAGGCTTCAACTCCAATCGGTTTGATGTTCCTCTACTTGTTGAAGAATTTCTCCGCGTCGGGATAGACATCGATCTGCGTAAACGTAAATTCATAGACGTACAAAACATATACCACAAATTAGAACGCCGCACCCTGAGTGCTGCCTATAAGTTCTATTGTAACAAAGACCTTGAAAACGCCCATTCGGCACTTGCCGACACACGGGCCACATACGAAGTCCTCATGGCTCAACTCGACCATTATCCTGAGGAACTTCAGAACGACATGACCTTTTTATCTGAATTTTCACGCATGAGCGACAATGTTGATTTTGCCGGGCGCATGGTCTATAACGAAAAAGGTGAAATAGTTTTCAATTTCGGAAAATACAAGGGCCAAAAGGTTGCTGACATATTAAAGGTCGACCCCGGTTATTACGGCTGGATGATACAAGGCGATTTCGCCCGTAATACCAAACAAGTATTGACACAAATCCGTCTTGAAGCCATAAAAAGATAACACAACCGACATGTTGAAAGGAAAAAAAATCGTACTGGGTATAACCGGAAGCATTGCCGCATACAAAGCATGTTACCTTATAAGAGGTCTTATAAAGAAAGGTGCCGAAGTGCAGGTGGTCATAACACCGGCCGGCAAGGAATTTATCACCCCTATCACTTTGTCGGCACTTACGAGCAAACCCGTCATCAGCGAATTTTTTTCGCAACGTGACGGGACGTGGAACAGCCACGTCGACATAGGTCTGTGGGCCGATGCCATGGTCATAGCTCCGGCTACGGCCTCCACTATCGGGAAAATGGCTAATGGCATAGCCGACAACATGCTCATAACAACTTACTTGTCCATGAAAGCACCGGTCTTTTTGGCACCGGCCATGGATTTGGACATGTATGCGCACCCGTCAACGCAAACCAACCTTGCAACGCTCCGACGGTATGGGAATCATATCATTGAGCCTACATGCGGCGAACTTGCAAGCCATCTCGAAGGAAAAGGGCGAATGGAAGAGCCGGAAAAAATCATCAGGATCTTAGAAGACTTTTTCGCTGAAAGTAACAGCATGCACGGTAAAAAAATACTGATAACGGCCGGCCCAACTTATGAAAAAATCGATCCAGTACGTTTTATCGGCAACTATTCATCCGGCAAAATGGGTTATGCATTGGCTGAAGCCTGTGCTGACAAAGGGGCGGAAGTAACCCTCGTCAGCGGCCCCGTTTCTCTGACAACCGTCCATCCCAACATACGGCGCTTTAACGTTGAGTCTGCAGAAGAAATGTATGAAGCATCCACCAAACATTTTCCGAACATGGATGCCGCCATCCTATGCGCCGCCGTAGCCGACTTTACACCGGCTGAAACCGCAGAACAAAAAATCAAACGTGGCAGCGATGACCTGACCATACATCTCAAGCCTACCCGAGATATAGCACAAGCCTTGGGACAAATGAAAACGTCCAAACAGCGGCTCGTAGGCTTCGCGCTGGAAACACACGACGAAGCAGACCATGCCAGACAGAAACTTGAAAAAAAGAACCTTGATTTCATCGTTCTCAACTCTTTGAATGACAAAGGCGCCGGCTTCCGCCACGACACCAACAAGATTTCCATCATCAGCGCGACTGAAAACATCCCATTCCCTCTGAAGAACAAGAAAGAAGTCGCCAAAGATATTGTCAACTATTTAGCAAGCCTGCTTTAAAGAACCGTATATGAAACTTGCGTTAAAGCGATATTCACACCTGCTCGTTGCGTTTCTTTCACTGCTGACAGAAACCACCCACCCCGCATATTCTCAGGAACTCAATGCACGGGTCGTCATCAACCGTTCGCAGATCTCCAACACGACGGAGGCGGTCTTTGAGGCTTTGGAAAACGCCGTGAAAGCCTTTCTTAACGACCGACAGTGGACAGGAATGACTTATGAAGACTTTGAACGCATTAACTGCACATTCAGCATAACGCTGAAGACATACAGCGAAACCGACAATTCTTTCACCGGCAGCATACAGGTACAAAGCACACGCCCGGTATACAACTCTAACTACTCAACAACGGTCTTCAACATACAGGACGAGAATTTCAACTTCAACTTCCAACAATTTGACCAGTTAGAGTTCCGTCCGGAACAAGTTGACAACAACCTTACGGCCATGCTGGCTTACTATGCTTACCTTATCATCGGCATGGATATGGATACCATGTCGCCGCTCGGCGGTACAGACGTCCTACAATCAGCCATGGACGTGGCCAACAATTCCCAAAATCTCGGTTATCCGGGTTGGAAAGCCTTTGAAGACAGCCGTAACAGGTTCGCCATCATCAACGACTATATGGACGGCGGGCTGGAACCTATCCGTCAGATGAACTACCAGTACTACCGGATGGGGCTAGACCGTATGGCGGAGAATACGGATACCGCACGAACAGCCATCACAACAGCAATGGAGCTACTAAAGACAGCCCACACGAACAAAACTCAAAGCCTGTTACCGCAGATCATAACCGACATCAAACGCGACGAACTTGTCAGCATATATAGCGGTAAAGGAACCAAAGAAGAAAAAGAACGCGTTTATGACATCGTGTTCTCCATCAACGCATCCCAAAGCACCTATTGGGAAAAAATCAAGAAATAAGAAACCATGCTAAAATCATTGTTCATAAAGAACTATGCACTCATAGACACTTTAGACATCCGCTTCGAGAAAGGTTTTTCAGTCATTACCGGCGAAACAGGTGCCGGAAAGTCAATTATCCTCGGCGCCATCGGTCTATTGCTCGGCCAACGTGCAGACAGCAAAACCGTCAAGGGAGATGCCGGCAAATGTATCATAGAAGCCCGCTTCGACCTGTCAGCTTACGCCATGGATGCATTCTTTGAACAAAACGACCTGGAATTTGACGGTTGCGAATGTATCATCCGAAGAGAAGTGACAGCAGCAGGAAAAAGCAGAGCTTTCGTCAACGACACCCCCATACAAGTCAGTCTGCTAAAAGAACTGGGGGAAATGCTTATTGACATCCATTCACAACATCAAAACCTTTTACTCAACAAAGAAGACTTCCAACTGAATGTCATCGACATACTGGCCGGTGACAAACCCGAACGCGACACATACAGTAAGTTATACAGCAAATACCGGCAGGCAGCCAAAGCCCTTGAAGAAGCCGAGACGCAAGTTCTGAAAGCCAAAGAAGACGAGGATTATTTGGTGTTCCAGCTCGAACAACTGGAAAAAGCATCGTTAAAACCCGGCGAACAAAATGAACTGGAACAAGAAGCCGACTTGCTTACGCATGCGGAAGAAATCAAACAGGCTCTTTACCAAGCAGACAACCTGCTGGAAAATGAACAAGGCGGTGTTGTCAACGCGCTGAAAGAATGCAGCACCTTGCTGTCACGTACCGGAAAAGTCCATGCCCAGTCAGGAGAGTTGGCATCGCGCATCGAATCATGTTACATCGAACTGAAAGATATTGCCAACAGCATCTCAAGCGAAGTGGAACGCATCGATTTCGATCCTGAACGACAGGCCTTTGTGGAAGAGCGTTTGAACACAATCTATTCGCTCCAACAAAAACATCACGTCAACAGTTGCGACGAGTTAATCGCCATTGAAGAAGACTTCCGCATGAAACTGTCCGCCATCACCAACGGTGACGAACGAATAGCCTCACTGAAAAGAAAAGTTGATGAAGCCTACAAAGCGTTGACCGCACAAGCAGCCATCCTGACCGCCCGTCGGACGGAAGCTGCAAAAAAAGTCGAGGCCGGCATGCAGCAAAGATTAATACCGCTGGGCATTCCCAATGTACAATTTAAAGTAGAACTGTCAAAACGTGAGCAGCCCGACGACTCCGGCATGGACCGTGTCTGTTTCTTGTTCAGCGCCAACCGCAATATGCCCCTGCAGCCCATCACACAGGTAGCCTCCGGGGGAGAAATTGCACGCGTCATGCTCTCACTGAAAGCTATGATAACCGGAGCAGTCAAACTGCCAACCATCATCTTTGATGAAATAGACACAGGGGTATCCGGAAGCATCGCAGAAAAAATGGCACTGATCATGCAGGAAATGGGTGCCCACGACCGGCAAGTCATCAGTATCACACACCTGCCACAAATCGCGGCGCGGGGCAAGGTTCACTACAAAGTCTACAAAGAAGACAACGAAGATGGCACTACCAGCCATATAGTTCGTCTGTCGGAAGACCAACGTATAGAAGAAATAGCCCACATGCTTAGTGGCACGAATCTGACTGAGGCTGCAATAAACAATGCAAAAGCATTGCTAAGTTCCCAATAAAACATCATGCGACGGAGGGTCACCACTGCTCATAATCTTTTTTCTCCATAAAAAGCGTACATGTCCTTTGGTAAAAAGAGGCATTTTCTGCATCGGGGAAATGCCACTATTTTGATTATGAAAAGCAGGGCCGGCATGCTATAAAATTGCGACCTGTCGCAACAAAATTTACGACCTGTCGCTTCTACAAGGCGACAGGTCGTGTTGTAGAAGCGACAGGTCGCAGCAGAATGGCTATAAATACCCTTAAAAAAGAAGTCTGTTCAGCCGAACGGATCTCCGAACACTCAGTGGCATTTTCACAAGCATTACTACTGAATTTCTGAAATTCCGGTTGATATTTTCATAGATTTGTTATACCTTTGTTTAATAGGAATGCACGTTTAAGACGGTCAAACTTCATGTGGACACAAACAATTTGCCAACAAACACCGCCTTCATTTTCCACAAACGGCAACCATATCCATTGCCGGCCAATTAAAACTTAACAAAACCAAATCAAAACATGATAAAAAGAATACTTATCACGGCATGTATTGCCATCTCTACCGTTTGCATGTCTGCACAAACACCCAAATGGTATAAAAAAGCAAAAAAAACACAAATCACCGTTTTCACATTTGATCAGGACGACAATCTATTACATTCCGGCAATGGATTCTATATCAGTGAAGACGGTATTGCCTTAGCCAACTACCAGCTGTTTAAAGGTGCGTCATCGGCCAAAGTCATCGATGCCGGTGGTAAGGAATACCCCGTGTCAGCCATCATGGGTGCCAGTTCACTTTACGATGTCGTTAAGTTTAAAGTTGAGACACCCAAAAAGACGGCTACACTGAAGATGGCCGACAGAGCCGGGGTAAAGCATGAAGCGGTCTACATCATGCCCTACCCTACAAGCGAACGTCCGGGCTGCCACTGTGACACACTCCTGAACATCCAAACATTCAACAACGATTACCATTACTACACTCTGAAAAATGGGTTTGATGACAAATATGTCAACTGCCCTGTCTTCACCGAGGAAGGCGAACTGCTGGCCATGATACAACAACAAGCCACCGGCAATTCATCCAACGGCTATGCCATAGGTGTAAACTACGGCGCGTCATTGTGCATTAATGCGATGTCTGCATCTGATAATGACCTTAACGGCATCCACATCCGCAAAGCCCTTCCCGATGAAGAAGACGAAGCAGCTACATTCTTGTATATGGCAGCCGGCATGAGCGATTCCGCAAGCTACCAGCAATATCTGGATGCTTTTATTGAACAATTCCCAACCAATCCGAATGCATATACCCAACGAGCTGACTTCTATTTAGCCCATGGAAATTATGCAAAGGCGGAAGCCGACATTGAAACAAGTTTAGAAAAGAACAACAACAGTGCAGAAACTTACTACACATTTGGCAAAATGCTTTACCAACTGAACCTGCGTCCGGATTACCAGATTTACAAAGACTGGAATATGGAAAAAGCCATCAGCATGGCAGAAGAAGCCATCAAACGGGACTCCCTTCCCTTGTATGTCTACCAAGCCGGACTGATCAACTATGCACTTAAAGCATATGAAAAAGCATACGCCCAGTTTGTCGAACTGACCAAAACCAACATGAGATCGGCCGATCTGTTCCTTTATGCTGCCCAATGCAAAACCATGATGGACGCTGACACTCTGGAGATATTGGCATTGCAAGACAGTGCCGTGGCATGCTTCAAACAGCCTTATCCTCAAGCAGCAGCCCAATCGCTCATGTCAAGAGCTAATACATTACTCCAACTCAAACGTTACAAGGAAGCAATAATAGACTTGAACGCATACGAACGTTTGATGTCCAACGACCTAAATGCCAATTTCTACTATATAAGGGAGCAGGCCGAGATGAAAAGCCGCATGTATCAGCAGGCTATGGATGACATTGACCGTGCCATACGCATGGCACCGACCGAGCCGCTGTACCACGCCGAAAGAGCTGTCATCTTTTACCGCATCGGAGAATTTGAGGAAGCTATCAAGTCTTGCCAGAATGCCATCAAATTGGCTCCACAATATGCAGATGCCTATCGTATCATGGGTATCTGCCAGGTCTACAATAAGAAACGCGAAGAAGGAATGGCAAACCTGCAGAAAGCTGCCACGCTCGGCGACACTCTGGCCAAGGATCTCATAGATAAAAAAGACTTCCCTGAGTAAAGACAGAACAGTCCTGCCAACGAGCTATACACTCGCAAATGGAGACTTTACCATAAATAACGTTCAGGTTTTAAGACAGGTACAAAACGAGACAATGTCTTGCGTGTCATGATTCTATGATTAAGAAACGTCACGATATAACCCGTAATACCGGCTGCAATCAAAGAACCTTCACGTACACCTTCCACGGTATGCGTAAAAGCCAAAGATAGCAATACAGCCAATGAAACCAAGGTAACATCAAAGATAACCTTTGTACGTCCAAAGTCCTTATTATAACGCCAGGACGTATATTTCACAAAAGCCTCAGCACTCATCATGGCTACCCGCGGCTTTAGTTCAAGCACAACCCCGACAGACTGTACAAGGCAACCGGCCAACAACAAGACCAATGACATTCCATAGTTTAAAGGGACTATATTTTGTGCCATCAGCATATTCATGTCTATGAATGCAGAAAATATGAACGAAAAAGGTATCTGAAGCAGGATTTCCACCACATCTTGCTTATTCCCACGGCCACGCACAAGCCAGAACTGTCCCAATATAAGCAACATGTTGATGATAAACGTACAAGTTCCCAACGTTAAAGGCGTATTAAGGCTCATAACATAATTGACACTTGATATGGGCGTTGTTCCAAGCGCAGAACGTACAATCATCACCACTCCGGCTGCAAGAAAATAAAGCCCTAAAACAAAAACAAGATACCTTTTCACTAAACTGTTTCTTTTCATCTTTCTACCTTTACTCATAATCGACTGCAAATTTCGCAAAGATTGCTGTGATATGATTATATATTACGGAACATTTTTTGTATATTACGAAACAAAACATATATTTGCGACACAAAAACCTTCCATAAAATGGAAGAATCGAATATATTTGATAACTCACTCATGCTTTACAGGCATCCGGAGATTCCTCATTACCGCGAAGATGTAGTCTGCTTCGAGAGCAAATACGGAAATCGCAATTACCCTCTGAACTCCGCCTATTTTAACCGTGAACTTTATATGATTCTGATTCTTGCCGGGGAATCGGAAATACAACTTAACGGAGAGCATATCATCATGGAAGCAGGCACCTTGTTAATCCATAGCGCAAATTTCCTGACCAACCATATCCGCTCCTCTGAAGATATTCGATTCATTACGTTGTCTGTTTCCGAGGCTATGCTTACAAATGATTCTTATCTCACCCAGACCACAGCTCTGGTGCTGGCGACCATGAGAAGAAATATGCAACACACCGTCAAACTGACTATTGACGAAACATCGACCTTATCCAAGGAACTTCACGAACTTATGAGATTATTGAGATCGGACCACAAGTTCATGTTCCGCCGCGTTCAGGCCACATGCAATGCTATTTTCCTTGACATCGCAGATTTCCTCGCACGCAAAACAATCATTAAAAAAACATCAGTCCCAAAGAACATGTCCTGCAGGAATTTTATGCCTTGGTGACACGCCATTTCCGCGAAGAGCATTTCATTCATTTTTATGCCAATCATTTAGCCATCAGTGAACAATACCTTTCACGCATCGTACGAGAGGCAACAGGGAAAACAGTCAGTAAAATCATAACAGAGCTGCTGACTATGGAAGCACGTGTATTACTGGAAAACCATAAACTGTCTGTAAACGAAGTTGCCACTCGCTTGTACTTCAAGGACACATCCGGATTCTGTAAATTCTTCAAACGCAACATGGGACTCCCGGCATTGGAATACAGAAAAATGGCATTGGTACATTCTCTGCAACAAGACAGCTAATATACCATGCCACTTTCTCTATAATCGTTCCCGTTTTCCTTATTCGCCAACGGGCGTTATAATCTGGTACCTTCCACTAAGGTGCATAAATGCGAACAAACGCAATAACCCATCATAATAAGCATCAAAATATCCATCGTCGTAAGGCACATGCTTTGCATTCCACAAACGTTCCACAAACTCCTGGCCGATACTATGCGTACATGTAAGAGAAACCGCTGCAGACGTAGCCACCAAACCCAATGAATGACGCAAAGCCTTATAACCTCCTGCACCTAAGATATTTTCGACCTGAGTCCCATCCACATTATATTGGTCGACGAACTCATCAATGCCTTGATTATATAAAAACCGCTGTATCTTGTTACCATACTCCTGCTGCCATTCACGATCTGCACAAGACCACGAATAATCCAAAGCAATATTCATTGGAACTCGCCAAGAATCAAACCTAAAGGCATCCCCTATAATGCCCCGGCCTCCCATCAAGGTTCCATCGTAATGACTGTAATCAGGATTCAATCCTGTTTCCGGATGGACACATTTATGTAAGTATTCACGACTTTTTCTGGCACATTCTTTCCAGAATGTGGACCTGCCATCTTCAGCCCAGCGTGCCCATACTTCGTAAAAAGCCGGCAAATGATAAGAAGGATCTGTAAAACTACCGCCCCATGGGTCAGGTGTAAAGGTAATCAACTGATGCTCAATATTAATAAGCGGAGCTACACGTTCCATACCTACTTTCTGCATGGAACAATCCAATATATGCTGGGCTTCTGCAAGATAATTAATTCCAGTATCGTTTCCCCAACGGTTTGACGCAAAGATTAGTGAAGTAATAAAATATAACTCTCCATCAGATGCCGGCCCCTGTGCGTTACGTGTTCCGTCTGTCTTGCAACTCCATGCAAAATAGCCTTTTAACGGCCCATCTGTTTGTTGCATATATTTACGGCTCCAGCGCCATAAACGATCAAATATATCTTTTCGGTCAAACTGAACTGCTATCATCATGCCATAAGACATACCTTCCGACCGGACATCATGATTCTTTATATCAGTGATATAAGCAAGCGAATCTCCAACCTCAAAATAGACTTTGTTTGGTCCCGTAAACACGCTCTCAAACACTTCTGTCACCTTGGCATCAATCTCAGCTTGACTATACCCCATTTCTGCAAACAAATTCCGATACTTTCCGGTTTCAAAAGCACCGGCCTCCCATGGGAGGCCATCGAAACCAATCCAATCAACTTCCAGACGTCCATTTTTACATGACTTCAAATTCAGGTCAACAACACCTGAAGGTGAATAATCTATCGGTACCCGAACCTCTTTCCATTCTTCAGTACGCGGAATATTGACAGTTGCTATGACCTTTCCTTTTTCGCCTGCCACGCGAACCTCCAGTCGGTTTCCCTTTGAAGACTTAGCCCTAACTGTAATAGTCTGAACGGCCTGACTCCCAAAATCCACCCGATTGTACCGTAATGAGGCGTTTTTCTTATCAAAAACAGCCTTCCAACCCTCAAACTTGTTTTTCTCATCCAAGAAAGCAATAGATACTCCTTTTGAATCAATGGCGCTATAACGATCTGTTTGGATTCGTGTGTGAGCATCGGTTATGCCAACCCCACGCAATGTTGGCCGTACCGGTTTGATAGTACCGTCCGCATTAAAAAACAAGGAATCAACCCTCACAGACCTGTTCTTATCAAATTCCGGAGAATAATCATTATGATGGTAAAACAAATACCACTGCCCTTTATATTCCACAATGGAATGATGATTAGTCCAGCAACCGGTGGGTGACTCTTCCATAATGACACCTTTGAATTCAAAAGGTCCCATTGGGTTATCACCCATTGCATAAGCCAAGGTTTCGGTCTTATCCCTCACCCAGGGGAACGTGAAATAATATTTACCGTTCCGCTCAAATACGAACGGGCCTTCTTTAAATCCTTCAGGAAGTCCCTTTACCGTAACCGGCTCGGATGCCAACTCCAGCATATTGTCTTTCAAACGGGCCACGGACATACCACGCCCCGACCAATAGATATAGCCTTGTCCATCGGTATCAATCAACACACAAGGATCTATTCCGTTTACACCTTCAATAGCTCTCCGCTGGGGTCTGAACGGCCCTTCAGGCCGATCGGAAACAGCAACTCCTATCGAAAAACCACGCGCGTTTTCCCCTCTCGGTTTTGAAGGGAAATAAAAATAATAAGTCCCATCTTTACAGACACAATCAGGTGCCCACATTGAGTAAGAATCAGGCTGCACCCATGGAACACGTTCCTGACTGAGTATAACCCCATGATCTGTCCAGTCTACTAAATCTTCAGATGAAAACACATGATAATCAGCCATACAGAACCACTCTTTCAAAGATTCTATCGGACTCGGAATATCATGTGAAGGATAAACATACATTTTTCCATCAAACACCCTTGCTGTCGGATCTGCCGAAAATTGGTTCCTGATAATCGGGTTTTGCGCTACAGCTCCCGTTGCCGCGAATGACCATAATACGAAAAAAATCTTTTCCCTAAATTTCATAATACCAAATTTAAAGTAAAACAACATTAAATGCCTTTGGTAGCTTCAAACTGCTTTATACCTTAAATAACCTCCCTTACAGAAATAACCATGATTCACTAGTCAGTTATCACTGAGATATAAACCTAAAAAGACTGCATCCCAAAGCCTCTTACAAATATAAGATATATTATCTCAAAAATCTCATTTCTTCAATAATAAATCCACGAGATTTAATATCTGTTTTATTTCATTTTATATATTCAATCATTCTTAACAAGTTTAAACAAAAGCATAAAAAGACTCCCACACTTGCACTATACTAAATTTGGCTAATTTTAATGATTTAGATAACATAAAATGAAAGGCTTCTTATATTCCGAACACAAAAAGTGGGATGTTCTTGGATTACAAGCACATCCCACTATAATTCACGATATCTAATTATAAGAAAGTAGTTCTAAATATCAGGCATCTTTTTTTGTGGTAGTTTTGCGGACTGCAGTTTTTTTGGCAGGTTTCTCTGTTTCCTGCGACTGCAATTTCTTAAGCCTTGTATTTAAACGTTCTATCTCCTTATTCTTGATTTCTATTTCTTCACCCTGGTTTCTGATAGTTGTCAACAAAGCATTCAACTCTTCATTCTCTATTTCAGAAGGATACATACTGTTAACACGATTGATGAAATCGCCTAAAATATTCATATAGTTTGTAAATGCATCATAAGGCGAATCATATATACCGCGATACATGTTCCAACTACTCGGCTTAGTCGTCATAAAACGGAAATTATTGCTGGCCTGCAAATAATCCCAATCTAATTTAATACGACGGTCATTACAAATACGCACGCGATCGGCTACGCTGTAAAGTTTATTAAAAGCCTCACGCTGCATACCATTACCCAACCAGCAACTGATATCTCTTTCCTCATCTACCCATGACAATGGATAAGGCACTTCCAATGCATCGACAGAAGGATAATTGGCTATAATCTCTGATGGTGTTGAGAAAGTTATATTCCTTTCCTTCGCACAAGCCGGCAATGCTTTGAGGAACTCCAATATATTGGATGACAATGGTTGGAACATTCCTAAGGCACATAACTCCATAAAGATGTTGATAACCTGCTCTTCCTCTGGCATCGAAGCAATCCAGTTCATATAGGTATCAGCAAATAGCGGATACTCGCTCCATGTCGAATTATTGAAACGTAAAGAAATGTCATCAGAGAGTTTGTAATCTCTCAGCAACAACTTGAGGTCATGATTCTGCGCACAATGATAAACAAAATGCGGACTCTTCCAACCTAAGATATGTTTGGCGCCCTCTGTCAGTATGCCTTTAAATCCCATTGAAGCCACAACGCCACCTATATCATCAGAATAAATCAACGATGAATTTCTGAACACTTTAGGTGTTTGTCCAAAAAGTTCCTTTACTTTCTGCGACATTCTGAGGGTTTCCTCTTTAAATGCTTCCTCGTTGGCTAATGATGACAATCCATGAGAATAGGGCTCAGCTAAGAATTCTACGCAACCCGTCTCATTTAATTCCTGCAATAGTTCAATAACTACAGGCGCATGGTTTTCAAGTTGTTCCACTGCACAACCTGACATGGAAATGGCAACTTTGAAAAAACCTGGGTTTTCTTTGGCCATTTGAATCAAGGCATTCAAGGCCGGAATGTAAGAACGCTCCGCAGTTTCCGTAATGCTACGCTCATTTTCGTAATCATCATAATAATAATGGTCTGTACCAATATCAAAGAAACGGTAACGCTTCAAATGAATATTCTGATGAATCTCAAAATACAAACAAATGGTTTTCATATACTAAATCTATTTATTAACATTTACATTTTTGAATAGTCTCATCGTAAAGTTTACGAATGCGTAAACCGACTTTCTCCCACGTTATACCGTCAACCTCTTTCTTTCCCTCAACCTGCAAATATTCATGTAAAGACGGATATGTGCAAAGCGCATACATGGCATCTGCCATTGCATCAATGTCCCAATAATCAATCTTTATACATTTATCTAGAATCTCCGCACAACCGGACTGTTTGCTGATAATAGACGGCACACCACTCTGCATAGCCTCGAGCGGAGAAATGCCGAAAGGTTCTGAAACAGAAGGCATAACATAAACATCGCTGTCTCTGAAACATTCAAAGACTTGTTTTCCTTTCATAAATCCAGGGAAATGACAACGATCGGCTATGCCATAAGCGGCTGCCATTTCGATCATGGAACTCATCATATCACCGCTACCGGCAAAACAGAATCGTATGTTACGCGTACGATCAAGCACTCGTTTGGCTGCCTCTATAAAATATTCCGGCCCCTTTTGCATGGTAATACGCCCTAAGAATGTCACGACTTTTTCCTTACGCTCGTTACTTGGCTTACGCTGATCGACAATAGCTTGCAAATCTGGAGCCAAGGGATAAACCGCATTGTGCATGGCAAAACATTTGGCCGGATCTTGATGATAATGATTGATGACTGTCTGACGGGTGAGCTCACTCACACACATGATGCAATCTGCATGATCCATACCGTTCTTTTCAATGCCATATACTGTAGGGTTAACATTACCACGGCTGCGGTCAAAGTCTGTGGCATGCACATGTATAACCAAGGGTTTCCCGCTCACTTGTTTAGCATGAATGCCCGCCGGATATGTCAACCAATCATGGGCATGGATAATGTCAAACTGCTGTTGGCGTGCTACCACGCCGGCTACTATGGAATAGTTATTGATTTCTTCGTGCAGGTTATCAGGATAACGTCCCGAAAACTCCATACATCCCAAATCATTAACATACATATATGAGAAATCTGCATAAATATGATTACGCAAATCATAATACAACTGCGGATCCATATAACTGCCCACTCTACTTTCGACATAATTCCACTCAACATCTTTCCAAACGATGGGGACACTGTTCATACCGATAATCTTCATAAAACTTTGGTCTTCATCGCCCCATGGCTTTGGTATACAAAAAGTTATATCCATATCAGGCTGCAATGACAAACCCTTTGTCAGGCCGTAACTGGCAGTACCGAGACCTCCTAGAATATGAGGAGGAAACTCCCATCCAAACATTAATACTTTCATATCTTATTCCTCCTACTTTTCTTCCATATTATACTTCTCCAACAATTTAACCACTCGCAGGATTTCACTGACATTCATGGCAAAAGAAATAGCACCACGGGCATTGAAAGGAGGATTTCCATCAAACAATTCTGGTATTGTACCGACACAATGCGAGAACATTTCTTCCTCAAAACCAACCAACAAACGGTCAATGAAACTGATCCTACTATACTTATAAATACGCAAGCATGCTTCCATATAGAATCCTCCAAGCCATGGCCAGGCAGTTCCTTGATGGTAAGCATAGTCACGCTGTATTTGCGGGCCAACATACATCGGATTATAACCGCCACTTTTGGGACTTAACGAACGTAAACCTTTTGGAGTAAGGAGCTCTTTTGTGCAAATATCAAACACATGCTTTTTCTCGGCCAAAGTCAGCGGCGAATAATCGAACGCTACAGCAAAAATCATATTAGGACGCACGCTCCAATCTTGCGTGTCATTCGTTTCATCTACATAATCAAAAAGATAACCATACTGGTTGAGGAACACATCATGGAAAGACGCCGCAACTGTTGTAGCCATTGAAGCAAATTCATCAGCCTCGCCGTCCTTACCAATCTTACGACACACCTCTTCACTAAACCTTAAGGCATTATACCAAAGCGCATTAAATTCGACAATATATCCACTTCTCGGCACAATTGGACGCCCGTTTGCTGTTGAATTCATCCAAGTTACAGCCGTTTTCTTTCCTTGTGAATGTAACAGTCCATTTTCCATCAATTTAAGATTAGGATGCGAACTGCTTTTTATATAATAAACGATGTCTTTCAACAGCGTCCCATATTTACTTACACACTTATCCATTGAAACGATTTTTGCATACTGTTGCATGCACCAAACAGCCCAAAGCAAAACATCCGGCTGCTCCATTTCATAAATCTTCACGGATAAAGGCTTTTCATTCATGAAATCCCTAATGGCCTTTTCTGCAGTGGCCATGCAAAGTTCAAACTGGTCATATTCATCATTCGCCAAAGTCAAGCCCGGTAAAGAAATAAACATGTCACGTGCACGACTCTTAAACCAAGGATAACCTGCCAATATATAGTTCTCATTATCCATATGATAATAGAACTGATGGGCAGAATTAACCAAACAGTGATAGAAATTGTCACGTGGCGTTCTTATATCAACTTCAAAATCTGCAATTTGTTTCAACTGACTGGTCTTAATTTCAGAAAGGCCGGCAGAAAATACTACGCTCTCACCTTTCTTTATTTTAAATTCAAAATAACCGGGAACATACAAATCCTCCGTAAACGCATAGCCTCGTTCCAGTTCCTTAGGATACTCCACTCCCCTGTACCAGTCCGGCTGAAATACAAAGTCATTTTTCTTGTTCAACTGCATATACAAATCGGGATACCCCTCATAAAGCCGAGTTTTGATGCCGTTCGGTACAGACTGGTAATCTTTGTTTATCAAAGCATTCTCATGAGTGTACTCTCTTACGCTCCTGAATGCCAGAAACGGTCTCAATTTTAACGTAGTCTCAGAATGTGCATCCAACAATGTATATCGTATAATTATACGATTCTCATAATGCTGAAACACTTTTTCTTTCTTTAACAATACACCACCAACGCGATAAATAGTTGTCGGAACTTTATCACAATTAAATTCCCTAATGTACTTGTGTCCCTGGGGACTGAAATTGTTTCCCTGATACTTATGAAGCCCCAGATTAAATTCTGCACCATGCTGCTCCACTGTTTCATCAAGAGAAGACAGTAAAACATAATTCTCATCATTCAAATCAGGTATGGGAACCACCAGTAAACCATGATACTTTCTTGTGTTACAATCAACAATTGTAGAACAAGAATAGGCTCCAGAACGATTGGAACGGAGAATCTCCTTAGGCAAAGATTCTTCCAGATTCGTCATCAGAGTTTTGTCAAACTTGATATAACTCATAGTCTTAGAATATTATAAGGTTCTTAATTTCTTAATTGAATTTTATCGTGTTATTCCTTTCAAAAATAGTAAAAAGAGAGAGATTCTAAAAATTAATTCATAAAATATTTTAATTAGAACATAAAAAACTGCTGAAAAATATCTTTTTTTCAGAACAAATTTTCATAATCATCACAAAAATGCTAATTTTGTGTCGTAAAACATAGTTTTTCCAGTAGTATTTTTAGTTATGGTAAAAAAGGATATCAGCAAAGAAGAGGCTTTAGCCAAAATTTCTGATTTGTGTAACCCTCTGAATGACGAGCAAAGAAACCTCCTCAACAAACACCTGACAATACGAACATTTAAAAAAAATGAACCCATCTACAGTGAAGGTGAACAGCCTATACATTTGATGTGCCTTTTATCCGGGAAAGTTAAGATTTTTAAAAATGGTGTAGGAAACAGAAATCAAATAATTCGCGTTATAAAACCTGTAGAATACTTTGCATATAGAGCCTATTTTGCCAACCAAACATTCGTTACTGCTGCTGCTGCATTTGAAACATCTACAATTGGAATGATACCAATGAATACCATTGCTGAATTGGTAAGTCAAAACAATAATCTAGCATGGTTTTTTATCAAACAATTATCCATTGACTTAGGTATCTCTGATGAACGAACCGTAAATCTTACACAAAAACATATTCGCGGCAGACTTGCAGAATCAATACTTTTCCTAAAGGAAAGTTATGGGTTAGAAGAGGACAAATGTACATTAAGTATATATCTTTCCCGTGAAGATCTGGCCAACCTTTCTAACATGACAACGTCTAACGCCATACGCACGCTCTCAAATTTTGCAACAGAAAAAATTATTGCCATCGATGGTCGAAAAATTAAAATCATCGATGAAGAAAAGTTAGAAAAAATTTCAAGGATAGGTTAGTTATTAGTTTATTTTTCTTAGAATGATGGAATAACAAAATCAATCCACTCGGAATGAATTCCGACAGCCATTGGAGCTGACGCATCACGCCATGCCGCCCCATCCAAACTAATCATAGCTTTCCCTGTATCATAAAACTCCACCTTCTTTGTCCTATATGACTTAACAGACCTATGATTCAAGAACCGACCATTAAAAAGCATCCATAGGGCATTGAAAAACTGCATGACTTTCTGATGCTCCACCACAGAAACGTCTAACCATCCATTATAAGGAACCCCACTCGGAGTTTGACCATAACCATGCGCGCTTCCTACACACACAGTCATTATCTTACGATTAATCTCGTCCTGATTAATCCGAAAATACATTTTATGCTCTATTCGTTGAAAAAGCAGAAGAAACATTGAAGCCAAATGAGCCAATGTCATAACACCCCAAAAACGTCTTGTCCGATGTTTAATACTCATTATATTTGCAACAAGCCCGACATTAACGCAATTCAAGAAATAGCGAGTTGACGAGCTTTCTCCATCTCGCAATGTACAGTAACCGACATCTACCTTTCTTGTACGCCTTTCAATCAACCAATCGACAGCACGTTTATAATCCCCTTCGTCAATCCCCCAAAAGTGAGCGAAATCATTGCCCCATCCATTTGGTATTACCCCTAAAGCAACGCGTTTTCTCACTTCATCACCTTGTGACAAGATACCATTCAGAGCCCTGTTCAAAGCTGCGTCACCTCCCACGACTACGATCATGGAATAGCCATTGGCAGCCAGCATGGCAGCTAAACGCTCAACAGAATGGCTGTCTTCACTTTGTACGAAATCATACGCCACCTTCTTTTCCGTAAGATAAGAACAAATGTCCTCCCATTGTTTGTGAATCTTTCTGACTCCTTCCTTGGGACAGTATATAATTCCCCACCTCTTAGCTTCTACTGACATATAAAAGTATTTTAGGTTACAAAAATAAGTTTTTCATGCTTATCGCACAAAATTATATCTGATTATTTCTCCGCCAGCATTTCCACAACTCGTTTAACCTTTTCTTCTAACGGAAGATTCCCATCCAACCAATGAATGTGCAAGCCACGCCGTTCCATTCCTCTAAACCATGTCATCTGCCGTTTAGCAAATTGATGAATAGCAATTTCAAGCCCTTTGTACATCTCATCAAATGTAAGTTTCCCCGTGACATAAAGTGTAAGATACTTGTATTCAAGACCATAATATATCAGGTTCTCAGCAGGAATGCCCTCTGCAAGCAATCTCTTCACCTCATCTATCATTCCTTCGTCAAGCCGTTGTTTCAAACGTCTGGAAATGCGTTCACGACGAATCTCCCGAGAAACGCCAACACCGATTATCAAAGCGTTCAATTTAGGAAAATCCTGCCTCGCTACCGAATGCTTACAAGTATATTCTTCTATCTCAATAGCCCTGAGTGCCCGATTCACAGTGTCAACATCTGTCGTGTTATGTAACGTTTTGTACCCTTTCAATATATCTGTAAGTTCTTCCAATGTCTTATTGGACAGTCGTGCCCTCAGTTCCGGATTTTCTGGTACCGGCAACAAATTATAACCACGCAAAACAGCTTCGGCATACATTCCCGTCCCTCCACACAATATAGGGAAACAGCCTCTAGATAAAATCTGCATATAAGCCGACAAAAAATCTTGCTGAAACTGAAAAACATTATATTTAGTCCCTGGTTCAACAATGTCAATTAGATGATACGGAACATGATATCCATCAACATCGTAATCACACAAATCTTTTCCAGTTCCGAGATCCATCCTACGATAAACCTGACGACTATCTCCACTGATAATCTCAGCACCTATTTCTTTGGCAACATGAGCAGCCAGGACAGTTTTACCGGAAGCAGTCGGACCAACTATCGCCAAAATATCATTTTTCATTACTGTCTATATAGTTTAATGTTTACTGTCGAATCTGTAAATCTCAATACTGCCTGAAATAAAAAAGGCCACCTTGAATGAGGCAGCCTTTTTTACCTGTTAAGGTTATATATTAACCGTTAACTTTCTTCATGTGAGCGATCAGTTCCAATACCTTGTTTGAATAACCGATTTCATTGTCATACCATGAAACCACCTTAACAAAAGTATCAGTCAAAGCAATACCTGCTTTTGCATCGAAGATAGATGTACGAGTGTCACCCAAGAAGTCTGAAGAAACAACAGCATCTTCAGTATAACCAAGAACACCTTTCAACTCGCCTTCAGAAGCCGCTTTCATAGCTGCACAGATTTCATCATACTTAGCCGGTTTTGCCAAGTTCACTGTCAGGTCAACAACAGAAACATCCAAAGTAGGAACACGCATTGACATACCAGTTAATTTACCATTCAATTCAGGAATAACTTTACCTACAGCCTTTGCAGCACCTGTTGATGAAGGAATGATGTTGCCAGAAGCAGCACGACCACCTCTCCAATCTTTCAAAGACGGGCCGTCAACTGTCTTCTGAGTAGCAGTTGTTGAGTGGACAGTAGTCATCAAACCATCAGTAATACCCCAATTGTCATTCAAAACCTTAGCAATAGGAGCCAAACAGTTTGTAGTACAAGAAGCGTTTGAAACGAACTTCGTACCCTTAACATATTTATCAAAGTTAACACCGCAAACAAACATAGGAGTTGCGTCCTTTGAAGGAGCAGACATAACAACATATTTAGCACCTGCATCGATATGAGCCTGAGCCTTCTCCTGTGTCAGGAACAAACCTGTAGATTCTACTACATACTCAGCTTCTACTTCGTTCCACTTCAAATCAGCCGGGTTACGCTCAGCTGTTACGCGGATTTCCTTACCGTTAACGATCAGTTTGCTGTTTTCTACGTCTGCCTCGATAGTACCTTCAAATGCACCGTGCATCGTATCATACTTCAGCATATAAGCCAAGTAATCAACCGGACACAAGTCATTGATGCCTACGATCTGGATGTCGTCTCTGTTCTGAGCGGCACGAAATACGAAACGGCCGATACGACCGAAACCATTAATACCAACTTTAATCATTTTACTTAATCTTTAAAATAAAGGTTTAAATATGTGTTATTTAACTCTATCCATTTTTGCATTCGAGCCATTTTGCATCCTGGAACAAAATATAGGCTCTTTTTTGCACTGCAAATTTATGAAAATTCTTCGACACTTCCTACATTTATTGAAAAAAAATGCTATCCAAGGAATTTTTCTGACTTTCAAATATGAAGCGACTTTTTTAACGGTCATATATTTGGCCATACACACACATGTCAATAACTACCGTCTTCTTGAACATACATCCTTAAACATCTATCAATAAAATAGTCATACAGATTATTGCAAAGCAACCGCAATGCATTTTATTCCCATTCGATTGTTGAAGGCGGTTTTGAAGAAATATCATAGCAAACACGATTTACGCCTTTTACCTTATTAATTATGTCATTGCTAACCTTTGCCATAAAGTCATAAGGCAGATGCGCCCAGTCAGCTGTCATTGCATCGGTACTTGTAACTGCACGAAGTGCAACAGCACGTTCATAAGTGCGTTCATCTCCCATCACACCTACACTTTTTATCGGTAACAAGATAACACCCGCTTGCCAAACCTTGTCATACAATCCCCAATCACGCAGCCCCTGAATAAATATATCATCTGCATCTTGCAAAATACGGACTTTCTCCGGGGTAATATCGCCCAAGATGCGAACTGCCAACCCGGGTCCCGGAAAAGGATGACGCGTTATAAGATGTTCCGGCATACCCAACTGGCGTCCTACCCTACGCACTTCGTCCTTAAAAAGCCACTGTAAAGGTTCACACAGTTGCAAATGCATCTCTTCCGGCAGCCCTCCTACATTATGGTGGCTTTTAATGGTCTTACCGGTAATATTCAGACTTTCAATCCTATCCGGGTATATTGTACCTTGGGCCAGCCACTTGGCATCTGTTATTTTTTTTGCTTCTGCATCAAATACTTCAACAAAATCTCGCCCAATGATTTTACGTTTCTGCTCTGGATCTGTCACACCGGCAAGATCCTTGAAGAACTTCTCGCTTGCATCAACACCTATTACATTCAGTCCCAAACATTCATAATCATGCAGAACATTCTTAAACTCATTCTTGCGCAGCATGCCATGATCTACAAAAATACAAGTCAGATTCTTTCCAATGGCACGGTTTAACAGCACGGCAGCCACTGAAGAATCAACTCCACCACTTAAACCGAGTATCACGCGGTCATTTCCAAGCTGCGCTTTCAATTCTGCCACCGTAGTATCAACAAATGAAGCCGCACTCCAATCTTGTTTACCACCACAAATATCTACCACGAAATTTTTCAGCAACTGCGTACCCTGCACGGAATGGAACACCTCGGGATGAAACTGTACGCCCCACAATTTTTCACCTTCAGCCTGATATGCCGCATTTTTTACCTTGTCTGTAGATGCGATAACCTTAAAATGATCCGGCAAAAGAGTAATCGTATCACCGTGACTCATCCACACTTGGGAATTCTCTTCAAATCCTTTAAACAATGGATTTTCCTTGTCAAATGTAGCCAAATTAGCGCGTCCATACTCACGTGTTTCGGCCGGTTCTACTTTTCCGCCTAACGTGTAACTCATAAACTGAGCGCCGTAACAGATCCCAAGAATCGGATATTTCCCGCGGATTTCATCTAAATTTATTTTAAAAGCCTCCTTGTCATACACGCTAAATGGAGAACCGCTTAAAATTACGCCGATAACGGAAGGATCATTTTTAGGAAACTTGTTATAAGGCAGGATCTCACAAAAAGTGTCCAACTCGCGCACACGGCGCCCAATGAGTTGAGTTGTTTGCGAACCGAAGTCTAAAATAATGATTTTCTGCTGCATATAAAGTTATTTGTCTGTTTTGCTGTACAAAAGTACAATAAATATTTCATTCTAACAACACTCATTCAACAAGAATTGATCCGCCATGGTCAATGTATCTAACTTACCCACATCCATCAATTTAAGTCCTTGCAATGGTATACCGTAAATAGGCTCTTTTGCACAAAGCGACAGATAAAAATCAACAATGGAAAACTTATCCGGCCAGTCAGGGAAATATCGGAAAAGCCGCGGTGAAAATAAATGGATACCCGAAAAAGCATATTGACTGCAATGCAATACGTCAAGGTCTGAATATGGCGTACGCACCTCACCTGTTTCTATATTTTGCCATCCCACCAAACGGTTGTCCTCATCAAACAGCAACTGTCTCTTGGATGGACGCCGGCTAACCAGTAAAGACGCAGCATGTCCCATAGCTTCTCGCGAACAAAACCGATGCAAATCGACATTGCTCAAGATGTCCACATTGTGAATAAGGAACGGCTCCTCACCATCTGTTGCCAGCAAACGGGCTGCCTTTTTCACCGCACCTCCCGTTTCAAGCAGACTGGCGGTTTCATCACTAAAACTGACACGCAGTCCAAAAGCATGATTCTCTTCTATGAATCTGATTATCTGGGTTGAGAAATGGTGTACATTTATCACAACATCAGTAAAACCAGCGGCTTTAAGTTTCTCCATCTGTATCTGCAACAAAGGTTTTCCTGCTACAGGTACCAACGCCTTCGGCATTCTGTCGGTCAACGGTTTCAGACGGGTTCCTAAACCCGCCGCAAAAATCATTGCTTTCATATTTTCTTTCTCCATAAACTGGCTTATCACTTATTCGAAGGGAAACACTGTCGTATATTCTGTTCACGATGGAACAAACGCACTTCTATTCTGAACTTGTCATGTATATGCTCTGCCAAATGCTGGGCGGAATACACACTCCGATGCTGGCCGCCAGTACATCCGAATGAAAACATCAAATCCGTAAACCCACGTTGGATATATCTTTCCACATGAGCATCGGCCAACTGATAAACATGTTCAAGAAACGCCAAAATCTCTCCGTCATCTTCCAAAAAACGAATGACCGGCTCATCCAGCCCAGTTAATTTCTTGTATGGTTCGTAACGTCCCGGATTATGCGTGCTACGACAATCAAACACATAACCGCCGCCATTTCCACTCTCATCAGCAGGAATTCCTTTGTGATAAGAAAAACTGTAAACCCTGACAACCAAAGGTCCTTTACCGTCATATTTTGAAAAAGTTGCAGGTCCGTCTGATTTATGGGTTTTGAACGTGTCAGACATTTCGGCTGTTTTCAAACCATCCGTCCTTGGCCGAAGTTCTTCCTTTTGCGGTTGAAACCGCGGCATTTCCGTAAGCCGTTTCAGCAAATTCCTAAGATAGGGATATGGGCACGACTCTTCTGCCAATAATTCACGCAAATTCTGTATGGCAGGATGGATACTGTCAAGAAAATGTTGTTTCCGCTCAAAATAACCGCGAAAGCCATAAGCCCCCAAAACCTGCATCGTGCGGAAAAGCACGAACCGTTTCAAGCGCTCCCTGAAATGTACCGCATCCACCTCAACATACTGCCGCATGGCTTCAATATAATCATCAATCAGCTCAAGACGAAGTTCCGCGGAATAATGTGCTGAAGCCTGCCATAGGAAACTGGCTACGTCATATTCCACCGGCCCTCTGCGCCCTCCTTGATAATCTATGAAAAAAGGATTGTCCTCGTCATCGAGCATCACATTGCGAGCCTGAAAATCCCGATACAGAAACGCCTCTGTCCCCTCCATCATCAATTCTTTTGCCAACAGTCGGAAGTCAGCCTCCAGTTTCAATTCATGAAAGTCAATGTCGACCGGTTTTAAGAAACAATATTTGAAATAATTCAAATCAAAAAAGATATTGGTCATATCCATTTCCGGTTGAGGGTAACAACGTGAAAAGTCCAACCCGCGTGCCCCTCTGATTTGAAGATTCGGAAGTTCCACAATCGTCCGACGCAACAACTCCTTTTCGTAGGCATTATAACGCCCTCCGCTTTCCCGTCCTTTTGACAAGGCATCAAACAGAGAGCGGTGTCCCAGATCTGTTTGCAAATATCGCATACAGCTATCCGAAACGGCCAATATCTTTGGAACCGGCAGCTGGCGCAAATTAAAATGATCCGTCAAATATACAAACGCCTTGTTTTCATCAGCTGATGTACCCACGACCCCAATAACAGTCTGTCCCTCCGGTGAAAAGAACCGATAATAAGCACGGTTACTGCCTGCTCCGGGAATAGGTTCGACCTTTACCGGTTCACGTCCGGCCCATGTTCTGTAAAGTTTAATCAGTTTTTCCATTAAATCACGAATTTTGCTTCCAGATAGATATCACTTTCGATTTCACTGCCCACATGTTAATCAGACTCACGATAACGAACAAGACAAGCCCGACCGCCAATGCGGGCCATATCCCTGTAACTTCCATCCCCGGAAAAAGGAGCAATATCGTATCCATATAATATTGCCGGATAAAAACCAACAGACCGGTTGCAATGAGTAAAACCGCCAGATTCATCAATATGGTAAGTGTCTGATAAGGGAGGCTGACCCTTGCAGGCGAATATCCTATAAGCAGAAGGTTCTGCAATTTATCCGCATTTTTCTGAACCAACAGATAAATGCTGAGCATGAGAATATAAAATGACAACGCACTGATAAGCAATCCTACAGCCAGCACTATTCCGGAAACCACCCTCAGGAAAAAGGTCGTTTTTCCCGCATCCAGCTTATCCGACTCCACTTCATACCCTTTGTCCTGAAAATAAAGAGCTATATTTTCATCGGCCGGGTTATAAACTTCCACAATCAACCGAGCCGGCCGCCCATTATTGCCATACGCGAATTGGGCGTTGCTCCATGCCATAAAATCACTGGGAACCAAAATCGTATTCAGACGGTTACTAAACCCGACGACTTTTCCTTTCATTAACCGTTCTTTTCCACCACCCCTCAGCCATACATCAAAAGCCAGCATGCCGATAACCCCTTCGGACAATTTTGGCAGCGATCTGCTTTGGGCAAATCCGAAGTTATAAACGCTGAGGTAGCTCCTTGGCAGTATAATGGGAATAATGTTCTCCTTTTCATCAAACTTCCAGTTATTCACATTCACGTCCACATATTCGTCAGGCACAGACTCAAAAAACATGTCCGTACTGAACGATGCCATCCCCCTGACTGTCACCCTGGCAGCCACATCATATTGCGCAGCCGTAAACGCACCTACGCTCTTACAAAAACGCTGACGGCGGATATCCCCTATATCAGTGTCACTGAACACATTCCCGTGCCCAGTCAACGTACCCATCATACTGACAGGTTTTGAAACAATCAGATAATCTTTCTTTATAAAGCTGTCCCCCTGAGTAAACACCGGTATCACATCAGAATAGAACTGCACACTCAACAAAACAACCAGCATGCCAAACAAGTTAGCCAAGAAAAAACCGGCCAACTGGGCGACACTGACATGCCTGCGCAATAATTTCCAAACCAAATTCATAACTTGAATATTTTATCGTATTCCAATATCATGTGTTTGCCTATGCTGGTAGCAACTACACCGGCTCCCTGTTTCCTGACTTCCTCCAACATCATTTCCCCCATAATACGGCTGTTCTCTTCGTCAAGGTGACTTACCGGCTCGTCAACAAGCAGAAAGTCAAAAGGCTGCGCCAGTGCGCGCATCATGGCAACCCGCTGTTGCTGACCGAAACTCATCCGCGCAACAGGCGCCTGCATTTTATCCGCCAATCCCAACCTCTCAAACCATTCCTCAATCTGACGACGTGTTTTATAACCTGTCAGACTGTTTTTTACCGCTACGTTCTCGTATGCCGTCAGTTCCGGGAAAAGGCGCAGTTCCTGAAATAACAGGCTCAATGACTTTTTACGCATCTCTACCCAGTCCTTTACAACAAAATTACGGATGTTCTTCCCATCAAAACAGATCAGACCTTGATAATCATCCCTGTACCCGTATATATAACTGCATAAAGACGACTTGCCTTTCCCTGAACCAGCCTCTATCAGACAAATCTCGCCTTTCCGGAATGATAGTTCCTGATGCCAAATATCGCTCCGTATATCATCACGGGAGGAAAACACCTCCGGCAAAGTCTGCTTCAATGTAATCGTATTCATTCTAAAAATGCCTTTATCAGATTCTCGTTATCCTTTGTTGTCATCTCAAAAGCAATATGCTGCGGATCCTTGGAATACAAAACGAATGAACCGACTGTAGCGAGACGCTGCGCCCAATAAGCATATGCCGGACCTGACAATCGACGTTCAACAAACGGTGTTCGTGCGAGTTGTTCCATGTTCACCCACACAAAGTAACGGCTGTCGCAAATAGCTTTCGACCATGGCGACAACACACCGGGCTCGTCAAGCAGTAAGACTGCCGCCTCCTCACTATGCGACGACATATAAAAACAATCATCCTTCACACCAATGTAAATCGCACGGTTTTGTATATCCAAACGAAAATCATCATCTTGCAACACGCTAAATCTTATGCCTCCATGCACCGGTGAAGACTTTGTCCAATAATCTACGCCATCCAGAAAAGACTTATCATCAATCTCTGTCATCATGGTATAAGATAGTTTATCCTGCTCATCGATAGAATCCAATCTGAAAACTGCATCACCGTTTATACTACGGATAATGAGGTCGGCATCCAAACTCATGTTCAGCCCTAAAAGAAACGTCCGAATCGACGGATCTTTCCGCAATTCCTCCAGCAAGGCCTGCCCCTCGATATGGGTACTTCCCCACAACAGGGTCGTACTGTCCGCAGCCGATATGAAACGTCCGTGAATTTTGTCGTCTATCACCGCTAACTTCTCATAATACTTATTGATTTCTTCATTACGGGAACCGATTTCACAATTCAGCGTCAGTTTGGATGGCTCGAAAAGGAAATCTGCCACCACAGTAATGTCACCGAGCGTCGCATGTTCAGGAAGCCCTAACCTGAATTTTTCATTATATGCAGCCGGCAGGGCATCGAGGGTCGTTATCAGTGATACGGAACTTCGACGTGTTTTCACTTCGTCATAAAGCGGAGAGTTACACCCGCTCTCTTCTGAGTCCTGACGAAAACAACGTAACATTTCCTGACGTAACATATTAATATCCGCCCCGACAGCCGGCCCCATCAATAATAATGCTTCGTCATCATAACCGATCAACCAGTTCTCATGCAAAACAACCCACCGGACTCCACGAACCTTTTCTACTGCACCACAAATGTCCCTTTCATTCAAAGACTCAAAAAAAGCCGTCAACTTATCCTCATCTGCTACAGCCGCCAACAGTCCGACATACTCCTTCGCCGTGATAAAAGAAAAAACATCTTTTGACCAGTTTACCCCTATACGTTCCATATCTTGGGGTGTCAGACCGAAATGTTCCGCATCAGCGGCTTCCAAACCAGACTCTTTCGCCAACTGCTCGATATTGACAGTCGCCAGAGCCTTGGGATGAGATGGCAAAACAGCCAGATAATCACTCCACACAAAACTGTAATATGCCCAAACGAGCGTACAGCACAACACGAACAAGACTATATATAACCCCTTTTTATTCTTCATCGTTTTTATTTATATACTATTCCAAAGCATGTTTAAGATTCATCAGATGCACCGCCACCAAAGCTGCTGTCTCCGTACGCAAACGGCAGCGCCCCAGACTGACGGAACGGAACCCATGTCTGTGAGCAGCCTGCACCTCTTCAATACTGAAATCACCTTCCGGCCCCACCATGACCAGCGCATCCTGCTGCGGGTCAAGGACGTCCGGCAGAAAAGGCTTACCGACCGTCATCTCCTTTTCCCGCTCTTCTTTTTGCTCCTTGCCCAGCACATCAGCCTCATCATAACAATGGGCGATGAACTTCTGCCCGGGCCATTCCTGCGAAATGAACCGCATAAAATCCGTCATGCCGTTCAACTGCGGTTTATAAGCCTTGTGGCTTTGTTTCATGGCCGAAACCAATATCTTGTCAATACGTTCCGTCTTTACGACCTTGCGCTCCGAGTTCTTGCAATCCAAAAAGGTCAGCTCGTCAAAACCAATTTCCGTCGCCTTCTCTGCCAACCACTCCATACGGTCACTGTTCTTGGTCGGCGCCACGGCTATGTGCAGATGTCCGCTCCACTCCCGTTCTTTCATTTCCTCACGCACAACGCGAAACATACATTTTTTGGGCGTTGCCGCCACTATCTCCCCTTCAAGGAACAGGCCCTTGCCGTCTGTCAGGCAGATGGTATCCCCTTCCGCCAGTCGGAGCACCCTGACACAATGTGCCGCTTCGTCCGGCGGCAGCAAAAGGCTGTCCGGCGCATCCGGTGCATAAAAATATCTGATTTCTTTCATTTACGTCGGTTAATTTCATCGCGCAACTGCGATGCCAGTTCATAATTCTCTTCCTCTACGACCCGTTTCAGGGCTTCCTCCAACGCCTCCACATTCACCGAGTTGACCGGCATGGAATATGCGCCGTCGCCCAAATCACGCATATACTGCTGCGCCAGCAACCCCTCATTGATGGTAATACGGCTGCCGAACGTATATGCCAATATCAACCCGTCCGCCGCCTTGCAAAAACGCACCATCCTGAAAGTGCCGTGTTCCCTGAAAAGGATATGGCAATAAGTAATGCCCGCCTGGACAGCTGCTATACGTACCTCGACAATATCCATCTCCGACTGGGAGAACACCGAACGCATAATATCCGCTATGTTCAAGGGCATGCCCATCAGGCGCGCTCCCTTCATCTTCATCAGCAGCTGGAAGGCGTCACTCCGCTCCATCAACACCGGCATGATCCGCTGGCCGCCTTTCTCTTTAAGAATAGCCATATACGCACCGCCGTCTCTCGTACACTTGGTTACGGAAATAATATTCAGTTCTCTTACACTTTCATCCATTTCATCTGCATTGTTATTTTATGCCGATACGGCACAGACAAAACCTATCATACCACCCGCCTGCGGCAGCCGTACGCCACCAAACAAAAAGGCGGAATAAACAGCCGGAAAAATTATCTGCAAATATAAAAAACTTTTCCGACTCTTCATCCCGCAACTCTACAATTATAACAATGATAACGACAAAAACAACCATTTACCCCCAAAAGGCTATTGAAGCGCTTTGGGGGTAAACATATAACAAATGATGCAGATTACCTGTCCGTCTGTTATTTATTATACAATCCGTTATTTAGGCATTTTATTTTCTGCCTCCAATATATTGCGTAAACACTGACGGAAATAAGTTTCGTTTGTCATGTCAAGCGACCGTTTGAACACCAGCCCGTTGCGGTCGAAAGTCCTTTGCGCCGCAACCCCGGAAAATCTGAGCAGACTTTGCATTTCCAAGAAAGTCTCATTGTCAAACCACATTAGCCGCGGACGATTCAGCCCAGTCTGCAACCTATCAAGCTCCTTCGTTCCGGCATAGACATCCCGATTGACAATCACAAGAAATACTAAGTCAGAATTGTTCTTATTATAGTCTAATGCCAGGTTTCTCACCGATGTGCTGTTATAAAACCGGTAATCCTCTTTTGGTGAATCCAGAAATACCATTTGCACATACCGTCCTTTATAGTCATCCAACGCGTTCTTTATGCTTTGATAACCTTTCCCTTCCGGCAACTCATAAAGCCATGACGCCGAACGTTCTATCAAACGGTTCAGCTCCACGATTTTTTTCTGGAAAAAAGGATATGTCAAATAGGAAGACACATACGACACAAAGTTTTCGCGCTCTTCAGGTCCCATAAAATCATAGAGCCGTGTAATCATGGAAGTAAGGAAAGCCTGCACCGCCCATGGCACACCTTCCATTCCGGTCAGGTCGCGTATGGCCTCCACCTGCAAGCGCACCGTTTCCATCATGGTATAATCCCTGGCAGACGGAACATCGACCCCTTCCGGAGATTTATTGAAAGAAGCATACGATGTCGCAAAGGTGACGGGCGGTACCTTATTCAACACCGACGGATAACCCAAAGCGTCAGGCATGAAAGACAAAGACGGGTCATCCAAAGACGGGAATATATTCAACAGCTTAAAAGCCGAATAATCGTAACCGATAAAATCTTCCGCTTCCACGACCCTGTTCCGCGGAACTTGCACATGGGTTTCAAACAAGCGAGAGGCTAACAAAAGATTTCTTTCTGTCAAAACGAGCCGCTGCCGGTTCTTCAGGAGATGTGTTTCCCACGGAGAAAACCGGTATTTCCATGCAAAGTAATCGCAAAGCCTCATATTTTCAGCCACACATGCCTCAACTTCTTTCAGGAAATGCTCATTACTGAGGTTCTGTTCGTTTTGTGTCAGACGCTCCCAACTGTAAAGGACGAACGGTACATCCTGATGTTTCAACAAACTGGCATAACACCCTTTCGGATGACTGCTGGCATACTCTGCCGCCATATCGTTGGCTGCCGTCTTTTTGGCCGTAATGTCGAGCGTGTCGCCGGGACGCACATAAAAGGAAATGGGGCTCATCCCTTTCAGCGTCATATCCGCCCACACCGGATGGTCTAAGGAAAGTTCCGCATAAAATGTCCCGTCCTTTTGCAGGATCGCACACTGCCGGGTCATCTCGTAAGGCACGATGTCGGCCTCACCCATCTTCGCAAAATTAAAGAACATGAGTCCGGCATTCCGGTTGTCGGTATTCCACTCGATTTTACCGCGCACCACGGCCGTCCCCTTTCGGAACATTGCTTCCGCCGTTTCCTCCGGATCTATTACTTCTTCAGCGACCGGAATCTTCACATTGACCTTGGCGTCATGGATACCATAAATGCGGAACATGCCCTCATCTGCCCCTTCCACCAGATCAAATAGTTTCGTATCCGTCGGCATCGGCTCAAAGAGCAGACTGAATTCCATTTGTCCGGTCTTGGGAATATAACTTGGTTTGCCGACGGTCAGTCCCACTGCCCCTTTTAAGGAATAGCGTTTACCCTCCTCATCAATCAAATAGGTTGTCGGAGCAAATTGGAAACCACTGTTGATAGCCCCTTTTGCTGTAAAATACATGACCGTGGCCGTATCGGACAACGCCACCTTGTCCATCGTCAGAATCCCCGCATTGGAATACAACGACTGCAAACGGGTATATACGACTTCACGCTTACCCTGCGCGATAAGTGGCAACAGGATGAGCAACCATAAAATACTTTTCTTTTTCATAAATTATTAGACTTAAAGTTATCAAAAGAAATATTTCAAAGTTAAGACTTACTTACGAATAAAAAAAAACCGTCTTTTTAACTTATTACACATAAGTAATTATTTGATACAGATTAAAAATCAGGACGCATAAAAATGCCTCTTGACCAATTTGTCATTCCGTTTCTCCGTTCAAAAGCTCCCGGACAGACTGCCTGAAAGCAAGTTCGCTGTAAAATGGTGGAGCATATCCATTGCAAAGTTGTCCCGAACGGTCAAGCATAACAGATGTCGGCGCAAATCCATAAGCTATCCCCAACTGCTCGCACAACAGTCTGAAATCATCTGTACCCAACTTTATATAACAGTCTTCCTCCAGTAAATTATCCATAAATTGCGGTTCTGACGGATAGCGTCTGCCGTCATCAGAAATGAATACCAGCTGTATGTCCGGATGATTACGGAAATCATA
This sequence comes from uncultured Prevotellaceae bacterium, assembly GCA_949299545.1. Lineage (GTDB taxonomy): Bacteria > Bacteroidota > Bacteroidia > Bacteroidales > Bacteroidaceae > Paraprevotella. The sequence continues at coordinate 145,543 of CASGAM010000006.1, read as the reverse complement.
ACGCATTGCCTCCCAACGTAACATAAACTCATAGTCACGTCTGGCGTCAATCTGCGTAATAATCACATATTTTCCAGAAAAAGGTCTGGCGATACTGTCTAACAGTTCTTGAGCCCTCTTGTTCGACAAAACATAGTGAAAATCCTCATATTGTATCAGTCGGTCGATGACTGTCTGCGCTTTTACTTTATAATATTCCGAGAAGAAAAATTTATCCAACATATTTGTCAGCGTCGCTCCGTCACCGCCACAAACGAACTTAAACTGAGGCAACTGCGCAATCACACTTGCTTGTACAATATTAGACGGGGCATGGGATGACGCACCATATTTATCGTTAAAGATGCCGAACATGTCTTGCAAAACTGTCTGCAAATCCTCTGTTCCTACAATTTCTGTCACTGTCTGCTGTCGGCTTGCAACATATACATTGCCGGTCCTGTTTCGGAGATAACTGGCATAAGTCGGTATGATTTCCATGGCCATGTCATCAGCCGGCAAAACCCTTAGACCTGAATCATCGTTCGTCCGCTTGCTCGTTTCCAACAGGCAGGCCAGATTCCACAGATGTTGTTCTTCTTTGGAGAGCTTGTATTTTTTGCCGATGTACAAGGCCAAAGAGCGAAGTTTTCCCTCTGTGTTGGTATCATCTCTTTGCGGATCTGTAAAGAATATGGGTGCATTCAGAAGCAAATTCTCGTAATGCTTACGATTCGATCCGCTGTAACGGATACTCCTGTCGGAGCGGTGAATGTTTTGAGCTTCTATCTGCAACGTTTCACCCGGACGTACATAGAACGGTATCAGGTATTCCTGTCCTTTATATACGCATGAAATATAATTCCAAATGGGATGATCCGTCACAAAACGCGTTTCAAAATTGCCGTCCGCATCAAGATGAATAAATACCGACTGCTCATAGCGCAATCTGGGAAGAATATAGTCTAACCTACATTGGGTATCGCCACCGGGTAAATAAGGTCACCTCTACCATCTATGGTTATACGTCCACGAATACAAACTGTATCTTTGGCAAATGTTCCCCATTCGGATGTCTTGAATTTCTGCAAGTCAAGATTCTCAGATCTTCCAACAGAATATTCTTCAGGATGATGTATGCCGTAAATCTGCAACGCGCCCTTCTCGTATCCACCGATAAAATCAAAACTCGTTGTATTATCAGGAAAAGCAGGAAACGTCAAAAGGAATTCCGAACAGAAACAATCCTCTTCTTCCGGTACCGGTATGAAACGAGGAGTTCCTTTGTCATTCACCGGATAACGTTTACCTTTCTCATCAACAAGAAAACTGTTGGCAAAAAAATGTTCGACGTTCAAGCCCTGCGGTATCCGGAACGTAAGCCTCGTCGTATCAGCCGTTAATTCTACATTATGTAATTTAAAGTCTGGAAAATTTGAATAGATATAGTCCGGACGACCTGAAAAAGCACCTCTTTCGTCCACTGCTGCCGGTAAGTATTCCGAAACAGTAATGAATAAAATTAATACTATAAATTTTGAAAATACGCTTTGCTCGTTTACTAAAATTTTCATACATTAAATCGAAATTAAATTTTTCCCAAATATAATACTATAAAAATACAAACCAACATAAGTAATCTTGTCAACTATGCAATTTGTTACATATAAGCAATTATTTGATACAAACTAAAAACAATCAAGAAGCTCGAAACAGCACGAGAATGTTTTTACAATATAAATCAAATAATATCAGCAAATTACAATCTCGACTTTTTACACAAAATTGCGAGCGGTCGCAACAAAATTTTCTACCTGTCGCTGCTACAAGGCGACCGCACGCAGCAAATGCTGCGACCGCTTGCATTTTGAGACGTCATTGCAGGCTGCCAAAACAGGCCGTCAGACGTTTCCGGAACAGGAGAAAAACAGCCATCCATCCACAGGACGGAATATGAAAGGCTCTCTGGAAAACCGGTGCAGATTTTCCACTCACGCACCTGCTACAAATGAACTTGAAATGACGTTCTACAGAAAACTATTGCGCTGAATCCAAACAAAAACAGGAATTATTTTCGCGAAAGGAGTATATACAAAAAAAGAAGGTTGTCATCACGACAACCAATCTTTAATTAACCTTAAATCTAATACCATGAAAAACACGATGCAAAGGTAAGGCTTTTATTCTTATCTGCAAACAAAATCGGCAGAAAAATATGTTATTTAACATATTTAACAGGTATATCCATATTCAGATCGGATTATTCCACATATAACACCAGCCCCTTAAGATACTCGCCTTCAGGATGATAGATGTTTATCGGATGATCGGCCGGCTGATGCAGCTGATGAAGGATGCGAACACGACGGCCGCTCTGCGCCGCTGCAGTAAAGACTGCCATTCTGAAATGGTCCTTGCTGACCACCTGCGAACAACTGAACGTAAACAGTATCCCGCCCGGCTTTATCTTCTCGAAAGCCTTGGCATTTAAGCGCGTATAACCTTTCAATGCCTGACGCAACGCATCTTTATGTTTGGCAAATGCGGGAGGGTCGAGGATAACAAGGTCGTACTGGCTGCCCATCGCATCAAGATACTTAAACGCATCCTCGGCAAACGCCTCATGACGGCCGTCACCGGGAAAGTTCATCTCAATGTTCCGGTTGGTCAAGTCTATCGCCTTGGCGGAACTGTCCACCGAATGGACTGTTTTTGCACCTCCGCGCATGGCATAGACACTGAAACCGCCCGTATAACAGAACATGTTCAGGACAGAACGCCCACGGGCATAAGTTTCCAACAAGGCACGGTTGTCTCGCTGGTCGACAAAAAACCCGGTCTTCTGCCCTTTCAGCCAGTCGATGTAAAACCTGAGTCCGTTCTCGGTTGCCACGTTCCGGTCATGTCCGCCAATGATAAAATCATTTTCCGGCTCAAGGTCGGCTTTAAATGGCAACGTGGTTTCACTCTTATAATAGACATGGGAAACTCCTCCCCCCGTCACTTCAACGATGGCACGGGCTATGTCCATCCTGCTGACATGCATGCCCACACTGTGCGCCTGCATGACCGCCGTATTGCCGTACACGTCCACAATCAGACCGGGCAAGAAATCACCTTCACCATGCACCAGACGGAACATGTCATTGTCCTCGCGCCCGGCAACACGCATGGCCAGCCGCAAGTCGTATGCCACCTGAATGCGTTTCTTCCAGAAAGCAGCATCGATGACCTCATCTTCAAAACTCAACACACGCACAGCGATGGAACCGATTTGCCAATGGCCGACAGCGATGAAACCGCCTTCCGCGGTCAGGACCCGCACCACTTCGCCCTCTTGCGGTTCACCTTCGATAGTTTGTACAGCCCCCGAGAATACCCACGGGTGAAAGCGTTTCAGACTTTCTTCTTTTCCTCTCTTGAGATATAAATTCTTATACATAATAAATAATGTGATTCATTTTTCATTCTCTGACGCCAAACGGGCATCGTCCGAAACATGGGACGGTTCTTCAGCCTTTTCTTCTTCCGGAACGATTTCCAACCGATATTCTTTCGTGCGCTCCAGCAGTTCCAGTTCCCTGTAAATTTTCACACACGCCCATGCGTCGGTCGCAGCATAGCGTTGCTGTTTTTCGTTCAGCACGTCGGCCTCCCAGTTGGTCAGCTGTTGTCCTTTTGATATCTTATGACCGAAAAAGTTGGCATAAAGTTTCTGCAGGCTCATGTCCTCAATTCCGATCTCACGAACTTTCTGTTGTAATTCCACAAATGAACGGGGTTGAAAAGACGCCCTTCGCTGCAACGACACAAAATCATCATGGAGCGACAACCCCACCTTAGTCATCCTGTCATCTTCCAACAAACGGGTCAACGCCTGCGGCAGCCCTATCCTGTTCAGACGAAAAAGAAAACATGTGTCGTCAGTGGCCACCTGGAGCAGTGCCACCTTGTTCATCTGTCCTTTCTTGAACGATGGTTTTGTCTCCGTATCAATCCCCAATACCGGGAAACCTTCCAGATACGACACCGCACGCTCGGCCTCTCCTTCTGTCTGAATGACAAAAATACGTCCTTCAAACAGCGCTCTCGGCATTTCCTGAATGGATTGCTTGTCTATCTTATTATAAAGAACCTTCATACCGTCTTCCTGCTAATCCTCATCACAACATCCCCAACTGCCGGCGGCGCCGCTTCCGTCTTCATCGCCTTCATCCGGCCGGCATTTTATCCGGTGCAATTCGCGCATGGCATCCACCAACCGCTGCCCCCAATACAGCTCAAACTGTTCGCGCACCATGGCAAGCGCTTCTGCCATATTCGGTTCGATGCCCAACCTGTACGTTTCCACAAAATTCCTGACCGGCTGATAGATGTCCGCCAACTCTTCGGAGATGGCCTTCATAACCGGCTCATCACTGAACCGCACTTCATCATCGTGCCCCAAATCCAGGAAATCATCCTTGTCGCCCATGATGGCGGCAACCGTCTGCCGTACAAATTCATAGTCATGCTCCGAAACGAACTCTTCGGGATAGAAATCATCCATTGCCTCCACCGCTTCGAGGAGCGATGCCTTCAGATACAGCAAAGGCAGCAATTTAAGGACCGTATCTACGAATTCCCGGCACGGACGTCCCTCAGACTGCTCCATATAGGCACAGAATTCCGCCGCTACGGTCACAAATTCCACCGTATTGTGGGAATATACAATATCATGTACGTTTTCTTTCATGTAACTTGTCAAAAGGTCTGTTCTAAAAGTCGCAAAGCTACAAAAAATAATGCAAAAAAATAGAATCTTTGAGGTTTTTCATATACTTTTGCAGATGATTTAAGCAACAAAAGACAAGCATGGGCAAGAAAGACGCAACGATACAAACCACCAAATTAGGCAACCAGATTTCCGGAAAAAAAACACAGAAACAGACGAAGGGCAACTCCAAAGACAAAAACGGGAACGACGACAAGGCTTTCAGCCGCAATGAAACGATACGTTTCTTCTCCGGACTGTTGTTATTGGTCGTTTCGCTCATCATGCTGCTGGCCTATACGTCATATCTTTTCACCGGCGCCGAAGACCAAATATTGCTTGAACAATCAGCCACCGAAGGCTTTTCCAACTACGCAGGCGCCTTGGGAGCCTATTGCGCCGCCTATTTTTTCACCAACGGATTCGGACTTGCCACCGTTTTCATCACCATCTTCATGCTTGTGGCAGCCATGAAGCTGACGGGCGCCTATAAAGTAAAACTTTGGAGATGGTTCCTGCACTGTGCATTCCTGACCATCTGGGTTTCCGTTGCAGGTTCTTTTTTCTTACAAAACATTTTTGAAAACTCCGAAAACTGGAATTTCATCAATCCCGGAGGCGGACACGGGCAATATGTCTGTGGGTGGCTCGGCAGCAGCATCGGAACTATCGGCACATTCATACTGCTTGTATTCATTGCCTTGTGTTACCTCACTTACCTGAGCCGGCGCACCATACGCTGGGTGCGCAGACTGCTGAACCCGGTGGACTACATCAAGTCAAAACAAAACAACAAGAAAACCGAGAGCGATGAGGGCAAAGAGCCTGTAGAACCCATCCCCACTACCATCCAAAACATTCCCGAAGACAATACGGACGAGACTGACTCCGTCAAGACCATCGATTTTGAATTACCGAAATCTTCATTTACTGACGCAGAGGAGGAGGAAGAAGAATATATAACCGAGCAGCCGGCCGCAGCCGACGGACAACAAAATGGCAGCACGCCGGCCGTCAGCCTGGACATAGCCCCCATTACGGAAGAGGAAGTGGCGAGCAAAGACAGCGTCGGCACATTGGAACCGTTCGACCCCAAGTTAGACCTTGAGAACTATGCCTACCCCACATTGGAACTGCTCGATAAACGGCCAGACGACAACATCCCCATCGACATGGAGGAGCAGAACAAAAACAAAGATCAGATTATCGAAGTTCTGCAAAATTTCGGCGTCGGCATCTCTTCCATCAAGGCCACGGTCGGCCCGACCATTACCCTTTACGAGATTACACCGGCAAAGGGCGTACGAATCTCACGCATACGCAACCTTGAGGACGACATAGCACTCAGCCTCAGCGCATTGGGTATCAGAATCATTGCTCCCATCCCCGGAAAAGGAACCATAGGCATAGAGGTGCCGAACGCCAAGCCACACATCGTCTCGATGGAAAGCATCCTGAACAGCCGCAAATTCCGCGAGTCTGAATATGAACTGCCGATTGCCCTCGGAAAGACCATCACCAACGAAGTATTCATGGTAGACCTCGCCAAGATGCCTCATCTACTGGTTGCGGGTGCCACTGGGCAAGGTAAATCCGTCGGTCTGAACGCCATTATCACCTCACTGCTTTACAAGAAACATCCGGCAGAACTGAAGTTCGTCATGGTTGACCCCAAAAAAGTGGAATTCAGCATATACGCACCCATCGAAAACCATTTCTTAGCCAAAGTAGCTGATGAAAACAGCGAACCGATTATTACCGATGTCAACAAGGTGGTACAAACCCTGAAAAGCCTTTGTTGCGAAATGGACACGCGTTACGACTTACTGAAAAAGGCAAAAGCAAGAAATATCAAGGAATATAACGCCAAATTCAAAAGCCGCCAACTGAACCCGGAAAACGGGCACCGTTTCATGCCTTACATCGTGGTCATCATCGACGAGTTTGGCGACCTCATCATGACGGCCGGCAAGGAAGTGGAACTGCCCATCGCCCGCATCGCACAGCTGGCCCGCGCCGTCGGTATCCACATGATTATCGCGACGCAACGTCCGACAACCAACATCATCACCGGTACGATCAAAGCCAACTTCCCGGCACGTATGGCTTTCAAGGTCAGCGCCATGATTGACTCACGCACCATCTTAGACCGCCCCGGTGCCAACCAGCTGATAGGCCGTGGCGACATGCTGTTCCTCAGCGGCAGTGAACCTGTGCGTGTACAATGCGCCTTCGTCGACACGCCGGAGGTGGAGCGTATCGCCTCTTACATCGCCCGTCAACAAAGCTATCTGGGTCCGTTTGAGCTGCCGAAGGTTGAGATGGAAGGCGACGAAGGCGGCGGCATGGGCGATGTGGACATGACCCATTTAGATCCGCTTTTTGAAGAGGCTGCACGCCTCATCGTTGCCACACAACAAGGGTCCACATCCATGATACAACGCAAGTTTGCCATTGGTTACAACCGGGCCGGACGTCTGATGGACCAACTGGAAAGAGCCGGCATAGTGGGTGCCGCACAAGGCAGCAAGCCGCGCGAAGTCATGTGCATTGATGACACGGACCTAGAGATGAAACTCAGTAACATGCGATAAACTTATACAAAACAACATGAAGAAAATCCTCAGCACCATTCTCGCAGCCGTCTTCTGCACGCTGACTGCGGCAGGACAGACGAGCGCCAAAAAGGTATTGGACGCCACTGCAGACAAACTGACACGAAACGGCGACATACAACTGTCGTTCAAAGCCGACCAGTTCACATCCGGACAACAAAACGGAAGTGCTTTCGGCAACATGCAGATTTCCGGCAACAAATTCAAGATAACAACCCCGGACATGATCACGTGGTACAACGGACAGACACAATGGAGCTATGTCTTAAACAACGAGGAGGTCAACATCAGCACTCCAACAGAAGAAGAGCAACAGAACATCAACCCATACGCTTTTGTAAACATCTATAAGAAAGGCTACAACTATAGCATGCGCGAAACGACCTTGCGCGGCAAAGCCTGTTACGAAGTGACTCTCATTGCACAAGACAAAAAAAGCAGCCTGCCGACAATTATCCTCGACATCGAAAAGGGCAACCGTATCCCCTTATGCGTACGCCTACAGCATGATGCTCAAACCTGGACACGCATCACTATCCAAAGCTATGAGGACAAACAATCTTTCCCTGCAAACCACTTTGAGTTCAACCGGCATGACTTTCCACAAGCGGAAATCATCGACCTGCGCTAAACATATTCTTACAATAACCAAACAATACCATCATTATGGAACATATCAGATGCTTAATTATCGGTTCGGGACCGGCCGGCTATACGGCAGCCATCTATGCAGGACGTGCCAACCTCAACCCCGTATTATATGAAGGAATACAACCTGGCGGACAACTTACCACCACTACGGAAGTGGAGAATTTCCCGGGTTATCCGGACGGCATCAGCGGGCCGGAACTGATGGACGATCTGCGGCGACAGGCCGAAAAGTTCAACACCGACATGCGGAGCGCCATAGCCACAAAAGCAGATCTCAGCAGGGTGCCTTACAAAATAATATTCGACAACGGAGACGAAGTGGAAGCCGATTCCCTTATCATTGCCACAGGCGCCACCGCCAAATATTTAGGACTGGAAGATGAAAAACGCTATGCCGGCATGGGTGTCAGCGCATGCGCCACTTGCGACGGATTCTTCTACCGTAAAAAGACAGTCGCCGTGGTCGGCGGTGGGGACACGGCTTGCGAGGAAGCCTCCTATCTGGCCGGACTTGCCAACAAAGTTTATCTTATTGTACGCAAACCTTTCCTGCGCGCTTCAAAAATCATGCAGGAACGTGTTATGGAGAATCCTAAAATAGAAATTCTTTTTGAACATAACACCATCGGACTGTTTGGCGAACACGGTGTGGAAGGTGCTCATGTCGTAAAACGAATGGGTGAAGCCGACGAACAACGTTACGACATCGCCATCGATGGTTTCTTCTTAGCCATCGGACACAAACCCAACTCCGACATATTCAAGCCGTGGGTGAAAACCGACGAAACGGGCTACATCATCACCGAAGGTGATTCTCCACGTACCGGTATACCTGGCGTATTCGCTGCAGGAGATGTGGCCGACCCACATTACCGCCAGGCCATCACAGCAGCTGCCAGTGGCTGCAAAGCTGCCATTGAGGCCGAGCGATACCTTGCAGAACAAAAACTTTAAAATGTTCCCCTACCAAAAACACCAATCTGAGGTTTAGAAAAAACCTGAAACGTTTGGCCATAACACAAAAAAAACGTAAATTTGCAGCCGATTTAGTCCTGCGAGGCTCGACAAAGCGTTTCCACGAAGGAAACCGCCTCCTGGAAAAACCCGTTTAATTAAAAAATAAAAATGTACGCAATTGTAGAAATTAACGGTCAGCAGTTCAAGGCAGAAGAAGGCAAGAAACTGTTTGTTCACCACATCCAGAATGCCGAAGCTAACCAGGCTGTTGAATTTGAGAAAGTGTTGTTGGTAGACAACGAAGGTAACATCACCGTAGGTGCTCCTACAGTAGAAGGTGCAAAGGTCGTTTGCGAAGTCGTTTCTCCGCTGGTAAAAGGCGACAAAGTACTGGTGTTCCACAAAAAGAGAAGAAAAGGTTACCGTAAACTGAATGGCCACCGCCAGCAGTTCACAGAGTTAACCATCAAAAAAGTTATTGCTTAATCATTAAAACGTAGAAGAAAATGGCACATAAAAAAGGTGTTGGTAGTTCTAAGAACGGCCGTGAGTCAGCAGCTCAAAGATTAGGCGTGAAAATTTTCGGTGGCCAAAAATGTATTGCAGGCAACATCATCGTTCGCCAGCGCGGTACAGTTCACTATCCAGGCAAGAACGTTGGCATGGGTAAAGACCACACGCTTTACGCATTGGTAGACGGTGTAGTTAATTTCAAGAAATGTAACTACAGAGGCCGTCAGGACAGAAGCGTAGTTTCTGTTGAGATCCAGGCAGAAGCCTGATAAAACGCATCAGAACACAAATAACAAGAGAGGCTGCATCCTGATGATGCAGCCTCTCTTTGTTTATTATTGCCAAACATATTCCGGTTTTCAAGAACAGTTATAGAATACGGTTATTGGGAGATAACCACCCGTTTGGTTTGGTTTGGCTTGGCTTTGTTTGGTTCTGTTCATTTCTTTACGGTAAAAACCAACTTACATGTCAAGTGTATTAATCCTTTAAAACTTTCCATACCAAAGCGGACAAGACCGCCCCCACAAACGGAGCAACAACAAACAGCCATAACTGTGACAGGGCAACACCGCCTTCAAATACGGCGGGCGCAATACTCCGTGCAGGATTGACAGAAGTTCCCGTAATAGGGATACATACAATATGTATCAATGCCAATGTCAAACCAATTACGAGTCCCGCAAAAGAACCTGCACCACGTTTTTCATCTGTAGCACCTAACACGACAAAGACAAATATAAAGGTAAATACCGTCTCGGCAAGAAACGCCTGAAGCATTTCACCGTCATTGAACGTATTGGAACCAGTCAACGTAGGGCCGTCACTGGCGCCGGTCGATATTAGAAGGTAGAGGATAGCAGACCCGATGAATGCACCTATCACTTGGGAAATCATGTAAAATACGGCCTCTTTTGCCGACATCCGCCCGGAAAGTGCCACCCCCAAAGTGATGGCGGGATTGATATGGCAACCTGAAATATTGCCAATGGTATATGCCATGGCAATAACGGAGAGTCCGAAAGCCAAAGCCACACCGATTGTACCCACGCCTGCTCCCACCGTTCCTGCCACACTTCCTGCAAAAACGGCACTACCACATCCCATTAACACCAGAACCATTGTTCCGATCATTTCTGCCAAATACTTTTTCATGTTCATGTGTTTTTAAGATTAGACTACTGAATATCAGTGGCAAGATAAAACAAATCAAAATAAAATCCAAAGCTACAGCGTTAATAAAAGAAAACAGAACAGCAAGAAAAAAAGCTTTGCCGCACGCAAAAGAGACTGTCACAACTTTCTGTTTGGATGTTTTACAAATCATCCATAACATTGGCACATACGCATCAAAAGAGGATGCCACAAAAAAGGGACGCTTCACAGCGTCCCTTTTTCCTAGTTTTTTAGGTATTAGTTTTGTTTAAGGTAAAAAGATTGTTTTCAGGATAACGTTGCAAAGATAGTTCCATTTTAAGCATTACACAAGCATTTCTTTATGCTATAAAACATGTTTCCAAAAAAACATGGATAATTATTAAAAAATACTTATTCGCACTTATTTCTGCACATGCGTTCGTGATAAAAAGCGACCAAACGCTCTATCGGATTTTGCACAATATTTCCCACAATATGATGTGTATGCAAAGCCGCTTCCCTCAGTTCTTCCTCAAAAAAACATGCGATGCTACCTACAAAATTTACCTTCAGTTCGTTACGGCCATAAGCATCCACATTCCTGACAAAGAAATCTTCAAAACATTTGACCAGCATACGATGTACACAATCTACCTTCTTGTTTTCGTAAATGAAAGGCGCAAAAGAAGCCAAAAAGCGATTAGCCGCAGGACGTCTGTACACATTCTCGATGATGGTAGCCTCTGTGAGACCAAATCGAGACAGGAAGTCCTCTTTCATAGTTGACGGAAAAATACCTTTCAACAGGTTGCCAACCAAAGTCTTGCCAAGCACGGCACCGCTACCCTCATCCCCGAGAACATAGCCTAATGGCGGTGTATTACACACAATGTTTTCACCATCGTAAAGGCAAGAGTTGGAGCCTGTTCCCAATATACAGACAATACCCTCGCGGTTACCGGCCAAAGCACGTGCTGCTCCCAACATGTCGGAATGCACTTCTACAAACGCGTTATCATGCAGGGACATCAGACGTTCACGCATTTCAGGTGCAGCAGCAGCCGTACATCCTGCGCCGAAAAAGAAGATATGCAGCATCTCTGCATTTTTCAGTTCTCTGTCAATCTGTGGCCGCAACTCTCCATCGAGTACCGCCTGAATCGCAGTGCCGTCCTGCACTGACGGATTAAGTCCTTTGGTCATCACATACCGTTCAGCCTCCCCGTAAACAGCGAACAGACACCACGCCGTTTTAGTAGAGCCACTGTCTGCCACCAAACAATATGACCTGCAAACATCATTCATCGCCTTGATCCTCCACTTTACGTCCAAATTCGGGGTCGATACGCAATAACGATGCTACCAATACCGTGACAAGACAGCATGCCATGACAATCAGGAAAAAGTTCAGATAGCCCACTTGTTCCTGCAACCATCCGGCGATCATGCCTGGAAGCATCATGGACAGTGCCATAAATGCCGTACAAATGGCATAATGGGCGGTTTGATGTTCACCCTGCGAATAATATATCATATAAAGCATATAAGCCGTAAAACCGAACCCGTAGCCGAACTGTTCGATAAACAGGAATATATTGACAAGCAAGAAGCTATGTTCGGCATAGTAACTAAGATAAACATATACCAAATCGGGCAATGTGATGCTCCACACCATCGGCCATAACCAGCGTTTAAGTCCGCCGCGCGCAACAGCAATACCGCCAATGATACCCCCTAACGTAAGTCCCAGCACACCAACAGTTCCCTGCGCCAGCCCCACTTCCAGGGTTGAAAGCCCTAAACCACCTTCGCTTGGCAAGTCGATTAGAAAGAAATTCGAAACTTTTATAAGTAACGCCTCAGGCAAACGGTAAAACAGCATGAAAAGAATAGCTACCAACGCCTGGGGTTTACGGCAAAACTCGACAAAAGTATTGAAGAAATCCTTAATTAATTGCACAGCAGAACCGGCAGTCCGTGTCTTATCACTGACCGGTTTAGGTAAATAAAAGAAATGATAGAGCGTCAGCGCCAAAAAGAAACCGGCCAAAACATAAAAAGTAATACTCCACGAGAAAGGAATGCGGTGAGTAAATGTCTCCAAATTACCGGCCAACATGATAAGCAATCCTTGCCCCGCAATGGTAGCAATGCGGTAGAACGTGCTGCGCACGCCAACGTAAAGGGCCTGTTCATGTGGCGAAAGCTCCAACATATAAAAGCCATCGGCGGCGATGTCATGCGTAGCGCTACTGAAAGCCATCAGCCAGAAAAAGGCCAACGAAGCTTGAAAGAAATGCGAAGTCGGAATCGTAAAAGCCACACCAGCCAAACCGGCCCCCACAAGAAGCTCCATGCACAACACCCACCAGCGTTTTGTCTTTATCAAATCTATGAACGGACTCCAGAGCGGTTTGATGACCCACGGCAGATAAAGCCAACTGGTATAAAGAGCTATATCGGTATGCGAAACATCCAGCCGCTTGTACATCATACATGAGACCGACATCACTGCAACATAAGGCAATGCCTCGGCAAAATAGAGTGACGGAATCCATCCCCATGGATTCCGTCTGACAACTTTATTCTTCATTGAAGCCACTTTCATTCTTTACTGATAAATCTTTTTAATATCTGCATCTTTGTAATAATGCCGCAGAATCTCATCATACGAGTATCCTTCGTTGCCCATGACGGCCGCCCCAATTTGGCACATGCCTACGCCATGTCCCCAACCAGCCCCGAGGAGGACAAACTTACCTGGAACCCCATCAACAATGTTTTCTTTTTCTACGATAAAAGCGGAACTGTAAAGATGAGTATCACTCAATACACGACGTATCTCCAATTCCTTACCAATCGTGAGCGTATGATGTGTACCAACAATCTTCAGTTTGCTCAAATGGCCGCCTTTTCCACGTTCAACCGGTACAAGATCGAGTATCTGTCCATAATCGGTTTTCAGGTTCTCCCGAACCAATTCCGCCAATTCTTCCTGCGTATATTCTACGCGCCAGCGGTAAAAAGCAGTCGTCTCCCGGTCATAATCATTCAGCACTTGGTTCAGCACGTTAGGATCGGTTGTATTACAGAAGGCTTTCGGATTACTCCGTATCCATTTTTCGGCTTCTTCTTCTTGCATAAGGTCCGGCAAGGATCCTCCCTCACGACTATCCCTGACCGCCATCAAATATGGATAATGCACATTCTCCCAACAGTATTCAAATTCCTCGGTAGCACCACCGCAACATTTTGAAAAGCGGGCATCGCAAATTTCATCACCATATACCAGAATCTGCCCTCTTGTAGCCTTGATGGCATCAATCGCGGTTTCATTGCTTGCACGGGTGATGCCTTGATAGCGCTGACAATGGTCATCAGCACAAACATCAAAAATCGTATGGTCTTCGCGATCATACCATCTTATCACCTCACTGTCCGTCTTTATAAAGGAGAAGAAGCCCCTGTCATTATTCGCCATTTTCGCGCGCTTGTCCATTTGTGCATACAGCCAACTGCGGCTGATGACAGCTGATGCTTTCAAGAACTCCAAAGAAGCAGAGGCACTCATCTCACTGGAAATGACGCTAATAAGATAATCCTCGACCGGCAGTTGGTTAATAGCCACGATTTTTTCTTCTTCCACGACCAACCTGAGTGTTCCACTAAAAATTTGCGTTTCTTTACGTTCCCAATGAAACTTGACACCAATCGTAACATCGTAAAGCGAGAATGAAGCATTCTGCTCCTGCGGCGTAAACGTCAATTCACGATACAAATTGCCATTCCACAAAATCCCGCCTTCGCTGTATTCTACTTTTTGCTCTCCCCTGACAATTTCGCCTTTTGCCTGATAATCGGTGTTTAATGAAAAACGAATCCTCTGGCGACTCATAATACCGACCTTCACCTCCGGCTCTTTTTCAAGACTGAACTCGGACTTGGCCTTCCCTGCCGCCATATTTTCTGCATCGTGTACATTCAAACCTTTAATACGGTTGATAACAGGCTGTAATTCTTCTTCGCTCAATGTCACTTCACGTAGGATGGCTATGGCCTTTTCCGCTGTCAAGTTCTCAAAATCATTCTCTCGCGGAGTTATAAGCAGTCCTCCCATATCAATAGCGCCAGGACTGATAAGCAACTGACTGTCGTCCGTGGCATAATAACACATCGGGCGATGGGTTTTCCTCGGGAAAACTAACGTTATCAGTTCGTCTTCACGCCCTGTAACAAACGACTGGCGCCAGCATATAATATTCATGCGTGGCTCATACTCACCATTATACAATGGCAAGGCATTATACAACTGTTCAAACAAACGGCATGGTTTATCGGACGGTAAAGACCGGATAACAAACACAGGACAAGCGTAACTTTTCAACAGATAAAGCCCACAATGGGGATTCTGTGCCAGTAAATTTTCTACCGACTCTTCTTGTTCGGGTGTCAGTGGAAACACCTTTTCCATAGCCATTTCATAATTCTTCCAGTCCCGCTCAATCGGCAATATACCGCGCTGCCCCCCCTGCAGGTGCATGTGATCGGGAGCAGAAGCACCACAGACAGGGCCATTGTATGTAAACAGCATATCCGGACATTCCCATGCCAATTTACGCATGGTCGACAAATGGGGCATGATATGCTGCGGGGTATGCCGTCTTGTCGGAATCGTCACATGAAGTGGAAGAATCGGGAACGGATTGACCAGCAGTTGATAACGTCCTTCCATCACCAAAGACTGTTGCATCGGCGGGAGATTCCGCGTACATAAAAAACAAGGACGCTTCTCCACCGTCTCACGGTCTATCTTCGCACTTGTGGATGACAACCTAGCCGGATTGAATTGAGCATTTAGTATATAAGGATCGGAACACAATTCTTTGCTCCGCACTTTTTTCAAAGCCTCGTGGCTCGCATGCGCATCAGGCCAGTTAGCAATTTGATTGTCTATGAATGCTCTGATTTCTTCTGCGGTCGCATGGTGATTCCATTCTCTGACTAATGCCGTACGTGCTATAATTTCAATAGTACGCAAACGGTCTTTATATAAATTGTTGGCATTTACCTTATCTATACTTAAAGCAGCATCAGAATTACCTTCCCAACGGCGACAAATATACAGTTCCTCAAAAATCCGACCGATACGATAATAACGCGAAAAGCAAAGACCAAGCGCATAATCCTCTCCATAGCTGGTATTCGGAATTTGCAATTTCCGCAGAATGGGAGTAAAGAAAGCACGCGGAGCACCTAATCCGTTTATACGAAGAGCGTTATTCCTACCATTGGTGGGTGTCCACTCTTTATGATCAATCAATCCAGGCGGCAAGGTATTCAGATTGAAATCGGTCATTCTGTAAGAACCGATGACCATCGCCGCGTTTTCTATATAAAAACACTCCCTCATTTTCTGAAGGGTATGAGGTGAACTGTAAAGATCGTCCGAATCCAACTGAACAACAAAACGTCCGCACTCCGGATGATGGACAGCCATATTCCAGCAACCGCCAATACCCAAATCTTCGCGGGAAGGTATGAGATGAACAACGCGCGCATCACCGACATATTTATCAATCATCTCTGAAGTACCGTCAGTTGAATGGTTATCAACAACAAACAAATTAAAATCAAAATCAGTTTTTTGCTCCAACACGCTTTTTATAGCGTCTTCAATAGTTCTCACACGGTTACGAACTGGTATGACTACTGACATTTCGCGTGGGAACTCATAAGCATCGAATTTTAAATCGTCAAACTCACCCGGAGGAAGATAAGCACCGACAACCTTCAAATGTTCGGTACAAGCCTGCTCCATCTCTTGCTGAACGGACCTATTCTTTGGATTAACATAGTCAAAATTCTTTTCTCCACTTTTGCGTAAGTCTGTTTCGATCTCGGTATAAAGGAATTCGTTCAGATGAAATATACCACCTGCCCGACTCAGAAAAAGTCGCAAATCATACCATCCGGCATATTTATAATCAACAGTCAACTGCGCCACGTAGGCTTTCAAAGCCGACATACGAATCAGCACCAACGAGCCGAAATCGAAGTCGTCCCGCAAACTGCCCACTTGATAATCTATCACCGGATGTGGAACAGATTTATTACCTATGATCCGATAATGATCTGCATATACCATATCAGTTTGTGTATCTTCTACCACATTGAGAAGACGCTCCATAGCATGGAAACCCAGTTCAATGGGTTGAGGTTTCAAACTAAACAGACAGAAATCCGAATTACCATGCTTCGCCACTAATCGTATGGTACTACTTCCATAAAGATAATTTGTTTCTATCACGGACATGCCATCTATCGCATCTACACGGCGACCTTTCACAGAAATACCAAATATATTTTCTATGAAAGGCTGGTTATGGAATGCTGAAACTGTCTCCGCAACCGATATTTCTGCGACTATCGGAAAGAAACAGTCTATTTTAGGTGAAGTTTGTCGTAATTTCATAGAATATCATTTGCGTAATATTACATGCAAATATACGAATAGATGTGCAAATCCTATGAATGTTTTTGTTTTTTTCATTAACTTTGTCTGAAAAAACAAAAGGTATTTATGGCAGAAGATGTTAGGACACCACTTTTAGGTATGACTTTAGCAGAACTGAAAACAGTGGCATGCCAAAACGGATTACCGGCTTATACAGCCAAACAAATGGCAGAATGGCTATACAAACACAATGTCCCCGACATAGACCGAATGACCAACCTTTCGGCCAAAAGCCGTGAACAACTCAAAGTTTCTTATACAATTGGTTGTTCAGCACCTGCTGAATGCCAATGCTCTGCGGATGGAACAATAAAATATCTTTACCGGACAAGTACGGGGGGGTATGTGGAGACTGTTTATATTCCAGACGGAGAACGTGCAACCTTGTGTGTGTCTTCGCAAGTGGGGTGTAGAATGAATTGCCGATTCTGTATGACAGGAAAACAGGGTTTCTCAGGCAATCTTACTGTCACTGATATTTTGAATCAAATATATGCGCTACCTGAACGGGACACATTGACCAATATTGTTTTCATGGGACAAGGAGAGCCTTTTGACAATTTAGACAATGTGTTGCGTGCAACAGAAATTCTAACGGCAGACTATGGCTACGCATGGAGTCCAAAAAGAATTACCGTTTCTTCAGTAGGACTAAAAAAAGGACTAAAACGTTTCTTGGATGAGAGTGACTGCCACTTGGCCATCAGTCTGCATAATCCGTTTCATGAACAAAGAGGGAATCTAATGCCAGCCGAAAACTCGTTTCCTCTCAGTGAAATAATAGAATTGCTACGCAAATATGATTTTACTCATCAACGACGATTATCATTTGAATATATAATGTTCAAAAGTATCAATGACACAACAGCCCATGCTAAAGAATTGCTACGATTACTAAGAGGACTAAATTGCAGGGTAAATCTCATACGCTTCCATCCCGTCCCTGGTGTAGATTTAAAAGGTACAGAAGAAAAAAATATACTATCCTTCCGCGATTATCTGACAACACACGGGTTATTCACGACCATACGTGCGTCACGAGGACAAGACATTTATGCGGCTTGCGGATTATTAAGCACCGCCAACAAACAAGAAACAGATTCATCTTTAATCAGCAAAATATGACCAAGAAAATATTCCTATTATATTTTATGGCTACAATTCTGGCCGTCACATTTTCTTCATGCGACCATTTGGGGACCCCGACATCCAGTGGCCGACCATACGAAGTATTAGTCGTTATAGACGACAGTCTTTGGCAACGTCCTGCCGGAAGGGCTTTGTTCGATGTGCTTGATACAGACATTCCAGGACTCCCCCAGCCTGAACGTTCATTCCGCATTTCACAAACCTCCCCCCAACGGCTTAATCGCATCCTAAACATTTTCAGAAACATCATCAAGGTAGAAATAGATCCCAAACAATATACCCAGACAAAATTCAAATATGTTCGTGACCTATATGCCAGCCCGCAGGTTGTCATGACGATACAAAGTCCCGATGAAGAAGATTTTGCTCGTTTCGTAGAACACCATTCAGACGTAATAATAGACTTTTTTGTCAAAGTGGAAATGAACCGCCTCATCAATGAATTGGAGAAGAAACATTCTGTTGTGACAGCTAATCTGGCACGTGAAATATTCCAATGCGAACTTTGGGCACCATCAGAAATCAAAAGCTACAAAAAAGGAAAAAATTTCTTCTGGACATCTTCCAACGGCGCAACATCCATGGTAAACATCTGTATGTACAGTTATCCTTATGAAGGCCCGCAGACATTCAACAAACAATACGTTCTGGCAAAACGCGATTCCGTCATGAAAGCCAACATCCCCGGCAGTCTGCCTAACATGTATATGGCCACCGACACGTTATGTACATCCGTCCGACCCATTGTCGTACGGGGGCAATATGCCATGGAAACACGAGGACTTTGGCAAATGGAAAATGATGGCATGGGCGGCCCGTTTGTAAGCCATTCACGTGTAGACACGTTAAGCAACACGGTCATTGTCGTTGAAGGATTCGTATATGCTCCTGAAAAAATGAAACGGGGACTGATACGCCGGGTAGAAGGTTCCCTCTATACACTTTGCCTGCCTGACGAACAAGCAAGACAAATCAAAATCAACATCCCCGAAGTGGAAATCACACCGAACAACAACTAACACCGTACAAGTTTATAAGACCAAACGATATAGCAACATTATGAAATCAGGAAAAATACGGGTCGGTATTACCCATGGCGACACAAATGGTGTAGGCTATGAAATCATACTCAAATTGTTTAGCGAGCCTATGATGCTGGAATTATGCACACCTATTCTATACGGCTCTCCCAAAATAGCGACTTATCACCGCAAGGCCATGGAAATCAATACTAATTTCCTAACCATCACACAAGCCAACGAAGCTAACGACGAAAAGTTGAACCTTATAGACTGCATGCAGGAGGAGATCAAAATTGATTTTGGCAAGCCAACAGCCGAAAGCGGAAAGGCGGCTTTGGCTGCTTTAGAACGCGCTGTAGAAGATTATAAACAAGGGGGTATCGATGTATTGGTAACCGCTCCCATCAACAAGGCCACAATACAAAGCGATAATTTCCATTTCCCCGGCCATACAGAATACATACAGGAACGTTTGGGAGAAGGTAACGAAGCCTTAATGATTCTAATGAATGAGCTCCTGAAAGTAGCACTCGTTACCACACATCTACCCTTAAAAGACATTTCACAAGCCATCACGGAAGAAACAATCATACGGAAAACAAGAATCTTTTCACAAGCGTTGGATCGCGATTTTGGCATTAAAAAGCCACGAATCGCAATTCTTTCACTCAACCCACACGCCGGCGAAAACGGATTATTAGGCGATGAAGAAAAAAATATCATCATACCAGCCATCAACCGGCTTCATGATGAAGGCATCAACTGTTTCGGTCCATTCGCGGCAGATGGTTTTTTTGGCACTGCTGCCTATAGTTTATACGACGGTGTATTGGCTATGTATCACGATCAGGGACTGGCTCCGTTCAAGGCATTGGCCATGTCATCGGGTGTCAACTATACAGCAGGATTACCTGTCGTCAGGACTTCTCCCGACCACGGCACCGCTTTTGACATTGCGGGAAAAGGAGCTGCAGATGAAAACTCATTGCGTCAGGCTGTTTACGCTGCCATCGACATTTTCCGCAACCGTCAACGCGACGATGAAGCTAAGGCCAACCCTTTGCACAAACAAACGACAGAACAGAACAAGGAAAAACAAAACAACGGCGGCTCACCAGAAAAATGAAAGCCTCTTACCGCAATATCTTTTTCGGCATCGGCATCCTTGCCATTATCTTGATGTTATGCACTTCTGACATCTCTTACACGGAGCTATGGCAAAACATCCGACAAGCCGGTTATTGGTTTCCTGCCGTTGTAGGACTGTGGGCCATAATCTATGCGTTCAACGCCAAGGCCTGGTCGCAGATTCTGAATGACGGAGACAACCCAGCTGTCCCTTACCGACTGATATATAAATTCACTATCAGTGGATATGCGCTCAACTATGTCACACCTGTAGGACTCCTTGGCGGAGAACCATACCGCATTATGGAATTGACACCCTATGTCGGCGCTTCAAAAGCCACGTCAAGCGTCATTCTTTACGCCATGATGCATATCTTCTCGCATTTCTGCTTTTGGTTCTTTTCCATTCTACTTTACATTTTGCTTTACGGTTCATCGATGCCACCGGGAATGCTCGTTTTCATTATTATATGTGCCATTTTCTGTATAGCAGGTATCTATTTTTTCATGTTAGGCTATAAATACGGCCTGGCTATGAAATCGCTTTCCACTTTGAGCCATCTACCTTGGTTTGGAATTAAAATTCGGAATTTTGCCCAGCATCATCAGGAAAGTATCCGAAAGGTTGACACCCAAATCGCAGAGCTGCATGCCCGTCGCAAATCAACATTTTACATGGCACTGACTCTCGAGTTTGGCGCACGCGTGCTTGGCTGCCTCGAATTACAGTTGATACTGTTAATACTGACCGACCACGTCACATTTGCAAACTGCATCCTCATTCAAGCATTTACCTCTCTATTCGCCAATCTGTTCTTTTTTATGCCTATGAGCATCGGCGCGCGCGAAGGTGGTTTTGCTATTGCCGTAGGTGGATTGACAATAGCTCCGGCTTATGGCGTCTACATGGGACTTTTGACACGCGTCCGCGAATTAATCTGGATTGCTATCGGACTACTGCTCATCAAAGTAGGCAACCGCAATCAAACAGTTTAATCCTTCAGCATACTTTTATTAAAGGATTGGTGAAAAACTTATTTCTACGTTTCATTATTTTTATGTATTTTTGCCGGTAAGGATTTGTGAGGACATGAACAGAACAGAAGTACAAACACTAAAAATGAGATACGGTGTCGTCGGTAACTCCGACGGCCTGAACCGGGCTTTGGACATTGCCATGCAAGTGGCAAAAACAGACTTGTCCGTACTCATCACCGGCGAAAGCGGTGTGGGAAAAGAGATCATCCCCCGCATCATCCACGACAACAGCCTGCGGAAAAGCAAGAAATATTTTGCCGTCAACTGCGGCTCCATCCCGGAAGGCACCATCGACTCAGAACTGTTTGGACACGAGAAAGGCGCTTTTACCGGTGCCATCGGAGAACGTGAAGGCTATTTCGGATCGGCCAACGGCGGAACGCTTTTCTTAGACGAAGTCGGTGAATTGCCTTTAGCTACACAGGCTCGATTGCTCCGTGTACTTGAAACCGGCGAATATATCAGAGTCGGTTCCAGCGAAGTACGCAAGACAGATGTACGCATTGTGGCTGCTACAAACGTCAATATGGCCGAAGCCATCAAAAGCGGGAAATTCCGTGAAGATTTATTCTACCGTCTTAACACCATACCTATCAAAATGCCAGCGCTCCGTGAACGGGGCGACGACGTTATCCTCCTTTTCAAGAAATTCGCCATCGACACGGCTGAAAAATACAACATGCCGGGACCAATTGAACTGACTGAGGACGCCCGTATCATGCTTAAACAGTTCCCTTGGCCGGGCAATATACGCCAACTGAAGAATATTACGGAGCAAATTTCCATACTGTCCCCCGAACGGACAATCACACGACAGACACTCAGTGAGTTTATCCCAGACAACCCGATAACCCGTGATATCGTTCCTATAAAGCCACACAACGAAAGTCACAGTTTTGAAAATGAAAGAGAAATCCTATACAAAATACTGTTCGACCTTCGCAACGATGTCACTGAACTAAAAAAATTAGTTCACGAAAACCACGGAATGGACAGAAACAATGTAGCCGGCATGCCGACCGCCCCGGTCAACACGTCACCAACATCCGTAACATATTATTCTCACGAAACAAGCAAAATCCCACCAACATCCCATATTATCAAAGCAGAAGAAGATTTTCAAACACCAGAAGAATATGTGGAAGAATCCCTCTCTCTCAACGACTGGGAACGCCAAATGATAATTAAAGCATTAGAGAAAAATCACGGCAAACGTAAAAACGCAGCCAAAGATCTGAATATATCCGAAAGAACACTCTACAGAAAAATCAAAGAATATGGACTCGAGAAAGAAAATTCATAGAATTATCATCCGTCATACATGCGCGTTCTTTGCTATCGTGGCATTGGTGTCCTGCACCATATCATATAAGTTCAACGGCGCCTCTATAGACTACACCAAAGTCAAGACCATACAAATATCACAATTCCCCATCCGGTCAGCTTATGTTTGGGCACCAATGCAGGCTATTTTCAACAACCAGTTGACAGATATCTATGCACGGCAAACCAAGTTGACACAGGTAAACCGCAACGGCGACCTGCAATTATCCGGTGAAATCACGGAATACAGCCAATACAACAAAGGTATTTCTGCCGACGGTTATTCATCACAAGTCCAACTGAAAATGACGGTCAATGTACGTTTTGTAAATAACAGCAATCATGACGAGGACTTTGAACAGAGATTTTCTGCCACCACACAATACGATTCGTCACAACAACTTACTTCCGTGCAAGAAGAATTAGTAACCCAAATGGTCAAAGATATAGTTGACCAAATATTCAACGCTACTGTAGCCAATTGGTAAACCTATGGACACAAGCCTTTCACAATACATCTGCCATCCGGAAACCATGAACGAGCTTTCGCTAAACGTCCTCAGACGCATAGTGAACCGCTACCCTTTTTTCCAACCGGCACGCCTGTTGTTCCTAAGGAATCTATACCAGCTCCATGCCCCTGAGTTTGACCGAGAGCTGCGGAAAGCCGCACTATACATACAAGATCGCAAAACCCTTTTCTGGCTTATCGAGGGTGAAAAGTTCCGCTTATCTCCCCACAAGGCACAAACTGCCAAATACAGTATAGAAGAAGAAAGCGGCGACCATACAGGCTCTCTTATTGACCATTTTCTGTCAAGTCTTCCAAAAGAAAAGCCTAAACGCCATGTTGCAGCAGACGCCTCGACGGATTACATTGCTTACATGATGCAAATGTCAAGGAACGAACTTGCAGAAGACGAAGCACCTCGCATGCAACATCAAGAACTCATTGACAACTTCATCGGTCAGGGAGAACGCAAATTTATCCTTTCCGAGCAAGAAACAACGTCACCCGAAGACATCCCGACAACAGCCGAAGACAGCGGAGAAGAAGAATATTTCACCCTCACATTGGCCAAAATATACATTAAACAAGAAAAATATGCCAAAGCACTCGAAATTATCCGCAAATTAAACTTGAAATATCCAAAAAAAAATCGTTACTTTGCAGACCAAATCCGTTTTTTAGAGAAATTGATTATTAATAATAAATATAAAAACACTTAAAATGTACACACTGTTGACTATCTTAATCCTCATCGCTGCTATTTTGATGTGCCTTGTCGTACTCATTCAGGAATCAAAAGGCGGTGGATTAGCATCAAGTTTTTCAAACTCCAACCAGATCCTTGGCGTACGCAAAACAACCGACCTCATAGAGAAAGTCACATGGGGATTGGCTGCTGCCATTGTCATACTAAGTATCTGCGCCGTTTATTCCGTACCACAAGCAACTAGTAAACAATCCGTTGTAATGCAGCCAGCCATGGAACAAAATGCAACCAACGAAAACAACCTGCCCGGATTTGGAGCTGCCCAGCAGACAGAACAACCTGCCAACAGCAACGAAACTCCACAGCAGACCACAGAAACGCCGGCACAGTAAAAACGAAAAGGCTCCCGTAAAACAAACAAGGACGATTCTAAACTGTACTGGATAAATTCGCAGATATACAACGAATAATATATGCCATCTTTTCAATGGCATATATTATTATATCTCTTCGTCCGGTCTTTAAATGTATGCAACAAGCCATTAGGACCAAAATAAATAAATAACTACCACCTAGAACGCCCCATTGCAAATACGGAACATAAAAGAAAATGTTTTAAACGACACTTTTTAATATTTAAACCTTTTTTGCAAAAAAACAAAAACCATATATTTGCAATGCGCTTTTCATAGTATTGGATTTAAAGGTTAACCAAAGTTGGGTTAGCACTCAGACCTTTTTATATCCACAATTTTTTCCCTCTTGTCCTTCTTCCACAAAAAGGAACTCAAAATAAACGCAAAAATTTTTAAAACGCCTTTCTATTACAATTCGCACATCTTTATCTATGAAACAAGCTCAATAAAAAAGAGATAGCGGATATTCCCAGTTAAGTAGCCATGGCGAAATAAAGCATAAAAAGTTGTCAGATTTCCGATCTTTCAACCCAATAATACGCCGTGAATGCAAAAAAGAATTAAAAAAACATACTAAAAGCTATACTTTTAAGGATAAAACGTTAATTTTACACCAAAATCAATCTAACCTAATTCACTTAATGAAAAACAAACTTTTTATTGCATGTGCAGGCTTACTTTTATGCCAGCACATTCTTTCGCAGGAGTACACATTCCAGTTAAGTGTAACTAATGCCACAGCAGACAAAACAGAACATTTGGACAATGGTGCCACGTACATGACATTTCCAGCAGGAACAGATCTGAATGCCCTCGGCCTGACTTGCACTGTTCCCGAAGGAACCACTGTTTCCCCCGATCCGTCGACAGCCCGCATCCGTGACAACGAGGTGGAAATCTTCACCGTCACCTACGCAGACGGGACAAAACGTGCATTCCCATATTACTTCACGGCCGGACGCTGGTTTACCGTAATACTCTTCGGTGATCCGGAGGTCAACCTGACAGACCGTTACCAGAACAACGCTACTGAAGAAAACTTATCAAAATGGGCCAACTGTATCGTAAACATGAAAACCAGCGGACGTTACGCTTTCAGCACGAACCCCAACATAACTCCATCCCCGGACCTGGTCGTATGTATGGGTGACATGGATGGCGACAGCGAAAAATCAGGTTCCGCCTTCAAAAATGTTTTCAATGTTTTCAACAACAACGGTATCCCTTTCATCACCATGGTGGGCAACCATGATGTCGTGCCCGATTATTGGAGCGGCGAAAATGGTGGTAAAGGACTTACATGGGGGTTATTTGGTTCTGGTGGATCGGACTGTAACGACGTGGCTTTCGGTATCGTAACCAATTATCTCTCATCCGCACAGAACTATGGTGTTGAAAACGTACAACGTTTTACACAATCCAACGGAGACACCCAACCACAACCTTTCACATTTACATTCAAAGGCGTACGTTTTTATGTCGGCCAGACTTATTGGTTTCAAAAGCCATATAACAAGCCAGACATATCGTCAGATGCCACCTATTACGCCCCCAACGGCATTATAGAATCGCTTTCAACTTTTGTTGAAGCAAACAAAGAAACACCTTCCGTTTGGATTCAGCACTATCCCATCAATTGTGAAGACCGGTGGTGGTTAGACCAAAACGATGTAGGTCGAAGCATCGATCCGTCAGACACCCCAACCTATAAAACGGCAGCAGAGAAACGGAACAAATACATGGAGCTGATCTCCAAGACCAAAAATCCATATCATTTTTCAGGCCACAACCATACCCAGGCAACCATCACCCACAGTTACAACGGTAAAATGTTCAATGACTACATCGCCCCCTATTTCGCTACAGAAGGCGGTGCATGGATGATTCTGTGCCACGAAGGCGAAGGCGTAAAAGAAGTTCAGTCTGTCACATTCAACTATTAAAATCAATATCATGAAGAAACTATATATATCCCTGACCGCTCTTTTCTGCGGCTGTTTCATGGCCGGCGTCATTCCGGCAATGGCCGCCGTGGAAGATGTGACATCACAATATGTCACCAACTATAATTTTACCGGTGATAAAACCGTGTGGAATATCGAACAGAACAAATGCAATACAAATCAAGATAAAAATTGCCAAGAGTTCTGGACCGGTGACACAGACAACGCATGGTTCAAAATGAGTCAGACGCTCACCAACCTGCCGCAAGGCGTTTACCGGTTGACCATCAACGCGTTTACACGTGCAGACAACCATACCATCTCACAAACGGCCATTTACGCCAACACTACCGAAAAAGCATACATGACCTCCATCCTACTGCGCCATCAGGATACCTCCTACGGCAGCATGCCAAACGCCATGAATACCGCTTCCGAAGCCTTCTACAGCACGGCCGGGCAATATTGGCTGAACACCATCGACAACATCATGGTCACCGACGGCACATTGACCATCGGCGCCCGAAATGTCGGTCAACTCCCAAACGAAGGTAATAAAGATTCATGGACCATCCTCGGCAATGTCAAACTCTACCGCCTTTCAGGCAGCGACCTTCAGCCGCTCATGTCGCAAACCGTCAGCGAAGCGCAGGCATTAGCAGATGAAGGCGATTTCAGCGGCAAAGAGGCGTTGGAAACCGCAATTACGAATGCACAAAGCATCAGCAGCAGTGCCCTGACCCTTGAAGACATCACAGCGTTACAGACAGCCATGGAACAATACCGCAACGTCCGCCTGACCGATGCGACGGAAACCAACGGTGTTGACGCAACACATTTCATTCAAAACGCAGGATTCGAAGACGGTGCCGAGTTCAAGGTCGGAACCGCCAACGGCAATTACAGCGAACCTAAAGGCTGGACACTTACTTATGGTGATATACACATCAACAACAACGTCGGCATGGCCTGCTCCTTTATTGAACAAGCCGGACCTAATATAACCATACCTGCATCGGAAGGCGACTGGGCTTATTCCGCCCGTATGCGATGGTCTACCAATAGCTACATCAACCTCACCCAAGAGGTCAACCTGCCGGCCGGCAGTTACACGTTAAGCGCAGCCCTCGCCAACCTGACAAACGACAATCCGCCTATTCTGACCTGTACGACAGCGGACGGTACCGAAGTAACCAAAATCTCCGGCTCTACTACCAGCCTGACATCTTACTCTGGAGAAGAATTCACGTTAGACTTTGCACAGACCGTAACCATCCGCATCAGCCTGACACAGAACGGACAGAGCAACACCGCCATGGCCGTCGACGACATGCGCCTGACCTATTACGGCGACTCAAAAATCAGTGAGGCAGCCGTCGTAGAACAAAGAATCAAAGAACTGAATGCCGTACTTGAGATATTTGTCGACGAATACAACAACAGTAAATTCTATCAAAGACCGAAATGGAACGAACTTATCGACCGGGTAAATGAAGCTGAGCTGTTAAAAGACGGTGACAATGCCTCAGAAAGTGATGTACTGACCGCTATCGACAACCTCAAGAAAGCCATGTACGGTACGGCCATCGACCCATCAACCGGCGATGCCACCGCCCTCATCAAGAACCCTACGGCCGACGACGCCCTCAACGGATGGACTCAAACACTCACGGGCATACGCAGCGACGAATCCTGGAGAGGCACCACCGACAACTACTTTGACGGAGGCACCTGGAGTTCAGCCAGCGGTTGGAATGCCGGCATGCAACAGGAACTTTATCTCCCGGCCGGCTACTATGCGCTTTCTGCCATCGGGCGTTGCAGCCCCTATGTCACCATGACCATGTCGGTGAACGGGCAGACGTGTACATTCCCCTCTGAAGACAGCTCCGGCGGAAACATTTGGGCTTACGCCTCCGAAGGGAGCAGCGAAGCAACCGCCAACAAAGGCTTAGGCCGCGGATGGAACAAAGTGCAAACTGGGTTCTATCTTGCGGAAGACACAGAGTGTACCATCGAAATCAAAGCCGTCGCTCAGGCTGTTGAACACCAGTGGTACTCCATCGATGACTTCGCGCTCGCCTACGCCTCAGAGAAAGGCAGCATCACCGCCAACAACAACCGCATTACCGCCCAAGGCGCCATTTATGCCTCAGAGCTTGCTGCTGCCATCACGGCCGAAACCCGTTCCATTGACCTCCGGGATGTCAACATTCTCATAGGCGACATGGAATGGCCGGCAACCATGAATCCCAACTGCGTCATCTACGCACCGGTAGGGCTCTTAGGACAATCCGAAAATATCGTATGCAACGACATCTGCCGCAACCTGACCCTTACGGACAAACAACCGTTCAACGTACCTGAAGCCTTTACAGCCAAGAGTGCCCTTTATACACGCAACGCGTATGCTGACGGACTTTATGAAACCATCGTGCTGCCCTTTGAGGCCGACATGCCGGAAGGACAATTCGTATGGGAAGAAATAACAGAGGAGAACAACACCTACATCAAGACCGGCACCACCAATGACATACGTCTTTTAAGCGGGAAAGCCTATCTGATGAAGTACACCGGTAATCCGCAGGACAACACGGTCACACAACAATACCTTGCTGAAAACGTCTATATCGACGCATTCTCCGCTCCGGAAACAACAGGTTTATTCGGCTCAACTGACATCTACACCGTGGAAAGCGAGAGCGACAACATCTACATGCTGTCCGCTGCCGACGGAACCTTCAGACGTGCTACAGCCGGCTCCACATCTGCACCGTTCAGGGCTTGTTATCAGGCACCGGCCGACGTAACACTCAGCAACCTGAATATCTTCGGCGAAGCTACGGCCGTGGAAACCGTTACAACCGCAACGCCCCGTTTGGTAAATGTCTACACCATCGACGGCCGCATCGTAAAGCAACAAGTTGACGCTGAACAAGCGACGGAAGGTCTGCGGCCGGGCATCTACATTGTAAATGACAAAAGTATCATCATCAAATAACACGGAAAGAAATGAAAGCATACATAAAACCATCCATCACCGTCACGCTCATCCGAAACGAACAACCTTTATGCGGTAGCATTAGTATCAATAAAGATTCATCTTTTGATTTTGACGGCGACAACAGGTCAAACATACAGAATGAGATAGGAAACGGCCTGTGGTAAACGTTTATCGGTAATGTAACACCACATTGGTACCCTAAATCCCCTTGCCCGCATCATTTGGGCAAGGGGATTTTTATATAAGCCCCGTTAATACAGGCGGAAATAAAACACGGGAAAACATCTGCGACCGGAAATTCAACAACAACATCCTCCACAATCTCTTTGTTTCAGACCGAATCCGCCAGGTTCGACATTTTATCCGTAGATTCAAATCCAAACGGCGGATATTGGTAAAGACTGAACCGAGGTTCCGTTTCGCCCGCGCAATAATGCCATATCGAAGCATAAGCCTCCAACAGTTCTCCCATTGAGTGTAACTGCCGTAGATAAGCTGCCACCGATTTATTCTCGACGATATAAACCTCTTTCATCGAATTGATGACGGGGCTATGACGGCGTGTGGCATCATGCGAGAAACATAAAATACGGCAACCGTCCGACGTTATTCCGGCCAGTCGTACCGTCATGCTCTTGCCTATTCCCGGCAAATTAAGCACGCTGCGGTCGGTAGCCAGAAAAGGTAGCTTATTACGTTTCATAAAGGCTCTCACCGCCCGTCCCTTACTGCCACAGGAAAGCAATATATCCATCAGTTCAGCCTGTTGCCTACCGGAAAGGATTCCAAACCTTTTCTCCTCCGCCTGCTCTTGCAGCAACCGGCTGTTGGGCGCATAAACGGCTCTGTTCTCGGCAAATCCTTTCACTGAGAAAGTATAATAACACATCACCCCTTCGCGATTGAGGACCTGCCGTAATCGGGCGGTATGCCCCCTGCGCGAAGCGGCGACATTATAGACCAGCTGATTGGTTACCAACCATCCACAAGCCAATAAACGGCGGATTCCTTCACGCGCCTCGGGCGTCATTTCAAGGGGTGTCTGAAAATGTGTCTGGATGATGAACTGACGGATACCGATTCTCTCCGCTTTCTGCCTGAACTCCGTCAGGACTTCTATCAAGCCGTCATCGATACGCATCGGCAGGTAAGCCGGAAGGCGTGTCCCAAGGCGAACACGCTGTATCTCGGCATATTTTTCCCCTTCCGGACGTTTCAGATTCGCCTCTCTCTTCCGGCGTGCCATCTGGTAAATGGCATCAAGGATACCTTTCAGCGTCTTGTTCTGACTCATAAAAGCATCTCCACCCGTTACGAGAATATCGCGCAACTGCGTGTCATTCTCGAAATAAGCCATCAGACGGTGCAGTTTTTGTGGCCATGTCTCCTTCGGCTTCAAGTTTTCCAGATCAAAATTAAAACGCCGGCTTTGAAAATCATACATGCGCTGGCAGGAGGCACACAGGCCGCCACAAGCTCTTCCCATGGTATCGGGAATAAGAATGGCCACTTCCGGATAACGGCGATGGATATTCCCACCCTCAGGCAACAGCCAACCAGCCGCATTCGGTTTGCCGGGTACGACGCAATCTTCCT
Source organism: uncultured Prevotellaceae bacterium (assembly GCA_949299545.1). Taxonomy (GTDB): domain Bacteria; phylum Bacteroidota; class Bacteroidia; order Bacteroidales; family Bacteroidaceae; genus Paraprevotella. The sequence goes on along the minus strand of CASGAM010000006.1, from coordinate 114,588 downwards.
TTTCCCATGCTCGAATCTGTCCGAACGCATCGACTAACTCACGCGAATACAAAACATAAGAACGCAAGGCCGCATCATCATAACCCTCCTCTTCTATATTCAGAAGCGACAAATAATATGGTGTCACGAAAAAGGGTATCTGTTTCTTTTTGGCTTCAGCCAACACGGCAAGCGTTTCTTTAGAAAGCGTATTACCCAGAAATCGGTTCAACTCAGCCGGCGATTTGACGGCCATGGCGATATGAAACCGGAAATCATTCCACCATGTTTCCACCAAACGTTCTTTCTCTTCCTGCGACATGCCCTCCTCAAAATGGAAACGCGCCGAAGCATGCGAACGCAGACTGACCTTCTCCACCAGAAGCGGTATCATGCGCCGCTTGTTACGTTCACGAATCCGAACAACCGCATCATCAGTTCCCGATACCCAGCGCGACAGACCGGTTTTGGACACTCCTACCACGTCACTGCCGACATCAGAAAACAGGCAGTAAAGGTCTATCATCGCATCTACCGAACAATCTGTTGCTCCATCTGAACACAAAAAATGGTACAACATTTCAAAACTGCCGATTCTGATGCACTCTCCGCGGGAAAGTTCTTCAATGTCTTTCCCTTCGCAGTCCAACATATAAAGCAATGTACGACGTGTCTCCTCACGCATCGGCGTATTTTCCAAAAGCCACGGCCGCAACGCCTCAACGAAATGAACGGTCCCGGAACTCTCTACAGCCAACCGATAAATCCCGGGCAAGTTCTTTACATAAAGCGACCTCAACCGGTCTGCCGTCAATGTTATTAATTGTGCCTGTCTCATAATACAATCTTAAATACAGAGCTTACATACCCATCTTCGCAACAGCAAACAGGTATCAAAAAAACATCCACTCTACAAAGATAAGTAAAAAATGACAGAAATCCAACCGACACAATTCTCCTTCCGGCTGTTTTAAAGGGCATTAACCATCTATAAAAAAATTTGTTTTTTATCTCCTTCCGAATTTCCGCCGGTCACCATAACTGCATTTCACGGGTCAAGCCTTTTTGCGAGCCGCTATCGCTAGAATCACTCCCAGAACGACACCGAGCAAAGCCGCAAAAAGCACGCGTAACTCGCCGGGTAACAAGAACGTAATGGTATGAGCCGGATACCAGAAAAGCGGTATTGTCCTTTTAAATACAAATCCCCACTGCACGTTCCAGTTAAGGTTCTGCAGTATGGAAGCCATAGGTATAGGTGTAAACAATCCGCGCATCGTACCTCCGGTTGCCAATATATGCGTATCTGTCACTTTGTGCAATGTCATGAAGACCGGCGCAAAGATCGTGTTCAACGTTACGGAAATAGCCAATGCCAAAACGACTTTCTCTACCGTGACCGCACCGGCCATAATGGCATCCGGATCGTGTACGCCCAAGTAACCGGCAAACGCCGTCACACCGGTAGAAAATACAATAAACGCCATATTGATGCCCATGCCAAGCACACCCCATACAAAGGCACGCGGCAAGATGCCAAAACCGGCACGAAAATACGCACCGGAACTGATGCGCAATCCCAACAATTCGCCCAGCGTTGACAACACTGCAAATTTAAAGAAACTCATCACCATCCCGTGTTCCGCATTGAATGACTTGTAAGCTTCATAAAGGGACGGCGAGAGAAAAAAAGGCACAAAAATAATAAGAATCACACAAAAGAAATAAAAATCAGATTTTTTCATCGGTCAACAGGCGTTTGTTTAATGAATAAAACTCCGGCAAATATATAACATCAGTTTCAGTCTGACAATAAATAAACCATTTTTTTAAGAAATTGTTCAGATATGGTAATTTTTTCTGTAAAAACAGATGTCACATACTGATATAATACTTATATTTGGATAATACAGATTGCAAGTTTTTAAAAAACGAGCAAAACCAATAAAAACGAAATGAAGCTGAAAACATATTTTTCAACAGTTTTTGCATTCTGCCTCCCGATTATCATAAACGGGCAGACTTTGGAAAAACAAATAAAGAAAATAGCCGACAAATCAAATGCTACCGTAGGAGTGGCCGTCATCATTGACGGACGAGACACTCTGACGGTCAACAACCATGAAGTCTACCCTCTGATGAGCGTCGTAAAGTTCCATCAGGCATTAGCCGTTGCCCACACATTTGACAAAGCAAACGAAACATTCGACCGGCAGATTCTCATACAGAAAGAAGACCTGCATGAAAACACATACAGCCCGCTCAGAGAAAAATATCCGCAAGGAAACATCCGGTTAAGTATCAAGGAACTGCTCAGGTACACGTTGCAGTTGAGTGACAATAATGCGTGTGACATTCTCTTCAAACGCATAACAGATATCCCCATCACCGACAACTACCTGCGTACCTTAGGTGTCAGCGCGTTTTCCATCGCAGTGAACGAGAACGACATGCATCTGAATCCCGATACCTGCCATGCCAACTGGAGTACTCCTTTAGAAACAGCCATACTGTTTGAGAAACTGTTCACAGAGAAACTGTTTGCACCACATCTGCAAAATTTTCTGAAACAAACACTCATGGAATGCCGAACCGGCGCCAACCGCTTGGCTGCACCGCTGACAAATACCGGCGCCGCTATCGCCCACAAAACGGGTACAGGAGACAAAAACCGCATCGGGAAAATCATTGCCATCAATGATGCCGGATTCGTACAACTGCCCGACGGACAGCATTACAGCATAGCCGTCTTTGTAAAAGACTCCGGAGAAAGTCCGGAACAAACAGAAAAAATCATCGCCGACATATCGGAAACAGTCTATAAACATATTAGCAAACAGCACTAAACATCTCAACAATGCCACGTAACAACCTGATTGAAGAAAAGTTGCAATACTTCGGACAAAGCGAGACACCGACTCATTTGCACCTTTGTACCTATGATACAGAAACGGTCAAAGACCTTGCCACGCATGAAACGGCGCCAATATTAGAACAGCTGAAAAACGACAAGAATAACTGGTTGCAGATTCACGGACTCCAGGATACGGCCGCCATACAATGTATCTGCAAACATTTCGATATCGATTTTCTCATCATGCAAGATATCCTCAACGCGCGCCATCTCACCAAAATAGAACAACACGATGATTATAACGTTATTATCCTCAAACTGCTTGTTCCACAGCAAAAGGAATTTTCCACCCAGCATATTGCCATCATACAGGGTGCAAACTACGTCCTTACGTTTATTGAAAAAGAAACGACCTTCTTCAACGACGTGAATGCAGCCATCCACAAGAATACTCTCAAAATCAGGTCACGCAACTCAGACTTTTTGCTCAGCGTCATTCTCAACAGCGTCATGTCGCACTATATGAGTCTCGTTTCAAAAATGGAAGATGAGTTGGAAGATATGGAAGAACAGCTGCTCGACTGGCTCGGCAACAATTATTCCGATATGAGTGACATACAGATGTACCGCCGCAACTACCGTCAAATCAAGAAAACCGTCGTTCCGTTGAAAGAACAAATCAGCGCATTGCTGCGTTCCGACAACCCACTGATACAAGAAGACAACCGGCCGTTCTTCAATGACGTGAACGACCACTTACACTTTGTGGTACAATCGCTGGACTCGTGCCGGGACATTCTCTCCGCGCTCGTCGACCTGTATCTGTCCAACAACGACCTGCGCATGAACAACATTATGAAACAGCTCACCATCGTCTCCACTTTCTTCATACCACTGACCTTTTTTGCCGGCATCTGGGGCATGAATTTCAAAATCATGCCGGAATTGGACTGGCGATACGGCTATGCCGGCGCCTGGCTGCTCATGGTGCTTATCGCCATTGTGGTATATATCTATTTCAAACGCAAAAGATGGTACTGATGCCATCCGGATTGCAGCGGACGTCCGATAATCAGCTTCTTTCGCACACGGTACTGACCATATCAAAAAAATACAACAAAAAAGAGCAAACTTTCTCTCACACATTCGGAAACTTCCATTGTTTATCGGCTGGGAGTTTCACTAGGAAACAAAGTGCCCCCAAAAGCGACCTGTCGCTTCTACAACACGACCGCTTGCAATTTAAAAAGCGACAGGTTGCTTTTTTAACTGCAAGCGGTCGCAACGGAACTCAATTAAAAACGGCCATAAAAGGAAGCCCATGCAAAAAAATCGCCCATTGTCAGAACTCTGTAAGTCATTATAAAGCTGAGACTTAGAAAATCAAAAAAGGCTATGTAGAAATTTTCGGAAATTCTTCTGTATAAGGAATGCGAAAATAGGAGTAAAGACATTGACTCAAAAAAAGTTTGTCGGACAAGACTAAAAACAAAGTCCCAAATACTGACAGATCTGATTTAAAGCAACTGAAATAAACTTTGACAGATATTTACATCAAGGACATAAAAAAAGGGCTCCGCTGAGCCCAACCTTTGTTAACCTTAAATCTAATACTATGAAAAACACGTTGCAAATATACTAACTCAAATCAGATCTGCAAACAAATTAGGCCTAAAAAAGTTGTTTTATAACATATTTTAAACCATTTTACTCTTTTTGTCACCTTTAAAGTCTTCTTTTTCTATTAATCCATTTCATGAAGTTACCCAATAATCAATAAAATATCGTATCTTTGAAACCATATCATTCAATGCATGAAAAACAATATGAAAAGATTCCTGAAATTAAGCATGATTGCAGCCGTTTGCATAATAGCTGCACCCTCCTTGGCACATGCCCAGGGCACACCGACCCACAAAATCGAACAAACATTCGTAAACCCGGCACCGGACTATAAACTCAGTCCGTACACAGGCATGACCCGGCAAAGTTGGATTGACGCGGCCGAATACCTATTGGAAGGAGCGTTCACCTACGTCCGAACGATGGACGACCCGATGTATTTCCCGAAACAGCACGACAAAACCTATCCCAATAACGAAGGCCAGGTACCTACTGCCAAACTGGAAGGGTTTTGCCGCACCCTCTTCATTGCAGCTCCCTTGCTACGCGAAAATCCGGAATTGACCATTAACGGCATCAAAGTGGCCGATTACTACCGACACCAACTGTTGAACCTCATCAACCCGGCAAGCGCAAGCTATATTCCCCACCGCACCGGCGGGCCGAGCCAAATATTGGTGGAGTTCGGCGCATTGGCCATCTCGCTGCAAACAGCCAAAAACGTACTGTGGGACCCGCTGACGAAAGAACAGAAAAACGAATTGGCGGCCACCATGTTGAGTTACGGCAACGGCCCCACAATCGGTTCCAACTGGATGTTCTTCAATGTCTTCGTCCTGAGTTTCTTCAAGGAGCAAGGCTACCCCATCAACGAACAACGCATGACCGAAAACTTGGAAAACATACTGAAACTTTACCGCGGGGAAGGTTGGTATAACGACGCTCCCGCCTATGATTACTACAGCATGTGGGCTTTCCAAATGTACGGCCCCATCTGGGCACATACATACGGTGACATGTATCCGGAATACGCCCGCCAATTCATCGAGAACCAACTGGATCTCGTCGACAATTACCCGTACATGTTCAGTGCAGAAGGCAAAATGAACATGTGGGGGCGCAGCATACCTTACCGCTTCGGCGCTGTTGTTCCGCTGGCCTTGTTAGGTTATAATGAAAATACGGACATCAACTTCGGCTGGATGCGTCGCATTGCTTCGTCCACCCTCCTGCAATTCCTGCAACATCCCGACTTCCTGGAGGACAACGTTCCGACGTTAGGTTTCTACGGCGCATTTGCGCCTTGCGTGCAGATTTACAGTTGCCGCGGAAGTGTCTATTGGTGCGGAAAAGCCTTCTTGAGTCTGCTCCTTCCGGCTGACAATCCGTTCTGGACAGCCAAAGAGAACAACGGCCCTTGGGAGAAAGAATTCAAAAAGAACCATGTTTACAACAAATTCCAGCCGGCCACGGCACTGCTCATCACCGATTATCCCAACTGCGGCGGCGCAGAGATGCGCTCCTGGTGCCACGAGACCGTAGCTGCCGACTGGCAGAAGTTCAGAAGCTCGGAGAACTACAACAAACTGGCTTACCATACAGAATTCCCGTGGATGGCCGACGGAAAAGGCGGCGAAGTATCCATGAATTATGCCACAAAGAACGCGAAAGACGATTGGGAAGTCCTCCGCCTTTATACATTCAAGAATTTTGAGGACGGCATTTATCGCCGCGACGCTGTTCTTGAAACAAACCGCGACATTAAATACCAGTTGGCCGACATACCGTTGCCCAACGGCGTGTTGCGTATCGACAAGGTACAGACACCGGTAGCTACAGATATCCATTTTGGCCATTACAGTTTAGCCGAATATCCGGAATCACCTATCAAAGAAGAGACGTCACGAAAAGCAGAAAACACGCGCATCATCAACAACGGGAAATACCGGCTGGCGTTGGTTCCGCTCTACGGTTGGAACACAACTTCTGTGTCCTATCCCGAAGGGCTCCATCCGGAAACAAACCGGTGCGGCGTCATCATGGCCGAGCAACATGTAGAAAAAGAAGCAGTGTTTGTAACACTGACCCTCTGGAAAAAAGGCGGAAAGGCATTCAGCAAAAAAGAACTGAATCCGGTAAAAGATATAAAAGTCTCTTCCGACATGAAAACAGTAGATGTGACGTTCAGTGACAAAACTACCAAACAGGTCATTTTCGACTGAACATGGCAATAAACGAACCGGCCGGCAACCGCAAACAGATAACGGTATGCCGGCCGGTTCGACGTTTATGCCTTGCTAAGGATGAGGCGCACAAGCCATTCAGGCGCAATCTTCATCATGGGCGCAAGCATTGCCCAGCGACGCGTCACCACCGCCCTGCGCTTTTTTTCGTCGATAGCCCTGTAAATAGCCTTCACTGCCTTCTCTGCTGACACCACCCAGAAAAATTTCTCTGGAGCAGACAGCAACGGTGTGGCGACGAAACCGGGACGAATATCGGTCACCTTCACTTTACCACCTGAGATGTCAGCCCGCTGCCGCAATGCGTCAAGATAATGTATCTGATACGCCTTCGAGGCAGAATAAGCCGGTGCCGGCGCCAATCCCCTGATGCCCGCTACCGAAGAGATGGCCGCCAAATGCCCGTAGCCTTGCTGCATGAAACGGTCAAAAGCCCAATCAACAACGGCCGTCCATCCTCGGACATTCGTATCTACAGTTATCTGCTCCGGCGCAACGTCTAATTCCGGATTCATATATCCTACACCGGAACACATCACCAAACAATCCATACCGCCCATCCGTTGCAGCAAATCCTGCAAAACTGATGTGACAGATCTGATGTCCGTTACATCGGCCACAGCCGAATACACATTTGACCGTCCGCCGGAAACTTCTTCAAGCAGCGACAAACGCCGGCCTGCAATCCCGACCACGTGTCCTTCCGCAATATAACGTTCGGCCAGCCCCCGCCCTAATCCGGAAGTAGCCCCTACCACCATAATACGCATTTTCTTGTCCATGTTTATTCCGATTAAAACATTTACTACATTACAAAAATAACAGAAAAACAAATCAGTAACACGACTTTAACGGTTTTTGTAGATAAATTCTTGTCCGGTCAGATTTTAATGACTACTTTTGAAAAGCAACTTTAAAAACTTAATCATGAAACGTCATTCAATTTTCAAGCTGTGTGCTGTCAGCATCACGGCAACCATGCTGATTGGTATCATGCAGACAGGTTGTACGCCTAAAGAACAAGAAACAACAAAAAGCGCAGAGTCCGCTTTTACAACCTCTTCCATCGCATTGGAAGGCGAAACGCCCATCGGTTGCAAACTCTACACCGACTATCCGGTCAAAGGCTCAGACGCCTTGGTACAGAACGTCCGTGAATGGATGAACGAAACTTTGGGCGGAGATTTTGAAGGCGACCTGAACGATGGCAAAAAGATGGTGGAATTTTACTACAACAAAATAAACAACGAATTAAAGGCAAGCGATGAATCTTTGCCGGAGGATATCAGCGCAGAAGGTTCGTTACGCTACATTCAGATGCGAAAAATATTTGAAACAGAACTCTTTATAACATACTCCAACGACGTTTACCAATATTATGCCGGAGCCGCGCATGGCGGACAACTGTACAGCGGAATCGTTTTCCGCAAATCGGACGGGCGGCGTTTCGGCTGGGAAATGTTCAAACAAGACAGCCTGGAAACCGTACGCAATCTCATAATAACGGGTCTCCAGCAACAATTCTTCAAAGTAAACAACAAGGACGAACTGTATGACCAGCTGCTAATCGAAAACAACGGAGAAGCATTTCCCTTACCTGAGACCAACCCGTTATGGACAGGAAATGGCGTGAAATTCATCTATCAACAGTATGAGATTGCAGCTTATGCTTACGGCCATCCATCATGCACCATTCCTTATGAGGTACTGGAAAACTGTTTCACAACCAGTGCAAGAAGCCTGGCAAAAAGTTATAATGATAAGATTGCAACCTCATTTAAACAGGAAACGCTCAATTTAGGATATTAATCAAATCCGACCAATCCTTTCAAGAGAAAATAAAAAATGGCGGGGACACCGTATTCGGTACGTCTCCGCCATTCTGTTCTTTCCATTAATGAGATTCCAACGACAAAGAACCAACAATAGGAAATATTAATTCTTAAAGCTATGAATCGGAGCAGGAATGCGTCCTACACGATTCACAAAATCACTGCAACTGAAGGCGTTGACCGGCATAACAGGCGCATAGCCCAGCAAGCCGCCGAACTCAACCGTATCTCCCACTGTTTTACCGATAACCGGTATGATACGAACTGCCGTTGTTTTCTGGTTAATCATCCCGATAGCGGCTTCATCCGCAATAATACCGGATATAGTCGTAGCCGGTGTATCACCCGGAATGGCAATCATATCCAGCCCAACGGAACAAACACAGGTCATGGCTTCCAACTTTTCAAGCGTGAGTGCTCCGGCCTCAACAGCATCTATCATTCCCTGGTCTTCACTCACCGGAATAAAAGCACCGCTCAAACCACCGACATACGAAGAAGCCATGACTCCTCCTTTCTTCACCTGGTCGTTAAGCAATGCCAAAGCTGCGGTCGTACCCGGCGCTCCGGCCCGTTCGAGTCCTATCTCTTCAAGAATCTCCGCCACACTGTCGCCAACTGCGGGTGTCGGCGCTAACGAAAGATCGATAATACCGAAAGGCACTCCCAAACGACGGGATGCTTCCTGAGCCACCAACTGACCGACACGGGTTATCTTAAACGCCGTACGCTTAATGGTTTCGCACAAGACTTCAAAGCTCTCTCCCCGAATTTGAGACAAGGCATATTTCACAACGCCCGGGCCACTCACTCCGACATTGATAATAGCGTCTGCCTCGGATACACCGTGGAAAGCGCCGGCCATGAATGGATTGTCATCGGGTGCGTTGCATAGCACCACTAATTTGGCGCATCCCAGAGAATCTTTCTCTTTTGTACACTCTGCTGTCTGTTTTACAATCTCGCCCATCAACTTCACAGCATCCATGTTGATACCTGTTTTTGTGGAACCGACATTAACAGAACTGCAAATGCGCTCGGTCTGCGCCAATGCTTGCGGAATAGAACGTATCAAGAGTTCATCGCTTTGCGTCATACCCTTTGAAACGACTGCCGAATAACCTCCAAGAAAGTTAATACCGACTGTTTTTGCTGCACGGTCAAGCGTGTGGGCAATCCTGACATAATCTTCCACCGTCTTACATGCGCTGCTGCCGACCAGCGAAATGGGCGTTACGGAAACACGTTTGTTGACAATGGGTATACCGTATTCTTTTGAAATGTCCTCACCCGTCTTAACAAGATTCTTTGCAAGGCGCGTAATTTTATCATATATCTTCTGACAAACAGTATCAAGATTCCCATCTGCACAGTCCAACAAGTTGATACCCATCGTAATGGTACGCACGTCAAGATTCTCTTGCTCGATCATCTTGTTGGTTTCGAGTACCTCATATATATTAATCATAACAATAAAATGGGCTTTTAAATCCGGTGCATCTTGTCAAAAATCTCTTCGCGTTGGCACTTCACCTCAACCCCCAACGTGCGGCCGACCTCGGCCAACTCTGCTGAGACGACCTCAAAGGATTTCTCCACCTTGCTCAAATCGGCAATCATCATCATATTAAAATACTCTTGTACAATGGTCTGTGAAATGTCCAGGATATTAGCCTTGTTCTCGGCTAAATATGTACATACTTTTGCGATAATACCTACCGCGTCTTTTCCGACGACTGTAATAATTGTTCTGCTCATATTATGAAATAATGATATGAAAACGCTTATAAAAAAAGCAGTCTGTTATTTATTGGACGCAAATATAGTTATTTTTGCGTAATAACAGACTGCTTTTACCGTAAAATTCTATCTGGAGTTATCCGTAGATAATCTTGCCGTTTTCATCACGGTTTTCGTCAATGAACGACTTCTGATACTGTACCATACCGCGCAAAGACATACCCATGTTTGAGAAACCGCCATCGTGATAAAGATTCTGCATGGTAACTTTCTTGGTCAGATCTGAGAACATAACCACGCAGTAGTCAGCACATTCGTCTGCGCTGGCATTACCAAGCGGCGACATACGGTCGCTGAAATCATAAAGACCGTCGAAACCTTTTATACCGCCACCGGCAGTCGTAAACGTGGGTGACTGTGAAATGGTATTCACGCGGACGCCTTTTTCACGTCCATAGATATAACCAAAACTACGGGCAATGGATTCAAGAAGACTCTTGGCATCCGCCATGTCGTTGTAACCAAAAAAAGTACGCTGGGCAGCAACATAACTCAACGCCAAAATTGAACCATTATCGTTGATGGCATCCAGTTTTTTGGCTGTCTGTATCATTTTATGGAAAGAAATGGCAGAAATATCCAATGTCTTGTTCAGAAGATCATAGTCTAAATCATCGTATGTACGTTTCTTGCGCATATTGGCACTCATGGCAACGGAATGTAACACGAAATCAATCTTGCCACCCATGGCCTGCTGCGCTTCAACAAAAAGTTTCTCAAGGTCTTCCACAGAAGTAGCATCAGCCGGAATAACGGTGGCACCGGTTTTCTCAGCTAATTCGGCGATGGTTCCCATACGGCACGCTACCGGTGTATTCGTTAATACAATCTGCGCACCTTCTTCTACGGCACGTTCAGCAACTTTCCACGCGATAGAAGCATCGTTCAAAGCTCCAAAAATAATACCGCGTTTGCCTTTCAATAAATTATAAGCCATAACAATCAATATAAATATTAATTCTATTCGCTGACAAAGGTACATATTTTTTTGCACACTGCCAACAAAACCGTGCAATTCATTATGCCTGTAACATCTTATTAGCCATAAAGATTTATGCCAAATAGCAAAGCGCCTAAAGGGGAAAGGCATGAACACAGGTAATTTTGCAAGCAAATGAGAGCTATAGCATATTTTATATGAGCATTCTTTCGCCGCTACAAAATAAATCACTACTTTTGCAATAAGCAATTGGAACATTTACTGGGAAACAATGCCAAAACTTTCTTAAGAAGATTTGAATGCAAATGTTCCGCACCTATCTCGCAAATCACTAACCAAGCCATTGAATATTAAGGAATAAATGTTCCTTGATAATGAAAGACTATACCCGAAGGAATAGTATTAACAGGTGGTTTCACCATAATAACAGTTGGAAAATGAAAAGATTTACGAACCTCGCGATTTTGTTAGCCATTTTTATTGGTAACAGTTGGGCAGCCAAAGAAAATACTGAGTATTCCATCAATGTCAATGGAGCAACACGTACCTACATCCTTTATGTCCCAGACAACGTTGGGGATAAACCTGAGTTAGTATTTTCATTGCATGGTGCGGCCGGAAATGCCGCCAACCGCTCACCATTCCGCACCGCCGTCGCAGACCAAAAGGGTTGCATCGTGGTATATCCACAGGGGGAAGATCAGTATTTCCCGGTGTTAGGAGGAAGTATACATGGATGGAACTCAACCGGCGAAGCGAATGAAGATTTGGATTTTTTCAAAGCTATTATTGAGAATGTGGCAGCCAAATATGACATTGACCGTTCACGTATCTATTGTTGCGGATTCTCCAATGGCGGTATGATGACTTATTCCAATGCCAGCTCGGCTGCGGACTTGTTTGCGGCTTTCGCCTCAATAAGCGGCTTCCAACTAAATGAATTTCATCACCACACGACGGGTGCCCGCCCCGTACCTTTCATGCACATCCACGGCAAAGCCGATAATTTTGTGAAATATTCGTGTATGCCCATCATTCGGGATAATATGGTGGCTCGTAACGGTTGTAACCCGATACCGGAAGTTTCAACCGTAACCGGTAAATATCGATGCAGTGTTTATGAAGCTGGCGAAGGAGGATTCCCGTACGTTTATTACGAAATTGACGGTATGGGACACAGCGACTTCACAGACAAAACCCCCGAAGGCAATTCCGCCCTGACCATGTGGAACTTCATGAGTCAATACACACTTGATGACGACTGCGACAAGACGTTGAAATGGCGTCTCAATATCGACACTGAAGGTTTCAATCCGGCAGAGCATAGCTGGAAAGTAAGTGCCGACAAAACACGCTATACTTACGGAACGCCTAAAAAAGCCAACAACGCAGACAACAATGTATATCCTTCATTGCAATTTGAAAAAGGTAATTACACACTCAACTTTGAAGCAAAAGGAACGACAGGAGACAAAATATATGTCAAGATAGAAACTCTTGATGGCGAGGAAGTCCTCTTTTGTAAATCAGGTAAGGTTGGCAAAAAAGCCGTAATGCCTTTTTCAGTCCCGGCATTCTCGGAATATAAAATTACCATTGTGAAGTCATCTGCTGATGATAAATTCACGGCCTTCTCCATTCATTCATGCGAAAAGCCCGCAACGGCTGAGAATTGCGAAGATGACATCCTGCCAGAGGCGTCTCCTGAACCGGAAACCGGTTATCTTATAGAAATTCCTCAAGACCAAGGTGAACAACACGACGACTTTACCCGAACCGACTTCGTTGCTGGCGACGATTATAACACGTACGTTGCCAGCAACGATCTACACAGATAGCGTTCAAAATGGTGAATATAGACGTGAAAGATTGTGATTACATAGTGATAAAGTTTTCAGAACCGGTAGCAGCCGGCTGGAAACTTGCTTTTTGGGAAGGCACGAACCTGACCGATGTTCCGGAAGGAACAACGGAATATAAATTTGAACTTGAAACATCGATGCTCACAACCGGCATACTTCCGCAAATCTGCAGGATGACTTTTTTCGGCGGTTATACTGCACCGCTTACCGCAAAAGTTGAAGGTGTCTATAAACACTGCACGCTCGAAAATCCTGATGCAATAAAGAAAGCTACTGCCGATAACGCTCATCATAAAGCGAACTTCTCACTCTCCGGCATACAACTTGCTTCATCACAAAAAGGAATAAACATCATCTTAGCAAACGACGGAAGCACTAAAAAAGTACTTATAAAATAGTCCAAAGTTTTTACTGTATCAGCATCTCGTATTCATTATATCTCAGGCAACGCCATAAGCCGGCATCACGATACCATTCCAAGGTTGTAAAATACCAATGTTGAAGAAGGTCATAGGTTGTATCTACTTTCCCAGGCAAAAATGTGTTCAAACCGCTGAAACGGGCATCAGTAATCGGTAACAGAAGGTTGCCCCAGTCATCAGTCATGGTATATTCACTATGTTCCTTATAAATAACGGCCTCCTCTAATTTCTCTTTTACAACAGCCACCTGCGGATGTCCGCAACCTACGCTATCTACCCATTGGCCGAAATCATACAACTCCTTCGTCCGCTCGTACATCTGCAAACCGGCATTATCCAATGCTTCTATACGTTCCTGCACCGCGGGCACACGACATAACGAATCTACAGCCTCAGCCAAAGAGTCCATCTTTGAGAGATCTGTCAAACTGATTGCCACAAAGTCATCCCACCGAGCAGAATTGGAATGGAAATAATCATAATATTGCTCTGCAACATTCTCCAAACCTCTCTCATCCATCTGCAACAAATCTGGCATGATTCTATGATAAGGAAAACCTTCGCCGGGAACAGAATTAGGGGCAGCCAACAAATAATGTGCCCGTTCTCTTAATTCGTAAGCAGTTTCCACATTCGCCATCAAACAGGCATCAAACAAAATAAAGTTTAAATAAGGGCTGTCTGAAAGAGCATTGTTAATATCCTGAATATTCATGCCATAAACTTGCTTGTTTGAATCTTCTTCAACTCCAAAAGAACGCTTTTGAACTATATTAGGTTGAAAGAGACTTCCGTCAGCATGCGACGAAAAAATTATACCATATTTTTCTGCCGGATACATCTCAAAAATGTTATTGATAACAGACTTCATCACTTCGGGATCAACCGACAGTTGATCGGGATAACTTCTGACCGTCTGTTTTGAAATGGCGCTACCGCTTGCCTTATTAAGATAGTACAATGTGGGGGAAGAACTAATGTCCTGGTAAATCAGGATATTTGCCATCGTATCCGTCTTACCATATCCTATGATCATGTTATTGATATTTCCCTCCATATACGATGACAAATCGTTTTGTCCCACCATATAAACGAGCAATGTTGTATGGGCTTTCTTTTTAAAAGCATTATTACCATCCGTCAAGTCTTCACATGAAGCAAGACACAAACCAATAATCATGGAAAAAAGCAAAAAAGCTTTCGCTGCCACTATTTTAATAATACCTTTCATCATGAATCAAATTATCATATAAAACATATCAGAACTCATCCTCATCGACAACCGGACTCAATTGTTCCATAGACGGTTCAAACGTTTGTATCAAAGCCTGCACTGCCGGTATATAGTCCGCAAAACGTTGCGCCTTATGAATTTTTTTCCGAAGTTTACGCTCCGCCCCCGGCAGTAAATATTCCCAAATAGCTTTCATCTTTGTGAGTATTTGCCGGTCACCTCCTTCCATATTCTCCCGATACCATGCAAACAAATCCTCATGAAAGCCCCTTAATGCAACGCGCTTGTCTTCTAACGTCCAAATGCGCCCATCTCGAAATTCTGACGCCCGCCATGGTGCGGCCAACAGTCCACGCCCCCACATGACACCAACAATTCTTGAAGACAAGTTGCACATTTGCTTCCACTGTTTTTCATCAAGCATTTCACCATTATATAATAGAGGATGATTACATCCAGCGGCAAAACGTGTGAATGCCTCACGGTCGCATGCGCCTTTATACTGTTGAATGCCTGTCCGCGCATGTATAACGATACGTGTCAACGGCGTCTTATTCAAAAGTGGCAACAAATCTAAACCTTCCTGCGCGTTATTATATCCCAATCTCATTTTCACTGAAAATTTAACTTGGGAATGACGGTGAACGACCTGCAACAAATCTGCCACTTGTTCCGGATGCGCCAATATTCCGCTACCTTTTCCTTTTTTTGCCAAAACCGGATATGCACATCCCATATTAATGTCTACCTCTCGATAACCACAGTCAATGATGTATTGCAAAATAGATTCCGCTTCATCAGCTGTGCCGGCCAGCAGCTGCGGCACTAATTTGCAAACGGAATTACGGTCAGGAGAAATATCCCGTAAATCTTTTCTTCGGACTCCGCCATGCTCCCATCGGATAAAAGGGGTATAATAGGCATCTATTCCGCCAAAATATTGTTCAAACAGGTTTCTGAACGGTGCTTCCGTCACGCCCTGCATAGGTGCCATGTAGACTTCATATTTATTCATCAACTTGAGTCGTATTTAAAGTTGCAACAATCTTTTCCATTTCCTCAAATTCCCGTCCCATGTTCAGATTAAGATATATCATGTAAAGCATCGGAGCCCAACGTTTGGCATCATCAGGATTTTTCTCTTTGACAAAACGAAGGTGCGGCAAAGCTTCACGACAATATGCCACCACCCTTTTCCTGTGCTTGGAATAGCGAACATCTCTTACAGGTACCATTCTCATAGAATCTACTTCATTGGCTGCGAGATGATAATAGCATGCCCCTTCAAATTGATGTCCTCCTATATGCTGACTATCCAAAGACAACACCATCTTACACATATCTATACACTGCTTATACTGCTTTTGGTACATATAAACCGAAGCCTTGACAAACCAATATAACGGCTGCTTAGGGTCATAATAAATCATATGGTCCACGTATTTCATAGCCAAAGCATACTGTTTTGTACGAATATAATAATCCATCAGATTCGTGAAAAAGTATGAATGCTCAGGACAATTCATTATGCCGTTTTTCAGAGATTTCAGCCACCCCAGCGTATCGCCGGTTGCAAGAAATGCCTTACAATGATACTCCTGTATATACGTCTTGTTCTTCGAATAGCCCAATGCTGCGTCTGCATACAGAATAACACCCTCATTATTTCCGGAATAATACGCAGCTGTAGTCGCCCAATATGCAACTTTAGAATACAACGTATCTATTTGTGACAGAAAATAGTCCTTCAACACCGGCTGATCAGCAGACCAAAGGTACATATCTAAGTAACGGTAAGCCTCTTTATAATCTTTCTTTTTAAGATAATAGCGCCCACCATTCAGTAAATTATGACGATATCTCATAAGATCTTCTTGCGCCTTTTTACGATAATGAAGCTTCTTTCTACCGGTCATCTCAACTGAATCACATTTGATAAGATAAGCATACATTTTATACAAGCTATCATAAAAACGCGCCGTATCCATCTGTAGTTTCAAATAGAGTTTTGTATTTTCTATGGCGTTAAATCGCTTCTGCACCATTCCCGCATAATAATAGCATTGCGCCTTCTCACGCGCCGTTTTCTGGTTCGGAAGAAGTTCTAACAATTTACGCTCCGCATCATTCAAACGATCGCGTACTTTGTTTGCCTCATTGCCATCCGATTGATAAAACGCATTACGGATGGTTTTCCTAGCATCTTTCACAATCTGATCTGTCTTGGCAGACACAACTGCTGAAGAAAGTAATACAAACAACCCTATTCCAATCTTTTTCATCCTTCATTTTTAAATAAGGGGTGATGTACCACTTATCGTCCACCACCCCTATAAACTTCTACATCATATCTTTTATCATGTTTATTTCAAATAAGCGTCCATCTCGCTTTCCTTTTCCTTTTCACCTGTTAAATAATAAACGGTTTTCAAGCGTGAGGCCCAACGATCAGGATCGTCCGGTTCCAACTCTTTCACTTTAAGGAAAAATGGTTCAGCTTTTTTATACCAGTCTTTCACAGACTGAATAGCTTTATTATATTCTGCCGGTTTCATTTTCTTACCTGAAATACTTTCGTTGATGTTATAACCTTCATTACAGCAGCAAACACCGGCGTTGAAATAAGCATCTGTGAAAGCAGGATCTATCTCGGTACATTTCACGAAGAAAGGCAAGGCATCTACATATTTCTGTTCGCCAAAAAGCAAAACACCCTTTGAATAATTTGCAATTTTATTGTTCGGATCTGATGCTAACAAACCATCAGCAAATGCAATTGCAGAAGCATTATCTTTTTTCTCCGTATAATATGCCAACAGATTTTGAGCAATGGTTTCGTCTGTCGCAGCAAATTCTTTTGAAGCCTCAATCCAACGAGCCGTATCACCCTGCTCCTGTAAAGCCATAAGATATAACTGACGAACAGTTTTCAACTCTTTCTCATAATTCAAAGCCTCTTTAATATTCTTTTCAACGTTTTTGTAATCCTTTGCCTGATATGCAGCCAAAGAAGCATAATAAGCAACCTGACTCTTGTCGAAAACTGTATCATTCAACACACTCGGCTCACCAGCAACAAGTTTGTTGTCCTGAGGAAATGTCAGCCATTTGTCATAAGCTGTAAATGCGTCAGAGAATTGTTTATTCTGAAAAAAGAACTGTCCCAAATACATATAAAACGTACGGAACTTCATCAGGTTGCCTTTATTCTTTGCCACAAATTCTTTTTCAACATCCAACTCATTACACTTTTCGTATGCCTCGATACAAGCATAAAGGTTTTTAGCGAAATTCATGGTATCCATCGGCTGGTGTGCTGCCGCCTTGTTCAACTCAGCTGCAAAATTACGCTGATAAATATCACCTTGGACATCCCATGCCAAAGCCATATTTTTAGTTTTCCCACTATTGATCGCCTCTGTCAAGGTTGCTTGTGCTTCTTCTATTTTATCTTGGTTAATAAGACTCTGAGCCTTCTTCACCAAACGGTTTTGGGCAAATGCGCCACTGACTGCAACGACAAATGCCATTGATAACAAGATTCTTCTCATGATTATTAAATTCTTAGTTTAACTTATTCATTTGTTTCATTATCATTCACTTCAAGCGTACTTTCCGGAATATCACCCGAAACGTCTTGCGTTAGTTGTCCAGTTTGTGGCAATGTTTCGGAATCATCTCCCGGGAATTCATGTTCCTCAGTCTGTACCTTGCAAACACTACTGATTTGATCATTACGTTTCTCAAGATTTATCAAACGCACTCCTTGCGTCGCACGTCCCATAATGCGAACATCAGCAACCTTCAAACGAATCGTAATACCGCTCTTGTTGATAATCATCAAATCATTTTCATCCGTAACGACTTTGATAGACACCAATTTTCCAGTCTTTTCCGTAATATTCAAAGTTTTAACACCTTTTGCACCACGGTTTGTAACTCGATAATCCTCAACATCTGAACGTTTTCCATAGCCCTGCTCACTAACCACCATGATCGTTTCTTTCTGTGGGTCATTAACACAAACCATTCCCACCACTTCATCACTTCCGTCTTCATCAATGGTCATTCCTCTCACGCCTGTAGCTGTACGCCCCATTGAACGAACCTTACTTTCATTAAAACGGATAGCACGACCGTTACGGTTCGCCATAATGATTTCGTTCTCACCGTTTGTAAGGCGCACACCTATAACACGGTCGTCGTCCCGAATCGTAATGGCATTTACGCCATTGGCACGCGGACGTGAATACTCTGTCAGACACGTTTTCTTTATCACACCGTTTTTCGTACAGAATATCACATAGTGATTCTTGCAGAATTCCGGATCGGACAGGTTCTTGATTCGCAAACATACATTGATGGCATCGTCCGGCTCAATATTCAACATATTTTGAATAGCACGTCCCTTTGAGTTCTTTGCCCCTTCTGGAATCTCATATACTTTCATCCAGAAGCAACGACCTTTCTGTGTAAAGAAAAGCATCGTATTATGCATCGTAGCTGGATAAATGTATTCAACAAAATCCGAATCGCGTGTACTTGTACCTTTACTGCCAACACCGCCTCTTCCCTGCGCACGGAACTCAGCCAACGGGGTACGTTTGATATACCCCATGTGACTGATGGTAATCACCATTTCATCGTCCGCATAAAAATCCTCGGGATTAAACTCTTCGCTGGAATATACAATCTCAGAACGACGTTCGTCACCGAACTGCTCTTTTACTTCCATAAGTTCATTCTTGACAACCTCCATACACAAGTTGTCATCACTCAATATCTGTTTGAAATAATCTATTTGTTTCAACAGATCATCGTACTCGTTACGCAGTTGCTCCTGTAACAATCCCGTCAACTGCCTTAGACGCATTTCTACAATCGCTTTTGCCTGAATCTCATCCAACTCAAAGCGCTGCATCAATCCATCTATGGCCGCCTGCGGATTCTTGGCGTTACGGATGATATGAACCACTTCGTCGATATTGTCGCTGGCAATAATCAAGCCCTGCAAGATATGCGCACGTTCCTCCGCTTTACGCAAGTCATAGCGTGTACGGCGTATAACCACATCATGACGATGATCAACGAAATTTGAGATACAATCTTTCAACGTCAGTAACTTTGGACGTCCCTTAACCAAAGCAATACAGTTTACACTGAAACTCGTTTGCAGCGGTGTCATTTTAAAGAGCTTGTTCAAAACGACATTTGCATTGGCGTCACGTTTGACGTCTATTACAATACGCATACCCTCACGGTCGGACTCATCATTGGCATTGCTGATTCCTTCTATTTTTTTCTCGTTAACGAGTTCGGCTATCATTTTGATAAGCTCAGCCTTGTTAACGCCATAAGGAATCTCTGTCACCACAATTTTGTCGTGGTTTTCGCCCGGCTCTATCTCAGCCTTAGCACGCATAACAATTCGTCCACGGCCGGTTTCATAAGCGTCTTTCACACCTTGCATACCATATATATACCCCCCGGTCGGGAAATCCGGTGCCTTGACATATTTCATCAAACCCTCTACATCAATCTCTTTGTCTTCAATATATGCCACGCAAGCATCAATCACCTCACCCAGATTATGCGTCGGAATGTTTGTAGCCATACCGACTGCAATGCCACTGGCACCATTTACCAAAAGATTTGGTATTTTAGTCGGCATAACCGTCGGCTCCTGCAAGGTATCATCAAAGTTATTGGTCATATCCACCGTTTCCTTCTCCAGGTCATCCATCATAGCTTCACCCATGAGTTGGAGACGTGCTTCGGTATAACGCATGGCAGCTGCACTGTCCCCGTCAACCGATCCGAAGTTACCTTGCCCGTCCACCAAAGTATAGCGCATGCTCCATTCCTGAGCCATGCGCACTAAAGCACCGTAAACGGAAGAATCCCCATGCGGATGATACTTACCCAACACTTCCCCGACTATACGGGCACATTTCTTATATGGTTTATCATGTGTATTACCGAGTTCTCTCATTCCAAAAAGGATGCGACGATGAACAGGTTTGAAGCCATCGCGTACATCCGGCAATGCGCGCGCTACAATTACCGACATGGAATAGTCGATATACGAGTTGCGCATCTCATCCTCTATGTTTACCTTAATTATTCTGTCTTGGTCTAACATTTCTTTTTATTCTTAATTTCCTATCAGTTTAAAAGCATGTAAAATTACTATTTTTTGAGATAATACGAAAATAAAGCATGAAAAAACTTCTCACACCACCCTCCTGCTATCTACACCGCGGCATCTTGCGCCACCCACCAATCCGCCACCAATTCGCACATAACAAACAAGCTATGAAGATTTTCCGAAGCATACCATCTTACTGAAAAGAATCCGCCACTATCATTGACAAACATTTATCTATTACAAAACGCCATTTGGCATACTTTTTGTTGATAAAGATATAAAACTATCGAAATAATATAAGCATGGCCGTACATAAAAAGCGTCAGAAAACTTTATTTTCATTTGCCGCAGCAATTGCCATTGCGTATATTTGCAAACCCAAACAGCGTAAAGCACAATATAAATGAATAATCAATTTTCACCTAAAGTCACTGAAATACTCAACTACAGCAAGGAAGAAGCTATCAGACTACATAACGACACCATAAACCCCGAGCATCTTCTGTTAGGGTTGCTGCGCGAAGGCGCCAGCAAAGCCGTACAGTTGTTACGCCTGCTGACAACCGACCTCCACGCCATACGCGAACAGTTGGAAGCCTCTGTCAAAGACACGGCTGTCGAGGGTGAAATACAAGCAGACGATGTTTTGTTTAGTGAGAAGACATCCAAGATTTTACGTATCTGCCTATTAGAAGCACGTATGCTAAAAGCCAACATGGCAGACCCGGAACATATTTTATTGGCTATCATGAAAGAAAACGATAATAACGCATGCCGCATACTGGAAGCGGGAGAAGTCCGCTACGCTGACGTCATGAGTCTATTGACACAAAAAACGGGAAAAACCGACGTCAAATCCGGATTTGGCTATACAGATGAGGACGAAGATGAAGACGAAGATTTTGCATCTCGCGCCAATGCAGGACAACCCAACCACAGCCAGCCCCTTTCAACGGCAACGGCCAATACCCGTAAATCAGCACATAACACCCCGGTTTTAGACAATTTCGGCACCGATCTCACACGCGCTGCTGCCGACAACATCCTTGACCCAGTCATTGGACGTGAAAAGGAAATAGAACGCGTCTCACAAATACTTAGCCGCAGGAAAAAGAACAACCCGATTCTCATAGGCGAACCGGGCGTCGGGAAATCAGCCATTGTGGAAGGACTGGCACTGCGCATCGTACAAAAGAAAGTGTCACGCACGCTGTTTAACAAACGTGTCATAGCACTCGATATGGCAGCCGTCGTTGCCGGGACAAAATACCGCGGACAATTTGAAGAACGAATCCGCAGCATCCTCAATGAATTACAGGCCAACCCCGACGTGATACTCTTCATCGATGAAATCCATACCATCATAGGAGCCGGTTCGGCTCCCGGCAGCATGGATGCCGCCAATATGCTGAAACCAGCGTTGGCTAGAGGCGAAATCCAGTGCATCGGTGCAACCACGACAGAAGAGTTCCGCAAAACCATAGAAAAAGACGGAGCGCTGGAACGGCGTTTCCAAAAAGTCATGGTTGCCCCGACAACAGCAGAAGAAACATTGGCCATTCTGGAGAACATAAAGGAACGTTATGAAGACCACCATCGCGTAACTTACACGCCGGAAGCCCTCCAGGCATGCGTACATCTCACCGAACGCTATGTTTCCGACCGGTGTTTCCCAGACAAAGCCATCGACGCATTAGACGAAGCCGGATCGCGCGTACATATCAAACAGTCACCCAATTCAAAGGAAATGGAAGAACTCGAAACGCGCATCGACAAGCTGCATGCGTTGAAAAATGAAGCCGTACAAAACCAGAACTTTGAACTGGCAGCCGATTACCGCGACCAGGAAGCAAATCTCCAGGAGGAGCTCAACCGCATGCGGCTCGCGTGGGAAGAAGAACTCAACCGCCAGCGCATCGTTGTCGGCGAAGAGCAAATTGCCGAAGTAGTTGCCATGATGACTGGTATACCGGTGCAACGCATCGGACAAAGCGAGAGCCAAAAGCTCAAAGACATGGGCAAGAACCTCATGGCAGAAGTCATCGGACAAGACGAAGCCATCAAAAAACTGACGCGTTCCATCCAACGCGGACGTGTCGGGCTGAAAGATCCCAACAAACCTATCGGCACGTTTTTGTTCCTCGGCCCCACCGGTGTCGGAAAGACCTATTTGGCCAAGAAGTTAGCTGAACAGATGTTCGGCAGCGAAGATGCGCTGATACGTATCGACATGAGCGAATACATGGAAAAACATACGGTAAGCCGCATGGTCGGTGCGCCTCCGGGATACATCGGTCATGATGAGGGCGGACAGCTGACAGAAAAAGTACGTCGGCGCCCCTACTCCATCCTGTTGCTCGACGAGCTGGAAAAAGCGCATGCAGATGTATTCAACATCCTGCTACAGGTCATGGACGAAGGACGACTCACCGACAGCAACGGCACAACCGTGGACTTCAAAAACACAGTCATCATCATGACCTCCAACTGCGGCACCCGCCAACTTAAGGAGTTTGGTAAAGGCATCGGCTTCAACACACCAGACAATAATGTTGCGAACAAAGCCTACAGCCATGATGTCATCACCAAAGCACTCAACAAACAATTCGCACCCGAGTTCCTGAATCGCTTGGACGACATCATCCATTTTGAACAACTCGACGCACGAGCCCTGCGCCACATTGTGGAATTAGAACTGAAACCGGTAACAAAGCGCATCGAAGACTTAGGTTACCATTTAAATATCAGCGACGAGGCTAAAAACTTCCTGGCCGAGAAAGGTTACGATGTTCAGTATGGCGCACGCCCGCTTAAACGGGCCATCCAGTCTCATCTTGAAGACGCACTATGCGAACTGCTCATTGACGGGACATTAAAACCCGGCCAGACAATAAACATAGACCGCAATACTGAAGAAAACAAACTCAACGTCCGGCCACAAGACTGAAAAACATAAACCGGCAGACCATACGACGGTATCGGGAAAGATTGTTTTATAAATATATGTTAAAAGTGCCAGTATCTTTATATGCTGGCACTTTTTTTGTATTACCCTTTATGGCAAATAAAGCCGACAACACGTCTATTAAACTTTTAAAATATAACAATCATGCAAAAAGGTAACATTGGGGTAACAACCGAAAACATCTTCCCCGTCATTAAAAAGTTCTTGTACAGCGACCACGAGATTTTCTTACGCGAAATTGTATCAAACGCCGTTGATGCAACGCAAAAGCTCAAAACACTGGCCAACAAAGGAGAATTCAAAGGAGAAACCGGTGAGCTGAAAGTCAACGTCAGTGTCGACAAGGACAAAGGCACCATTACCGTCAGCGACAACGGATTGGGTATGACAGAAGAGGAAATAGAAAAATACATCAACCAAATAGCCTTCTCAGGTGCCAACGACTTCCTTGACAAATACAAAGACGACGCAAATGCCATCATCGGCCATTTCGGTTTAGGCTTTTACTCTTCGTTCATGGTCAGCAAAAAGGTTGAAATCAACACCAAAAGTTATAAAGAAGATGCCAAAGCCGTAAAATGGAGCTGCGACGGCAGTCCGGCATACGAAATTGCGGAAAGCGACAAGAGCAATCGCGGTACGGACATTATCATGTACATCGACGATGACTGCAAAGAGTTCCTTGAAAAGAATAAAATCCAAGAGTTGCTCAACAAATACTGCCGTTTCTTACCCGTTCCGGTTGCCTTCGGCAAAAAAACCGAATGGAAAGACGGAAAACAGGTTGACACGGACGAGGATAACATCATCAACGACACGACACCTATCTGGACTAAGAAACCCAGCGACTTGAAGGATGAGGACTACAAAAAATTCTACCGCCAGCTCTATCCGATGAGCGACGAGCCGTTGTTCTGGATTCACCTGAACGTAGATTTCCCATTCCATCTTACCGGCATACTCTACTTCCCGAAAATCAAACATAACATAGAGCTGCAGCGCAACAAAATACAGCTCTACTGCAACCAGGTATATGTCACCGACAGTGTTGAAGGCATCGTGCCCGACTTCCTCACACTGCTCCACGGAGTCATCGACTCACCGGATATTCCGTTGAATGTCAGCCGAAGCTACCTGCAAAGCGACAGCAACGTGAAGAAAATCTCCGGTTACATCACCAAGAAAGTCAGCGACCGTCTGCAAAGCATCTTCAAAAACGACCGTAAGGACTTTGAACAGAAGTGGGATGACCTGAAGATATTCATCAATTACGGCATGCTCACCCAGGATGACTTCTATGACAAAGCCAAAAACTTTGCCCTGCTGAAGGACTGCGATGGCAAATACTTTACCTTTGAAGAGTATCAGACACTCATCAAAGACAACCAAACTGACAAGGAAGGCCAGCTCATATACCTGTATGCACAAGACAAAGAAGCACAGTTCAGCTACATAGAAACAGCAAAGAACAAAGGCTACAACGTCCTGTTGCTTGACGGACAACTTGATACACCTGTAGTATCCTTACTGGAACGGAAATTCGAAAAAAGCCGTTTCACACGTGTAGACGCAGATGTCATCGACCGTCTCATCGTTAAGGAGAGTGACAATAAGTCAGTATTGGAAGCCAACCGCAGCGCCAATCTGTCAGCCATCTTCCAGGCACAAATGCCTAAAGGAGAAAAGACAGAGTTTCATGTCGAAACCCAGGCCATGGGCGAAGAAAGCATGCCGGTCGTCATCACACAAAGCGAATACATGCGACGCATGAAAGAAATGGCGCAGATCCAGCCGGGCATGTCTTTCTATGGCGAAATGCCGGATATGTACAACTTGGTACTCAATACCGACCACGCACTCATAAAAGAAGTATTAGGCGACAGCGAAGCTGCCACATCCGAGGCCCTCAAGCCCATCGAAGCCGAACTCAAAGGCTTGCATGCGCGTCAAGCCATCCTGCGTCAGCAGCAAGACCAGAAGAAGCCGGAAGAAATAACCCAAGAGGAAAAAGACAACATGACCAAATGCAACGAGGATATTGATGCACAAGAAAAGCTGAAACAAGAAGTCCTCGCCGGCTATGGTAATGACAACAGCAAGGTACACCAGCTCATCGACCTTGCCCTCTTGCAAAACGGTATGCTCAAGGGCGAAGCGCTTAATAACTTCGTGAAACGAAGCATCAACCTGATAAAATAACCGAATCAGATCTTAACGACTCAGGGGCGGCACAGACAATTTTCCTGTTGCCGCCCTTCTTCATCTCTCACACTTTCCACGACTCGCGTGCAGAACGACCTCGTAGCGAGATTCATCAAAGAAAATTTGGCGGTTTACCTCAAATGCACTACCTTTGCACGCAATAAGAACACGATGAGGCTCCTTAGCTCAACTGAATAGAGCATTTGACTACGGATCAAAAGGTTACAGGTTTGAATCCTGTAGGAGTCACTTCGGATGCGAATCAAAAGGCTGGCCCCTTAGCTCAACTGAATAGAGTATTTGACTACGGATCAAAAGGTTACAGGTTTGAATCCTGTAGGGGTCACACGTAGAGGCTGAACCTGTTTTCAGGTTCAGCCTCATTTTATTTTTCATCATAAATATTCCGACCGACAACCCTTTAAACAAGACAGACAAAGAGTCGGAATTCCATGGACGAAAGGCCTTCCGAGAATGTATTGAGAAACGCTGAAAAACATGGGTTTTTCAGCGCCGAAATTGCAAGCGGTCGCTGTGCGGACGTGTCCGGCCGCCTCGGTCTGAGTAAAGATTTTCATGAAAAAAACGACAGACACAGTCGTATGGAAGCACACGAAAAACGTATCTTTGTACGGTTATAAAACGACATGAATATGGCAGCAACTCGTAAAATCATTATTCAGAACGCATCGTTGAAGGGACAGCCTGTAGACCTGCACATAACGGGCAATCGAATTTCCCGCATCAGTCCTCACCAATCGACACCCTCTCCATGCTCCGACGGTCCGGATACCGTGTACATTGATGCACAACAGATGAATGTATTTCCTGCATTTTACAATACGCACAATCATGCTGCCATGACACTCTTGCGGGGCTATGCCGACGATCTGCCTTTGAAAACGTGGCTGGAACAGCATATTTGGCCGGCCGAAGCCCGTTTTACGGCCGAACACATACGTGTCGGGGTTAGGCTGGCTTGTTTAGAGATGATTAAATCAGGTACTGTGTTCTTCAACGACATGTATTGGAAAGAAGAGGTGGCATTTCCGATTATCGAAGCAATGGGAATGCGTGCCCGGCTGGGTGTTGCGCTCGCCGATATGCAAGACCGTCGGACGATAGACAAGAGCTTTGACCTGCTGGAACACTTTACTCCGGACAGGGACAGTCTCGTTTCTCTTGCCGTCGCGCCGCACGCCATCTATACCGTAGGCAAAGAACTGCTTTGCAGGAGCGCCGAAGTTGCCCGACGAAACGGACAAAAAATTCATATTCACTTGAGTGAAACGCAAGGCGAGGTAGAAGACTGCCTGAAAAAGCATGGCTGTACACCGGTTGCCTACCTTGATAAAATGGGATTCCTCGGAGAAGACGTCATTGCAGCGCATGCAGTACATGTCACTGATGAGGATATACGGATTCTGAAGAAACGGGAAGTGACCATTGCCCATTGCCCGGCCAGCAACATGAAACTTGCCTCGGGCATGGCCCCGGTACAAAAGATGTTGGAAGCCGGGTGCCGTGTTACTTTGGCCACAGACGGTTGTTCTTCCAACAACAATCTGGACATGCGTGAGGAAATGAAAATGGCGGCGTTATTAGCAAAAGTTTCCGGCGGCCCAAGCGTCCTGCCGGCGGAAGAGGTCTTGCACATGGCTACGCGTGCCGGAGCAGAAGCATTCGGACTGGACGCCGGTGCAATCGAAGAGGGACGCCTTGCCGATTTACTATTGGTACGCAACGACAACGCAGGTATGACGCCCATGTTCCACCCTGAAAGTAATTGGGTGTATGCAGCCAACAGTTCAATGATTGATACCGTAATCTGCGATGGCCGGATTTTGATGCAGGGCCGCAAAGTGGAAGGCGAAGAAGAAATATTGGACGATGCCCGCCGCGTTGCTACGACACTTCTCTGAATTTAACGGATGTATTCCAATTCCTGAGCCAACAATCCTTTTTGGCGGGTAACGGAAAGTATTTCCGCCTCTATAGCCTCGGGCGGCAAAATAAACCGGTAAGCGGATGGAAAATGTTGTTCTTTCAGATAGACAGCCCCGGCATTATGCAAAGCCATTGTGGCATCAATGTAACGCAAGCAGGTGGGCTCTTCCAGAATAAAGTTCAGTGTTTTCTTGTTATTTAAAACAGATTCAGGCGGTACGTGCGGGCCGAATTCATCTTCTACCCCCATGTTTGCCAGCAAGGCACCACCCCCCGTCAGAACTTCGGCCGGAACATCAGACAAGGCGCCCCGTACGCCCGTGGCTGTAACCACGGCATAAGCTCCTTGCAGTGCTTGAACAATACGTGGCAGGTCGCGATAGTCTATGATTTCGGCAGCATAGTTTTTAATCTCCGGCTGCAAGCACGCGGTGTCGCTCACGACAATAGTCTTTACGCCCTTACGGTGCGCCTGAAACAAAATGCCTGAACCGACTTTTCCACAACCGAAAAGAACAAGCTTACGACTTTCCCAGTCCTTATAACCAAGCTGTTGCATGGCACGGAAATAGCTTTCACCGGTTCCCAGGCATGTTTCTATACGCTTTATTTTCCCTCCATCGGCAAAGAACACTGGACGGCCGTTATTTCGGAAAGAATCAATCCCGCTGTGGGTCAGCTCCACATAACCGATTCGTGGAATCAGATGAGAAAAGGATCCGGCACAGTCAAGAATGATATCGAATGCAACTTCCTCATTCCGGTTCTCGGCATCATAAACAGGGATGCCACATTCACCCAACAGGCGGACAATGTCCGGATCACGTGCCATGACCCGAGAAATACCGACCGTAAGCTGTGCGCCGGCAGCCATTAAAGCCAAGTGCTTTAAAAGCGTATTGCGATACACCGGCGTCGCATCCAGCAGTTGCAGCCCCTCAAGGGGACAATGCTTTGCCCAGTGTGCCATCTGCTCGTCAAGGGCAGGATATTCAGCTTCCTGATAAGTATGGGACAGCAAATCTTTGATTGGTTTCAGATTCATTATAGCGAGGAAATGTTTTCTTGATTCAACGTTATAGTTCCGAAAATGCCATGTATACCTTCCGGAAACATTCCGTTCTCCATGACTTTGTCCGGTTCTTCAGACGTCTCCGTCGTACAAATATACTAATTATTCCCTATAATCTCTGCTGGAAAACAATCTTTATCAGAACGAAAGTTTAACATCAGAATCCAATACAATGTCTGTTTAATAGAAAAATATCCGGGATCCAAGTTCAAACTACCACAAAAAACTGAAAAAGCGCGTACCTGTAAAAGTACACGCTAACCTCTGTCGTACGCCCTCAGGGATTCGAACCCTGGACCCATTGATTAAGAGTCAATTGCTCTACCAACTGAGCTAAGGACGCAACATTTATCTTTTGCGAGTGCAAAGATAGGGATTTATATCCTAACATCCAAACTTTATCCGGATTTTTTCGGTCCCTATCTTAACTCAAATATTTCAGAAGGTATCCTGCGCTTGAGAACATCCAACCCGACGTCTTTACCTAAAACAATGCCATAACTTCTGAGATGCGCCGTCACGGTTTTTCGGGCAAGTTCGGGATGATTGTTTTCCTCACTTAAATGACAAAGCCATACATGACGCAACTTCTCCGTCATGTTATTAACCAACACCTCGGCAGCCGTCTGGTTATTCAGGTGCCCCAAGCCCCCTGATATACGTTCTTTAAGATGAGCCGGATAAGGTCCCATCGCCAACATGTTTGTATCATGGTTGGCCTCCAACACCAAATAGTTGGCTGCCGAAATATACGCCGGTATATTATCGCTGATATGTCCCACATCGGTAAGCAAACAGAAATTCACATCTTCATAAGTTATGCTGTAGCCAACGTTATCGGAACTGTCGTGCGGCACATCAAATGCTTCTATCCTGAAACCACCCAATACGAACGCATGTTCCTTTTCTATATAATGTACAAAGTCTTGAGAAAGTTTCGTGGTAACGCTATAATTCCTGTTAATGCCTTCGTGAACTTTTTTTGTTGCATAAACCGGAAGGGAATATTCTTTTGCCAATACGCCTACTGACTTGATATGATCGGCATGGTCATGGGTTATCAGGATGGCATTGATATCGGCCAACGATTTCCCCATTGCCCGGAAATATTTTTTCAACGCCCTCACGCCAATACCGGCATCAATCAAAATCCCAAAATTTTCTGAGAAGAGGAAGTAGGCATTACCGCTACTTCCGCTCCCCAGACACATAAATTTAAGCATAGATTCTTCTTTTAATGCAAAATTAAGCAAAAAGCAAGAAAAGAACAAATAAAACAACAGTTCATGATTGTAAAACAAACACGGCCGCCAGGTCATAGTACGAAGCAACAGCGTGCTTCAGAATGGCAAGCCAACGGCAAAATGGAGAGAAAAGTCGCGACCGAAATCCGGATTTATAATTGGAAAATGTCCGCGGACATCCGTATAAGCCGGATTGACAGCTTTCATACCGCCATCAAGACGAAGTATAAAGAAATCAAAGTTCAAGCGCAGGCCCAAACCGTAAGCCACGGCGATTTGCCGCCAGAAACGGTCAATCCGGAATTGTCCGCCGGGTTGTTCGGCATAGTCACGTATCGTCCAGATATTACCGGCATCGACAAACACGGCTGCATGCAATTTCCAAAAAAGGAGTGTACGGTATTCCGCGTTCATGTCAAGTTTTATGTCACCCGTCTGATTAATAAAGTCGATGCGCCCGTCGCTTCCTGAAAAAGAACCGGGGCCCAACCCGCGCACCGACCATCCTCTCACGCTGTTGGCACCGCCACTGAAATAACGTTTTTCGTATGGTAATATCTTTGAGTTACCATAGGGAAACGCGATACCGGCTCCAAAGTGCAACGCCAGCGAATTTCGATCGTCAAACCTGAAACTTTTACTGATATCAAAGTCTCCTTTGACATATTGTGCATACGCTATATTGAAAAGCGTATATTGTCCATCACCGTTTTTCGATGCCCTGAACAGATTGGAAAGGCCATACAAAAGATTGCCTGACGATTCTACATTAAACCGTATGCCGACTGCGTTACTGCCATAACCGGCACCAGACACCATGCTACCTTGTGAATTATAAGAAAAACTGTAACCCAGTTTCATGATAAACAGATTCTCATAGTTATAACGCAAGATGGCATTACGGTTATCAGCATCGTCCAAATAGTCCCGCTTGAAGGTTTCTGAAATCCACGGCATAAAAACATAGTTCAAATCTATAAGGTCAACCCGGTGACGGAACTTTTCATCTTCGCTTCTCCAACGATAACGCAGGGCCGCCGTCAAAACACGCCGGTGAAACTCCGGCCGGTTCTGAGAGTCATACATGAAACTAACTTCTGAGGTCGGCCGCATCAAATGGTATTTGCGGCTATTCAGGCCAAACAGTTTAAAGTTAGGAAAGGTCAAACCTACTTCCGCACTGGCCTCCATATAGTTTTGGTCACTATAACCTTCCAAACCTGTAATAGCCTCGAAAGCACCACGTAATTTTAACGAGAACAATTCTGACCCTTTGAAAAGGTTCCTGTTTTGATAACTCAACAGCAAGGCTGCTCCGAAATCTCCAGCCGAGTTTGTCCCCTCTACATCTGCTCCAAAAGATCGCGGTTTACTTTGGTTAACCGTTATGTAACAATCAAGTTCGTTGTTTACGGAATCCGTTTCTTGCATTCTGACATTGGAATACATGACAGCACCAAGATGGCCGAAATTGGAATAAGTACGCTGCACATCTTGTTCATTGTACAATTCTCCCGGTACGATCATATTGTTATCCACAAAAACGGATGGCCTGAATGCCAAACGGTCTTTATAATATATAGGGAATCCTCGGTACATTTTGCACTGCAACCCTATCGTGTCACGCCTGGAGTCTATCCTACCGAGGTCGTTTGCAAACATCACCCGCCCAATCGTATACCGCGGGTGCAATCTCAAGGAATCAGTGGCAGATGTCCTATAAAGCGGGATAATGACATCTAAATCGACACGACAATTCCCTACAGCCGTATCAGCCTCAAAACGTACCCCTTCTTTATTAAATTTATAATAGCCACGGTTCTGTAAATAGGAACTGATACGGCTACGCTCGGCATCAAGCAGATTGACATCGAAAGGCATACCTGAATGCAACGTTGAAGCACCGCGCCGTTCCATAAGCAGATCAGCCATGAGGGTATCTTCAACGTGAAAGCGCAAGTCGCGCACTCGGTAACGAGTACCGGGCTGAATTCTAAAAACCACCTTAACTTTCTTCTTCTTGGCCAATACCCTTTCTTGTGTGACAACTGCATTGAGATAGCCCATGTTATTAACCGCAGAAAGAATATTCTCACCGGTTCTATCGGCTTGCACCGTATCAAACACCACCGGTGCTTCACCGATACGTTGTAAAAAACGATTAATACGTTTGGTCGTATCACGTCCGGACATCAGATACGGCACCATCGGTACTTTCAGCAGGCTGAACCATTTTGAATTAGGATGTTGACGAATGTAACCGTTGAACTGGCTTGCATCAAGCGCTTTGTCTTCTGAAACTATTCGGACACTCTCAAGCATGTATGAGTCTTCGGGAATGAAACGCGAAGCGGAGCAAGCCGACAATAGCATCACACCCGAAATAACAACGAGTAAAATACAAATTTTTCTCATACAAGGCTTTTTCACTACAAAATTACATGTTTTTTTTGCAAATCATACCTACTAAAGAAAATAACTTTGTAGCTTTGTATGAAGAAACGACCGCCTCAGCACATGATCAGCAAAAACAAAATTAAACTCATACACGCACTCGAACAGAAGAAATACCGTAAAGCAGAGAACCTGTTCGTAGCAGAAGGACACAAAACAGTAGAAGATTTGTTACCTGTATTCGGCTGTAGCTTTTTGGCCGCCACAACGGAATGGCTCAACAGACATCCTTTGGAAACGAACCGTCTCAATGAACAAGGTACAGAAATAGCGGAAGTAAATGAAGACGAACTCCGTAAAGCCAGCCTGTTGAAAACCCCTCAAGACGTGCTGGCCTTATTTAGGATTCCACAAGAAACCGTTTTCCATGCAGACTTGACAGACACTGACCTGGCGCTCGTTTTAGATGGTGTTCAAGACCCGGGAAACTTAGGGACGATTCTCCGGATAGCAGATTGGTTTGGCATCAAACACATTGTATGTTCGCCAGACACCGCAGATGCATATAACCCGAAAACGGTTCAGGCCACAATGGGAGCGCTTGCAAGAGTACAAATCCATTATATGCAGCTGAATAACTTTTTTAATTCCCTCAAACCTGACATTCCTGTTTATGGCACTTTTCTTGACGGGGAGAACATCTATAAAGAACCGCTTAAACCTCATGGCATCATTGTCATGGGCAACGAAGGTAAAGGAATCAGTACAGAAGTAGAACGTTATATCAACAAAAAACTATTGATTCCCAGCTTTCCGGAAAACGGGAACTGCGTAGAAAGCCTGAATGTGGCAGTAGCGACTGCTATCGTATGCGCAGAATTCCGGCGGCGTTCTACGAAATCAGAATAATCTTTTCCACCTACAAGAAAGACTAAAGTCTGGTTCTGACAACGACAAGCCTTCAACACGCCAAACAACAGCCTCCGAGTGAGTGGTAAGCTGACATCTTTGCCAAACGCTTTCAGGAGACTCCAATTCCAATGGTATCAAACCGGCCGGCAAAAGTACAAACACGCCACCCAGCCATTCTGTACAGGGCTGTTCCTGCGACAGCGGGTAATACCGTAACAGACGTCCCCCCTCTTCAACTTCCACTACTTGGCATAAACAGCGTTCTTCTGCTGATTTATACAAGACATGGCACGCATAACGTTTTACCATAAGCTTAACGGTTGATAGTCTGCCGGCGACGGCCGGTATTCTTATAAGGCCTTTCTTTTACCACGTTAATAGACCGCTCCACAGACTGGCTTTCTCTGAATTCTGTCGGTGACAGGCGCCGTTCTGTCCCTGATTTCGATCCAGACTCTGGTTTCAACGAATCAGTTTCTGCAGACACCGTATCAGTCACTAACGTATCCGGTACAACAGGCTCAAAATGTCTATGAAAACGCGCCAGCACAATATTGTCGAGCAACATCATCCTGAACTTGTCATTCCCTGCCTTTTTCTTCAAATAGACATAACCGTTAATCGTAGAAACAGCCAACGAGGTATCTGTTGTTACGCGCAACTGAAGCTGAGAGTTATTATATATACGTTTTGTAACTGCCGCCACGGAATCGTTGTCAAAACATACATAAAGGGCAGCATAAGCATCCGTACCATTATTGTCGCGTTCTCCGACGAAACGGACGTCACACCGCCAAAGGAATTCATCCCCCTTATTGATATTTGAATCACTTTTAATGGTAAACGTCAATTTATCTTCCAGCCAATTCGGCTTAATGACATAAAAAGACCGGTGCGGCCAAATATCAGCAGTATCGCCATGAGCGGACAGGTTATCGAGATTATCACCGACAGAAACGGTCGTCCCGTATGCCTTCATGTCACTTTCATAACGCAAAGTCAAACGTTTATAAATATCATCCAAATAAGAAGCATGGGCAGAATACCAAATCATGGAAGAATCGAAATCAGCTTGTGTTATGCCATGCTTCCTAAATACTTCCTGCACATAAACATAACGTCTGAATGCCACACTGTCGCCTTGTGTTTCAGCCATTCCTTGCGCAAGATGGTAATCATACAGCACTTCTTCCATTTTACCCGGAGACAAAACATCGTAAGGAATTCCGGGCTTACAGGCAACCAGCGTCAGGATAACACTGACAACCAGTGTCAGACAGGCAGTTCTTGTTACGGAAATAAACATGTGCGGCATCTCAAAATGATATTCGCTTGTGATAAAAAATCAGCAACGCAACAATCCCGCAACTGATAGCGGCATCGGCAAAATTAAAAATGGGACTGAAAAACACAAAATGCTTTCCTCCGACAAACGGCATCCATTCCGGCCAATAAGTATCAATAATGGGAAAATAAAACATGTCTACAACCCGCCCCAGAAACAAGTCTTCATATCCGGTGCCAAACGGGACAAAGTGTGCAACGAATGGCGCGGGAGGATTGTTGAATATTTGACCGTAAAAAACGCAATCGATGATGTTGCCGGCAGCGCCGGCCAACACTAATGACAAACAGGCAACGTATCCCGTAGGCGCGCCCTTGCGTATCATCTTGGTAAGATAAAACGCAATGACGGCCACAGCGATAATACGAAAAGAGGTCAGAAACAGTTTGTCAAACAGTTCCAAGCCGAAAGCCATACCGGGGTTTTCCGTAAAAAAGATATAAAACCAGTCTGTAATACGGATGCTTTCATGCATATACATTCCCGTTTTGACTGCAATCTTAATGGCCTGGTCGATGACCAATACCCCCAAAATAACGGCTAACGCCAAAGCCCTGTTTCTTTTCACCAAACGTTTCTTTTCCACCTTTCTATGTCCCGTTTATTTTTTCATATTTTTGGCTTCAATGCTCAAAGTTGCATGCGGAACAAGGCGCAACCGTTCTTTTGGAATCAGCTTACCTGTTTCCCTACATATACCGTAGGTCTTGTTCTCTATACGCACCAAAGCAGCCTCAAGCCCTTTGATGAATTTCTGCTGGCGAGCCGTCAACATGGCCAATTCTTCTTTTGACTGAGTATTGGCGCCATCTTCAAGCGCCTTATAGGTGGGCGAAGTATCTTCCACCCCGTTACTGTCGCGGTTCATCAGCGTAGCCAACATCGCTTCATAATCCCTTTTGGCTAAAACAAGCTTCTCTTCAATCAAAGCCTTGAATTCCGCCAACTCTTCATCATTGTAACGTGTTTTTTCTGTCATAGTTATTATCTTTAAAGGTTTAACATTTCAGTTTCTTTCAATTTCTATCAACACCTTGTAATCCTCGAAATCAAGCTCTACCGGATGCGCCATTACGTCAGTCACCTCTATTGAGTTTGCCAATACCTGGCCGCAGATATAATCTTTGAAAGCGCTAACGGCCTGTTCTATCTGCGGCAAGCGTGACAGACGCACAGAGATGCGGTCAGTTATCTCAAATCCGCTCTCTTTTCTGATGTTTTGAATGCGCTTCACTAACTCGCGGGCTACACCTTCCATACGCAACGGCTCTGTTACCGTTATGTCTAAAGCAACCGTCAGGCTGCCTTCATTGGCAACAGTCCACCCCGGGATATCTTCACTGAAAATTTCAACATCGGCTGCTTCAATAACAACCGTATCTCCACTTCCTAATTGCAAATCAAGCGTTCCACTACCCTCAAGACGGGCTATCTGCTCTTGACTTAATCCATCAACCGCCGCGGCAACATCTTTCATCAGTTTACCGAATTTCTTACCCATCGTTCGGAAATTACACTTCACTTTCTTTACCAACATCCCGTTACCCTCAACAAACCGCAATTCCTTAACGTTCACCTCGTCAAGAATCAGCTGTCTGACTGCCTCAATACTTTCCTTTTGCCGTTCGTCTACCGCCGGTATAGAAATACATTGCAACGGCTGACGTACGATAATTTTTTCTTTCTTCCTCAAAGACAGCACCATGGATGTAATTTGCTGTGCCAACTCCATCCGGTATTCCAACGCCTTGTCCAACTTTTCCTCATCACAAACCGGGAACTTCGCAAGGTGAACACTTTCCGCTTCCTTACGGCCGGTTGCACGAATCAAATCGCCATACAAACGGTCGGCATAATAGGGCGCAATCGGCGCCATCAGCTTGGCAACGGTTTCAAGACACATGTAAAGTGTCTGATAAGCCGATTGTTTGTCCGTACTCATGACACTCCCCCAGAAACGTTTGCGGCTCAAGCGTACAAACCAGTTACTGACATTGTCTATCACAAAATCCTGTATCAGGCGGCCGGCTTTTGTCGGCTCATAATCTGAATAGCAAGCATCGACAGCCTTCACCAATGAATTAAGTTCGGAAAGAATCCAACGGTCTATTTCGGGACGCTCCTCCATCGGGACATCCGGTTCCTCATAAGACCAGTTGTCGACGTTAGCGTACATGGTAAGGAATGAGTAAGTCTGGAATAATTTCCCAAAGAATGTACGGCTGACCTCTTGCACTCCGGCCTCGTCAAACTTCAGATTGTCCCATGGCGACGAATTGGTGATCATATACCAACGTACCGC
The DNA here is from genome assembly GCA_949299545.1 of uncultured Prevotellaceae bacterium. Taxonomy (GTDB): domain Bacteria; phylum Bacteroidota; class Bacteroidia; order Bacteroidales; family Bacteroidaceae; genus Paraprevotella. The sequence goes on along the minus strand of CASGAM010000006.1, from coordinate 77,268 downwards.
GTCAGACCCATATTTCTCAATGGCGCCAAACGGGTCGACAGCATTTCCCAGACGCTTAGACATCTTATTACCGTTCTTGTCAAGCACCAGCCCGTTAGATATTACAGCCTTATAAGCAACGCTGTCAAAGACCATCGTGGCAATGGCATGTAAAGTAAAGAACCATCCACGGGTCTGATCCACTCCTTCTGCAATAAAATCTGCGGGAAAGACTGTGTGGTTATCCAACTCATCCTTATGTTCAAACGGATAATGGATTTGTGCATAAGGCATCGCGCCGGAATCAAACCAGACGTCTATCAAGTCTGTTTCGCGCTTCATCGGTTTGCCGGAAGCACTGACTAAGACGACCTCATCCACGAAAGGCCTGTGAAGGTCTATCCTGTCATAATTCTCCTGACTGTAGTCACCCGGAACAAAACCTTTATCCTTCAGCGGATTTCCGGACATAATGCCGGCAGCCACTGACTTTTCTATTTCACTGTAAAGTTCCGCTACCGAACCGATACATATTTCTTCTCCATCCTCAGAACGCCAAATAGGCAATGGTGTTCCCCAATAGCGGCTGCGGCTGAGATTCCAGTCGTTCAGATTCTCCAGCCATTTGCCAAAACGTCCGGTACCGGTTGATGCAGGCTTCCAGTTGATCGTCTTGTTGAGTTCAATCATCCGCTCCTTTACAGCCGTACTTCTGATAAACCAGCTGTCGAGCGGGTAATAAAGAATCGGTTTGTCCGTACGCCAGCAATGTGGATAGTTATGCACGTGCTTTTCTATCTTGAAAGCCTGCTCGCGCTGTTTCATATCCATGCAAATCTCAATATCCAGCGTCTCGTCCTTGTCCGTTTTCTGAGGATCGTAAGCATTCTTCACATATTTCCCTGCCCATACGGCATAAGCATCGGTATTCACGTTGGCGGCCACGAAATCAGCGTCCAAATCAGACAATTCATAAAACTTGCCCGTCATATCAACCATCGGACGCAACTCGCCTTTTCTGTTCATCAAATGCAAGGGAGGTATGCCGGCAGCTTTTGCCACCTGGGCATCGTCGGCTCCAAATGTTGGTGCTATGTGAACTATACCGGTACCGTCGTCGGTCGTGACATAATCGCCGGCTATGACACGGAAAGCCTCAGCCCCGGGATTCACCCACGGCATCAGCTGTTCATAACGCATTCCGATCAGGTCTGCCCCGACATATTCCGCTACTACCTGGTATGGAATAACCTTGTCGCCATGTTTGTACGCACTCAAATCCGCGTTTTCACCGGCCGGGTTGAAATAAGCACTGACACGCGCCTTGGCCATGACAACCGTAACGGGTTTGCCACTGTACATATTGTAAGTGCGGATGCAAACATATTCGATTTTCGGGCCGACACAAAGCGCCGTATTGGAAGGCAAAGTCCAAGGTGTAGTCGTCCATGCAAGGAAATAAGGCGTTCCCCACCCTGTCATTTCCGGCTTAGGGTCAACCATCCTGAATTGCGCCGTCACCGTTGTATCCTTAACGTCACGATAACAACCCGGCTGGTTCAATTCATGGGAACTGAGCCCGGTTCCGGCAGCCGGTGAGTATGGCTGGATGGTATAACCCTTATACAGGTAACCTTTCTTATAAATCTGCTGCAGAAGCCACCACAAAGTCTCGATATATTTGTTATCGTATGTGATGTACGGATGCTCCATATCCACCCAATAACCCATCCGGTGGCTCAGGTCTGCCCACTCCTCGGTGTACATCATCACATTCTTACGGCATTTGCTGTTGTATTCCTCGATGGAAATGGTTTTGCCGATATCCTCTTTCGTAATGCCAAGCTCCTTCTCAACACCCAATTCAACAGGCAATCCATGCGTATCCCATCCGGCCTTGCGCTTCACCTGATAACCTTTCATGGTTTTGAAACGGCAGAATGTATCTTTTATTGAACGTGCCAGCACATGATGGATTCCCGGATGCCCGTTGGCAGACGGCGGTCCTTCAAAGAAAATGAACGAAGGACATCCCTCACGTTCCGTCATGCTTTTATGGAATACATCTGCAGCATCCCACTGCTCCAATACCTCCTTATTCACCTGCGAAAGGTTCAACTGTGTACGCTCCGCGAATTTCTTTGCCATATTTTTTTGTGTTACTCTTTTCCTGATGTATATAAAACGTGGCAAAAATACTACTTTTTTTCAGAATAGAAAAATATACGGGCAGAAATGACCGCAAACTAAGAAGCATTCTAACACACGAAAAAGGAGAGTCTCCTAAGAAACTCTCCTTTACAAAAAACTTTATAAGAATTTGTTATTTCACAATCACTTTCTTAACATTCAACGTTCCGTCGCTCATCACTTCCTCACGGATATAAATTCCTGATTTAGCAGGTGAAGAAACTTTCACACCACCAATTGTATACCAGTTTGTAGTAACGACTGTCGCAGCTTCACCGGCAGCATCTTCGATTTTTGTCGGATCAAAACCTTCCGGCATGTTAGCCTCGCCGTCACCGAGATAGAACAACTGGAAGTTGTCAAAGATGAGCCAGTCATCACCGATATGCTGTTCCTTACGGGCACCAATCGTCACCTTGTCATCTTCTGACGCTTTCTGGAAATAAACTTCTCCTGCATAACGGCCACCGGCAAACGCCTTCTCGGCGCCATCAGTACCGTTAACGACTACCTTGTACATCAAATCTTCGTAATCATTGAATAATGTGTCATTAAGCACAACATCGGAATCATGATACTTACCTTCAGAAACATGTGCAAAGATAGACGGCACCGTATCAAGCCATACCTTTTCACCTTCGTTGATGGCAGCATAAACCCATGCATAGAGTGACTCAGTGCTGTCGCGACGGGCTATGGCTGCAGCCACATAACCTCCGGCGCGATAGAAACCGTTATAAGTCAGTTTGTAGTAACCAACCGGCAGGTTGTAGAGAATCTGAGACAAGTCGCAAGTGTCGGCATTCCAGAACTCATAAGTCCGGCTGTTGTTATTGGCATTACCACCGACATGGGTTGATGTCCAACCGCGGGAAGTAGAGACTTCTTCCTGATTGACATAATCATAAGTTGAGAACCCTGCAGACTTGATCATCTTGGTCATTTCAACCGGACTGTCTTTTGACGCGCCTGAGGTGTCATAGCCGGCTCTCATCATGCTTGTATAAGCCAGATCCAACTGCAACCAGTCAGCCTCTGCATCTTCAACACTGCCATAAATGGCATCAATATTATCATAAATAGTACCAATCATTTCATCGAAATCCGCAAATTCCGGCATGGCTTCATAATCGGCATAAACACCGTTATTTATTTCCTCAGAATAAGTATCACACTCCACTTCCATTGACTGGATGTATTCAATAGCGTCTTTTCCGTTATCCATGGCGTCGTTCAAGGCTTTTGAACATACGTTATAGGCATTGAGTGTCAACTCATCCTTAGACAAGGTATCGGTAGCTGCCGTTATGGCCTCTTCCAATGCCACTACATTGGCTGCAGGAATATAAGCACCTTCTTCCGTACTTGGATCCGCCCATTTCAAATAAGTTTCTTGAGCATCGTCTACCAGATTCTGTAACGTATAAACCAAGCCCGTTACATCATTCGCACCCAGATAGGTGATTGTAAAGTTGTCGAATGTGGCCCAACGTCCACCAATACCGCTGTCTTCCGGCGTCTTCACACCGAAGCGCAACTCACCGTCTTCCTGCACATAGCAAACCAGTTCTGTTGTATAATCGCCTAAAGCAAAAGCTTCTGCCGTACTCTTCAGGTTGTTCAAACCGTACTTGCCGTCACGTTCAGGATCACCCGGCAATGAAAGGGCAACATCAGTAGGTGTACCGTCACTCAATGCGTCGTCATATACATGCTTATACAAGTGAGGCAGTTTAACCATACCGTCGTTTCCATAAAGGTATGCCATAACCTCGTCACTTCCTTCTGCTGCGGCAATCCAGTTCTGCTGACAAACATCATGGATGGCCGGACGGTAGAATCCCTGCACCGTAATCTTATAGCTTCCCACCGGAAGTCCCTTTAAGGTCTGATAAACATCGAATTTTTTCTCATAATACTCACCGACTCCATTTCCCCAGCCGGGAGCTTTGTCTGCCCAACTCCAACTCCAGCCGCTTGCATTGCTATCGAAAGTCGGATTCGTAATCAACATTGTGACGTCTTCAATGTCACCGGATTGTACACCAGCCTGCAAACATTCGGTCAGAATTTTGTTTGCACGCACATTGATGCTGTCTTTTTCCAGATAATTGAATGCAAACTCATCTATCGCCTTTTCTGTTTCATCCAGATAGTCCTCATACGGCAACACGCAGTCTAACCCCGCATATGGTGCGCTGTCATACGCATCCCATAAACTGATTACAATCTCCGGCATCTGTTCATAAGCAGTATAGTCAGCCTCCAATGAATCCATGCGTGCCTCGAGTTCCTGAACCACAGCCTGCAATTCTTCATCTGTCAATGAAGTATTTACTACAGCTGCCTCGGCCTTATCTATCATCTCGTCATATTTTGCCATGCCGGCCGCACTGCAATACAAATTGCTTGCCTCTTTCTCGCTGACAAGGGCTTTGGCATTGTCAATACAATCCTGCAGGAACGTGAACATGTTTTCTGCACCTTCAGTGCCCAAATATTCCAGTTTGACTCCGGCAAAAGCATACCAGTTGAAATTAGGCGTAGTGGCTCTGACACCTATGGTTGCGGTACCTCCCAATACAGAAAATTCTATACTATTGGGAATCATGGTATTTGTTATAGCCCTATCTATTGCGGCACGCTGCTCTGCACCTAAGCCCGTTGCTACTACATAGATACCCTCAGGCGCAGCATCTGCCGGGACACCGTTTATGGCCACAACGGCACTGAAGCGGTATTTTCCGTCAGGCAGTCCCTCTACGGTTTGCGTTATCGAGCTTGCATTTGAGGGATTGGTTGCCGTCCATCTTTCCGCAAAATTAGGATAATCTACTGTATGATCTTCATTCCATAATGCATCAGATTTTGATGGATCACGACCGACTTGTACCGTCAGATTGTCACCGCCGCCCATCGTTGACTCGCGCCAAAAATCCCAACCGGTTGTTCCGCCTGAGAAATCAGCATTGACTAACATTGAAGTCACATCTGCCGGGGTGCTTTCGGAAGCGGAACCATAAAGGTACTGCAACACTGCGGAGTTCAACGCTTGGGTTGCCTCCTCTACTTCTTCAGCAGTAGCTTCGGCATCCATATAAACGGTTTCGGCATCTGTGTAAGCGGTATAGCCGGCTTTCACCGCCTCTTCCAAAGCGGTCTTAAGCGACTTCTTGGCCTGGTAAGCCTCATAGAATGCCACGTCCACGAATTTCCATTCCACGCCGGCATTCAAACCGGCTTCCGTTTCGTAGTCGCACAATGGGTTGACACCGGTTGCACCTTCTGCAACACCCCATACGGTAGTGGCTGTCGTTTCCGTTCCTTCACCGAAGAGTTTGTCGCTTGAAGCTATCTTTATACGATAGACGCCGGAACCTTCTGCAGTTTCAACAATGTCCCAAAGGATGTGTCCCTGCATATTGTGGTCCACACACATAATCTTCTTCTCCGGTTCAAGGAAAAGTTCATGGAAACCACCGTTTGTCGGTGCATTCTTCATAGTGATACGCCAGCCATAGGCGTCATTGTACTCCGGATCTGAAGCATCCACATTGGCCAGCTGGTAGTCCTGCCCCCAGGAGAGCGTCACCTCCTGTCCTTTGTCTTTCACCTCGACCTCGGTATTCCAATTGTTCAACCAGTTACCATTGGACAGGAATTTGCCTGTCGCTACATGGTAAACATAATACGTTCCTCCGCCTTCGGATACATCTTTCACCAGATTAGGTGTAACGAACTGCATCTGAGGGTCGTCCCACTGATCTGCCGCAAACAGATACGAAGCGGGTGAAGTTACGCTGCAAAGCGCAATAACTGCAAGTAGCTTGTTCTTCATTTTTTCAGAAATTAAGTTAATAATAAAAAAATAGAAAGTATCTTTCCGACACCAAAAATAAGCGAAATAATCCGAATAAAAAAGATTTTCCATAAAAAACTCTTTTTAAAATTCACATTTAACATTTCGTCCTTGAAAGAATCCTGACAAATGCATAATGTTCTCTGATGCCTCTGCAATGCGACCTGTCGCTGCTACAACACGACCTGTCGCCTCGCAGCAGCGACAGGTCGCAATTTTTGCTGCAACCGCACGCAGTGGCGACGCTAAAAGGCCGGCATAACCAAAGATTATAACACGCTGTTTAACAGATACTTTACATAATACTTATTAGCCGCCGGGCGACGTATCTGATTTGAAACCAAAAGACAACGTCCATCAGTAATACGCAGAAAAATAACAACACCCTTGGATATTGAAGAATCCAAGGGTGTTGTTTATGAAAATGTTATTAATCGATCTGTAACCTTAAATTAGCCGGTCATTTAACACCGATGAGTCCGCGCCAACTGAGATACCAGTTATTTTCATCCATCAATGTTGCTTTGATTGCAGCATTTTCCGCTCCACTGCGTCGGCTTACTGGGTCTGCCACATAGCCATTGTCATTATAACGTTTGGCAAAACGCATCAGGTCGTAGAAACGCTTTCCGTCGAAGCAACATTCCAGAGCCATTTCATTAAGAATCATGCTGTCGACGCGGCATTGCTCCTGGCTGCGATTTTCTTCCAGTTTACCCCATGCAATCAGGGCTGCTTTTTTACCCATTTCGGTCGCCAATGCCAATTTATCTTCTTCTTCCGTATCCTCAGGCCATTGGATATTACCGATATTGGCTACATATTTCTCAATACTGTCTGTCTGCATCTTACGATAAGCGACTACAGCTGTATCCTGCATCGGGTAGGCATAAAGCGGGTCATATTCGCAGAAACCGCTACCGCGGGCATGTATACCCATTGTATTACCGTTATCGGGATTGCTTGGATCAGTATATTCCAAATAACCGTTTCTTGTCTTATATTGTGCGTTGAGGAATGCCGTATTCTGACTTAACGAATTGATAAAGTCAAGCTCTGACGGGTTGGCACAATAGGGCGCGATGCTGTCATTAAAGACATCCGGATCGAGTCCTGTTGCCAAAACCGCGTATGCGGCACGCGGGAAGCCGGCGCCATTCATAGCCTCCGCAAAACGGAGCCATACATCCATGGCACGATAGACCGTTATATTATAATTATCTTGCCGGCACATATTCTGCAACAACAAGGTTCCGGTTTGGCCGCCGGTTGAAGTATTGGTCGTATACTGCCGGCACCATACTGCCTGGCGCAAATCGCCGGTGTAATCCTCCTGATCCTGAGACAAGACAACATCCACATGCTTGCCGTCGTTATCCAGGAAATAATAGGATTGCGACATAGACAAAGACCGCATGGCATTGGAGGGCGTAATGGAAACGGGATTCGGAGATGATACGTTCAAGTCGCTACAACTCTCGCCATGATTATTGTTATACAACGTGTGTACCTCTGAAAAATAGCCTTGCGCTGCCGCACTGTCCATCGGTATGATGGTGATGTTCTGCCAGGACATTCCCCCATTCGCATAAAAACTATTGCCCATTGAACTTGTATTCATCTCCCAATAAGTCCGGGACGCAGGTGAAACCTTATAAGCAGACTTAGTGGCGCCATTGATGTTGCGCGTATCCACAATCCAGTTAAAATAACATCTGGCTGCTTCGCGATAATCATTCGTATTACCGGTCAGTGATGCTCTCCAAAGGTACAAATCACCGAGAACGACATAAACAGGGAAACAGCATTGTCCCATGTTAATGGATGCAACGGTATAAAGCGTCGGAAAATCTACCATCACATAGGGCGTAAGGTCGTTGATGAAGTAATCACAAATCTCTTTAATCCCTTTACGGTCCGGCAAATCCAGACTGACCTCGTCTGCATCCTGTTCTGTCAGCAAGGGTTTGTCGGTAAACGGAACCTTACCGTAGATCATTGCCAGTTGCAAGTAGGTCCAGGCCCTAATGGCTTTCACCTGTGCGATTTCCTCGCCGAAAATACTGTGTCCGGCCACATCCTTGATGTTTTCATCCGCACGCGCCAGATAATAGTTGCAGTTGTTGATGATAGCATAATAATCTCGCGGATTATTATATCTGTTATCATCCCCGATGTTAAAATTGGCCAGATCCTGCAAATCGGAATGTGCCGCTGAGGTCAGACTCACCAAGTCGCCTCTCACTTCGCCCAACAAATTGGTACGGTCACCAATGGCCGCCATCTTATAGATGATACCTACTAAAGAAGTCGCCTGATCAGCCTGGTTGTTCAAGTGTCCTTCATCGGTCTCATAGATTTTATAAACAGATTCCGGTTCAAGCATATCCGCACAACTTCCCATTGCGCAAATACATGCGATACCGAACGAAAGTTTATATATATAGGATTTTAGTTTCATAAGATTGAAATTTTAGAGATTGATTTTAATTCCTACCATGAAGTTACGACAGTTTGCCAGCAAACCTCGGTCAATACCTTGTTCCAAAACACCGTTACCCAATGAGAATTCCGGGTCCGGACCCAAATATTTTGTCAATGTAAACAAGTTATTGGCCTGAGCCCAAACAGTGAACCCTTGAATAAACACATTATTTATGGGCAAATTATAGCTTAACGTCAATGATTTAAGTCTTAAATAACTTGCATCCTCGATCCAACGGTCGCTGAATGCGGAATTGCCCAACGGATCTTCCCACGTTACACGCGGCATGTCTGTCACCTGACCCTCATAAGTCCACCGGTTCAGCATCGCTACGCTCTGGTTCAGGAAGCGGTTGCCACCTTCAAGCTGTGAGCGTAAATAGTTATAGGCATCGTTACCGAGCGAATAACTGAAGTTGACATCCAGTTTGATACGCTTATAGCTTAATGTGGTAAAGATGTTACCGTAAATATCCGGATTCGGGTCACCGATGATTTGACGGTCTTCTTTCCCAATACTGCCATTTCCGTTATCGACATACTTGACATCACCCGCTTCGAACGGTATATGGTCGATTCCATTCTCTGCTATGACATAAAGTCCGTCGGCAGCCGCCTCTTCAGATGTTGCATAAACGATAGTCCCGTTGTTTGTCTTGGCTGTCTTGTAACCATAGAACAAATTTACAGGTTGTCCAATCTGAGAAAGGATGGTTGCGCCATAATAACTGTTCTCTACGGAAGTTTTGCCGTCCGGCAAGGCCGTCAGTTTGTTCTTGTAATGTCCTACACTCGCGCCAAGTTCCCAGTTCCAGTCTCTTTTGGCCAACAAATGGGCGTTGAAGCTGACATTGTATCCTTTATTTTCCAAAGAACCGCCATTAACCCAGTTGTTTTCCAAACCGGTCACGAAATTAAGTTCATGGTATGTCAACAAATTATCAGTCCAGCTTTTGAACACATTCATCTTCAAATTCAAACGGTTGTTCAGGAAGTTCATGTCAAATCCGAAATTGAAACGCCGGGTTGTCTCCCACTGCAACTCTTCATTTCCGATATTGCCGATCACCAGACCATTGGCAAGTCCCTGGAAGAGTACGCTTTCAAAATAAGTACGGGTTGCATCCGCATCCATTCCATCGTTTCCGCTGACATCGAAGCCCATGCTCAGTTTTACATAATCTATGCCTTTGACATTAAACCAATCTTCATTGCTGACTACCCAGCCGGCCTGAATACCCGGGAAAACGCCCCAGCTGACACCACACAGTTTCAAGGCATTTTTCACTTCCCGACCGAAACGTGAGGACGTTTCCATGGCCAGACTTCCTTCCAGGAAATAACGCTTTCTGTAATCGTAACGGGCGTTGGCATACCACGTCAGGTTAATGGACTGATTGCTCAAGCCTGAAGTTGACTTATTCTGGGTATTGTTAATAAACGGTGTCTTATCCGTTCCATTGTTATAACCAAGCTGGCTGTCCATCTTGTAGGTATCATTCAAATAACGGAATCCGCCGAGAAGTCCTATGGTATGTCCTCCATACTGGTTGTCCCACGCTAACTTGGTATCGCTGGTAACAGAACTTTGAGATGAATATAAAGAACGGATCTCATTCTCCCTTGTCAGTCCTAACGAAGCCACATAATAAGAAGGTACGCCACTTACCGGAACATAATACTTGTCATTGGTATTCACCAGCGTATAACTGAACAGCGAACTGGCATACAAATGATCATTAAATTCCCATTTCGGCTCGACGGCAATGTTCAAATAAGAATTCTCGAAATAGTTTTTGTTCTGTGCCGTTCCATATTCGTTAATCGCCAACGGGTTTGCCAGTCGGTAATTAACGCCTGACAAATGAGACAAGGCCTGATCCAGATAGGTTTCGTCCACCAGATCCAAAGCAATATCCGAAATTTGTCCGTTAGCGTATGAATAAGGACTCAACATCGGGCTTTTTACCATACCGAGATAATTGACTGACGTTACGGTTCCTTCATCATAACTCTCCGGCGCGCCCTGATCATGCAGGCTACGAGTCTGGTTACTGTATGACACATCGAAACGGACAAACAGTTGTTTATACAGATTTACATCCGTGTTGAAGCGGACATCCAAACGGTTCATATTGTCTTCTTTCAACACGCTTTGTGCGCCGTTGTAACCAAGTGCCAAGAAGTAACTGGCCACATCATCACCTCCCTGTACGGAAATGCCATAATTCTGTGAAAATGCCGTTCTGTACAGTTCGTCGTTCCAATCGGTATTATTGTTATACTTATTATAATAATAATCTGAAGGATCGGCTGTCAGGAACTGAAACTCAGTTGCGCTTGTACCGGTTGATTTCAAAAGGTCGGAAGCATAATTCTTAAACTGTTTTCCATTCAGCATCGGCGTGAACTTCGGCAGGGTCGTAATACCCATGGAGGCCGTCGCGTCGATCTTGGTTGCCAAACTTGTGTTACGCTTGGTCGTTATGAGAATAACACCATTCGCACCTTTTGCACCATAAATGGCCGTACCGTTCGTCATGACTTCCACCTTGTCTATCTCATTTACATTAATAGACGTAAGGATATCATTATAAAAGCCTTGGTGAATCATCAAGCGGTCATACTGCTGGTCAACGATAACACCGTCAATCACAACCAGCGGCTGTGCATTTCCATACAACGAATTAATACCGTTCAGCGTCATGTAATGCCCGATACCCGGGGTACCGCTTCGAGAAACCGAGCGCACGACACCGCCCAATTTATCAGCTATGGCAGACGAAATATTCAACGGATCGCTAAACTCAAAATCCGAAATTGTATTCGTATTCAATATATTCTCATCGCTTTCATACTTTGAATCCACCGATGCCGAATACATCACGACATCGCGCAGCCGGCCTGATTTATTTATGCCGACCCGCACCGTATTGTGGTCGGGTGCCTGGATCTGTAAAGACGTTGCATATTCAGGTACCTCCAACCGGTAGGTTCCGTCCTCACCCGTCAAGGTACTGTAACCCTCATAGCCGCTCACACTCACCAATGCTCCGGGTAACGGCGTATTGCCGGATACACTGCACACCCGCCCCGACACCGGACGCTTTTTAACGTTCTTCATCTGTTCACGAACCATCCGGACAGATGCCGTATCCGCCTCTATTGACTCTTGGGCTGCTATGGGCAATGTTCCCGCCAACATAAGAGCCACGTAATAGAATTTATATCTTTTCATGTAATATTAAGCCTAAATCGTTTCACATTTAATTATCACTATCGCTTACATAATCCGGCCTCGGGATTAGAAGGACCTCATCAATTACCAGATCGCCACTATAACCATCATCTATAGCACTTTTTCTTGGCGTCCGCAAAGTAAGCTTTACTTTTGCCTCATCCTCACCATATCCGTAATTACAAACCGGGAAAATAAATGGCGTGTCGCCTGTCACCGTTATTGTGTCGGTCTTTTCCGCATTAACCTCAAACTCGTAATTTCTACTGCCAACAGGCAAATTATCCGGATTAGGCTTCATGGTATTATCTGCCGTTGAAGGATAATAGTTAATCATCGCACTAAACTTTCTCTTCAACTTTGCATCGTCTTTCATTAAGGAATCATAAGCCAGCGGTGAAGCGAACACCACCTTTATATCATATGGGCAATTTGAAAGCGTGTTCGGTATAAGGAAAGACACCTCGGTATAAGTTCTCCGGTTCGTACTGGTGTTACGTACAAGAAGACATTTACCGCCTGAAAGTGGAAAGTCATCATTATTACCGTTCATGACCAACGCCGTCACTGCTTTCTTTTGTTCATCAGAAGCACTGCCGATAGGTATTACTGTATAGTTATCCGAGGTTTCCGCTTCTATGTCCCAATGCCCCATCATGTATGTCGATCTCGGATCAATACGCCATTCAGAACCGGATTTATAAAGACGGCCGTTACTGCATTCCTTCATTTCCAGTCCTTCCAATATACCTCCGCTTTGAAAAGGTTTGTCATAAACATAATAACCCGGAATTCCTCTTAGATAGGAAGTTGAACAAATGCTATCAGGATTCTCCACATTAAAATTCCTTGACGGCTGGTTACGCACATTAAAAACGGAGGCATTCAAAAGCATGAGTCCGGAATAAAGTTTCCTCAAAGAATCACCGGCCTCCATACGGCTGTCCTGATACTGGAAGTATTTCTGATACTCTTCCATTTTCTCTTTCCATACCTTATTGGTCGGTGCAAGAAACCAGAACAAACTGTCCTCCGTATTAATCTGCTTGTTGGCATCAAGAATGTCATTGCTGTATTTGAAGACTTCGTCCAAATACACCGTCTGTCCGTCTACGACACCACCCGGCACACTCAGTTCTTCATCGATTTCCACACGCTCATAATAACTTATGAAATCAGCCAGGCTGTCCAAAGCAATATCGCCTCCGATCGTATCCGCCTGAACCCTTTCCCATATATTCGGAAAAAAAGAAGTCTGTCCCTGTAATTTATAGAGTACACCGTCTGCACAATGGACAGGTTGCCCTTCGATACGTACGCCATCTTCAGGAGTTTTGTCAATTCTGTCCAACAGATAACCGTTTCCGAATCGCATCAATTTACCGTTCATCATTCTCAATGTATCATCTGTCAAGGACGACATTTGATTGTTGAATAATGCAATATGGTTACGAATAAACTCATGAATCGCCGGATTCTCATCGTCGATAATATTATTGGCTTTAGCCGTTTTATACGCAGCAATCCACTGATCTGCTTCTGCATTTGTAAGTTTTGGCGCCCACACGGAGAAAGACTGACCTGAGGTCAACACCTTTTTATATCCACAAGAATCCAACACTTTGCAAAAAGGTTTAAGATCCTCGGATGCATTTAAGGCATCCCATAGTTCACCACCTGCAACCATAGAATTAACACTATAATGTTCATCCCAAACATCATTGCAAGAGGCACCGGAAATGGCGACTGCCACAGCAGTCAAACCTATTTGTGCATAATATTTTAGTTTCATATTCATTTTACTTTCCATTTTGAACATTAATAAATGTCTTCACCCAAACCACCGGTACCACAGATTGCAATAGGTACAAGCTCAATATAGTCTATCATGAAACAACCTTTTTCAGCTCCGGACCACACCGATTTAACACGCAATTTGTGATGTTCATTTGCTGAAAAATATGTCGTACATAAAACTTTACGCATAATTGGTGCAATCTTATCAAAATATTCGACGTTGGCAGGGGTAAAATCAGGCCCATCTGTTTGTGTCCTAATACGACATAAACTTGCCGGACCACGATAGAAGCCATTATTCTTCATCGTACGGTTATTCTCTTCTAATTCTTCTTCAGACAACTCTACCCCGTATATTCCACCAACTCGCCCATCTGTTGCTGTAAAACGCAAATCCATAGGAATCCCCTCAGGTTCGCCATCAAAATAAATCTGTGCAATACCTCTATCCGCCATTCCGGCGTATCCCATTCTCACCTCATAAGTTCCCGGTGGAACTGCTGGCAAACGGAATTCTACATCATAATCATTACCCAAAAAATTTATTTCATCTCCACCCATATTCCAATAAGAAGGGTGTGGCCGCATGATAAACATAGTTGTGTTTCCACTCATCGAAACATTATCCAAATATGAAGGGGGTATATAGTAGTTAAAACCATCAGTACCACTCTCATCATCATCGTAATCCTCACGGAATTTAAAATTGCCACTCATTCGGATATTATTATTAGTAAGTTCCGGAAATAGTGTCATCACATCCGTACGAATACGCGTATTCATTACAACAGAACGCATATCGGTATCATAAGCCAACACGTCATCCACATAATAAAACGCAACATTCAGGACGAAATTTTCTACAGACGGCACAGAAAGAATGGACCCTCTGACACGTTTCGTTGAATAACGTTCGGAAGCTGCCGCATGATTAATATAATAACCAGTCTGTTTCATTTCCGGGTCCACACGAGAGTCTGAAAGTCGCTCCAGCTTCATTGATGAAAACTCGAGTAAAGTAGACACCCACTCAGTAGGACTTGCATATTGAGGATCTGCTCCCCACAAATTAATCATCTTGTCTGTACTATCAAATTTACGGTCTAATACGTGATAAGCCATAAACATGTGCAAAGGATTATATGGACTTCTGATAGCTTCTTCCGTAAATTGCCAATATGCCTCCTTATAAGTCTTTCCTATTAATGCTTCATCATCTGATTCTTCAATAATTTTATTCAAACCAAAAATGTTTGCAGCTTGCTCATCAGAGTACTTCTCTACTGCTAAATCATACAAGGCTTTTAAATTCTCATCCAGTGTTTTTGATGAACTGAATCTATCCGGATATTTCTCATATAATGTTTTATCCTTCACGATCATACAAGTATAACCTCGATACAAATGATCTGGTCTTTTTGCCGTATACCATCTATGCCCGGACCATAGCCTACGAAAATCCTCATAGTTATTTTTCCATTCCTGATAATCGTTATCACGATCATCATACAATGCCAATTCATCAGCAACTCCTGTACGCTTCAACGCTTCATAGAAAATTTGAAAACCTTCTGATTCATTAAATTCATCTAATAACGCCGTTCCTAAGCTCAAATTGGGAACCAATAATTTTGTTACCGGTTGCACTACACCATTTTCTACAGAATCATTCTTTAATTCATTAATGATGGCTGATTTACGATTAATAATCGTCAAGGCTACACCATTAGCATCAACCGTATCTGAAGAGGTTCGCAACACCAAAGGCAAATCCAACTCATTATTATACTGCACAGAAGAATCGAGTTGCGCTGTATATATGGAAAAGTTCTCTACTATAGCTGTTTTTACCAAGATATCACAATAATCAGGTGTAATATCTTCCACCGATCTATAGCCGTTTTCATCAAGGAATGCCTGAACGCCTTCATTTACAGCCGGGAAAAGTGTCCGCATACCGCGTGAAGATAAAAATGCCTTCCTTCCAGCCCGTTCTACAATCTGATTAAAAAGACTGAAGTTCGGATTATTATCAAGGAAATCGCTCATTGTTTCTCCCGTAAAGGTATAATAGCTATCTGCTGCCATATCATCCTGACAACTTGTAAGATGTCCCATTTGTAAAACGGCCAATATTAAAACAGCAAACGATATTTTAAAATTGTTCTTTTTCATACATCATCTGTTATTTTGTAGATTCATAAGAATTATCTTCCGCACTTGGATAAGCCGGATTTTGCTTGATATTAGGATTCTTCTTCAACTCATCCTGAGAATAAGGCCAATACACACCATTAAGATTGACCATTCTGGAAGTTGCACTTACGGCCTGTCCGCCTTCAAACTTAGAAGAAACTTTCTCAAGAAGATATTTAGTATCGCCTTCAAGACGAGAACGGCGAACCAAGTCAAACCACCGTTTTCCTTCAAACAACAATTCACGTCGGCGCTCATCATATACCAAATTCAACCAATCGTTTTTATTAGAAAAATCATCTTTTGTCAGCGCTGATATTGAATTTCTTGATGAACGGTTCGCTACGGCCTTAATCAACTTAAAGGCCTCATCTGCAAGTTTATTGTCCTGCTCCGTAGGAACCTCACTGTCGGATATCTGCCAGATTAAAGCCTCCGCTCTCATTAACATTACATCACTCACACGATAAAAAATCCAGTTGGCATCATCCACCGATCGCTCCATCCAGATAGCCGCAGTCAAAGCAGTGCTAGAAATCGGAAGAGTAAAACCCATATAAGCATACTTGGCAATAGTCACGATAGCCTGTTCAGGATCACTCGCATCTGAATACCACATTGAACTGACAATTCGACTATCAGTATTACTTAGGAACAATTCATTATCCTGAATTTCTTCCCAAAGTTCTTTGGCTGGCGCAAATATGCCGGGGCCCGCGTCATGGCCACTATATGCCTGAAACACTCCGCGATAAAAGAACTCCGAAAACATCTCATTGGCAGCCGTACCATCAGTTTTATAACTGCTGCTGAAGTCCAATTCAAAGATACTTTCTATGCTACCACCCTGTCCAAACAACATCTGGCTTGCAGTACCTGCAGGAAATCCCTTTTGGGGGTCAAAATCAGGAAATAACGGATAATAATCTTTATTATCTACCGAAACCATTGCAGCAAGACCATATTTCTCATAAAACTTATTATACTTATTGGTTATAACCTGGCCTGCGTACGATGCTGCATCTTCAAAATTACCAATCCATAGAGACATATCGGCCATCAATGACAAAATGGCATCCTGAGTAATGCGGCCATAACTTACATCTTCATTGTTAACTGCCGGCCAGGCCTTCAATGCATGAGTATAACAACCTTTCAAATCATCAAGGAGCGTACGCACGATTACATCCCCGTCTGTAACGAACAAAGCCGTCGGCTGCTCATCATTGACATAAGCATAGGTATAAAAGGGCACATCCTTAAAAGTACGTACCAAATAGAAATAACACAAAGCCCGCAGGGCCTTTACCTCCGCAATCGTAGCATTCATGTCACTTTCCAAATACGCCGGATCCAGTTCGGCCACTTTGGGCGCTTTCTCTATCACCAGATTGCACCGGTTTATGACATCATAGAAACACAACCAGTCCGTATAGACATTTGTAGCCAAAAGGTCTTCATCGAGGATCTTGCCTTCAGCCGAATTGCTGTAATCGAAATTCGCCTTATAACCGTCTCTGACATTGTCTGAACGACTTTCGCCCCAAATAAAAAGACGCCGCAGGAAATCATCACTCTGCATACGAACATAACAACTTGTTACCACCTGATCCACATCGTTCTTCTCTTTCCAGTAGTTATCCTCAAAAACGATTGTCAGGGGATCCACATTAAGGAAGTCCGAGCATGCGCCTAACGGCAAACATGCGGCTGCCACAAGCGTTACCTTCACCCATTTATTTATTTTTTTATTCATAGTATCTTTATTAGAATTCAACAGTTAAACCAAAAGTAAAAGACTTAGCCCTTGGCGTTTGAGCATTGTCTGTAGTAACGCCATAACCACCATATCCCATTTCCGGGTCTACGCCCGTATACTTTGTCAAACAGAAGAGATTATTGGCACTGGCATAGAAACGCAAGGCATTCAATCCGATCTTTTTGGCATGCTTGTCACTCAAACCATAAGAAATCTGCAGGTAGTTCAAGCGCAGGAATGTTCCGTCCTCAATAAAACGATCACTGATTAATGTATTATAATTGGGAACACCATCTGAGGCTATCATCGCCCTCGGAATGGTCGTGATGTCTCCTTCTTTTCTCCAACGGTAATTCACCGCCTGACTCTGATTATTATTTGAAGACATGCTTTCCATGTTCAAACGCGCCATATTCACCACATCATAGTCAACACGGTAGTTGAACTGCGCATTCAAAGCCCATTTTCCATAATTAAATCTAAACCCGAAACCTCCCGTCAACTTCGGCAAAGAATTACCCAAATAGACGATATCCAACTGGTTGATGTTTCCGTCATGGTTGACGTCTTCATAAATGGCATCACCCCCCTTGAATTCATAATAACCTACACCATTGGCCTTGTAATTGAAACGCATCTGCAATGGATCCTGTCTCATATCACGCACGACCTGTCCATTGGCATCGTAGACTATAGGTGCAGTCTTACCTTCAGCCGCAAAATCATTCAACCATTTTTGCGCTTCAGCGTCACCTTCACGGGCAGCCCTGTCTTTCGACAGATAAGTCTCGTAATTATACTGGTATACGCCTTTGCTTCTAAAGCCATATATCGCTCCGAATGGATTGTCTATCTGAACACGCTGTAGCAAGAATGCATTTTTCGGTTCCCATACAGTGTTCATCGTTTCCAACAAAATGGGATCTAATTCTGTAATCACATTTCTGTTATTGGCAAACGTCACATTCACATCCATGGAGAATTTACCTTTCTGGATAATTCGATTGGTATTGATATTGAACTCCCAACCCTTATTGTTCATGTCACCGGTATTGAAATATGCGTAAGTGCCAAAACCGGCGCTGTGGGGAATAGCAAAATTCCCCATCAACATATCCTTTGTGTCTTTCGTATATAAGTTGATGTCCATCGTCAACTTGTTATCCCAAAAGCCCAAATCAAATCCGACATTCCATGTATATATACGCTCCATCTTCAAGGTGTTCAACCTTAAATTCAAAGGACTCATGGACGGTGAACCCAAATAATTCGATCCTGAACCCAACTGGTTAAGATATAAAAAGTCCTGCGTTGGCTGATTGCCGACCATACCCCAACCCGGACGGATAGACAACATGGAGAGCCACTCACGTGTTCCTTCCATCCATGGTTCTTCAACAATGTTCCATCGACCGGAAACCGCGGGGAAAACGTTCCATCGCTTGCTCGGCCCAAATTTGGTTGTTCCATCCATGCGGGCGGATACGTCAAACACATAACGCTCCTTGTAGGCATAGTGAGCCGTAAAGGTATAATAAAGACTTCTCCACTGCCCAAAACCACTTGACATGCCGGGCACGACACCACCGGCACTCGGTGATTCTATACCGTGAGGAAGGCCATACACACTTGTACTTTGATCACTCGACGTACCTGATACCAACTGAAAACGTCCCAAAGCCATGAAGGAATGATCCTCATTAAGAAAATGTGGTTTAAAGGTCAAAGTATGCGTTGTTGTAAAAGCCAAACTCTTTGAAGAGGCACTTGAACCTGTACTTATACCTGCTGCATTCCAATTATCCGTTGTCAAATCACGCGGATAATAAGTATCCGTATAGGAATTGAAGACGTTCATTACAACCTTACCGTTATAAGTCAAACGATGGCTGGTGTCATCTATACCCAAAAGGTCATACTGTATTTCCAGTTTGGGATCGACAGCATACGTCTTATTACGGTTCTTGGCATATTCGGCACTTGCCACCGGGTTCACCAATGCACGCTGATCTTTCAATTCATCATCGGCTTTAAGCATGTGGTAGAAACGTCCCATCGAACGTCCCTGCTCATCTTCCTCGTAAATAGCCAAGTTAGGCATCTTTTTATAGGCGATGGCCAAAAGGTCGTCACTGTTTCGCTGATTGTCCGTATAAGTGAATGAGAAATCGCTGATAATCTTGATACGGTCACTGACATAATAGTCCAATGCCATACGGGTTGTAAAACGATCCAGTTGCTGCTTGATAATGGATCCTGTTTCATGGTCATAACCTGCACTGATACGGAACATCGCTTTTTCACCACCACCCGTTAAATTTATACTGTGCTGTTGGCGGAAACCAATCTGTTTCACCTCGTCCACCCAATCTGTATTATTGTTGAAGGCTTGCCATTCAGAAAATCCCTGACCGGCAACAAGGTAATTCAACTCCTCAATATTCTCAGCCACCGTACTCTGACGCGGATTGAAATAGGCTTCTTTCAACATCATCGTATACTGGTCACCGGTCAAAAGATCTATGCCATCCGGCTGATAATTACCTGTCAAACGGAATGTATAAGACAAGCGCGGTTTACCGCGACGTCCACGCTTGGTCGTAATCTCGATGACGCCATTTGCACCCTGAGAGCCCCAAATGGCTGTTGCAGCCGCATCTTTCAACACGCTGATCTTCTGAATATCCTCAGGGTTGATATTCAACAACTGTGCAAACTTCTCATCGTTAGCCGTATTGACATCAAAATCTTCCTGATCAACATTCCATACGTCTCCATTGACAACAATCAACGGCTCACTACTGGTCAGCGTACTGATGGTAGAAGCACCACGCAAACGCATGGTCGTTCCGGCACCCAGGTTTCCTGAATTTGCTACAATATCCAGACCGGAAATACGTCCCTGCAAGGCTTCGTCGACAGACGTAATACCCAATCCCTCAAACTCCTTGGCATCAATGGTCTGAGATGCAAATGACACTTCATTTTCCGGTATGGCCAAACCTGAAGTCTGCATTATCCTTTTTGCCCTGACTTCTACGGTTTTCAGGACCATGGCATCTTCAAGCGTTACATTATAGACCCTTTTATTAATGGGCAGGATCTGCGCTTTCATACCGACGAAACTGATCTTCAACTTATTCTTGTCACTTTTAATTTTCAAGGTAAAGTTTCCATTCATATCCGTCACCGTAGCAGATATATTTCGGTTTGAAGCATCCACTTCTACAACAGCAGCTCCCATCAACGGTCCAAAGGAATCTGAGACCGTTCCGCTGACTGCAGTAATCCCCTGCGCACCTGCGACACCCGAAATGAGCAGGAAACACAATAATATATAATATCTAAAACTTTTCATCTGATTTGTCATTAAGGTTGATAGTTCTGTTCATTTTCATAAGCCTCACACATTTTCTCAGTATAAAGCAAAGGCTTATCGATTAAGTGTATCACGGCCGTAGAGGAATTATAAATTCTGGTTGCTCTAGTTATGTCTGAACAAGTAATCTGTGCGCTTGTTTCTTTACTATCATGCGCTTTTACTCCGGCACGGAACCGGTATTCACGTGCGAAATAATTACCGTCTATAATTGTCCTTGGCGTTTGAGTAACAGCGTTGCCGGATCCGTCTCTACATATAATCTGATAGGAATTCGTATTGCCTGTTCCTGACAAAGATAACGTTGCGAAACGTCCGTTCAGCAACAAAGAACTTTCGTAATCACCATCTTTCACCGCATGTGCATTGAGATAAACGGCATTATTCTGTACATGATATCTCACAAAATTCTCCAACAAAACATTCATGCTGTCTCTTTCTGCCTCTATCTCGTCGTATTCACCTGGAGATAATGACATATCTTCTAACTTCTCAGACAGTTCCAATGCTTTCTCCCAGTCAGGTAATATATTATACTGGTACAACTTCTCAATTTCTTCAGAGCATGGAACATAAACTGTATAATTAAAGTTATTCATGATATTAAACGTCAAGCCGTTGGATACTGTCCTTGAGACATTAGCGGCATTTGGATCAGAAGATGCAGTTTTAAAATCATAGTTTTCCTGAAGCAGGCGACCTTCGCTACTGAGATAAGCCAAAATGTCATAAAACTCCTGATATCGGTTATCATCATCGTTTAATTCATTCAAGATAGTCATGACCGACTTCGAAGCAGACATGGGCGCTTCTTTCTCTACAATAAATGCCAGACCGTTTCCACCGGGATTTTTACCATAATCAAAAAATCCATCTGTTTCCGCTGCCTCCATAGCTTCCCACTCGCCATCACCCGCAATTTCTTTCTGATAAGGCGTATAGATTTTAACATCTTTTCCCGGATTCTCAATAACAATCGGCATACCGCCCTTTGTCGTCCATAGTTCCTTACCTCGTCCCGGATCGATACTGTCCTTGACAATAATGCAATTCTCCAATATATCCGAAAGACGATTCTCTACATAGTCATCTTCAGCATCTACTCCATCTGTTGTAGCCACATTTTTCCACGGGTCACTTATCGGCGTTTCGCTTGCACGCGTCAGACCACCATTTCCATCATCCACAGCATTGTAACGCCGGCATCTCACCTTTCCTTGACTCTCATCAAAATAAAATTCCGTCAGCGTTTTCTGGGTCTTCTGATAATCAACAGGGTCCACATAATTCCGTAAGGCCTCTTCGGACGGTATAATAAACATATACTCCGAATCCATGGATTTCAGCCATGCATCATATCCATACTCATTAATAGCCCAGTTCATGATCTTTAAATTCTCAAAAATCAAAGTCGGCAAATAAACAGATGAGAATGCCGGCACAGAATACACCTCGTTGGACTTGTAAACCACTCCGTTGCTGGACATGACACAAGCAAAGACACCTGTCTCACCCCCCACAACACCTTTATCCAAGCCTAAATTATTCTGGGCTGAGTTATTAACCGAACCGAACTTACTGGGTACCGTCTGAATCACTGAATTCCGCATGAATTCATTTAAAATCTCCACTACCACATTATTGGGTATTTCATTCACATCTTCGTTATAACGGGCATATAAAGAAGCGCCGGGACCTGCAAAATACCTGTAGAAAGCAGCATTTGTAGGTGCAATGATAACCGCCATATCCTTTTCCTTTGGAGCTCCCTGTACACCATCTGCATAAGCATTCCATCCCGGATCATAAGGAAGCACATCGTTAATCCTCGTTCCGTTATAAGTAAAATAAGCATTATTATTACCTTCAGTATCACTGCCGAATCCATCGTTAAAATAACGCCAGACAAACAGGGAGTCGATATCATCACCTGTAGCATCATTATATTTTTTCGTTGCATCGCTTCCGGCATATACAGGCACACTAAAACGATCCAGGAAACTGCTGAATGTAGAAAGTTCTTCGTCGTTCCGAATCATTTCAGCCATGGTATTGAGAGGTGTCGGCACACTGTCAAGTATCTGGATATAACCGTTCTGACAAGTCACATCACGTGTCATGACATGGCGTCCGTTAACATAAGCCTCCTCATTATCCTGGCAAATACCATTTGTCAGGAATGCCAAGTCCTCATCCGTTATACCTTTTGACTGCATGAAAGCCGGCAGGAAATGGTTCATCAATACAGGATTGTCATCCCGCATGACGGTCATTTTTCTGTCTCCGCCATCAGGATACTGTAAACGGTATTTTGCCCAATACTCATTATCCGGCATATCTTTTGCCGTCAACTTGGGCACGCTGTCGTAAATGACGCTGTTTGTACTGCGACGCATACATGCCCCCGCCTCCGGTTCTGCCGTCTCAGAAGCAATATTTGACATTAATTCAATCAAATAAGCCTGATTTACCACCGAAGAGTTAAAAAGCAACTTCTTCTGTGCAACCGTCAAATCCTCATAACGGCGGACGCCCCACGGATTACTCTTAAAAAAAGCCTTATAGGCATCATCATTTGCAACAAATAAAGTTTTTGACCCCGTAAGCCGCAATGTCCGCGCATTAGCGGTCTCTCCGTTTACATCTTTTGGCGACACATCCTCATCATTAATAAGGGCTAATGTCGTTGAGAAATTACCTCGTTTCTCCAATTCTTCGTAAATGCTGCTTCCCAGCCAATCGGGCTGCCCGGTAAGTAATTCATCCTGGCAGGACCACAATCCACCAACGGCGAGCAACAATCCGGCAGAAAAAGTCAAACGATACATTTTAATGCCTTTATCTTTCATATTTCATTAGGTTAATTATATTTTTGATTTCGTACACTTATCTTATTCTGCTTGAGCTACAAAAAGCGACAAGGAGCAGGAGGCGAATTTATCAGCCACAAAAACTCACAATCTTTTTGCCTATCATTCATAATAGACAATAAAGATAACAAGCCCTTGAGTTTGTGCCTTATATAATGGTTCAAA
Organism: uncultured Prevotellaceae bacterium; assembly: GCA_949299545.1. GTDB lineage: Bacteria > Bacteroidota > Bacteroidia > Bacteroidales > Bacteroidaceae > Paraprevotella. The sequence goes on along the minus strand of CASGAM010000006.1, from coordinate 53,352 downwards.
TTAGATTTCATTAGGTTAATTATTCAACATTTTTTATAAAAAAGGCGCTTTACCTTATATTTCAAGTATCAAAGGTATGATATTTTTGTTAAAACCCATAATAAAGTCTAAAAAAACACCTTATTTATGTTTTAAAACATAAATCGACATCATCGCTAATTTTCCTGTTTTCATCTACATCTTACTCTTTCATACCACTTCTTTATAAAGAAGATATAAAAAGCCCACGCCGCAAAAGAAAGAACAAAAGGCATTACATGATACATCTTAAAACCATATTGTAAAAGCACGACAGACAAGGAATAACCGGACAATATACCTGCATCCCATCCCAACAAATATGACGACTGAGCAGTCCCTCTTTCACAATGTCCGCAAACCCGCACATACGAGAGTAAAAAGCGGCTTGTCACAAAGCCTATTCCGCTTCCCATGCATATCGCTACAATAAATTGAGTATTATACAACAGAGGATTCAACATTCCCATAAAAGAACCGGCCAGCAAACAAAAGAATCCTATAGCCAACTCTTGGTGGAAACGTTCCCTAAGAAACAACTGATGAATGAGCAAAGAAAACCAAAACCCTATAGCAACCAGAATATAAAAAAAAGCGTCTTGGTACTGACCTAACACGAACCCTGTAAGGAATGTAACAATAAATAACGAAAAAAACAAGCGGCTACCACGAACTAACCAGAACCGATCCGTTGTATATAAGGGAGGTTCCAACGGTGCGCGAAAAGGTACTTGCAAAAAAAGAAGCAGCATACCGGCACAAGCCAAAAGCACAAGCGAAACCACTATAAAAACAGATACTCCCCAACGAACCAAAATGAAATGCCCAAAAAAAAGTCCAAAAATCATGGCAACCCGGGAAAACCAGTAATATACATGAGCCCCGGCCGTCCTCATTCTCGTGTCTGTCAGATCCAACAATAAGGTGCTACCCAATGCCACCTGAAATATTCCATACGAGGCACCTTGTAAAAAGCGAACAACAAACCTCATCCACATGGGGAAATCCAATGTAAAGCACATTGCCGTTCCCATCAATCCCACCAAAGCACACAATACGACGTTTTTTCGACGATAAGTATCTAATAGATAATTAGAAAAAGGAGCACACAAACACCAACCGGCCAAAAACAAAACGACAGTTCCCACCAAGGCCTCGTCGATACGACCAACATTCCCCCTCAAGAATAAGGGAACAACGGGGAAAAACATATACGTTGAAATACATGCCATCAAATTTGCAAAAACCACTCTCAAAAAGTTGGCATGCCACAACGTGCTGTCTGTGTGTTCCAAATTCCCCACTTTTAATACTGCTCTTCAATATTCGGAAAATCCCGGCTCTTCACATCGGACACGTACTGCCCTATCGCATCGGTCATGACAGCATTCAAATCTGCATAACGCCGCAGGAACTTAGGCGAAAAACCTTTGTTCATGCCTAACATGTCATTGACAACCAACACCTGACCGTCCACGTCACCGCCGGCTCCGATACCGATAACCGGTATCTTCAGCTCCGAAGCCACCTTTGCAGCCAACGTCGCGGGAATTTTCTCCAACACAATGGCAAAACAACCGGCTTCTTCCAGGGCTCTGGCATCAGACAGGAGTTTTTCAGCTTCGTCTTCTTCTTTGGCACGTACAGCATAAGTACCATATTTATTAATGCTTTGCGGCATCAGACCGAGATGTCCCATAATGGGAATTCCAGCGGCCAGAATGGTTTTCACCGTTTCGATGATTTCCACACCGCCTTCGAGCTTGAGCGCATCACAACCACTTTCCTTCATAATACGGATGGCATTGGTGACACCCTCGGCAGAATTGACCTGATATGACCCGAAAGGCATATCGCACACAACCAGCGCCCGCTTGACACCGTGCACCACCGAAGTGGCATGATAAATCATCTGGTCGAGCGTAATGGGCAAGGTTGTCGTATTACCCGCCATGACATTGGAAGCTGAATCGCCGACCAATATCACATCTACACCTGCCCCATCAACAATCTGCCCCATCGTATAGTCATAAGCCGTCAGCATCGCTATTTTCTTGCCCTGCTGCTTCATCTCTATCAGCCGGCGCGTAGTCACTTTCCGCGTATCTTCTACTAAATAACCTGCCATATCCTGTATTTTAAAAAAACGGCACAAAATTACTAAAAATAAAATTCTTAAACGAAAAAGTCCATCATATTTTCCAACGTGTATTCCTTGAAATCGGGTATCACGCTGTCACATAGGCATCTTATACTTTCTGCCGGATTAGTTGTAGACAGGCCAACAACCCGCATCCCGGCCGACCGCCCGGCCTCGAGACCGTGAAATGAATCCTCGAATACAACACACCGTTCTGGCGGCACCCCCAGCATCTCGGCTGCCAGCAAATAGCAATCAGGAGCAGGCTTAGAACGTTTAAAATACTCCGATGTAAATATTTTGTCGAAATAAGTCTCAAAAGCAGGATGGGCCTTATAAACATTCGACATTTTTTCAGCATTGGAGCTTGTCACAACCGCAGTCGGGATATCGGCCGCTTTCAGTGCAGCCAAAAACGTCTCCACTCCTGGCACATATTCATATACCATGTTTCTCTCAAAATCATCCAATTCTGAAGCTATCCGGGCTCTCACATCCGGTTTGTCAGGAAACCATTTCTCAAATATCTGCGTGAGCGTCTGCCCTTTTATTTTAGAACCAAATCTTTCCAGTTCGGGATAATACATCTTACCTACTGCATCCCAATAACATGAATACTGGGCTTCAGTATCAAATACCACGCCGTCCAAATCAAACAAGGCCGCCTTTTTTACGCTATTCGTTTCCTTCAACATAACACCTAATTTATACATATGTGAATCCGCTACAAAGTTCGTAAAAAAAGCAATATCACACAACTTTATGGACAAACAGAACAAAATTAGGACAGTCAACTTTCATTATCAGCTATTTTTTTCGTATTTTTGTGCGTTTTAGTTTAAATCTAATCAAAGCCATGGAAGAAAAGCTCATTTCGCTTATTGAAAACAGCATAAAAAAAAATTGGGACAGCAAGGCGTTTACCGACTACAACGGCGAAACATTACAATATAAAGATGTAGCCCGTAAGATCACAAAAATCCACCTGTTGCTCGAAGCCGCGGGCATCCAACCAGGAGACAAGGTAGCTCTCTGCGGCAGGAACAGCGGCAACTGGTGTGTGGCATTCCTTGCGACTATCACTTATGGCGCGGTCATTGTCCCCATCCTGCATGAGTTCAAACCTGACAACATCCATAATATAGTAAACCACAGTGAAGCCAAACTGCTGTTTGTCGGCGACCAGGTATGGGAGAATCTCAACGAGAACAGCATGCCCAACATCATGGGGGTAATTTGCGTCAAGGATTTCAATTTAGTTGCCAGCCGTTCGCAACAGCTGGAGTTTGCGAGGGAAAACCTCAACGCATTGTTTGGCAAGAAATTTCCCATGCTGTTCCTGAAAGACCATGTCAGTTTCAAGCCAGAAACTTCACCGGAACAGCTGGCCATTATCAATTACACGTCGGGTACCACCGGTTTCTCAAAGGGTGTCATGCTACCTTACCGCAGCATTGTTTCCAACATACTGTTCTGCCAACGTACCATCGGCCTGAAAGCCGGCGACAATATTGTATCCATGCTGCCATTGGGCCATGTCTTCGGACTTGTATTCGACTTTCTTTACGGGGTATGCGCCGGCGCGCACCTGTATTTCCTAACCCGCATGCCATCACCAAAAATCATCATGACCATGGTTGCGGAAATACATCCAAAGGTCATCTCATGCGTTCCTCTCGTTGTTGAAAAAATCATCAAAAAAGAAATTCTCCCGTCCATCGACAACAAATTAGGCAAACTCCTGCTCCATATCCCCGTCATCAGCGACAAGATAAAAGTACACGCACGCGAAGCATGCCTATCATTATTCGGTGGAAACATCAAAGAAATCATCATTGGCGGCGCCCCGTTCAATCCGGAAGTGGAAGCATTTCTCAGAGAAATCAGATTCCCCTATTCCGTAGCATACGGCATGACAGAGTGCGGCCCCATTATCTGCCACAGCCCATGGAATGAAATCGCATACATGTCTTGCGGAAAGGCGGCAGACCGGATGGAACTCAAGATACTCAGTCCCGACCCATTGAACACACCCGGAGAACTGGTTTGCAAGGGAACCAACCTCATGTGCGGCTATTACAAGAATCCTGACGCTACCGCCCAAGTCATCGACGAGGATGGCTGGCTGCACACAGGCGACATGGCCATAACAGACGAGGAAGGCCAAATTTACATCAAAGGCAGATGCAAAAACATGCTGCTCAGCGCAAGTGGGCAAAACATCTATCCCGAAGAGATAGAATCACGACTGAACAACATGCCTTTCGTCAATGAGTCACTCATCACCATGAGCAACAGCAAACTTGTTGCTCTCATCTATCCCGACATAGATGAATGTATGAAACACGGATTAGACGAAAAAAGCTTGCTCAGGCAATTAGAAATCTCAAAAGACGAATTAAACAAGGAACTGCCACCTTACTCACAAATCACACGTGTCATTATGCGCAATGAAGAATTTGAGAAAACGGCAAAAAAGAGCATCAAACGATACTTATATCAAAGCACAAATTTCTGAATTGCATCAGACAGTTTATACCAGAAGCGAGAACAAATAAAAACTTTCAATACGTCGGAACGCAAAAAACGGGTATAAAATTTGCACATCTACCCAAAAACAACTAACTTTGCGGCCAATTAGAAAGGATGGTTCCGTAGCTCAGTTGGATTAGAGCAACGCCCTTCTAAGGCGTGGGTCTTGGGTTCGAGTCCCAACGGAATCACAGGAAAATGAAAGAATATGCCAATGCAGCACTATTCTTTCATTTTTCTTTTTCATCCCAAACCACTACCTCAACAAACAATATGCCGAAAAAATCCTTCACTCCTTCACTTTTAGCGTAGAACACATTTGTACAAGCGGTTATAAGTGAAAGATTCACGGAAGAGAACTTCCAATAAAGAATAACTTCAACATCAACAGAAGAAGCAACACAACCGACAATTTGTAAATATTTCACATAAAAAGAAACGGACAAATGACATGGCTAAAATTGCGACCTGTCGCCTTACTGATACGACCTGTCGCCTTGCAGAAGCGACAGGTCGCAGATAAAAAAGCAACAGGTCGCAGCGAATATTATAAACGGGTGCAGCCGGAACTGAATTTTTAAGTCTCCGGACAAATAAAGATGGAAAACGTACAGACAATATCATTCACCGGTAACAAATTGACTCTCAGACAATCGCGCCAATAGTGAAGGATTGAAGGACTTTTACGGTAAATATTATGTGTATGAGAACACAATAGAACTTTCGCCTAAAATAAGAACTTTTCAGCAAATACTTAAGAACGTTTCTATAGCAAACAGAAAGTTTACACCTTTTAACATATCATTTCTATTCAAACACAAATATAAAACAAAAAACAAGTAACAAAATCAAAGTAATTTAATAACTTTAGCAATAAAACAAAAAGCAAAAGAATAAATTACATATCAAAATGACGCAATATCCAAATATTTAAAAACCTTTTGAAAATAACAAGAGGCGAAAAACCGCTGGTTTTTCCGCCCCTTGCCTTTCCCCCGATGGAAAAATGGCCTCTATACAAAGCTACAAGTCCTTTTAATATACCATTCCAACTTAAAGTTTAACTTTCTCTTTCCTGCTTTTCGATTCATTCTGCAAACGGTCGAGCGCCGTCACCACGTAAGTGTATTTTTTACGACCGTCTTCATAAGGCAATTTATAAAAAGTATTAGAAGTAACCGCCACAATATTCTCTGCATAATCTAAATTGACATGCTCGCCATCCTCGAAGCGATATACGACATAACGCACGGCCTTGTCCATTTCTTTACGACCGCGCGGCTCATGCCAAAAGAGAATGTAACCATCTTCCGTCCAAACAGCCTTCAATCCCCTCACTTTATTGGGCCGCTTTCCGTCAATCCACGGCATTTCCGGCTGGAGAGCCGGATAACGATGGTAATTGTACCGCAGCATGTCACCATAATTACCCTTGTTATCGACAACGGCTTTCGCATACCACTGGCAACTGCCCTCCACATTCGACAGGGAACGTTGCAAGGACATCTTGCGCACCATCTGATGCTGTGCCGGATTTACCGGGTCGGACTTGGCTACCGTGCGATCGACATCCTGCCCGATAATCAATGTGCGATTACCGGCATGCTCATTCCACCAACGTGCCAAGATACTGTAATCAGCAGTTGGATGACCTATTTCCCAATACACCTGAGGAATATTGTAATCTACCCAACCTTCGTCAACCCATTTGAGAATATCTGCATACAAATCGTCATAATTTTGCAATCCGCGCGTGTTGCTCCCCTTCTCCGGATCGCTTTTCAGATTGCGATAGATACCAAAAGGAGAAACGCCAAATTTTACCCATGGCTTAATCTCGTGAATACACTCGTACATTTGTTCCACAAACTTGTTGACGTTCTCACGTCGCCAGTCACCGCGTTCCATACCGTTGCCATACCGGGCATACGTACGGTCATCGGGGATTGGCAATCCGGCCACGGGATAAGGATAAAAATAATCATCTATATGTATGCCGTCCACATCGTAACGTAAAAGTATATCTGTGACAACCAAACAGATATAATCCCTATTCTCGGGTATGCCCGGATCCATGATCAACTGTCCGTCATATTCAAAATAACGCTCGGGATGTTTGAAATAAGGATGGCTTTTGGCCAATTCTTTCGTCCCCTTCGTTTTGGCACGATAAGGATTTATCCATGCATGCAGCTCCATGCCACGCGCATGACACTGTTCGACCATCCACTGTAAAGGATCCCAATATGGCGCAGGTGCCTGCCCCTGCCGCCCTGTAAGATAACGGCTCCATGGTTCAAAACTGCTTGCATAAAGGGCATCAAACTCCGGACGCACCTGAAATAGAATAACATTGATGCCGCAACGCTGCAATACGTCAAGCTGACGCGCCAACTCTTGCTGCATGGCCTCAGTACCCATACCCATGAACTGGTAATTGACACACTGAATCCACGCACCGCGGAACTCTCTCTTCGGGGCTAACTGGGCCACCATATTGACACCGGTCATGCAGACCAAGAATAAAAGGATTAGTTTTTTCATCATGAAAGTCATTTCGGACACAAAAATACAATAAATGTCGAATGCAATGCAAATAAAAAAGCATAAAAGTGTCTTTTTCACATCATTGCAATCCTTATCTACCGTCGAAAGCCCAACCATTCCGCAACATTCCGGTAGAAAGGATGACAGGCTCGGCAGCCGTCCTTGCTTATTCGGCGCAAACATTGTAACTTTGCGTATGGATAAAACCCAATGCATGCCATAATGAACGACTATATAGAAATAAAAGGTGCGCGTGTCAACAATCTCAAAAACATTTCACTAAAAATACCGCGCAACAAACTCATCGTCATCACCGGACTGTCAGGTTCCGGCAAATCGTCATTAGCCTTCGACACGCTTTACGCCGAAGGACAACGGCGCTATGTGGAAAGCCTGTCAGCCTATGCCCGCCAATTCCTGGGGCGCATGAGCAAACCCGAATGCGATTATATTAAAGGCATTCCGCCGGCCATTGCCATTGAACAGAAAGTTACGAGCAGCAACCCGCGCTCTACCGTAGGTACATCCACAGAAATTTATGAATATATGCGCCTGCTCTACGCACGCATCGGACATACCGTATCGCCCGTCAGCGGACAGGAAGTCAAGAAACACACGGCGGAAGATGTGGTCAACTGTATGCTATCCTACTCCAAAGGCACGCGTTTTGCTGTCCTCACTCCACTCATCGTCCCCGAAGGCCGCACTCTGTTGGCTCAACTCGACAGTTATCTGAAACAAGGATACACACGTTTGGACGCTGCAGGTGAAACAATCAGGATGGAAGACGCCATGCAGCAACTGACCGAAAACGCAGACTGTTATTCAGGACAAACGCTTTACCTGCTTGTCGACCGTATGAGTTGCGATGATGCAGCCGACAGTATCTCCCGACTGACCGACTCTGCCGAAACTGCCTTTTACGAAGGTAACGGTGAATGTCTGTTACGCTTTTATCCGTCGGGCATTCTCCATCATTTCTCTACGCGCTTTGAGGCAGACGGCATGACTTTTGAGGAACCCACCGACAACCTGTTTGCCTTCAACTCGCCCATAGGTGCTTGTCCGGCCTGCGAAGGATTTGGAAAGGTTATCGGCATTGATGAGAAATTAGTGGTTCCCGACTCTACCTTAAGCGTTTACGATGGTGCAGTGGTATGCTGGCGTGGCGAAAAGATGGGCGAATGGCGCACCGAATTCTGTCGGAGAGCTTCGGCTGCCGGCTTCCCGATTTTTGAACCGTATTACAGTCTGACAAGCGCACAAAAAGACTACCTGTGGCATGGTAGTGCAGACGCAACGAGCCCTCGCGATGAGGTTTGTATTGACAATTTCTTCAGGATGCTGGAAGAAAACCAGTACAAAATACAGTACCGCGTGATGCTGGCACGCTATAGAGGTAAGACCGTTTGCCCGAAATGCCACGGCACACGCCTCCGTCCTGAAGCAAACTATGTAAAAGTTGGCGGACGTGCCATTTCCGACTTAGTGGAAATGCCTGTCACGGAGCTGAAACGATTCTTTGAACAACTGCAACTCAGCGAACACGAACGACAAGTGGCACAACGTCTGCTCACAGAAATAAATAACCGGCTCACGTTCCTCACAGAAGTAGGTCTGGGCTATCTTACCCTGAACCGCCAAAGCAATACGCTTTCGGGCGGTGAAAGCCAACGCATTAACCTGGCAACTTCGCTCGGCAGCAGCCTTGTCGGTTCACTTTATATTCTTGACGAACCGAGTATCGGTCTGCATAGCCGCGACACCGAACGACTGATTCACGTGTTACGGCAACTCCAACAGTTAGGCAACACGGTCATTGTCGTGGAACATGACGAGGACATCATAAGAGCTGCCGACTACATTATTGACATCGGGCCACAAGCTGGACGTTTAGGCGGCGAAATCGTATTTGAAGGCAACTTGCGGAAAATGCTTGAAGAGAAACCTAAAGAGACACGAAGCTATACGGTGAAATACCTGACCGGAACGGATACTATCGCTCTTCCCGAACATTACAGGCCATGGAACAATTTCATTGAGGTGAAAGGCGCGCGCGCCAACAACCTGCGGGGTGTAGATGCCAAGTTCCCGTTGAACGTCATGACCGTTGTAACAGGTGTCAGCGGCTCAGGCAAATCAACCCTCGTGCGCGATATTTTCTACCGTGCGTTGAAACGTCAGTTCGATGAAGTTGCAGAACGACCGGGAGAATTTGCCGGACTCGAAGGCGACATAAATATGGTTAAAAACGTTGAGTTCATTGACCAAAATCCCATCGGTAAATCTTCGCGCAGCAATCCGGTGACTTACGTGAAAGCCTATGACGAAATACGCAAACTTTATGCAGCCCAACCGCTGGCACAACAAATGGGGTTCACTGCCGGATTCTTTTCATTTAACACCGAAGGAGGGCGTTGCGAAGAATGCAAAGGCGAAGGTACCGTCACCGTAGAAATGCAGTTCATGGCCGATTTGGTACTGGAATGCGAGTCCTGCCACGGCAAACGTTTTAAAAGCGATTTATTGGAAGTACGCTATGAAGGACAAAACATCAACGACATATTGAGCATGACCGTCAACCAGGCATTAGAGTTCTTCGCCGACCACAAGCAGACCAAAATAGTAAAAAAGCTACAACCGCTGCAAGACGTCGGGTTAGGCTATATCAAGTTAGGGCAAGCATCAAGTACGCTCTCCGGAGGCGAAAACCAGCGTGTCAAGTTAGCCTACTATTTGGGTCTGGAAAAAGCTGAATCCACAATTTTTATTTTTGACGAACCGACCACCGGCCTCCATTTCCATGACATCAAACGTCTGTTGGCTGCCTTCAACGCGTTGATAGAACGCGGACATACGCTTGTCATCATTGAACATAATATGGAAGTCATAAAATGCGCCGACCATATCATCGATATGGGACCTGAAGGAGGCGAAAAGGGAGGCAGCATTGTCGTATGCGGAACACCTCACGAAGTAGCAGCCTGTGAAAGCAGTTATACAGGAAAATTCCTAAAAGAGAAACTTGAAGCATGATAATTGCCTTCTACCTCCCAAATACGGAACACAAGACATAAAGTGACAAGGCGTCAGTTGAAAAGTTCAAAGGTAAATTTACAACCAAAACCGACCTTGCTAAAATGTTCCAAGGAGAGAAAGGCACCAACATCGAAAACAAACGTCCCGATACCGTATCCTAACTCAAAATAAGGCCCGAGATGTTTCATCGTCAGCAAATTAAGATATATCCGTTCATTCTGCACATGGCTGGTGTATTTGATAAGATGACGAAACAAAAGAAAAGGCGCCTCATAGGTAATGTGTCCTCTGACATAATAAGGGGACACATTATACCATCTCCCGCCAAGTGCATGAAATACTCCACCTATCTCGTCATTCCATCCGTGTGGTAAATTACTTTTCCTGAAGTTGACAAAATCTACGAAATAGGTCTCTTCCGTATTTGTGAAAAAACCTGCACCGATACGATAATACAGATTATACAACAATCCAAGTTTCACATGGTGCTGCATATCAAGCTCTATTCTCTCATATACGCCGGAACTGTTGAAAACGTTTTTGAGTCCCCGCTCATAATCAAAGATAAAAGTAGGATACTTTGAACGTAAATTAACCTTCTGGCGCCCATTCATGTAGTAATACATGCAAGGAGTCCATTCTAATTTGATACGTGGTGCAAAAGTCCTATAACTGGAACGGACACTCGAATTCAAACCTTCGGCCACGTGTTCAGGAAGATTCATATTGTTGAACGGAATGTCAGGCTTCTCTATAGGCGTTCGCTGATGATAAATCAAGCCCACCTGCAAGCTAAGCCCGTTAACCAACTCTATACGATTACTAACCTCCACATTAAAGTCGGTAAACTCCTCTAAGTTTAACGACTGAATATCCAAAACGCTGTCGGTTGGCAACTGCTGCAATTCTTCCATGATGCGGCTGTTATAAATACGGTTTCCATTACCAAGGCTCACATGCAGCGTGCCGAGATGTTCCGGACTGTAATTATAATCAGTCTCCAACGTCCAATAAAATTCGCGGTTCGTAAAATTATAACCGATCCGCGCACCTGCATAAAGGGATCGCTGACCACCAAAGACTGTATTGACTTTCAAATTCTGACGATAAGACACGCCAGTTGTCTTACTGTAACTTATCAAAAGAGGATTGATAAACGGTGATGTTCGCAAAGTAATGTTGTCTGACAACTTCCACTTGTTGTCCTCGAAAAAGAAACCGCCAACCGCACTCCACTTGTCATCGTTGGATAGCGCCCGTAAGCTATCGGCAAGAACACGATCTTTTTGCTTTGACCGACTGCGATGATATTTGCGGTAAATAAGTTTTTCCGCATCGGTCAAAGGTATAGGACGCAAAGAATCGAAACGAGCTTCATCATGCAAATAATCAGTTTGGTCACAACTTAACGAGAACGAAGCAGAAAGATTATAGCCACGTTTACGTGTTTCATCCGACAGCCGGTCTTCTTTTGTCTGTATATCATGATATTTCAGCTTAGCCTCATAATAGCCCTCTACAGTGTTGTAAATAAATGAATAAAGTACAACCACATCATAATATACCGGCAGAAATTCATCCGGTCTGCCAACCTTTCCCATTTCAACAGCACATTGAAACTCCATCAGTTCGAACCTCCCCTTGAATGTAAAACGCCGAACGCTCCAAACCCCGTCGGTCACGACAATGCTTCCTTCCACAAGCTGAAAACTTTTGTTCCTCGGTTTGTACCGGATATGGAATTCTGCCCGCCCAAGACTGTCAACCGACACTGAATCTATCCTGTAAACATAATAACGCCAGCTATTCGGTGCCAATGGAGATAAAAGTTTTTCCCCAAGCAGATAAGGCGCATAAATATTAACATTAAAGTAATCTAACATCCCGGGTATGCTACGTGAATCGTTGATGGTCCCTGAGAGCGTCTTCACTTTTTGGTCATAAATATTGGGAGCCGTATAATGTAACTCACTGTATGTTTCCACAAGATAACGGTTTGCATCATCTTCACTTCTGAAGAGACCGGGTATGTACCTGAATCCTATGTTTTTGTCGATGATGTCCATCTGCGACTTAATATACAGTCCGGCGTTATATTCCACAACATAATCAGCATATTTGCCAGCTGTCAGGTGCATGCGGCTGATAATGGAATCAGCCGACTCGCAACGTGCCTGGACATATGACCCCAGCATAAACACGCAAAGAAAACTTATACACTTCGCCACAGACTTGGCATCATTTTTTTTCATACCAGCAAAGTTAACAAAAAAATGAATATTGTATGAATGCGGCTTTTTTTATAATTTTGTGGCGTTTTTACAATAATACACTTTATGGGAGGTTTTTTTGGTACGATTTCAAAAACCGCTTGCGTAGCAGACCTGTTTTATGGAACAGACTACAACTCGCATTTGGGTACCCGTCGCGGAGGAATGGCGACTTACAGTGAAGAACATGGTTTCTTGCGTTCAATCCACAACTTGGAGAATTCATATTTCCGCACCAAGTTTGAAGCAGAGTTAAACAAGTTTCGCGGAAATGCAGGTATCGGCGTCATCAGCGATACCGACGCACAACCATTACTGATGAACTCCCACTTAGGACGTTTTGCCATTGTCACGGTTGCAAAAATAAATAACTTGGAAGAACTGGCACAAAAACTACTCACACAAAACATGCACTTTTCCGAGTTCAGCTCCGGCAAAATTAATCCCACCGAATTAGTTGCTTTACTGATTAATCAAGGAAAAAATTTTGTACAAGGAATAGAAAATGTATTTCATGAAATAAAAGGCTCATGCTCAATGTTGATATTGACGGAAGACGGTATCATTGTAGCACGAGACAGTTGGGGACGTACTCCTATCGTCATCGGGAAGAAAGAAGGAGCTTATGCAGCCTCAGGGGAATGTACTGCGTTCCCTAATTTAGGTTACGAAACCGTTTATTTCGTTGGTCCAGGTGAGATTGTCCGCCTTTCAGCCGACAAGATGGAACAACTCAGGAAACCTAACAGCAGAATGCAGATCTGTTCTTTCTTATGGGTTTATTACGGTTTCCCTACGTCTTGTTATGAAGGCAAAAACGTTGAGCAAGTCAGGTATACATGCGGCAAGAAAATGGGAGAAAACGATTCGGTAGAAATCGATTACGCATGCGGCATCCCCGATTCCGGCATCGGCATGGCTTTAGGATATGCAGCAGGCAAGAAAGTCCCTTACCAACGCGCCGTTTCAAAATATACACCAACATGGCCGCGAAGTTTCACGCCCAGCAATCAGGAAATGCGATCACTGGTTGCTAAAATGAAACTTATCCCTAACAAGGATATGCTCAAAGACAAACGCGTTTTATTTTGTGATGATTCTATCGTTCGCGGCACCCAGTTACGTGACAACACGAAAGTACTTTTTGAAGATGGTGCAAAGGAGGTTCACATGCGCATTGCTTGCCCACCACTCATTTACGGTTGTCCTTTCATTAATTTTACCTCATCAAAAAGCGACATGGAACTTATCACCAGACGACTGATAAAAGAATTTGAAGGTGACGAGAACACAAAACTTGATCGATACTCCATGACCGGAACACCTGAACATGAAAGGTTAGTCAATGAGATTGCCAAACGTCTTAACCTGACTTCACTGAAGTTCAACTCGCTTGAAACATTGATAGAAGCTATTGGACTTCCAAAATGTCAAGTCTGTACCCACTGTTTCGACGGTAGTAGCTCATTCACATTAGAGGAAGATAATACAATCGAATAGAATCAAACAATCCGGTCCTGCAAAGTGCATACACCATTCATACATGGTAGTCACTTGACAGGATCGGATTGTTTATTACCAACCGCCACCTAAAGCCTTGTATAGATTGACAACAGCCGTTTGCTTGTTACGCACGGCATTACTCAATCCCAACTGAGCATCAAAATAACTTCGCTGTGCATCCAACAAGTCCATATAACCGATAGCGCCGTTGACATATTGCAGTTGTGCCAACTCCAACGTCGTCTTGGCCGACTCCTCCAAACGTCGTTGGGCATTATATATTTCCTTCACTTTGTTATACTCCACAATAGCATTGTACGCATCATTAAAAGCTGCAAGCACCGCTTTCTCATAGCCATAGACTGCACGCTCAAAAGCCGCCTTACGGGCTTTTAGCGTAGCACGATTTTTTCCCATTGCAAAAAGCGGTTCAAGCAATTTTACACCCAGCAAATGATGCGGCGACCTGAGCAAATCCACCAATTCGTCGCTCTCCGCTCCAAAACCGGCAGTCAACGAAATAGAAGGGAATAGACTTGTAAAAGCGATACCGACATTGGCATTTGCGGCCATCAGTTCCTGTTCTGCCATCCGCACATCAGGACGGCGTTCAAGCAAACCAGAAGGAAGCCCGACTGGCAACGTATCTGGCAGAATAATGTCCGTAGGCCGTGCTACCCGACGGATAGAATAAGGATATTCGCCCGTAAGGAAAGCCAATTCATTCTCTTTTAATGTCACCTTTCGCTCAAGTTCAGGAATCATCGCCAACGTTTTAGCCAACTCCACCTGCGCCAAACGATAAGGAATTTCCGAAATTAGTCCACCGTCATACCGTAACTTTACCAAATGTGCACTTTCCTTTCGCGCCTCCACCGTTTGGCGTACAATGGCCAGTTCGTTATCGAGTGCCACCAAATCAAAATAAGCTTCCGCTACTTGCGCTATCAATGAAATTTGCAGCGAACGCCTATTCTCCACTGAAGCCATCAGTTCAGCAAGGGATTTGTCACGCGCCCAGCGTAACTTTCCCCAAAGATCCAGCTCCCAAGATGCTACGACCTTCAATTCAAACTCATTATCGGGGTTATAATTGTTACCACCATAGTTTTCACCTTCTTTCTCGCCATAAACATATGCCCCAAAGTTAGGATACATCTCCGCTACTTTGACACGTTTCAAAGCTGCCAGTTCCTTGATGCGAGCCGCAGCCATGAGCATATCCTTGTTATAGACAAGCGACCGCGCGATAAGCTCCTGCAACAGCGTATCGGCATAAAGCTTTTCCCATGACAACTGCGCCACTGTTACAGAATCATTGACACTTCCATCGAGAGATTCCGGTAACGACAATTCGGGGCGTACATAATCTTTCCCGAGTTTGCAACTACCGGCCAATACCAGAATCGCCACCGATAATACACAAGTCAAACATTTATACTGTTTCATAGCCGTTTCCTGCTTTTTTGATGTACAACAGTTTTTTCTTTCCACTGCGCGTTTTCTCCTTAGCTTTGTATATCATTACAAAGAAAAATGGAACGAGTAAAATTCCAACCGTCACAGCCACAATCATACCGAAAAAAACACCTGTACCGATAGCCTGACGGCTGGCTGCACCCGGACCGGTTGCAATCACCATAGGTAACATGCCGAGGATGAAAGCCAACGACGTCATAAGAATAGGTCTAAAACGCAACTGAGCAGCATGCAATGCCGCTTCCAAGACATCACGGCCACGGTCAGTCTCATCTTTGGCAAACTCAACAATAAGAATGGCATTTTTGGCCGCCAAACCGATAAGCATCACCAAACCAATCTGAAAATAAGTATCATTCTCAAGTCCGCACATTGCAATGCCGGCATAAGCACCGAACACAGCTACTGGCAAGGATATGAGTACCGCAACCGGCACGCTCCAGCTTTCGTATAACGCCGCCAAAAACAGAAAGACAAAAAGGAATACAATAACCAGAATCATACCTGTCTGACCATCTGCTTGCTTCTCCTGATATGACAAACCGCTCCACTCCACTCCAATGTCTTTTGGAAGGTGCTTTCGAGCAATTTCTTCCATGACCTGCATAGCCTGCCCAGAACTGACGCCACTGGCAGCTGTACCACGCACAACTGCTGAATTGAACATATTAAAACGCTTGATACTTCCTGGTCCCGTCGTATAATGAGTCGTTCCCAAAGAAGTCAGCGGAATCATGTCTCCATCCGAGCCTCTCACAAAATAAAGTCCAATATTGTCCTGCTGTTCACGGTAATCAGCCTCAGCTTGTATATATACCCGGTAAATCCTGTTAAACATATTAAAGTCGTTCACATAAACAGATCCCGTATAAGCTTTCATCGTAGAAAAAACATCAGACATCGGAACACCGGAAAGCAATACCTTATCGCGGTCGACATCAAAATAAAGTTGTGGAATCTCCGCTTGCAAAGATGAAGACAAGCCTTCAATCTCTTTACTGCTACCGGCATAAGCCATCAGCGTATCAACAGCACTAACCAGATCATCGAAAGTAGATTCACCTCTCGCCTCTATCTGCATCTCAAAACCACCTGCCGTACCCAAACCGGGTATCACAGGAGGAGTTGACAAGTAAAACTTACACTCAGGATAAGAATGCAATTCATGGCGAACCTCATCCATAATCTCATCAACCGTCTGGTTATCACGTTCCTCCCATGGTTTAAGAATGACTGTCAACTGACTGCGAGACTGACTGGTTCCTACCCGCGGACTACTTCCCGTAACATTTTGGACGTAATCCACAGCCGGCAGCTGACGCAAATATGCGATTGCCCGGTCGGTAACTATCCGTGTACGCTCTATGGTCGCACTTTCCGGCAATTCAAGTTCCACTGTAAAATAGCCTTGATCTTCAACCGGCAGGAAACTTGTCGGTGTCACCCGATGCAAAACAAACGCAAAAATCAAAGTTATACAAAACGCCAGCATCACCCTGCGCGGATGACGCACCAAACTACCAATCCATTTTACATATTTGCGATTACCTATATTCAGGCCATGGTTAATAAGCCTGAATAAACGATTCTTACGCTTGTGACTTGCCGGCTTAAGAATCAGCGAACACATTACCGGACTTAAAGTCAACGCCACAACCGTCGACAACAAGACAGACACTACAATCGTAACAGAGAACTGACGATAAAGCTGCCCCGTTATACCATCAAGAAAACTTACCGGTACAAAAACAGCAGCCAATACCAACGATGTTGCAATAATAGCCCCGACCAAACCGTCCATTGCCTTTTTCGTGGCCTCATAAGGCGACAATTTTTCTTCATCCATGATACGTTCCACATTCTCCACAACCACAATCGCGTCATCCACGACAATACCAATAGCCAGCACCAAGCCAAGCAAAGTCAACATATTCAGCGAAAAGCCCATGATAAGCATAAATCCGAAAGTACCTATTAAAGAAATAGGAACAGCTACAATAGGAATAATCGTTGCGCGCCAGTTCTGAAGAGACAGATAAACCACAATTATCACCAAAAACAACGCCTCAAAAAGTGTTTTATACACCTCATGAATAGACTCAGATATATAGGTTGTCATATCAAAAGGTATTTCATACTTTAACCCTTCAGGAAAGTTTGCGCTGATTCCTTCCATAGCCTCTTTCACGTTATCGGCCACTTCCATCGCATTGGCTCCTGGCAGCATATAAATGCTCAAAACGGCAGCATTACCACCATTGATGCCGCTCTCCGTATTGTATGACTGAGCTTCAAGTGAGATACGTGCCACATCACGCAAACGTATTAAAGACCCGTCCGCATTGGCACGCAATACAATCTCCTCAAATTGGGCTGCCGTTGAAAGACGGCCCTGAGCTGTAATGGGAATTGTCAGGTCAACACCTTGCACCGGTTGTTGTCCCAAAACACCGGCCGCAGATTCCCGATTTTGATCCTTCAAGACATTCTGAACATCTTTCACTGTCAAACCGAAATTGGCAAGTTTGGCCGGATCAAGCCATATCTGCATCGCATAGTATCGGCTACCGACATTAGAGATACGCCCGACCCCGGGAATACGACGCAACAAGTCAACCACATTCAATGTGGCAAAATTACTCAAATAAACTTCATCAAATTTTGGATCGTCTGAAGTCAAACAAATCGTCATCAACTGGCTCGGAGCCTGTTTCTCCACGGAAATACCGTTTTGCACCACCTCGGCCGGCAAACGCGACTCTGCTAATTTTACACGGTTTTGGATTTCCACCGCAGCCAAATCAGCATCTGTGGAAATATCAAACGTAACGGTCGCAGAAAAGCCTCCAGAATTGGAACTATTGGACTCCATATAAAGCATACCTGGCGTACCGTTCAGTTCTTGCTCTATAGGCGTAGCAACAGCCTGTGACACCGTTACCGCACTGGCACCCGGATAGGATGCACTGATTTTTACTACCGGCGGGGTAATCTGCGGATATTGGTCAATAGGCAAATTCACCAAGCCTATGATGCCCACAATTACAATCAATATTGAAATGACAGCTGAAAACACCGGCCTGTCAATAAAAAAATTCACTTTCATATATTCATCTGAATATCCGACCCTTTTCAGGAAACTATATAGTAATACTTTTTCATATAATCACAAATGCCACAAACAACAAGCAAGAACAGTAATGTCACACTACTACACTCTCACGATGCCGGTTTGGGTGCAACACGCACTTTCATTCCCGGTGTAAGTTTGTGATAACCTTCCGTCACAATATACTCACCCGGTACAATACCGCGCTCTACCACAACATTATTACCAAATTCCGGTCCCAACTCAACAAAACGGCGTTCCACCGTAGAATCCTTACGCATCACATATACATGTGCGCCTCCTTTTTCTATCATCAGAGAACGCAGCGGTAAAACTGTAGCCCCCTCCCGCACGTCAAGCAATACATGTACCTTTGTAAACTGCCCCGGCAGCAAAACCCGCTCCGGATTCGGCATTTCCGCACGAACGGAAAAAGTACCCGTTTTAGGATTCACCTGAGGCTCTGCAAAATCCACCAACCCCTGATGAGGATATGTGCTGTTGTCAGGCAATGTAATTGTCACCGACTGCTGCCATGAACGAGAATCATCCTTCTGCCCTATCACAACATTACGTTCCTTACCTTTCAGATAGTCCAGCGCCGTCATGCTGAAATCCACCAACACTGTATCACTCTTGACTACAGTGGCTAACAACGACTTGCCCCCTGTTCCAACTAAAGTACCTAAATCCACGTGACGCTCACTGATATGTCCTGAAATGGGGGAACGTACCCACGTATACCCCAATTCCTGTTCGGCCTGCTCCAAGTCCGCCTTACTCATACCTGCACTTGCAACAGCCGTTTCATAAGCGGCAATGGCATTATCAAGATCCAACTGACTGGCTGCGTTCTGTTCAAAAAGGGGGCGGATACGTTCCAAATCTCTTTTAGCCTTTCTCACCGATGCAGAATCTTTACGCAGTTGCGCACGTGCCTTATCCACCTTAGCTCTGTACTGTCGCTGGTCAATAACAAAAAGCACTTGATCTTTAGTGACATAACTTCCCTCTTCAAAAGTCATACTTTCAAGAAAACCTTCCACACGGGCACGTACCTCCACAAATTGTTGAGCCCTGATACGCCCTACATAATCCCCATAAATCTCAACATCATCCTTGCCGACAGGTTCTACCACAACAACAGGTGCATCCGGTACAACGTCCTTCGGCCATTTCCATATTATATATATACCTACCAATGCCACAATACAAACAACCATTATCCAGATCCTCTTTCTGCCGAACCTGAAATCTTTTCTCAAATAATTAAATTTCATGCTTGCTACAATTTAATCCATGCAACATCTAAAATTAACTTACAATAAAGATGCCATTTCAGTTTATGCGGCGCAAAGATACACACATATTTCAAAATATGGAAGTTACAAAGAATGATTTGCCCACATTACCCACAAACGTATTGGAATCCATGGAAAACATCCACAATATTGTGGAAAAATTCCACAGTGTCATCAAAAAGAAATCATTTTAGCAATTCATTTTTTTTCTGTATGTTTGCAAAAACTTTAAAACATACCAGACAAATGACCAACTTTCTCAACATCATGTCAGACAGCATCCAGTCTGACACAACGAACATAGCTAAAGAAGTCGTAAATGCCATCAGCAGCGGTCAAACAAATATTATCATCGAAAAGCTCATCGACCAAGGTATCAACCTCGGTAAAAACATATTAGCTGCGGTAGCAGTTTACTTTATAGGACGCTTTATCATCTCCTTGCTCAAACGCATGCTGACAAGAATGATGGAACGCCGTAAAGTGGAAGCCACCATCCAAAGTTTCTTCCACAGCATGCTCAGCATATTGCTCAACATGCTCCTCATTATCGCCGTCATTGGGGCCCTCGGCATCAATACCGCCTCTTTTGCAGCCCTGCTTGCCTCCGGCGGACTTGCTATCGGCATGGCTCTGTCCGGCAATCTCCAAAACTTTGCCGGCGGCATCATCATCCTACTGTTCAAACCTTACAAGGTCGGCGACTGGATTGAAGCACAAGGCGTATCCGGCAGCGTTTCAGAAATACAAATCATGCACACACTGTTAGTAACCGGCGACAACAAAGTGGTATTTATCCCCAATGGCGCCATGAGTAGCGGCACCATCATCAACTACAGCAAACAAGACACGCGCCGTTTGGAATGGATTGTAGGTGTCGACTACGGCGAAGATGTAGACAAGGTAAAAGCCATCATCAAAGACATTATCGACAATGAGGAAAAGATACTCAAGACTCCCGAACCCCTGATTGCCCTGCATGCCCTTGATGCCAGCAGTGTAAACATTATCCTGCGCGCCTGGGTCGTATCAGCCGATTATTGGGAGATTTATTTCAAAATAAACAAATGTATCTATGACGAGTTCAACAAGCAAGGTGTGAACTTCCCGTTCCCACAACTGACAGTACACCAAGCTTGACAAAAAACTAAACAATGATATTCCAAACAGAATTCAGCTTAACGGCCAAACCACGCGGTTGCCATCTCATCACACGAGAAATCCTCGCACAACTTCCGACACTCCCGCAAACCGGACTGCTCCAACTTTTCGTAAAACATACCAGCTGTGGGTTGTGTGTCAACGAGAACGCCGATCCGGATGTACGCCGTGACATGGCAAAAATATACGACCGACTCATCAAGGAAAACGAGCCATATTATGACCATGTTCTTGAAGGAGCCGACGACATGCCTGCACATGCCAAAAGCATTCTGACGGGATGCAGCCTCACCATACCCATCACCAAGGGAAAATTGAATTTAGGTACATGGCAAGGCATCTATCTCTGCGAGTTCAGAGATTACGGAGGCCCACGTAAAATTGTAGCGACCGTCATCGGTGAATAAAGCTCTATAAAACGTATAAACAGCTTGTGCCGTTATTTTTTAAAACGGCACACATTAAACGAATATGATAGACAGGGCTACTATAGAACGCATTATCGACGCAGCTCAAATCGTAGACGTCGTGTCAGACTTCGTAACATTGAAGAAAGCGGGCGCCAACTACAAAGGGCTGTGCCCGTTCCATGACGACCGTACACCATCGTTTGTCGTCTCTCCCTCCAAAGGATTGTGCAAATGTTTTGCCTGCGGAAAGGGCGGTAATGCCGTGCATTTCATCATGGAACACGAACAACTGTCCTACCCCGATGCCCTCCGCTATTTGGCAAAAAAATATCACATTGAGATAAAGGAACGCGAACAAACCGAGGAAGAGAAACAGGCACAAACGGAGCGAGAGAGTATGTTTATCGTCAATGAATGGGCCTGCCGCTTTTTCCAGGAGCAACTAAGCACGCCTGACGGCATGGCGTTCGGCATGGCTTATTTCCGTTCCAGAGGATTCCGGGACGATATTATAAAGAAATTCCAATTAGGTTACAGTCCTATCCAGCGTGATGCCTGCTATAAAGAGGCATTACGAAAAGGCTATAAAGAAGAGTTCCTGCTTAAGACAGGTCTTTGCATCAAACGTGACAACGGGCAAGTGAACGACCGTTTCTGGGGCCGTGTCATTTTTCCCGTCCAGACGGTCAGTGGTAAAGTGGTAGCTTTTGGCGGTCGTGTTCTCGATGCAGCGACAAAAGGTGTCAACGTAAAATATCAAAATTCACCGGAATCGGCCATCTATTCAAAAAAGAAAGAACTTTACGGCTTGTACCTTGCCAAGCAGGCCATTGTAAAGAATGACCTGTGTTTTTTAGTGGAAGGATACACAGACGTTATTTCCATGCACCAGATGGGAGTGGAAAATGTTGTTTCGTCATCAGGAACAGCGCTTACCACCGACCAGATACGCATGATACATCGTTTTACGGAAAACATCACGGTACTTTATGACGGCGATGCTGCCGGCATAAAGGCTTCCGAACGGGGTATCGACATGCTGTTGGCCGAAGGCATGAATGTCAAATTGTTACTACTCCCGGACGGAGACGATCCCGACAGTTTTGCCCGAAAACACCATGCGGCAGAATACCAGACTTACCTAAAAGAAAATCAGGTCGACTTTATTAAGTTCAAAACCGGACTGTTACAACAGGAGGCACAAGGCGACCCCATAAAACTGTCACGCCTTATCAACAGCATCGTCCACACGCTTTCTGTCGTCCCCGACGACATCACGCGCTCAGTCTATATCAAGGAAAGTGCCTCCATCCTGAATATGGAAGAGCGTTTGCTTGTTGCAGCCGTCGGCCGTCAGCGACGTTTAGCAAAAGAAGAACAACAGCGCGCAAAAGAAAACGAGAAACGGCGGGCAGAAAGTACAACCGGTCAAACAACGATAACACAACAAACGAACGACAGCAACGCGTCTGAAACACCATCATCCGAAACAAATGTCACGGGTATGACCGGTGAAGAATCGTTACAGGTCACCACATCCATTCTAACAAACAGCGGACAATCTGCTCCATCAAACGAAAACGACATCTCCATCAGCGGCAGTGGCACCCCCGACAGTGTCGAATCACAAATAGTAAGTTATATTCCCCAAAAAGGCGCTGAGGCATTCAACTTCTACCGCAAGGAAATCCTTCTCGTACAAACCATCATACGACACGGCGAGAAAACCATGTGTTATATGGAAGGCGAAGACGGACAGGACATTCCGGTCTCCGTATGCCAGTACATCCACTACGCACTCAAAGAAGACAATCTGAATTTCCATCTTCCCCTGCACCGGCGTATTCTCAGCGAAGCCCTCAACCATACAGATGAAGAAGGGTTTCATGCAGAAAAATATTTCCTTAACCATCCTGACCAAGCGATCAGCACACTGGCTTTCCAACTGTCAGGCGAGAAATACCAACTCAGCAAATACCACACAAAAAATCAAAAGATACTCTCAGACGAGGAACGTCTCATGGAACTTGTCCCACATCTTCTTTCTGATTTCAAACTTTCGATTGTCGAAGAGGAACTCAAACAAATACTTCTAAAACTGCGCGACCCCCAAATCCTCCAATCGAAAGAAAACTACATGGCGGTCATGCAGCATTACAAAGAAATGAAAGAAATAGAAAGCACTTTGGCCAAACAACGCGGTGACCGCGTCATCACGCTATAAAACGAACCGGCCAAAGCGCAAGCCCGACTCCCTTAGCAAAAGCACATTTTATTTCAAAAGTTATTCAGATAAATAAACACGTTGAGATAAGACGCCAGCAGAAGCCATACAAGATAAGGCACAAAGCACCACATCGCCCATTTATCCCTTTTCGAGGTCAGAACAATATAATCCAACACGATGACGTCAAGCAGCAATATCACGATTACGCCGCCCAACATCTCCCTGAAATAAAAGAACACCACGCACCAACTGAAGTTCAACACCAGTTGGGCAATCCAATCACGCACGGCCGAGCGGCTTCCCCGCCCCCAAATACGGCCTAAAGAAATGCCCATCAGAACATACAACACCGTCCAAACAATGGGAAAGACAACAGCAGGCGGGGTCAGCGATGATTTAACTAATCCCGGATACCACTCCACCAAAGCTGTCCGCTGGAACAAGCTGGCAACAAAACCGACAAGCAGGCTCAACAAAACCGGCACTGCATAACGCATCCATTTTTTCATTCGTATATATTTTTTGTCTGCCATAAATATACAGTTATTTGATCACACTGCCAAATATTCCTTATAACATTAAAAAAAATCTGTCTTTGGGGTAATTAAAGCAGTAGTCCGATGTCTTTTCCCGGCTCGACCTGAAGTTTTTAACGACAAAAAAGAATCTGTTTAAAAATATATTAGTATTTTTGCAAGGGATTTGGCTATTTGCCGAGCCGCAAAATGCGCCTCCCAAGCAGCGATTCAAAACAACATTATTAAAAATAGAATGACACTACAAATCATCGTTGTCCTGATAATGCTGGTTTTTATGTTGGCCGCCCTGATTGCCGACAAGATGAGACCCGGCTTGATTTTGTTTTCCGTACTCGTCGTATTTCTGTGCGTAGGAATCATCACGCCCAAAGAAATGTTGGAAGGTTTCAGCAATAAAGGCATGATTACCGTAGCCCTGCTCTTCCTTGTCAGTGAGGGTGTGCGGCAATCGGGTGCCTTAGCAAGATTCATCAAAAAAATATTGCCGCAAAAGAAAGTCAGTGTCTTCAAGGCACAACTCAGCATGCTGCCTTCCATCGCTTTCATCTCGGCTTTCCTCAACAACACACCGGTAGTTGTCATTTTTGCCCCCATCATCAAACGGTGGGCAAAAGCAGTCCATCTGCCTTCGACAAAATTCCTCATTCCGCTGTCGTACGTGACCATTCTCGGCGGTATGTGTACACTGATAGGCACCTCCACCAACCTGGTGGTACACGGCATGCTCATCGACGCGGGTTATGAGGGGCTCAGCATGTTTGAACTGAGTTGGGTCGGTGTCCCCATTACGGTCGCAGGCATTATCTACCTTTTGCTTTGTTCAAAGAAATTATTGCCGGAAGAACGCGCAGACGACTCTTTGACGGAAGACGAAGACGGAGAACAGGCTGAAAACCTACATCCCGTGGAAGTAATCCTCGGTTCACGCTTCCCCGGTATCAACAAAACACTCAAACGATTCGACTTCAAACGCCATTACGGTGTAGAAGTAAAGGAAATCAAACGTAACGGTAGTCCCATAAAGGGCGACATCAACGACATCCATTTGGCCGAAGGCGACACACTGGTAGTGATGGCAGACGATTCCTTCATTGCGGCATGGGGCGATTCATCCGTCTTCATATTGATTGCAAACGGCAAAGATGCTTACGACGGCAAGCATAAAAAGAAAGGGTTCGTACTCGCTCTCCTGCTATTCATGATTATCGGCGCCACTGTCGGCGAACTGCCGCTCATCAAGCAACTGTTCCCGGAAGTCAAACTCGACATGTTCTTCTTTGCGGCCGTCACCACCATTATCATGGCATGGACCAAGGTGTTCCCACCGTTGAAATACACAAAATTCATCTCGTGGGACATCCTCATCACCATTGCATGTGCTTTCGGTATCAGCAAAGCCATGACCAACTCAGGATTGGCCGACGCCATTGCCGCCATCATTATCGATGTGAGCCACAGCCACGGCCCTTATGTCCTGTTGGCCATGCTCTTCATCATCACCAACGTCTTTACGGAACTGATTACCAACAACGCAGCGGCAGCGCTTGCATTCCCTCTGGCAATTTCGCTCTCACACCAGTTAGGTGTCAGTCCGATGCCATTCATCATAGTCGTTTGCATAGCCGCATCTTCATCATTCTCAACCCCCATCGGTTATCAGACCAACCTGATTGTGCAAGGTATCGGTAACTACAAGTTCATGGACTTCGTCCGAGTGGGTTTGCCCCTCAACTTTTTGGCGTTCATCATCTCCGTGCTGCTTGTTCCGCTTATATGGCCTTTCTGAGAACGGGTGTAATCATTTGTATATAAAAACTTCAATCCATACCTGCTATTATATAAATAAAGGTACAGGAACAATCTTTCGGAAATCAGACGGAAAGTCAGCCAGTATCAGACGCAAAAGAGAATCCCATAATTTATTGTATATAAACAAATTGCGGCTAGTGGATAAAATTCCAGGGTTCCCCCGCCACAGCGAGCGGTCGCAGCAAAATTTTCTACCTGTCGCTTCTACAAGGCGAGCGGTCGCAAATTTTGCTGCGACCGCTCGCTTTTTTTCAAGCAAATGCTACGGGAAACAATAGTCATAAACAAACTTCTAACGAACCGGTTTCACTGCCCGCAACATCTCACGTTTACCAGGAGGGCCGGGAATACGTTCAACTGTAAATCCGACCGCCTGTAACATCCGTCTTACAATTCCTTTTGCACAATAAGTCGTCAGCAAGCCTCCTGGAAGCATGGTTTGGAAAAGAGCTGCAAAAATACGCTCGTTCCATACCTCAGGCTGCTTATCCGGCGCAAAAGCATCGTAATAGACCAACTGTATGTTGCCGGGAAAACAACAATCGTTATAATCGGCACGTATCTTGTGAAGAACGAAATGAGGCGTTATCTGCACATCCGTCTCCCACGGTGCCTCATGCAGCCTGTCAAACCACTCCTGCGGCGTCGGAGGAGAAAGCGTGCGGGCATAATTCAGACTTTGAAAGACATCAGAAGACAACGGATATTTTTCCATCGTATAATAATGAACGTAACGCTCCAGGTGTTCGGCCTCGGCCATGGTAAGCAGGGCATTCAGCCCGGTACCAAAGCCAAACTCAAGCACTCTAAGAGACTCCGACACGGTATTGAGCCGCCTAAATCCGGCATCTATAAACACATGGCGCGACTCCCTGATGGCTCCGTTAACAGAATGATAGTGTTCTGCCATCTCGGGAACATACAGAGTGTGGCTGCCATCTGCCGTCTCAATGAGTTCTGTTTTCATCATACCTACAACACCCCTGCCACACGATTACCGTACCGTCCATTCAAATATACCGGATGACTGCTGTTCCGGTAAAACGACTTCCAGTTTAAGCGCTCCGGTAGTCACGGCATCGAAAGTCACCATGTTGGCATCACCTTTCCTGACAGTGTAAGGAGTGGGACTTGAGACAGGTTGCCAGTTACCATCGGCATCTTGATAATGCAATGTCCACGAACGTGGCACGCGGCATCCGCCCCATGGGGCGTCATCGAACCAGTAGACCTCGCAGGAACTGACCTTGCGCGGATGTTCAAACGTATAAACAATCCATTCCGTTGAGTTATTCTTCGGCCACCAGTGGTAATATGGAATGCTGCGGTCATCCTCGTTGGCCGGTACCAGCCCGTCGGCAACAGAAGACAAAGATGTCGTGACATGGGAAGCTGTAATCTTGTAATCCGGCGTGCCTGCAGAAGGTGTCACGGCCGAGATCTCGGATGGCAACCATACAGCCATCCGGCCGGCACCACGATGCGCCCACGCATAATAAGGAATAAGCGTCAGCTCGCGGTCGGTCACCTCTATACGCCCGTCCGTCGTATAAGCAAGTGTCTGTACCGGCGTCACTATCTCATTAATACCATACAGTTTGTCAGGTGCCTGACGTACTGAAAATTGCGGTTGGCGACCGGTCAGCACGCTCAATACGTCGAAATCATTGTCGGGCCATTCCGCACAATAGACGACCGGACCGCGTTCAACCGCGATTCGTCCCTTATCGGCTTCCACCTTGGCGTTTGCCTTTACGACACGCGGCTCCATATCCATCCGGAGATTAATCTTATCACCTTTTTTCCATTTGCGTGCTATGGTAAAATAGCCGTCCTCTAACCGGGTGCTGACGGCCTCGCCATTGACAGTCACGGTGTATGACAAGCGCTTCCCGTCGGCATAACGGTATAAATCGGACGGAACGACCTCGCCCCTCACCCAACCGGGTATGCGCAATTTCAACGCAAAGTTGCCGACTGTGTTTTTAAGCACTTCGATATTTATTTCGCCATCCCACGGATAATCGGTAGTCTGCCGGATCTTGACGGTCTTACGGCCGACCTTGATATCTGCCTCATTTGAAAGATAAAGGTTCACATAAACGTTGTCGTCTTTAACAGCATAAACATAACCGGGCAACGAGGGAATGAAACGGCAAACATTCGACGGACAACAGGCACAACCAAACCACGGTTGCCGTTGGTGCTGTCCCATGGACTGCAAAGGATTGGGATAGAAGAATGAACCACCGTCGAGCGAAACACCGGCAATCAATCCGTTGTAGAGCGTACGCTCGAGAACGTCATAATACTTGGAATCACCATGAAGAAGGAACAAACGATAGTTCAGATATACGTTGCCTATCGCCGCACATGTTTCACAATAAGCGGACATGTTTGGCAGTTCGTAATTTTTTCCAAATGCCTCTCCTTGGGAAGTGGCACCTATACCACCCGTTATATAATATTTCTTACCGACAATATTATCCCATATACGGTCTATTGCCCGGATGTAGGCAGAATCGCCGGTGAGTGCAGCCACATCGGCCATTCCGGAATACATGTATGCGGCACGCACGGCATGTCCGACAGCCTCATCCTGTTCAATGACAGGCAGATGAGCCTGGCTGTACTCGTCGCGCCGCTGCGTATAGCCTCGTTTGTCAAGAAAGAATTTTGCCTGGTCAAGATATTTCCGGTCTCCCGTCACGACATAAAGTTTCGCCAATGCCATCTCGGCTATCTGATGCCCCGGCACCCTGACCACCTGCTCCGAACCGTCTCCTATTTCACGACATACACAATCTGCGTAGCGTATGGCAATATCCAGAAAATTGCGTTTGCCGGTTGCCTGATAATGGGCAACGGCACCTTCTACCATGTGTCCCAAATTGTAGAACTCGTGACTGAGTTCCTCAACTTTTTCCCAACGCTTGCTGCCGGCCCATTCATGGGGATGAGCCGGATTCATGGTTCGGGCAGTATAAAGATAACCGTCGGGCTCCTGCGCACCGGCCACCAATACCAAAACGCTGTCAATATACTGTTCCAGTTTCTCGTCCGGATAGGTTTGCAGCAAATAACTGGCGCCTTCAATGACCTTGTAAACATCTGTATCATCAAAAGAATAACCGCCAATCTTATAGCTCTCATCAGGATGCGCCGCCTTGACAAAATTATCATACCGGCCGCTTTCCTCACATTTACTGAAAGCCAGGGGAACCGTTACCTCCCGGTTCGCCTTGAGACGTTGTGCCCAGAAACCATCTGTAACCTTCACAGCGGTAAATGGAACGGGATTAATCGGGTAATTATGTCCTTGAGCCTGCATGCATAGAAAGGCTCCGGAGAAGAACAGGGTACAAAGAATGTGTTTCATGTGTATCGTTTTTTATTCAGATTTACAAAATTAGAAAAAAACAATAAATAACTTCTGAGGCTCCGAAAAAAGCTATCAATCAAAGTTTTTTCTTTTTGATAGAGAAAAGGAACTCCAATCCGCAATTCCCCTTCGCTAATTTGGCATTGATGGTTCCACCGTGAAACAACACAGCATTTTTAACAATGGCCAATCCAAGCCCCGTACCGCCAATCTTACGACTACGACCTTTATCTACCCGATAGAAGCGCTCAAAAAGCCTGCCAAGATGCTCAGGAGCAACTCCTACCCCATTGTCACTCACACTGAAATAATATGCCTCGTCATCTTCT
The DNA here is from genome assembly GCA_949299545.1 of uncultured Prevotellaceae bacterium. Lineage (GTDB taxonomy): Bacteria > Bacteroidota > Bacteroidia > Bacteroidales > Bacteroidaceae > Paraprevotella. The sequence goes on along the minus strand of CASGAM010000006.1, from coordinate 23,557 downwards.
GCATAACAATCGACACTGACATGGGTGGCCTCACCGGCATACGCCAACGCATTATCGAGCAAATTACGGAAAATAGAATATAGGAGAGAAGCATTCCCTTCTACATCAACACGCTCGGGAAGGGACAAAGAAACAGACATGTGGCGTTCCTCAAAATTCAGCGACAGCTCTTGAATGATATTGCGGATAATCTTGACTACGTTAACATGCTCCACTTCGATAAGCCCTGATGCTTCGGTCAGACGGGTTAACACGGAAATATCACGCAGCAGATTGCTCAACCGGTTACTCTGCGCAAAACAACGTTCGATGAATTGGTTTTTTGTCTTTTCCGGAAGATTCGGATTGTTGACAATGGTTTCGAGATAACCTTGAATGCTGCTGACTGGTGTTTTCAATTCGTGGGCTATGTTTTGGGTAATCTGCTGCTTCATACGGGATTGTTCTTCCTGCTTTGTAATATCGGAAATAGATATTTCAAAAGCATTGTCAGCAAAAAGGACAACCGAAAGATTGAAAATATAGCCCCCCTTGTCTACTATAATCGCTTTCTGGCGAATTTCGTCCCGCATATCCCGGCTGCTCCCTGAAATAAACGAGAAAAGCGGGTCAAGTTCCTTGACATGGAAAATTTCGTCTATGACTGAAATATTACGGTCTGAAATAATATTAAGATACTGCATGAACAAACCGTTGGAAAGGACAACACCCCGGCTATGGTTAAATATCGCCAGTCCTTCATTGGAAACCTGAAGATGAGCTATTAATTTTTCACGCTCCTTGAAAAGGTCGTCCTTGGCTTTCCTCAAACGCTCATATATATCAATGATGTGACGTGAAATCTGCCCCAAATCACTGTCTCCCATCCGTTTCATATCGTCCAACTGCACTGGTTCCTCCAAATCTGCACGCCGGGCAAAATTCTTAAGTTGCGTTATCATCCTGCCTAAACGAGAAGTGAGATTATAAAAGACCAGAAAGAGGAAAGCCGTCAATAAAAAAGAGAACCATAAATAACCACGGTCTGCATTAAGCATCTCAATAAGTGTGTTATCATAGGGAAGGGCACTCCTGACGTACAGTCGTGACTGCGGGAAATATGATGCGACATAAAAAAAAGGACTTCCGAAAGTTTCAGACGTACGCATAATAACATAGCCTTTTCCTTTTGCGCGTGCATCACGTACCTCCGGTCTGTCAAGGTGATTCCCTACACTGTCCGAGCTGGGAAGATTACTGTCGTACAACACTTTACCGTCATCACGTATAAGCGTAACCCGCAAATATCCCAGATCGTACCGGGCATTGCACGTTTGAATATATGCAGGAACAGAAAATGCAGAATCATGCAGATGCTCATGCAAGGAAATATTAAACATGGTAAGCGTATTGTCGAGGATTTCCACCTTATGCACTTTCTCACGGTGATACTGGTAATACAAGAAACTTAACGCAAATATCGTATAAAGCGACATCACAGACAAGAACAGCTTAGTGCTAAATGACAATGATTTCTTTTTCATTGGCCCGACAATGCTTTACCTTTATATTTCCAACATACAATCAATCTTTCACCGTCGTATCAAAACAATAACCATAACCGAGACGCGTCACGATATACTTTCCATAGGTGTCCAGTTTCTTACGAAGACGTGTGATATTAACGTCCACCGTTCTGTCCAATACTTCCACATCGTTGTTCCAAATACGGCGTAACATCTCTGCCCTTGAAAAGACCCGGCCTTCATTCTCAAGCAACAAACGAAGTATCTCAAACTCTGTTTTAGTCAATTGAAGCGGTTGCCCCATTAACGAAACTTCCTTTTTGTTCAAATCTATCTTCAATTCCTTAAAACCAATGAAAGCCGCCGGCATGTGAAGTTTCGGGGCTGTGCGGCGCAATACCGCCTTGATACGCATTTGTACCTCGCGTAACGAAAACGGTTTGGAGATATAGTCGTCTGCACCAAGCGTAAAGCCTGTCACCGCGTCATTTTCCGTATCTCTGGCTGTCAAGAAAATAATAGGAATATCTCGCGTCTCGCGTACTTGCTTCAGCATTTTTGCCATTTTGAAGCCGGAAATCTCACCCATCATCACATCCAACAACAAGAGATTATATTTGGAAAGATCCATTTTCAACGCTTCTTCAGCCGAATGAGCTGTATCAACTTCGTACCCCTCGTTTTCAAGGTTAAACTTCAGAATATCACACAAGTCTTCCTCGTCATCAACGACCAAAATCCGATAAGTTGTATTCATTTCCATTGCCATTCAATTTATTTGGTCGCAAAGTTATGCTATAAATGTTGCAGGAAAATGAAATTCATATTACAATTACATTTCTAACAGCGAATAATGGCATTTTACTGCTGGAAACGTCTGCATGCTCGTACCCAGTGCCGCATGTGACCAATGATTTCTTGTGTTTCTTGCAAGGTACTCAAATAAAGAAATTCAATTTTCAGGTTCGACATATCCCCTTTTCGGATCCTATCTTGTTGCACTTTTCGTAACTGCGACAACTGCGTTTTCATCTCGTCACCAAACGCACGAATGTTGATGGCATTCTCATAATTACCCGTCTCAATCATATCTTTTATACCATGTATCAGTTGCTCCACGCCTTCACGGATAGGCGTAAACTCCTGAACATACTCTTCGGGCATCGGGTTAAAATTGTTATCAACATGTTCAAGTGTAGGTTCACACATACGTTTCAAGCAATAAAGGCTTTGCTCACAACTGTTGCATGCCAAATGAAACCACGTGTTTTTCTCTACAGCCTGCAACTGGTCGATCTTACGCAATCCCAACAATTCTTTCCGTCTTAGTACTTTCCAGTTCTTTTTCTCATCATCAAGACTATTGAGCGTTCTCCGCAACAACTTGACATCTTCTTTCAGCAAGCCTTCAGAAATCTGATTATATGTTTCGCCTATATACTCTACCATCTTCGACTGATTACGGCATACGTGCTTATTAAGCAACGTCCAAGCAGCATCCGGATCGTGGGTTTGCATCAGTTCTGTAAAGACCTCATCACGTTTCGTTGCAGCCATTTTTTTCTTGTAACTGTGATTATTTTTAATGAGCATTACAACAACTAAAACAATCAACAGAACCATGGCAATGACTCCACCGAAGTGTACCAACAACGTCACAATAAAGCAAAGGAAAAAAGCGGCACCCGCCGTCATAAACCAACCACCAATAACAGACACAACACCAGTAACTCGAAAGACAGCGCTCTCACGCCCCCATGCCCGGTCTGCTAAAGAAGATCCCATTCCAACCATAAATGCTACATAAGTTGTTGATAAAGGCAACTTCAAAGAAGTTCCCACAACAATCAACAAACCAGCCAAAACAAGATTGACGGATGCTCGTACAAGGTCGAAAGCTGCACCGTTTGGCAAAATGGTCTCATCTTGGTTGAAACGCGAATTAATCCAGTTTTTAAGACACACAGGAACATGGGCTACAATATACTCGTTCCCGTTGAGAACCGCACGAACCAAACGGCGTGCAAAACGTGATGAACCGAACATTTCGTCTCCAGCATTCTGACGCGCCAAATCCACCGAAGTTTTAACTACATTCTGAGCTTTCTTTGATGTAATAAGTGCCAAAGTCATCACAATACCAGCTCCTACCAAAAAATAAAGAGGGGTACCGGCAGGGTCATTTAGCGAGTCCATCATAAATGTTGAGGGATCCGCACTGGGTACAGATACAAAATCCTGATATGAGGACAAACCGGCCAATGTGACTCCAATAAAATTTACGAGGTCGTTTCCTGCAAAAGCCATCGCTAAAGAAAACGTACCAAAAAGCACCACAATCTTAAAAACATTAACCTTACACCAATGTAATATCTGCATCAGAACAGAGAAACCAACAATAAATCCCAATAATAAATAGTGTGTATTCGCACTAATCCACAATTTTACTTCTTCTGTCATGAAAGAAGCCTTTCCAAAACCTTTTACTAAAAGGAAGTATGCAATAGCAGAAATGGAAAGTCCTCCAAAAATGCCAATAGTATATCTTAAATGTTTAGTATAATGGAAAGTAAACACAACACGGGCAATCCATTGTACTATCGTTCCAAATACAAAAGCAATAGCCACTGACAAAAAAATGGCTAAGATTACAGAAAACGCTTTATCTGTATTGATTAATCCCGCATAGGTAAGAGATGGATCATGAAGCATCTTCATCAAAGCCAAAGCCGTACTTCCTCCCAACAATTCAAATACCATTGAAACAGTTGTTGAAGTAGGCATTCCCAATGTATTGAATATATCAAGCAAAATAACATCCGAAGCCACGACAGCTAAAAAAATACACATCACCTCTTCAAAAGCAAAAAACTCCGGCCTGAAGATGCCATGGCGGGCTATATCCATCATCCCATCACTGGTCGTCGCTCCAACAAAGATACCAACGGCTGCCACAATCAGAATGGTTTTAAAACGAGCAACCTTAGAACCTATGGCTGAGCCCAAAAAGTTAACCGCGTCGTTACTGACACCTACAAACAAATCAAAAGTGGAGAGAGCAAAAAGGAATATGACAATTCCAAGATAAACAAATTCCATGCGAATATTTTCAATATGATTATGTTGCAAAGATAATCATTTTCCGAAAGTTGACAACATTTAAGTAACACAAAATTAACATATCTGTCACATTTGTTACACACAAAGAATTACATAGAGCTACTCAAAACGAACTGACCGAGCTGGATGTATTTTAGAAATCAAGAAGCTTGGAAGCACCAATACTAATACAGACGCTACCATCGTAAAGAAATTAATAACCAAGACATACCTCCAGTCTATCAAAACCGGTACAGATTCAACATAGTAAGTAGAAGCATCCAAATGCACCATACCCGTAGCACCTTGCAACACAACCAACCCCAATCCTATTATATTTCCCCAAAAAAGGCCCTTGAGAATAATAAAACATGCGTAATAAAGAAATATATGGCGTATCATACGATTGGTTGCTCCTACTGACTTCATGATTCCGATAAAATTAGTCCGTTCCAAAATAATGATAAGCAGTCCTGAAATCATTGTAAAACCAGCCACACCAACCATTAATATTAAGATAACCCACACATTCATATTCAACAAGTCCAACCATTCAAATATCTGTGGATAAAGTTCTCTAATAGTCATCAGCACAAAAGATGCACCATAAGCATCAGTTCTCCATTTGATTTCAGGCATTATCCTCGAAGCTACATTGTCTATCTCTGAGAATTCGTCAACACTGATTTCCAAACCACTGCATTGATCTTTCTCCCAATTATTCAGACGATTGCATGTGTACAAATCAGTAAAGGCCAATATTTTGTCGAACTCAGTCATGTGCGTTTCATAAATACCTGCCACCGTAAAACGGCGTGCGCGTACAGAACCCTCAAAAAAATAAGCATATACTTTGTCATTCACGTTCAACTGCAATTCATCCGCAATTTGCCGGGATATGACAATTTGTTGCGTCACTGAGTCTCCGCTAAAAACAGGTATCTCTCCCGAAACCAAATTCTTTTCCAAAAAAACAGGATCAAAATTCTCATCAACACCATGCAGCATAATTCCTTTAAAAGCCTCATCGGTTTTCAGTATGCCACCTTTATTACAAAAACGTTGAACATGGGAAATGCCCTTTGTTTGGCGAAGATTTTCAAGCAATGTATCAGGAAAAGCCAACGGCGAAGTCTGGTTCCCAGAACGGAGAGATTCATAATTTAAAATCTGTAAATGCGATCCGAAACCTATCACCTTGGAACGAATCTCATGCTTGAATCCCAACATCACACTAACAGAAATAAGCATTACTGCCAAACCAAGCGCAACGCCAGCAGTAGCTATACGAATCGCTGGACGGGAAACTTTTTTTCCTTCCCCGCCCTCACCATATAATCTTCGCGCGATGAAAAGACTCAGATTCATCACTACCAACGTATCTTATACGTTTTCTTTTATCCTGCCAGGATAAGCCTCCAACGCTTTACGCAATACAAAAAGCGCCCTGGTCAGATCCTCTTTTTTCAGCACATAAGCAATTCGGACTTCATTTTTTCCTGAGCCTGGAGTCGTATAAAATCCAGCAGCCGGCGCCATCATAACAGTCTCACCTTCATAATTAAAGTCCGTCAAACACCATGCACAAAAGGTTTCTGCATCATCCACCGGCAACTTGGCTACGGTATAAAAAGCCCCCATCGGTATGGGCGAATAAACCCCTGGAATACAATTCAAACCATCAATCAAACATTTCCGACGTTCTACATATTCCTCATATACATCGCGCGCATATTCTTCCGGTTCGTCAAGCGATGCTTCAGCTGCCACCTGACCTATCAACGGCGGACTGAGTCGTGCTTGGCAGAACTTCATAACAGCTTTCCTAACCTCCACGTTTTTTGTAATCAACGCTCCGATACGAATACCGCATTCACTATAACGTTTTGATACCGAATCAATCAACACAACGTTGTTCTCAATACCCTCAAGATGGCAAGCTGAGATATAAGGCGAACCAGTGTATATAAATTCCCGATAGACTTCATCTGAGAACAGATACAAATCATATTTTTTCACCAAATCACGTATCTGGTTCATTTCACGACGTGTATATAAATAACCCGTCGGATTGTTTGGATTGCAAATCAAAATGGCGCGCGTACGTTCATTAATCAATTCTTCAAATTTTTCAACCTTAGGCAAGGCAAAGCCTTCCTCAATCGTTGTAGAAATAGTTTTAATAACCGCACCTGCCGAAATAGCAAAAGCCATATAATTAGCATAAGCCGGCTCGGGAACAATAATTTCGTCACCGGGATTTAAACAAGAAAGAAACGCAAACAAAACTGCTTCCGAACCGCCCGAGGTAATAATAATATCATCCGGCGAAAGATGAATGTTGTACTTCTCATAATATCCCACTAATTTCTGGCGATAACTTAAATTACCCTGACTGGGTGTATATTCCAGTACATCATGGTCAAAATGGCGAATAGCCTCTAACGCGGCTCGCGGTGTCGGTAAATCCGGTTGGCCGATATTCAAATGATAGACATGAATCCCTTTTTGCTTGGCGTTGAAAGCCAAAGGTGCCAATTTACGAATGGGCGACTCAGGCATTTCCTGCCCCCGAACTGATATTTTTGGCATGTTTTACTTTTCTGATTTTACGGTTTATCTTGCAAAGATAACACATCACAAGATATCGGGCAAGCAAAAAAGGAACAAATTGCACCTACCTCATAAACCCAAAGTTTTCATTGTTCCTTCTAAACATTAACATAGACAATCAGCAATCTGGTTCTATCTCCATTATTTGTCGTAGAACCGTTACCGCATCCTTTACCGATGATATATCAGCAATCTGCATGGATCGTTTACCAGCTACTTCACGCAAACGACAGCGGTGTACATTTGCCGACATATAAGCTATACAACGTCCAAAAGCCTTACTCTGATAATATGCACTATCGCTGTTACTAACAAAAAACAATGACATCTTAGCATTTTTAAGAAATAATTTCTCAGCTCCCAGCTGTTTACCTAGCCTACGCAACTCCACAACACGAATTAGTTCTTCACCTTCTTCCGGTATTGCCCCAAAACGATCTCGCATACGCTGCCTAAATGCTTCAACATCTTCATCACGTTCTAAACCATCCAACTCGCGATACAACAACATGCGCTCACTGCTACTTGGGACATATTCGTCTGCAAAGAACATCGGTAAATCACTCTCCAACGCACATTCATCAACAAAATCTTCACCAGAAAGTTCACTGCCACGCGCCATTTCTTCTACATACAGGTCATTAAACTCCTCATTACGCAGTTCTTTCACAGCTTCCGCCAGTATTTTTTGATATGTTTCATAACCTAAATCAGCGATAAAGCCACTCTGTTCTGCGCCCAACAAGTTCCCAGCTCCCCGAATATCCAGATCTTGCATGGCTATATGTATACCCGATCCCAAATCACTGAAATTCTCAATAGCCTGCAAACGACGACGAGCATCTGTATTCAATGATGCCAGAGGTGGTGCAAGCAAATAACAAAAAGCCTTTTTATTGCTGCGTCCAACACGCCCCCTCATCTGATGCAAATCACTCAATCCAAAATTCTGCGCACCATTGATAATAATAGTATTAGCATTCGGAATGTCTATACCGCTCTCTATAATCGTTGTTGAAACCAAAACGTCGTAATCGTAGTTTACAAAACCCAAAACAACTTTTTCCAAATCCTCCGGAGACATGCGCCCATGACCAACACAGATACGCGCATCAGGTACATGTTTATGAATTAACGCTTCTATATCGTACAAATTGGATATTCGGTTATTGACGACAAAAACTTGTCCATTGCGGCTCATCTCAAAATTAATTGCATCTGCAATCAGCTGTGCATTAAACGTATGAACTTCTGTCTGCACCGGATAACGGTTTGGTGGCGGTGTTTGTATCACAGAAAGATCACGCGCCCCCATAAGAGAAAATTGCAATGTGCGAGGTATGGGTGTAGCTGTCAATGTAAGTGTATCGACGTTCACTTTCATCTGACGTAGTTTCTCTTTTGTAGCCACACCAAATTTCTGTTCTTCATCAATAATCAGCAATCCAAGATCCTTAAACTTGACAGTCTTGCCGATCAATTTATGAGTCCCTATGACTATATTAACAGACCCTTCTGCCAATTCCTTCAATATCTCTTTTGTACGCACAGCACTACGTGCTCTACTAAGATATTCAATCTTAACAGGCATATCTCTTAATCGTGACGAAAACGTTTGGTAATGTTGGTAAGCCAATACTGTTGTAGGCACCAGCACCGCCACTTGTTTATTATCCATACAGGCCTTAAATGCTGCTCTAATTGCTACTTCTGTTTTTCCAAATCCAACATCACCACAAACCAATCGATCCATTGGCAATGCTTTTTCCATGTCAGCTTTTACATCCTGAGTAGCTTTCAGTTGATCCGGTGTATCTTCATAAAGGAAACTGGCTTCCAATTCATGTTGCATAAAACTATCGGGACTGAAAGCAAAACCTTTTTCCTGCTTACGGCGAGAATATAGTTTTATCAAATCACGCGCAATATCCTTAATTTTAGCCTTTGTTTTGTCTTTCAAGCGTTCCCAAGCCCCTGTTCCCAATTTATTCAGGCGCGGCGGTTCTCCATCCTTCCCTCTGTACTTACTCACTTTATGCAACGAATGAATGGAAACAAAAACCACATCGTCATTTTGATAAACTATCTTAATGACCTCCTGCATACTGTCTCCATTAGGAATACGCAACAGTCCGCCAAATTTACCAACACCATGATCAACATGTACCACGTAATCACCAATATTAAATTCCTGAAGTTCCTTCAGCGTCAAAACAATCTTTCCTGTACGGGCTTTTTCACTACGCAAGTTATATTTATGGAAACGATCAAAAATCTGATGATCAGTAAACAAACACACCTTCATATCGCTGTCTGAAAAACCTCCATGCAACGTTTTTCCTATAGGTGTAAATGTAATACCAGAACCTTGCTCCTCAAAAATTGCAGCCAAACGTTCAGACTGTTTCTCAGAATCCGCTAAAATATAAATACGATAACCTTCAGAAAGAAAACGATTAAAACTATCGTTTACCAACTCAAAGTTTTTGTGATAAATAGGTTGCGACAACAAATTAAAATGGAGTACCACCTGAGCATTCGCCGGCGGCCTGTTACCTATCTCAACCCTTTTGAAATCAAGCATGCCCTTTAACAATGAGGCTCCATCTGTCAACAAAGCAGCCGCGCTCAATTTCTCACGCCGTTCTGCAACATCCATTTCGCTGGTTGCCTGTTCTTCAATCAAAGCCTGTTGAGAAAAACCTTCGTTCCATACACGATCTACAACATCACGTACATAAGACAGGTCTTTCATCACAAAAACAGTTTCTTGTGGAAGAAAATCTGCAAACGGGACTTTATCAGATACATTAGCAGACAGTTCTGGAACAATGACAACTTCCTTCCGCACTTCTTTTGAAAGTTGAGTTTGTAATTCAAAAAGCCGAATACTGTCTACCTCATCACCAAAAAAGTCTATACGGAACGGATATTCGGATGAGTATGAAAAAACATCAAGGATACTGCCCCTAACCGCGAATTGCCCGGGTTCATAAACATAATCAACCCGTCGAAATCCCAATTCGAAAAGCATTCCTTCTATTTTAATCATCTCAACCCTCTGACCTATCCGTATGGACAACGTCTGCTCTGCCAGTTTGCGAGGCGAAACCACTTTTTCAGCCAACGCTTCGGGTGAAGTAACAACAAAAAGCGGCCAAATCCCAGCATTTAACCGACTAACCACTTCTGTACGGAGTATTTCATTGGCAGCGTCACGTTGACCAAATTTTATTGCTCTACGAAATGAAGACGGGAAGTAAAGCGTATTCTCGTCACCCAAAAGCTGCACAAGGTCATGATAGAAATATCCAGCCTCTTCTGCATCATCCATCACAAAAACGATAGGTCGTTTCAATGCGCGAGGCTTTGCTACCATAAGACTTGCAAAAACCAATGGTGCGCCGGACGCACACAATCCTTCCGCAAAAATCGTTTTCGCAGAAACATCACTCAATGCATTACCTAAGGCTATTACTTGGCCATGCCCCGCATAAAGGGTCAGAAGTTCTTGTATATCCATCTTTAATTCATGCAAAATTACAAAGAATAGCTAAAAAGCATAACAATCTCACCAAAAATATTGGGGTTTTATAAGGACGTTCATAATTTTCTTCCTATATTTGTTTGCAACAAACTACACATAGCAATTATCTTTTAAAATCTTCATGTATGCGTCCAGACAGCGTAGTAATCATCCCGACCTACAATGAGCGGGAAAACATCGAAAACATCATTCGTTCCGTACTGAACCTAAAGCAACCCTTCAATATATTGATTATCGATGATGGTTCGCCTGACGGCACAGCCGACATCGTAAAACGTCTGATGACCGATGAATTCAAAGACCGCTTATTCCTAATAGAACGTGCTGGAAAGTTAGGTTTAGGAACAGCTTATATTACCGGATTCAAATGGGCAATCAAAGAACAATACGATTATATTTTTGAAATGGACGCAGACTTCAGCCACAACCCTAATGACCTGCCCCGTTTATACGAAGCATGTGCAGTTGATGGCTATGACGTTGCCATCGGTTCACGTTACATCAGTGGCGTAAATGTTGTAAACTGGCCGATGGGGCGTGTACTCATGTCTTACTATGCGTCTAAATATGTACGCCTCATGACGGGACTTAACATCCGCGACACTACAGCCGGTTTCAAATGCTACCGTCGCCGTGTATTAGAAACAATCGAACTCGACAAAATTCGCTTCAAAGGTTACGCATTCCAAATAGAAATGAAATTTACTGCCGTCAAATGCGGATTTAAAATCAAAGAAGTTCCGGTCATTTTTATCAACCGGGAATTAGGAGTCAGCAAAATGAACAGCGGTATTTTCGGTGAAGCAGTATTCGGCGTCATACGTCTCAGATTAGACAGTTGGTTCAGAAAGTTTCCTCAATACAAAGAGGCATAAATCATATCAAAACAAGCATATAGTTCCAAGCAACCTGAAAGTTGAAACCGGCATTTCAACCACCGATTTCAGCTTTTAGTCCTTTTTGTTCAAATATGGCAATACATTCGGCTTGTCGTTCCGTCGATGGCGTTGCCATTCTCAGCCCCATCTGGTTATAAATCGTTCCGAGTTTTTCGTGCTTATGCTTTCCTATATCATGATACGGCAACAAATTGACAATCTCCGGCTGATTTTCAAGAGAGGCTAAAAAATCGGCTGAACGACTCATATTTTCATCATCAGCATTCACGCCTTCAATAAGCGGAATGCGAATGAAAAAAGGATGTCCGCTTTCCGAAACCAAACGTATATTGGAAAGGATAAGTTCGTTGGAAACGCCACAATAAGCAACATGTTTTTCTGAATTCATCATTTTCAGGTCCACCAAAAACAAATCCGAACACGACATTACTCTCTTGACGACCTCAGGCGAAGCATACAACGACGTGTCTACGGCCCGGTGCAAGCCCAAACTACCACAACGGCACAACAAGTTTTCCAACATATCCGGGTGCATTAGAGGCTCCCCACCACAAAATGTCACACCACCTTCCGAAGTTGTTATAACGGGTATCTCTTTCTCGATTTCCGCTATTATCTCATCCGCCGAACGAGCTGTTCCACACATCTCCAAAGCTAACGTAGGACATTCCTCCACACAGCATCCACAAAGTGTACAAAGTTCCTTATCAGTTACAATGCCCGTCGGTTCAAGTCGCAAGGCATGTTGCGGACAAACATCCACACACGTCTTGCAACCTATACATTTTTTTCGAGTATACAACTTTTCGCTAAATCGCGAAATGCCTTCCGGATTATGACACCATACACACGAAAGCGGACAACCTTTCATAAAGATTGTCACACGGATACCAGGCCCGTCATTAATGCAATATCTTTTAATGTCAAAAATTAGCCCCATCCCCTATACGGTTAAAATGTTTCATTCTCCGTTCGTGAGATGATTTCACCTTGCAAATCAGCGTTCATATCATTGAAGTAATCGCTGTAACCGGCCATACGCACCAACAAATCTTTGTAATCCTCCGGCCGTTCCTGGGCAGCGTGAAGCGTCTCAGTATCCACGATATTGAACTGCACATGATGACCACCCATTGCAAAATAAGTTCTGATGAGGTGCGCCAATTTCACAATATCACTTTCTTTCTTCAACAAAGCCGGTAAAAAACGTAAATTCAGCAGCGTACCGCCGCTCTTCACCTGGTCAAGTTTTCCCAACGACTTCACGACTGCTGTTGGGCCATGCGTATCTGCTCCCTGCGAAGGCGATGTACCATCTGAAATGGCACGTTTCGCCAAACGTCCATTAACCGTCGCTCCCAGCATCAGGCCGAAATACACATGGCAAGTCGTTGACAGCATATTCAAACGGAAATAACCTCCTTTCGTATTTGGTTTACCGTCAATAGCCTGTACCAAATCCTCATACACCCTTACAGCTATTTGGTCTGCATACGCATCATCATTGCCAAAGAAAGGAGTCCGATTCAATACGAACTGGCGTAGTTTTTCTTCGCCTTCCCAGTTCTTTGCCACAGCGTCGAGCAAAGCCTTCATGGCAATCTTTTTGTCCTCAAACACATGTTTTTTCAAAACCGAAAAACAATCTGTCACCGTTCCCAGCCCTGTACATTGGATGTATGTGGAATTGTAACGGGGACCACAATCATAATAATCACGACCTTTCTTTATACAATCGTCTATGAACAGCGACAAGAATGTAGCCGGCGCATACTTGGCAAACATTCGATCGATATAATTACTAACCCTTATTTTTTGATCAATGATGAAATGCAGCTGTTTAAGAAACGCTTCGTACAATTCTTCAAACGATACAAATTCTAGCGGGTCGCCGGTTTTCAAGCCCACTTGTGTCTGCGTCAGGGGATCGATACCGTTATTCAATGTCACTTCCAATATTTTCGGAACATTAAGATACCCCGTCAACAAGTAAGCTTCTTTTCCAAAAGCTCCCACCTCAATGCAACCACTGCATCCGCCTTCACGTGCATCTTTCAAACTCTTTCCCTGACGGAGCAATTCCTGTACATATACGTCAGGATTAAATACAGACGGATAGCCGTAACCGCGACGTATTACCTTACAACCGGCATGTAAAAAACGATCCGGCGTGACAGACGAGATATGTATGGAACAACCCGGCTGCAACAAATGCAATTCTTCAAGCACTTCAAGCATGATATAGGAAACCTCGCTCGTACCGTCCGTACCATCGGCTTTCACGCCACCAATATTAAGGTTAGTAAAGTCATTGTACGTCCCACTCTCTTTAGCAGTAATACCGACTTTTGGCGGAGCGGTATGGTTGTTTACTTTTATAAAAAAGCATGACATCAGTTCTTTGGCCTGTTCCCTCGTCAGTGTCCCGCTCGCAATTCCTTGTTCATAGAAAGGTGCCAAATGTTGATCGAAGTGGCCGGGATTCATGGCATCCCAACCATTCAATTCGGTTATTGTACCCAAATGTACGAACCAATACATCTGAATTGCTTCCCAAAAATCACGCGGCGCATGTGCGGGAACCCAACGACAAACTTCCGCTATACGGCTCAATTCGCTTTTACGTTTTTCGTCCTCACACTGTTCAGCCATTTGTTCGGCCAAATCCGCATGACGTTCCGCAAAAAGTATGGCTGCGTCACACGAAATGGACATCGCCTGAAGTTCCTCTTGACGGTCAGTTGCTTCCGGATCATTCATAAAATCAAGTTTCTCCAGTTCATCGGCTATCCGCTCTTTCAAATCAAGCAAACCCGTATGATACATCTTGCCATCCATGGCCGTATGTCCCGGCGCACGCTGTTCCATAAATTCCGTGAATAATCCGGCTTCGTATGCAGCCCGCCATTCATCAGGAACATGGTTGAAAATACGCTCACGTTGCGTACGTCCTTTCCAGTAAGGAATTACGTCCCGCTCATAGCGGTCAATGTCTTCTTGTGAGATATGGTAACTTTGTAGTTCACGCGAATTAAGCACATGCAAATCCTCTACGCTATGGCAAGTCAATTCCGGGAAGGTAGGAACAGCCTTTGGCTTCGGCCCTCTCTCTCCGACAATAAGTTCATCCTGCCCAATATAAATTGTTTTCAGCCGGCATATTTCATAAAAGTTTTTAGCTCTGAGAACCGGTATCGGATATTTGCCGTAATTCTCCTTATAAAATTCGGTCTCTATCAATGCACGTTCAATCGACAAAGATGGTTCTGCCTCGTAAGATTGCTGTCGCAAACGTTTGATACGTTCATTCATACCCGTTTGGGCAGTACCGGCCGCAGCCCCATTTGAGACTCCACAAGACAAGCCTTGGTTATTTCCTTCCATCTGATTTTCCATATTATCGGTTTATTAACACATGCAAAGTTACTAAAAAGCATCTGACATAAGCCCTTTTAATGTAATTATTTCCGTGAGCATCGGAACTTTTTCTCGCAGACAACAGAACAGTTCAAGGCTTTATTGCATAACACGACCAAATTAACAAATCAAACTCGTCACATATCGGGAACTATTTCGTATTTTTGCAACAGCAAGAGTCAGACGTGACACCATCTGTCCCCAAAACTCTCTAAAAACAAGAATGATATGAAAACCTTAATCAAAAACGCCACAATCATAAATGAAGGACAACGCTTTACCGGTTCTGTCCTTATCGACGGCGAACGGATTGCACAAATTGCACATGCCGGCACTCCCGTTCAGGGAGCTGACCGTATCATCGATGCCGAAGGGTTGTTTCTCATTCCCGGTGTTATCGATGACCATGTACACTTCCGCGAGCCAGGACTGACCCACAAGGCAGACATCGAAAGCGAAAGCCGCGCTGCGGCCGCAGGCGGCGTAACGTCGTTCATGGACATGCCCAACGTCCAACCGCTCACCACGACGTTGGAAACCTTGCAGCAGAAGTTTCGGCTCGGAGCGGAAAAAAGCCGTGTCAACTATTCTTTCTTTTTCGGGGCAACCAACGACAATGCCCATTTGCTACCCGAACTCGACCCACAAAAAGTCTGCGGTGTAAAACTTTTCATGGGCAGTAGCACCGGGAACATGTTAGTTGACCGTATTGACGCACTCCGGCAAGTTTTCAGCCAATCGCCAATCCTCATCATGACTCATTGTGAAGACTCAGCCATCATCCGTGCGAACCTGCAAACTTATAAGGAATTATATGGCGAAGATCCAGATGTGCAATACCATCCAGAGATTCGCAGTACAGAAGCATGCTATCGCTCAACAGCCTTAGCTGTCAGTTTAGCTCGTGAAACCGGTGCCCGTCTGCACGTGGCACATGTCACGACAGAACGCGAACTTGAACTGTTTTCCCCGACTCCTTTACGTACAAACAACCATGACAAGCGTATCACTGCTGAAGTCTGCGTCGCCCATCTGCTCTTTAGCGACAAAGACTATACACGTTTGGGAACACGCATAAAATGCAACCCGGCCATCAAAACCATGGCCGACCGCGATGCCCTGCGCCGTGCGCTCACAGACGGACGCATCGATGTCGTAGGAACCGACCATGCCCCCCATCTTCTCTGTGAAAAAACCGGCGGCTGTGTCAAGGCCGTTTCCGGTATGCCAATGATACAATTTTCACTCGTCAGCATGCTGTCTTTGGCCGACAAGGGGATTCTTTCAGTAGAACAGGTTGTTGAACTCATGTGTCATGCCCCGGCACGCCTCTTCCAGATTGCAGGACGAGGATTCCTACGCGAAGGGTTGCAGGCCGACCTTGTACTGCTGCGCCCCGATTGCCCTTGGGCGCTCTGCAAGGAAGATATTCTCAGCAAATGCGGCTGGAGTCCGCTTGAAGGTGAAACATTCGGATGGCGCGTGGAACAAACCTATTGCAACGGCCATTTAGTATATAACCACGGCCATGTCGACGATGACTATCGCGGACAGGCTCTCACATTCGACCGATGATAAAAACAATCACTTACCCACTGACGGACATCATTCCTTACATCAACTGGATATACTTCTTTCACGCATGGGGATTTGAATCTCGATTCGCCGCCATCGCAAACATACATGGTTGTGACGCGTGTCGTGCAAGTTGGCTGGCGTCGTTCGACGAAAGCGACCGTCCTAAAGCGGCCGAAGCGATGCAATTATTCAAAGATGCTAATCGCATGTTAAGCATTCTGGCCACTGACTTTAAGGCACACACCCGTTTCGGTCTATTTGAAGCCAACAGCGACGATGACGACCTTCTGATCTATCTGGATACAGACGACATACCGAACGATTCAAACCAACAACATACATTTCGGCTTCCACTACTCCGTCAACAGTGCCAGAACAAGGACGGCTACTGCCTCTGCATAGCCGATTTCATCCGGCCGGCAAAAAATAGCAGCCGTGACAAAATAGGCATCTTTGCCGCCACTGTAGACTCTGAAATAGAACACATGTACGAAGAAGGATCTTACGCCGACAATTTCAAGCATCTGCTTTGTCAAACATTGGCAGACAGACTTGCAGAAGCTGCTACGGAACGAATGCACGAACAAGTCCGTAAAACATTCTGGGGTTATGCAGCCGACGAACAACTGACCATTGCCGAACTTTTCATGGAAAAGTTTAAGGGCATCCGCCCGGCGGTGGGTTACCCGTCGCTACCCGACCAAAGCATCAATTTTCTGCTCGACCGGCTCATCGACTTCAGTAATATCGGCATCCAACTCACTGAGAACGGCGCTATGTCGCCCCATGCTTCCGTCTCGGGATTGATGATAGCCCACCCTGCTGCACGTTACTTCGCCATCGGGAAAATAGGGCATGACCAGCTACAAGACTATGCCCGCCGTCGCGGACTGCCCGAAGAGGCCATGAAAAAATTCCTCATTGCTAACTTATAAAAACATCTGAACATGGTTCTACGCATTATTTATGTCTTACTCATCACACTTATCTTACCAGACTTATATCTTTACATAAAATTCTTTGCCCGAAAGAGGCGGCGCCTATGGGTATACATCCTGGCCTTTGCCCCAAACATCCTACTGCTTCTGGCTGCCCTTTTACTGGCACTCAACGAAAGCCACACACCTGCAAACATGAAATCCATGCTTGTCTTCTTCAATGCCTACATGCTCGTGGCATTACCAAAAACGTTTTTCATGATTGCCGACATTTTTGCCACCGGCATCGGACTATTATGGAAAAAA
The DNA here is from genome assembly GCA_949299545.1 of uncultured Prevotellaceae bacterium. Classification (GTDB taxonomy): domain Bacteria; phylum Bacteroidota; class Bacteroidia; order Bacteroidales; family Bacteroidaceae; genus Paraprevotella. Next base: position 5,655 of record CASGAM010000006.1, on the reverse strand, counting down.
GCCAGGAAAGTACTCTCGTTCATCAGTATGGCTTCCGCCATAGCTCTTTTCGCCATTCTGCTTGCGGGTATGACCTTCGGCCCTTCCAATCTGAAAGTCAAGCACATCGAATACGAGTCTCCTGACCTGCCTTTAGCATTTGATGGCTACCGCATCGTACAATTCACCGACATGCATCTCACCTCATTCCGAAACCGACCGCATATTGTAGACAAAGTCGTTGATGCCATCCTTGCGCAAAAAGCCGACATGATAGTTTTTACCGGCGACTTAGTCAGCACCGACGTCCATGAATTCGACGGCTTTGAAGAACCGCTCAGCCGACTTTGGGCAACCGACGGAGTTTATAGCGTTATGGGTAACCACGACTACATCACCTATGCACGCTACCTGTCACCTCATGAACAAGCGTTGCAGCGAACCTTATTTAAACAGAAAATGAAAACAATAGGTTGGCAACTACTCCTGAACGAGCATCGCATCATCAGGCACGGCACCGACAGTATCGCCATTATCGGTGTGGAAAACGACGGTACGCCTCCTTTCCCCGAACGGGGCGACCTGAAGAAAGCTCTTGGCAGCTTACCGGGCTATAAGCCGCAATCCGACACTCCCACCTTGTTTAAAATACTCCTGAGCCACGATCCTACCCACTGGCGGAGAAAGGTACTGCCGCAAACCGACATCCAGCTCACGCTTTCCGGCCACACACACGGCATGCAATTCATGTTATTCGGTTGGTCGCCATCACAGCTGATATACCCGGAATGGGGCGGCATCTATAGTGAAGACGGGCGCAGCCTGAATGTCAGCCTCGGTGTGGGCGGAGCCCTCCTGCCTTTCCGTTTTGGCGCATGGCCTGAAATAAATGTCATCACATTACACAAGAAATAAAAAAATCCTTAACTTTGCATTGTCAAACTATAGACCATCAACGCTATGAGTTTCATCTACAAAATCTACCAGCTCTGCATCGCCTTACCAATCATATTGGTATGCACCATTCTTACATCAATCGTCACCATACTCGGTTCATGGATTGGCAATGCACATTTTTGGGGATACTATCCCGGCAAGATTTGGTCCATTATCGTATGCCGCGTATTGTTGATACCGGTCGAAATACATGGCCATGAAAACGTAGACAAGAAAACATCGTACGTTTTCGTAGCCAACCATCAGGGCGCTTTTGACATTTTTCTCATCTACGGTTTCTTAGGCCGCAATTTCAAATGGATGATGAAAAAATCACTTCGCAACATCTTCCTCGTGGGAAAAGCCTGCGAAAGCGCACGCCATATTTTTGTAGACAAATCAGGACCCAAAAAGATACAGGAAACATATAACAAAGCACGCGAAATCCTCCGCGAAGGAACCTCATTAGTTGTCTTCCCCGAAGGATCTCGTACCTTTACCGGCCACATGGGAATCTTTAAAAAAGGAGCGTTCCAGCTCGCCGACGAGTTACAGTTGCCCGTCGTACCGGTTACAATCGACGGTTCATTCGACATCCTGCCCCGGACAGCCGGTTTCAACTTTGTGAAATGGCACAGACTTGTCATGACCATCCACAAACCAATTCCACCTAAAGGAAAAGGAACTGACAACATAAGTCAGACCATGGAAGAGGCCTATCAAGTAGTCATGGAAGGGCTACCCAAAGAAAGACAAGGTTTTGTAGAAAACAAAGACCAATAGGAAACGAAATGCTTGTCCTGCAACATTATCGCAAGACAGGCATTCTCCTTTACATATCATGCATACTTATACGCATATCCCCGAACAAAAAGGCTCATACGCCTTTTCCTTATATAATAGATTACGAACAACAGGTTAAGATAAAAGTGCTTTTTTCTCTTCGTTGCAAACCCCAAGCAGCATAGCTAACTATTTTACCGGTTTCTATCGTCTGAACAAAAAATATAAATAAAAGGTGAATCTAAATCCTACTTCACGCTAATATGTTTAACTGCATATTTTCAGAAGTCCACCAAAATGTTACATTTCTACAAAAGCACGTAACAACAAAAAAATTATATTCCTCATATTCCATTTTATTTTGCGTATGTCAATAATAAAATGACTATAAAGACCTTAAAACCTGCAGATTCCCATTTCTGTTTTTCTATTATGAAAAATAATCATTGGTCAGAAACAAACTGTTCAGTACATCCATAATAAAATTCCCAATCTCATTCCTCAAGAATAAGAATGTTAATAAGATATTCCGGACAAGCCTGATAAGACCTGCATAAAGTTTATCAGCAAGACTACCACAACTAAACGATACTGTTTGACATAAACAATATGAGACGGATTGACAAAGCACACGGATATGAACTGATAGCGATGTGCATTCATACGTCCCAATATTTACCAAAGACATTAAATATATGAAAACTTCCTCTTTACTCCACAAAGTATTATCAGCAATATTATTAATGGCTTCAACGCTGACAATGATGGCTCAACAGCGACGCCCCATAGACTCAAAGCATCCGATGTGGATTGTACATATTGATGTGTGGGTCAAAGCAGATCCACAGAAGATTATTGACTTAATACCAGACGACATTAAGCCTTACGTATGTTTCAACCTATCGCTCTCATGCTCCTACGATGTCGCAAAAGGAATACATACAAGGCCTCAGAATGCCATTCTTACCTATAAATCATGGGCAACTGTATGCCAGGCCAATAACGTGTGGTTCACTTGCCAGCCCGCCAGCGGCGGCCATACCCATATATTGGATGATGACCTTGAGACTTTCGAATACTTCTTTAAACACTATCCAAATTTTCTTGGTTGGAATTTTGCCGAACAATTCTGGGGATTCGATATTCCCGGTGACAAGTATTCCAGCAATTTAGATAATCGCATCGCTCTTTTTGCCCAATTAGTAGAGATGTCACACAAATACGGCGGTCTCCTAACCATAAGTTATTGTGGGGGAACTTCACATGCTCTCAATCCCCTTGGCATGATGAAAAGCAACAATGACTTGCTTGAAGCATGCAAGAAATATCCCGATGCCATCTTATGGCTCTTTAAATACACCACATCCTCGTGGTGGTACAATAATGAAAGTGTGGTTATGGGCCCTTTTATCTCCGGACTGGCCAACAACTATGGTGTACGCTATGATGAGTGTGGGTGGACTTCATCCATGGAATATCTTTATGGTAAGAATAACGGTAAAACCTATCCCACATCCTTGGGAATCGGCACAGTCATGGAGCAAACGGGCGTGAACGGCGGTGCTGTATGGGATGGACCGGAACTCATCCCGACAACGGACTTCAAAGAAGTGGATGCCACAATCACGGCCGATGGCTACAGTCAGCGGAACTGGGAAACCTATCCTGATTTTGACAATGCCTGGGTCGACATGTTCCGCAAAATCATAGACGGTACGTTATATATACCCACCCGTAAAGAAGTAGTAAATGAAACAAAGGTAATTGTTGTCAACGATGTCACAACCGGTAATGAAGAAGACCAGTTTGGCGGCATCAAAACCATATATGATGGGCTTTACAAGCAAAACGACCCCTTAAATTTAGACGACGGAATCGGTGATAACAATCAATGTTTCTTCAAAAAGACAGGCCGCTATCGCGCCATTCCCGTCACACTTGCGCTCAATGACGATGCAGCCAAACAAATCCCCGTAGTTGTGCAGAAATCAGCATATGACAGTTTCTGGTCTTCGGAAGACGAGAAAGTAGATGAATTCAACAAACTGTATCCCGAAGTCTGTACGGGCGACCTTTATGTGTCACGTTTTAAAAACCAACTCATCACTTACACACCATATACTTACCTCAACAGTAAAACCACGGCTAAAGGCAACATACCTTTGCAATATAACACATGCGATAAGATGGAACTTACGTGGGGCAAACTGAGCAGCGGCGTGATACGCGAATACGCCGACCACATTGATTTTTATCTCAACAACTACCGTACGGATACGATGACACTGGTTACTGACCAGATCATAATATATGGCGCCACCACGGAACCGACTTATACCATGACCCTTCGTGGTGAGGCTAAGGGTAATTCAACCGTATCGTGGGATCCTGCCACAAATACATTTACCCTTGACGTAAACCACTTGGGACCTGTAGACATAACCATCAACTGCAGCGGCAATGCCACGGGACGCCGCACCGATGAGGCTAACAGCAAGCCCCTTACTGTCGACCTGCCCAAACAGCCTGGCGAATACAAAGGAACAATCATCATTGAAGCCGAAGACATGGATAACAAGGATGTACTTAATTGTGTCACTTTTCCCTATGAACAGTATCCGGAAGCACGTGGCCATTCCGGAAACGGTTTCGTTGACATGGGAATTGACAATGTTTCATCGCTCAGACACGACCTCAACATGACAACCTCCGGACACTATACTGTCAGTATACGTTATACAAGCGATAAAAATAAAGGCCTGCTTTATGCCACTATGACCAATGCCAACGGCAAAACAAACAAAAAACTAATAGCTGAAAAGACTCTCACCAATGAGTGGAAGAAAATTGACTTTGAAATTGATCTTGCAGAAGGCGTCAACACTCTTTTAATAAAAAAAATGTCATCAAGCTCAATGTATATAGACAATGTTACCTATACGCCTGCAGGAACCCCAAAAGAAGAATTCAGCATTACCATACTTGAAACCGAGCATGGCAAAGCATCGACCACTATCACCCAAGCAACGGAAGGTGAACTCATCGCCATTCAAGTAGAACCTGAACCCGGATATGTGCTTCGCAAATGGGACATTAACCGAAACAACACCATCGTACGCGATGACAACACTTTTGTCATGCCTGATGACTATGTAAAGATAGCCCCCGTCTTTTCCGTTGACGCCCAAGACTATGCATATTATCTTGATTTTATGGAAGTGAACGGTGGAAGCATACCTAAAGGCTGGCGTGCAGAAGACGGAAAAGGCGGTGAAATGCACGAATATCCCTATGGTTACGGTAGCGGCCCACGCATTTTTGATGGATTTAATGCCTATCAAGGCAAAGCTTTATACTGGCGCAACAGTTTCGCTGATTATGGCTCACAACCAGAATTTCCCCTCAAATTGGCTCCGGGAAACTATACCCTCTCTTTCGCCATGGCAGCATGGAAAGGCAAACCAGCCTATAAAGCACAAATTCTCAACAAGCACAACGGTGAAATGGTGGCCGAGTCGCCTGTTTATTTAGCAGCCCCCAATGCAAACGGCAACATCTTCTATGAATTCAACAACTTTCAGTCACTTAAAATGACGTTTAACATCAAGGAAGAAGACGACTATGTCATCCGTTTTGAGACTGCAACAGGTGAATGGAGTGAGTTCTTGCTGTTCGAATGTAATATTAAGGAACTGCATGATACATCTGAAATCAATCTCATAGAATCTGCCGGAGATAAAGTTGAAAGCGTCTATAACCCTGCCGGCATATTGATTGAACCGATTCAGAAAGGGCTCAATATCGTTCGTCATACCGATGGAACGACTCATAAGATATACGTGAAATAACAAAAACGGACATGACAGGGTGCATTATATAATGTCAATCAAAGTCTTATCACGAACAATAAAGAAAAAATTAGGACGCAAAACCATATAAAAAATACGACCTGTCGCT
>CASGAM010000005.1 GCA_949299545.1 uncultured Prevotellaceae bacterium | reverse complement strand
TTAGTAGCGGTAGACTGCATGTACATCATGTTTTCCACACCATTGATCTGGTCCTCCAACGGAGAAATCACAGAGTTCAATACGGCTTGCGCATTGGCACCCGTATAAGTCGCGCTCACCGAAACGGTAGGAGGCGCGATGTCCGGATATTGGGTAATAGGCAGTGTGGCAAGCCCGATGATACCCAAGATTACCAACAAGATGGAGATTACGGTTGATAATACCGGACGATTAATAAATTTATCTAGTCTCATTCTATATATACATTATTATATATAACGATTCACGTTTATCAATTAAATGCCGTAGCAATGTTTCCTTCACGCTGGTCTTGCAGTGCCTGCTGGTATTTGGCTTCCTTCTGCTCAGGAGTAATAGGAGTAATCTTCATACCGTCGTTCAAACGGGTTACACCTTCCACGGCAATCTTTTCACCTGACTTCAAACCGTCAAGCACGATGTAATTCTTTCCGTCATTCAAGTTTGAAATCCGAATTTCAGTATATTTCACCGTGCTGTCCGGCTGCAATACATACACGAACTTCTTATCCTGTATGTCCACTGTAGCCGACTGTGGAACCAGCAACACGTTTTCCATTGTGTAAGGGAAGATGACATTCGCCATACCTCCGCTTCGTAGGATGTTCTGCTTGTTCGGGAAGATAGCACGCATACTTACAGAACCCGTAGTCTGGTCGATGACACCGCTCACCGCGTCAATCTTACCTTTTTCCGCATATATGCTTCCATCAGCCAGTTCCAACTGCACCTCAGGCATCTTCGCCAATTGTTCGTCCAAAGTGCCGCCGGCTCTTGTCAGGTTCAGCAACTCCTTCTCTGTTAATGAGAAATACACGTACATGTCACCGATTTGAGATACCGTAGTCAACGGTTCCGCAATGGACGCGCTTACCAATGCACCGATACGATACGGGAATGTACCGATAACACCGTCCGAAGGACTGGTTACCGTACAGAACTCCAGGTTCTGCTTGGCAGCCGTATAAGAAGCCTCCGCCTGAGCCAGGTTTGCTTTTGCCGTCAATAAGTTGTTGACAGCTGTCTGATATTCAAAATCACTGATAATCTTTTGTTCGTGCAACATTTTTTTGTTGGCTTCCGTTTCGGTCAAGGTTTTCAAGTTTGCCTTTGCGGATTCCACTCCGGCGGCAGCCTGGTCGAAAACAGCCTGATATTGTGTCGGGTCGATTTGGAACAATGCCTGGCCTTTACGCACTGTAGCACCTTCGTCCACACACAATCCCACAATAAATCCTGATACCTGCGGACGGATTTCAATATCCTGCAAACCTTTGATAGTCGCCGGATACTTCGTCACCTGGTTACTTGAAGTCGCGGTGATTTCCTTTACCGTGAACTCATCGTCACCCATTCTACCGCTTTGACCGCCACATGCTGTCAACACCGATACGCCCAATGCCATAAGGGCTATCCGGCTAGAAGAAAAACTTCTGTTTTTTTTCATGCTCATATTCATATAAATAACTATTAGTGTTTTCTTGTTTATATATAACAAAAATCTAATTAAACGCTCTCGTTTTTAAGCAGTGCAAAGATAGAAAAAAAATCGAACCTGAAAATAAACGTTTAACTAACAATAACCATAAAACAAGGGGGTTATTACATTTAATCCTAATAATCCGATAAATTGACAAGTCTTACCGGCCAAATAAAAAAGCCGATTAAACAATTTACAGTTTTTTATACCGAAATATCATCTATTTGCTATTTTATTCCTACATTTGCACAACACATTAACGATAAATCTATAAGAAGATGGTGAAAATAACAAAAGAAGCTGCCTTGCTTTATCACTCGCAAGGCAAACCAGGTAAAATCGAGGTCGTTCCGACCAAACCCTATCAAACCCAGCGTGATTTGTCATTGGCTTATTCTCCCGGTGTGGCAGAGCCTTGTCTGGAAATCCAGAAAAGCCCGGATGCCGCATACGACTATACCGACAAGGGAAACTTGGTAGCGGTCATCTCCAACGGAACAGCCGTTTTAGGATTAGGCGATATCGGTGCCATGAGCGGCAAGCCGGTAATGGAAGGTAAAGGATTGTTGTTTAAGATTTATGCAGGCATTGATGTTTTCGACATCGAAGTAAACGAAAAAGACCCGGAAAAATTCATCGAGGCGGTGAAAGCCATAGCCCCGACATTCGGAGGCATCAACCTGGAAGACATCAAAGCTCCTGAATGTTTCGAGATAGAAAACAGGCTCAAGGCTGAGCTTGACATCCCTGTGATGCACGACGACCAGCATGGAACAGCCATAATCTCAAGCGCAGGACTTTTAAACGCGCTCGAAGTGGCAGGCAAGAAAATAGAAGACGTGAAGATAGTGGTAAACGGTGCAGGGGCATCGGCCACATCATGCACTAAACTATATATAGCCCTCGGGGCACGCAAAGAGAACATCCTTATGCTCGACAGCAAAGGAGTCATTACGAGCGACCGCCAGAACCTGACAGAAAGCAAAAAATTCTTCGCCACAGACCGTCGCGACGTACATACGCTTGAAGAAGCCATCAAGGGCGCCGATGTATTCCTTGGTTTATCTAAAGGCAATGTCCTTACACAAGACATGGTGCGCAGCATGGCGGCCAACCCGATAGTATTCGCACTGGCCAACCCCACACCGGAAATATCATACGAAGATGCCACCAGCGCGCGTCCGGACGTATTGATGTCGACAGGACGTTCCGATTATCCTAACCAAATCAACAACGTAATCGGTTTCCCGTATATATTCCGAGGCGCCCTCGACACACGCGCAAAAGCCATAAACGAAGAAATGAAACTGGCTGCCGTACGTGCCATTGCCGGGCTGGCAAAGAAGCCGGTACCCGATGTCGTAAACAACGCTTATCACGTAAACAACCTGACATTCGGCCCGGATTATTTCATCCCGAAACCCGTAGACCCGCGCTTGATTACCGAAGTGTCCATGGCTGTAGCCAAGGCTGCAATGGATTCAGGCGTGGCACGCAAGCACATTACCGACTGGGACGGATACAAGAATCATTTACGCGAATTGATGGGACAGGAAAACAAGCTGACCCGCCAATTGTATGAAACTGCACGCCAGAACCCGCAACGCGTGGTATTTGCCGAAGGCATCCACCCCAACATGCTGAGAGCGGCAGTAGAAGCCAAAGCCGAAGGCATCTGCCACCCGATTCTGTTGGGCAACGAAGAACGTATCGAAAAATTAGCAAAAGAATTGGATTTAAGCTTAGAAGGCATCGAAATCGTCAACTTGCGTCACGACCGTGAGGCAGAACGCCGCGAACGTTATGCACGCATCTTGAGTGAGAAACGTGCCCGCGAAGGCGCCAATTATCAAGAAGCGAACGACAAGATGTTCGAGCGCAACTACTTCGGTATGATGATGGTGGAAACAGGCGAAGCCGACGCTTTCGTGACCGGTCTGTACACCAAGTACTCCAATACCATCAAAGTGGCAAAAGAAGTTATCGGCATCCAGCCCGAATACAAACACTTCGGCACCATGCACATCTTGAACTCCAAGAAAGGAACATATTTCATTGCCGATACCTTGATTAACCGCCATCCCGACACAGACGCGCTGATTGACATTGCCAAATTGTCGGCAAAAGCAGTCCGTTTCTTCAATCAAGAACCGGTTATGGCCATGATTTCTTACTCGAACTTCGGTTCCGACCAAGAAGGAAGCCCTGCCAAGGTACACGAAGCGGTAGCCAGCATGCACCGTGAGTTCCCCGACTTGGCTATCGACGGTGAAATGCAAGTCAAGTTCGCCTTGAACAACAGCCTGCGCGATGAAAAGTATCCGTTTACCCGCCTGAAAGACAAAGAAGTCAACACGCTGGTATTCCCCAACTTGTCTTCTGCCAATGCCGCTTACCAGTTCATTCAGAACATGAGCGAAACAGAAGTGATTGGCCCGATTCAGATGGGACTGAACAAGCCGATACACTTCACCGACATCGAAAGCTCCGTACGCGATATCGTGAACATAACGGCAATCGCATGTATCGATGCAATAGTTGACAAAAAGAAGAAAAACAAATGCTAACACCTTACACAAGGTCATATTAACCAAAAAAACAGGGGCGAGGCGTAATCCATAGGCAATCCATATGGCATACGGGCATCGCCCCTGCTATTTTTCAACCACCTCAAACCATGCGCAAACCATTAACAAACGCCCAGTGCGTACTGCTCACAATGCTTTGGGCATCCCTATGCTTCATCGTCATTACATCTTCCACGCATATAGACGGGCCTCTCATCGTTACGATAATCATATCGGGCGCCCTTGTTTTCATACCCATAGGCAAGTCGATAAACAGCCGCAAGAAATAAACATTTCAACACATTTTACCCGATAAAAGTATAAAAAAGACATTTTTCTGATTTTTTCTTATCAAAATGTTGCACAAACAAAATCTTTGATATATTTTTGCATCATCGACAAGAGAGATAAAAAACAACAAATAATAACAACCAATTAATTTTAAGGTAAAGATTATGAATGCAGCTAAAGTTTTGGAAGATCTTAAAAGAAGATTTCCTAATGAACCTGAATATCATCAGGCAGTAGAAGAAGTTTTGGGTACAATCGAAGAAGAATACAACAAACATCCTGAATTCGACAAAGCAAATCTTATAGAACGTCTTTGTATTCCAGACCGCGTATTCCAGTTCAGAGTAACTTGGATGGACGACAAAGGCAATATACAGACAAATATGGGCTACCGTGTACAGCACAACAATGCCATTGGCCCTTACAAAGGAGGTATCCGCTTCCACTCATCAGTAAATCTGTCTATCCTTAAATTCCTTGCTTTTGAGCAGACATTCAAAAACTCACTTACTACACTTCCTATGGGTGGTGGTAAAGGTGGTTCAGACTTCTCTCCACGTGGAAAATCAAATGCTGAAGTTATGCGTTTCTGTCAGGCATTCATGCTTGAATTATGGCGTCACATAGGTGCTGAAACAGATGTTCCTGCAGGTGACATAGGAGTTGGTGGACGTGAAGTTGGTTACATGTTCGGCATGTACAAGAAATTAGCTCACGAATTTACAGGCGTGCTTACAGGTAAAGGTCGTGAATTCGGTGGTTCACTTATCCGTCCTGAAGCAACAGGTTATGGAAACATTTACTTCCTGCTTGAAATGCTTAAGACACGTAATATTGATTTGGCCGGTAAGACTTGCCTTGTATCAGGTTCAGGAAATGTAGCACAATATACAGTAGAAAAACTTATCCAGTTGGGTGCTAAAGTCGTTACAATGTCCGATTCAGACGGTTACATCTACGATCCGGATGGTATCGACCGCGAAAAGCTCGACTACATCATGGAATTGAAGAATCTGTATCGTGGACGTATCCGCGAATATGCAGAAAAATACGGTTGCAAATATGTTGCAG
>CASGAM010000004.1 GCA_949299545.1 uncultured Prevotellaceae bacterium | reverse complement strand
TTATGCCAACAGTGTGGCGCCGCTGCTGGTGAGCGACCGGCAGGGCATGGGCAAGTCCACCTTCTGCCGCGCGCTCATGCCGCCCGACCTCGCGGCCTACTATTGCGACAGTCCCGACCTGACGTCGCAGGGCGGCATGGAACGCAAGCTGGCCGCTTGCGGGCTGGTGTGTCTCGACGAGTTCGACCGCATCGGCGAGCGGCGCCACCCGCAGTTGAAGAACCTGATGCAGCTCACGGAGCTGACCCTGCGGCGGAGCTACAGCCGCCACACCGACCGGCTGCCGCGCATCGCCTCGTTCATCGGCACGAGCAACAGCCGCGAGCTGCTGAGCGACCCTTCGGGCAGCCGCCGTTTCCTGTGCGTGGAGGTGACGCATCCCATCGACAGCACGGGCATCGACCACGCGCAGGTCTATGCCCAGCTGAAGGCGGCCGTCCAGGGCGGCGCCCGCACGTGGTTCACGGCGGAGGAGGAAGCGCAGCTGCATGCCAACAACCTGCCGTTCTACCGCAGCCGGCCGCTGGCCGACCTGTTGCTGTTGCACCTGCGTCCGGCACGCGAGGGCCGTCCCGTGCGCCTGCTCTCGCTGTCGGACATCGACCGCCTGCTGCGCTCGAAGGACGGGCACATGCTGCGGGGTGTGGCACCGTACCGGCTGGCGCGCACACTGGTGGAGACGGGTTTCACAAGGCGACATACGAAGGATGGGAACCGGTATGAGGTGGAAGAGGAATAATATATGCGGCTCAGCATAGCCAAACCAGAAAACTGCGTTTTCGTTTGTCTCTGCGCTCGCCTTTCACTACCTTTAGATAAGATAGGATGCAGCTCGGCATAGCCAAACCAGAAAACTGCGTTTTCGTTTGTCTCTGCCCTCGCCTTTCACTATCTTTGCCATACCATATTTTAAAAGATGACAGCAGAGATCGCCATCATAGAACCTAACACGCTCGCAGGCTTAGGCTTGCGGACACTCATCGAACGTATGTTGCCCGAAGCCGTCGTACGACACTTTCCTTCGTTTGAACAATTCATACGGGATACGCCGGACATGTATTTCCACTATTTCATCGCGGCAGGCATTCTAATGGAACATAACCTGTTCTTCACCCAACGTCGGCAAAAAACCATCGTCATGACCAATGGAGTGGCCGGCGCTGCACGACTGGCCAACTTCCGGACACTGAACATTTACCAAAGTGAGGAAGATGTGACACGGGCGTTATTGCGCTTGCACCAGTCAGCACATGCCATGGGACGTAAGTTTCCCGCCGGCTTCGGCCATCACCCAACAACTGAAGATGCACAAGCCGACCCCAACGGGCTGTCGCCGCGCGAAGTGGAAGTGCTGACTCTCATCGTCCGCGGTTTAGCCAACAAGGCCATCGCCGAGGCGCTCAACATCAGCATCACAACCGTCATTTCGCACCGCAAGAACCTGATGGATAAACTTAATGTGAGAACGGTTTCCGGCCTGACGATTTATGCCGTCATGAACGGTTACATTGAGGCTGACCGTATATGAACAGCTCTCTCCATTTTTATTCGTTGACAGCCCCACAATGCGGACAACGCCCTTTGGCAGGGATGCGCTTACCGCAACGACCACACACGCAGACCTGCTTCATCTGCACGCGCAACCGCCGCAACGCCCACCAGCAATAAACCAAAAAACAAGGATAACCGACATAATACAAAGTGGTTATCGAGAAGAAAAGGTAACAGACAATACAGACACCGGCCAACGCAAAAAGGTAAAGCAAGGCTTGGCTTACCGGCAACAGTTTGAAAACATCGTCAACAGTCGCAATCACCAACACAATAATAATCCAAACCGAAGCCATGAAAAGCCCTAAAATAAGCGGCAAGCCAAAGGGATTGAGCGTCGGATGAAAATAGAACTCGACCCATGTGGACGGAACAAAATGCTGGATGCTCGCATAAATGGTTACAGACGCAGAAAGCACCAGACACAACAATACGGGGAAAGGACTTGGAATGTCATTCAAATGCAGCACGTTGAACGGCAGACGGTTCCACCTGCGGACAAGATATACCGACAACAGCAGTCCTATGGCTGCAATAAGGTAAATAAAATGTCGATTACTGAAAAAATGGATGAACTGCGATATGGAATCAGTTGGAACAACACTGTCGAGCAACGTTTTCTCACGCACCCATCCCATCGTCAACTGGTCGCGGGCCACTTTAATCCAAACGGAATCGACGGAGTCTTCGGGTAGCGTCAGGATGTCTGCCACAACAATCCTGTCACCTTCCCTCACCGTCAGGCTGTCGGATGGGGCGTAACTGTCAGAATAATGCCGTGGACGACCGGTCTGCAACACGATAGAATCGGACACCACCATAAAATTGTAATTGACATTATAATGGTGTAAAGCTTCAAAATCGAGCGAGTCGCGTGCAGTCTCCGTCAGATCCCACCGGTCGGCATAGTCTTCTTGCGGATAATAGCAAGCTGCCAGCCCCACCGCCACGAAAAACAATATGCAAAGATTAATCAGCTTCATAGACCTTCATCTGACAATGCACGCAATCGAAAAGCAGACGGAAACGACGCCCGTCGGCCGACAACAAATAATATGGTTCGGGATAGGAAGAACGACGTCCACCGTGGCGTTCACACCAACCCATTGCATATTTCAGACAGTGACGGCAAAACATCAACGCTGCTCCCCGCGGTTCTTCCAGTTCAAAGGCCGGTGCTACTTCCACAGCGCCGAGACGGCGGTAAAAGTCTTCAGCACGGCTGTTCATCACGTTGGCGGTATAGTCCGGCTTCATTTTCTCAAAAGGCAACGGACGTTTCTCCTGACCGGCATCAGACGCACACATAACGCCGGACGGTAAAGCGCGCAACGGACGCACATAGTTCATCCTGCGTACCGATTCGAGCCGCGTCACCATGACGCGCCGCCATTCGGCCAGGACGGACGACGGCACAAACCAATGACCATCTGTCTGTACACTGGCCTCATCGGCCACAAATACCGTGTTACCCAATCTTGAAAGCTGCGCCTTGATATTCTCCTGCTGGGGCGTCCGCGCCAACTCTTTGGTTGACGGGAAAGCCACCGTCACCCGGTTGCCGTCTTCATCGCATACCTCGACAGTGAACCCGCCCCGATATTCCCCTACTATCCAACGTGTATGGATGCGGCGCACACCGGACGGCTTCTCCAGAAGACCCTCGAATGCCTTGTCATAATTGCGGAACAGGCGTGTCCGCAGCGGGACGTCCGGCATCTCGGCCGGATAAATCTTGTTATTTTCAACCCTGTTGACCCTGAAACCGTGAAGGTTGCCGGCTGCATCGAAATAACACAAGCCGTCGCCATTGGTAAAAGGTTTGACACCGGAAACAACCATATACTTTCCGCGTATCTCTTTCACGATGCCTACCTCTTCGCCCACCGACTTCGGCGTGTTGAAAGAAAAGATATCGGGTGTGCGGCCATGCAGAAAATAATGGGTGAAACCCCGGTTGAAACTTTTCTCCGGGCGGGGCGTAAAGGTCAGCTCGACCGTTCCGGAAGAAGCTTTGCAATAATCATCCGGGCGCCGTTTGATGATAGCGTCAATACAGCGGCGGTAATAGGCCGTGATATTTTTGACATAAGTCACATCCTTGAGTCGCCCTTCGATTTTGAGCGACGTCGCACCGGCATCGAGCAGGTGTTCCAATTCGTCGCTTTGGTTCAGATCTTTCAGCGACAACAGATGCTTGCCTTTGACAATCGTCTGTCCGTCACGATCGAGCAGATCAAACTTCAGGCGGCAGAACTGAGCGCACTCGCCCCTGTTGGCGCTCCGGCCGAAACAATGCTGCGAAACGTAGCATTGCCCGCTGTAGCTGACACACAAAGCGCCATGTACGAACACTTCGAGGGGCACGTCGCAGGCCTTGTGGATGCGGGCAATCTCGTCAAGCGATAACTCACGCGCCAGAACAACCTGTGAAAACCCAAGGCCATGCAGGAGCGTCACCTTCTCAGGTGTCCTGTTGTCCATCTGTGTACTCGCATGGAGGGCTATCGGCGGCAAGTTGCACGCCAGCAACCCCATATCCTGCACAATCAGCGCATCCACCCCGATACGGTAAAGTTCCCATATCAGACGCTCGGCTTCCGACAACTCGTCATCCCGCAACAGCGTATTGACCGTAACATAGACTTTCACACCGAACCGGTGTGCATATTGCACGACACTTGCAATGTCCGCCAACGAATTGCCGGCCGACGCCCTCGCGCCGAAGCGTCCTGCACCAATATAAACGGCGTCTGCACCGTGGTCGACGGCTGCAAAAGCACATTCCGGATTCTTTGCCGGAGCAAGAAGTTCTATGGGACGTGGCTTTCTCATAAACATCAAATTGTTTTTCTTCTGAAATGGACTGCATGTACCGGTTCAACGGATGGCGCTGATATCATACGGAGTCTCCTGATAAACATAATAGTTCAACCAGTTTGAGAACAACAGATTGCCATGCGCCCGCCACGTAACAACCGGCCCTTCGGCCGGGTTGTTGTGCGCATAATAGTTTTCAGGCATGTCTATCGGGAGTCCTTTCTCCAAATCGCGCCGGTATTCCGTATCGAGCGTATAGGGCGAATATTCGGAATGCCCCGTTATGAATATCTCGCGGCCGCCGCGCGCCATCACCATGCAAACGCCGGATTTGGGCGACTCGGCAACCAGTTGCAACTCGGGTACCTTGAGAATATCCTCACGCCGTATTTCCGTATGCCGGCTGTGGGGCATGAAAAACTCATCGTCGAAGCCCCTGAATATCGGTAACCTGGCGTCTAACGGGTATTGTTTGAAGATGCCAAACATTTTTTTAGGCAAGGCATATTTCGGCACGCCGTAATAATGATACAACCCGGCCTGCGCCGCCCAACAGATGAAGAGCGTTGAGGTGACATGCGTGCGCGCCCAGTCGAAAATCTCGGTGATCTCGTCCCAATAGGTCACCTCGGAATAGTCCAAATGTTCCACTGGAGCGCCGGTAATGATCATACCGTCGAACTTCTCGTCGCGCATCAGCTCAAAGTCGCGGTAAAACGCCTTCATGTGTTCTATCGGCGTATTTTTCGACGTGTGCCCCTTCACTTTCATGAACGAGACTTCCAACTGCAACGGGGTGTTTGAGAGCAACCGTATGAGGTCGGTTTCCGTAGTAATCTTCAATGGCATGAGGTTTAAGACCACAATGCGCAAAGGTCTGATATCCTGAGAATTTGCCCTTGAGCTGTCAATCACGAAGATGTTTTCCTCCTTGAGCAGCTCGATGGCGGGCAATCGGTCAGGCAAATTTAATGGCATATTGTTCCTCCGTTTTAAAAAAAATGTAAGCGGCGGACACCTGTCCGCCTTTTTAGAGAGCGGCCGGTGCGGTTACCAGATGGCAACACGCTCGGCTTTCGGAATATAGAGAGAATCAGACTCGGTAATGCCAAAGGCATCGTACCACGCGTCAATATGCGGCAACGCGCCGTTGACACGCCAACGCCCCAAAGAATGCGGGTCGACCTTGGTCAGTTGCCGGATTTCCTCATCGCGTATATTGTCGGCCCACACATTGGCATAGGCCAAAAAGAAACGTTGCTCAGGCGTAAAGCCTTCCTTCTCTACCGGTTCTTCGCCGGCCGTGGCATTCCGGAATGCCTGGTAAGCCACCATGAGGCCGCCGTGGTCGGCAAGGTTCTCACCCAGCGTCAGCTGTCCGTTTGCATGCAGTCCCGGCAACACCTCTATCCCGTTAAAGAACTCTTCCATAACCTTGGCACGCGCTTCAAACCGTTCTCCGTCGCCTTCGCCCCACCAGTCGCGCAGGTTGCCGTCCTTATCAAAGTGTCGTCCCTTGTCATCAAATCCGTGCGTCATTTCATGACCAATGACTACACCGATGGCACCATAGTTAAAAGCGTCGTCGGCTGCCATGTCGAAGAACGGATACTGGAGAATACCGGCCGGGAAACAGATTTCGTTGGTCGTCGGGTTATAATATGCGTTGACGGTCTGCGGGTCCATAAGCCACTCTTCCGGGTCAACCGGCTTGTTCATTTTCTCCCGGATCATCTCGGCTACGGCAAAACGGTTGCTGTTCACCACGTTTTCCCAATAGTTTCCGCCGATGATGAGTGACGAATAGTCACGCCATTTGTCCGGATAGCCTACTTTCACGCGAAAAGCGTCCAACTTTTCGATGGCCCGCGCCTTTGTTTCCTCGCTCATCCATTCCTGCTCGCGGATACGCTCGCCCAAAGCCGTCTGAAGATTGGCCACCAACGTCTGCATGCGATGTTTGGCTGCTTCGGGGAAATATTTCTGCACATACATCCGGCCGACGGCCTGTCCCAAAGCACCGTTGACAGCTGCCACCGCTCTTTTCCATCGAGGTTGCTGTTCTTCCTTGCCGGACATGACCTTACCGTAGAAATCAAAACTACGGCCACGCAGGCTGTCGGACAAATATGGCGCGGCGGCATCAATAAGCGTCCAGACACAATAACCCTTCAGGGCATCGAGTGATTCTTCCTGCCATATTTTACCGGCCTCGAGCAACGGTTCAGGCTGCCCGACGCTCAGTTTTTCCACATTGCCCACGCCCACTTCCTTAAAATAGGTGTCCCAATCGATGGCCGCATAGTCTTTCTGCAAATCCGCATACGCCATCGGATGGTAATTGGCAGCCGGGTCGCGCAGCAGCGTCGCGCTGTATGACTTTTCAGCCATGCGGGTCTCTATACGCATCACGTCGTCACGATAGCGCGCGGCATCAGCTTCGGAAAATCCCGCCATTTGGAACAGATCGGCAATATATTTCTTATATTCTTCACGGATACGCACCGTTGCTTCATCCTGATCCAGATAATAGTCACGCTGTCCCAATGTCAAACCGCTCTGGTAGATTTGCAACAGATTGTTTTTGCTGTCCTTCACATCTGCTCCGATATAAAAACCAAAAAGGTTGGGGATGCCGTCCTTATACGTCGCGGCGGCATAACGGAACAGCTGTTGCTTGTCTTTCATGGACATAATGGAATCAATGCGGCCGACAACCGGGGTAATGCCCTCGTTGTTTTGTGCCGTACTGTCCATCACACTGTTGTACATGGCAGCAATTTTCTGCTCCAAAGAGCCTTCAGCCTGTTGCGCGGCGGCAATTTCTTCTATCAAGCCTTGTATCTGCTTCTCATTGTTTTCTATCAAGGCTTCAAAGGTCCCGTAACGGGCATACTCAGGTTTCAACGGATTATCCTTTATCCAACCACCACAGGCGAATTCATAAAAGTCGTCACCGGGCGCCACACTCTTATCCATGTTGCGCGGATCGATACCTGCACCTTGGCCTTCGGCAGCCTTATTGGAACAGGCTTCCAGCGTAAAGCCTACAACGGCTACAGCTGGCAATAGATATTTCATTTTCATATACTTAATTAATTTATTAAACTACAAACTAATGTTTCGGTCTCCTAATACCAGCCTTCTTCAGGCACTGCTGTAAGAGTGATTTACGACAACAGACTGAACAGACAAGGTCTACCGCCCATCCCTGGCTTCATCCAACGCCACGGAAGCGGCTTCCCACTCATCGACAGCCTTGTCAAGGCGGCGCTTCAGTTCGCCGTGGCGCTCATAAAGCGTTGCGTCGGACGCTCCGTCTGCTGTTGACAAGCGTGCTTCTATGTCGGCAATCTGCTGTTCGATGTCTGCCACAATCTTCTCACATTCGTCCACCTGTTTTTCCAACCTGCGGAGTTTCTTCTGCGCCTCTTTCTGTTGCTCGTATGAAAGACGTCCCTGTTCGGCCGGTTTCTCTTCGGCGGCCACGGTCTTCATATTGTTGCCTAAAGACGACAATTCATTCAGCGAACTGATGTTTCGCGAAGCCAGGAAATCATAGATACCACCTATATGCTCCCTGACAAGCCCGCCGCCGAACTCGTACACTTTGGTCACCAGCCCGTCGAGAAACTCGCGGTCATGGCTGACCACTATCACCGTTCCGTCAAAGTCGCGGATGGCTTCCTTCAGCACATCTTTGGAACGCATGTCCAGATGGTTTGTCGGCTCGTCGAGGATAAGGAAGTTCACAGGTTCGAGCAACAGTTTTATCATGGCCAGACGGCTACGTTCACCCCCCGACAAGACTTTCACTTTCTTGTCGGAAGCTTCGCCGCCAAACATGAAAGCACCCAATATATCCCTTATTCTGAGCCGTATGTCCCCTTTGGCCACACGGTCGATGGTATCAAAAACAGTCTGTTCGCCGTCCAATAGCTGTGCCTGGTTCTGCGCGAAATAACCGATCTGGACATTATGTCCTATCTTCAAATGCCCGTCGTAGGGGATTTCATTCATGATACACTTTACAAACGTGGATTTTCCTTCACCGTTCCGGCCGACAAAAGCGACTTTCTCACCGCGTTTGATGGTCAGGTTCACATCGTGGAACACCACATGACTGCCGTAGGCTTTCCGCACCCCATCGCATATCACCGGATAATCGCCGCTGCGCATGGCCGGCGGGAACTTGAGATGCAGACAGGCATTGTCCACCTCGTCAACTTCTATCGGAATGATTTTCTCCAACTGTTTGATGCGGCTTTGCACCTGTACGGCCTTGGTCGGCTTATAACGGAAACGTTCGATAAAGTCCTTGATGTCCGCTATCTCTTTCTGCTGGTTCTCGTACGCCCGCAACTGCTGCTCACGACGCTCGGCGCGTAAGCGTACATAGTCATCATACTTCACCTTGTAGTCATACACGCGGCCGCATGATATTTCAAGCGTCCGATTGGAAACGTTATTGATAAAGGCCCGGTCATGACTCACGACAATCACGGCATTGGCGTGCATGGCCAGGAAGTTCTCCAGCCACTGTATGCTGTCAATGTCCAGATGGTTCGTCGGTTCGTCGAGCAACAGCACGTCTGGCCGCCTCAGCAACAGTTTTGCCAGTTCGATGCGCATCCGCCAACCGCCGCTGAACTCTTTCGTCGGCCGGTCAAAATCTTCGCGGGCGAAACCGAGGCCTGTCAGCGTCCGCTCCAACTCCGCCTGGTAATTCAATCCGCCGCACATCTCGAAACGGTCGTTCTCATGGGTGAACTTCTCCACCAACGCCATATAACTGTCGCTGTCATAATCCGTGCGCTCGGACAACTCACGGTTCAATGCGTCCAGACGTTCCCGCATTTCACTGATATGCGCGAATGCCAGCCCGGCTTCTTCACGTACCGTCCGCTCGTCGGACAATACCATCACCTGCGGCAAATAGCCCACCGACGTATCTCGCGGTACGGCCACCGTCCCTGCCGTCGGCACCTGTAACCCGGCCATAATCTTCAACATGGTCGATTTCCCGGCGCCGTTCTTCCCGACAAGTGCGATCCTGTCCTTATCGTTTACTACAAAGGAAACGTCCCGGAAAAGAGGGACCGCACCAAATTCTACACCTAAGTTTTCTACTGAAATCAAAGTCTCTGGATTTTTGCTGCAAAATTAGCGATTATTCTTGAGTTAAAGAAACCAGCGCCCTGATTTCTTCGGGTGATAAGGCACGATTATATACGCGGATGTCACGGCAAGCGTCAAAACGCAGGCGTTTGAGTTCTGCCTTGCCGGGACGTACCACCTGATCTACCATCCCGTTGATGTAACTCGTCAACACACCATCCTTGCAAACCAGCGACCAGTCGAATACGGTCATACGTTTTGCCGGATACCAGACGCCGTTGGTACCGCGCGGATAATCAGCCCAGCTGTCGGCCGTGGCCAGCATGTTGCAGCCAACGGCTTGCCTGCCTGCCGCCTCCATGTACGGTTTCCAGGTTTCCGGTATTATGCCGTATTGCCAGTTCCCACCGTCACAAAGCGTACGTCCTATGGAATCAGACGTCAACATCACGACCGCCGAAACTGTAAAATCATCACTTCTGTCTGCGCGCGAAACTTTCACCACCGTTTTTTCTCCTGCTTCATCCGACGCTTTCGACCGGAATATCAGACCGCTGTCGAGACGGACTTCGTTCTCCGCAAACACACCATCCCCGTGGATGGCTGTCGGATAACCCGAACGTTGCCGGCTGACAATCCAGTCGTAATAGTCGCCATACATCCAAACCAGCCTCAGGGGCGAATCAACGGAAGACGGGATGACGTAAGGCCGCACATTATTCTTGCGCGAATGTCGCGTGATACGCTCGCGGCCGACCACTTTCCCCGCAGTATCGTCGACCGTATATTTCACGATCTCATACATCCGGCCGAATGCGCCGGTGACCGGTTCCGAACAGTACACTTCATCGGGACGGGACGGGTCTACCGCCATCCCTGCGGTGTAACAACGCTCGATGTCGGGGGTCTGATGGAAATGGCCGCCGGCATGCGCCAAAAAGATGGAGCGCCATGACGCACCGTCCCATCGAACGTAATAATAATCATGCTCCGTCTTGTCGTCACCGATCTTTACCATCGCAATTACCGGCTCTCCCTGTTTGCCGGCTGTCACTTGCCACACCCAGTCACGCATGCCGGGCGTGCGGTCGACAACGGTTGTCGGGAAACGTTCCGCATAGGCCTCACGTTTGTCTACCCGAAAAGGGCCGTCCGCAATCGTCGACAGGACATTGCCCAGGGCATCTTCCAGCCGGAGTGTGCGGATGTCGATACAGTTGTAATACAACCAGTTCGGAGATTCATTATCAGGATGGCCGGTCGTATAAGCCATCATAATCTTGTCCTTGCCGTTGGAACAATATTTCGCATACGGACGGGCACCGGAAGACTGTACCATCTGATACGGCCCCCACACCACTTCCACTTCGTCCTGCTCATCCGGCAAACTCAGTCGCGCTATCGTCGGATGCCAGTTGATTCCCCGCCAGCACAAATAAATATGCTCCGGGTCATCGGAAAGGATGAAGGGCGAAGGATAAGTCGTATTGTCTTTCGTAAGAATCTTTTTCTCGTCACCTAGATCCGTAATGTCACCCGGCGTCCGTGAAATGCGGTAATAAAAACATGGTTCATCCGTATGGCGGGAATAAAAAATCATGATACGTTCGTCGGGCAACACCAAGAAAGTGGGATTGTTGTGGTCGTCAGGCTGGAAATAAGAGCGCACCAGTACTTCATGCCGTTCACCTGACAAAAAATCGTATTGCACAGCCTTGATATTGCCATGCACGTCAATCATCCCGACATAAGTGCGGTTGATTGTACCCGAAGAGTTCTCGTAATGCAAGGCACGTGGGTCGGCAAACCAGCACCAGGCACCCTCAGAAGCCACTTGTGCCCCTTCATACACAGTCGTACGGCCGGAAAGCGGTTGGCTACACACCGGCATCACCCGGAAAAATAAAAGATAGCATAAGGCCACGAACAAAAAACACGGTTGTTTTTTCATATTTTAAATTCAGATTAGTTAATTAATCCGGTAAAGATAAGAAAAGGCCAGCGTAAAGACAAACGAAAACAAAGTTTTCAAGTGAGTTTTGCGCTTCCCTCATGATTCGGTCTTGTACTAATCTTAGTTTAAAAGTAGCAGAAAAGTTCCAAATTGACGGGAGGGTGCCTGTACTGCCCCTTGAAGTAGCTAACGACTAAAATGTAAATAATATTTTATGATACCTTCAATTTTAATTGTCGTTTAGTTATATATGCAGGCTGCCCTCAGGGGCAGCCTGCATAAGTTTGCTGAAAAAACATCAGAACACCGCCTTGCGGCTTGCGCCGTTGCAGCTGACAACATATATTCCGGCAGGCAGCTCGACTGTTGTTGCGTTGCCGCTGTAGACAAGGCGTCCTGTCAGGTCGTATATGCTTACGGGCAACTGCTGCGGGTTGTGCAGCATGCCGCCCTGTATGCTGATGCTTTCGGGCATTGAAGGTGTGTCGATGGCTGTACCTGAGATAGCCTGCAGATTGGTAAACTCTTTCCAGACCTCAGCTGCCTTATAGGCTTCAAGCGATTCGGCGGGCACATATACCGGTATGTCACGCGACACATCTTTGAACGCATCCTCTTCCGCAGTCGGCGGCACGGCGGCCAGTACGATCATTTCCTCGAGAGCGATGGGTCCCGAGAACGCACATATCCCAATTGATGTCAAACTGCCGGGGAGGGTTACCTTATTAAGATGCTGACACATGTAGAAGGCCCCCGTCCATATGCCTGTTACAGTTCCAGGGACGGCATAGGAGGTTTCCTGCTTGCCTGCAGGATATTGTATTAGCACAGTCTTTTCTTTGTTGAACAACACACCGTCTTCCGAGCAGTAGGAAGTATTGCCGCTTTCCACGTTGATTTGCGTAATCGAAGGGGTCGCAAAAGCACCGTACCCGATGCTGGTCACGCTGGCGGGTATGGTCACGCCCGTGAGTCCGCTATCCAGGAACGCTCCTACCCCAATTGTGGTCACGCTGTAGGTCGTTCCGTCATGGCTCACGGTTTTGGGTATGTCCAGCAGCACGCCTGTAGGATTTGTGTCATAGCCAATCACTTCCACGTATTTATTCTCCACGTCGGTAACCTGATATACCAGATTGTCTGCGGTAAATCTTATGGCCAGGTTGGTGAATTCTTTCCAGACCTCAGCCGCCTTATAGGCTTCAAGCGATGCGGCGGGCACAGACACCGGTATGTCACGCGACACCTCATCAAACGCATCCTCTTCCGCAATCGGCGGCACGGCGGCCAGTACAATCATTTCCTCGAGATAGGTGCAGCCCACGAACGCCTGTGTCCCAATGGATGTCAAACTGCCGGGGAGGGTTACCTTATAAAGAAGCTGACAGTCGAGGAAGGCTACATCCTCGATCCTTGTCACAGTTCCAGGGACGGCATAGGAGGTTTCCAGCTTGCCTGCAGGATATTGCATTAGCATAGTCTTTTCTTTGTTGAACAGCACACCATCTTCCGAGCAGTAGGAAGTATTGCCGCTTTCCACGTTGATTTGCGTAATCGAAGGGGTCGCAAAAGCACCGGCCCCGATGCTGGTCACGCCGGCGGGTATGGTCACGTTCATGAGTCCGCTGCCCGCGAACGCTTTTTCCCCGATTGCTGTCACGCTGGCGGGTATGGTCAATTTCATAATTTTCTCGCATTCCTCGAACGCACCGGCCCCGATGCTGGTCACGCTGGCGGGTATGGTCACGCCCAAGATTCCCTTGCATCCCACGAACGCTTCTTTCCCGATTGCTGTCACGCTGCAGGTCGTTCCGTCGTTAGTTACTGTAGCAGGAATTTTGAGCGCGTCTGGAGGTGCGGTTTCATAACCTATAAGTTCCACGTTTTTTTTGTCTTTGTCAGTGAATCTGTACTTGAGGCCGTTTGCGATAAAAGTAATCAGGTCCATATCCCACAAATTGAAATCTTTCCATACATCGGCTGCCTTGTAGGCATCAAAAGATGCACCGGGTACGTGTACCGGTATATCACGCTTTGTGCCTCTGAATGCATCAGTTCCCACAGTCGGCGGTACGGCGGCAAGGACAGTCATTTCAACAAAGCTGTCATTGTCGGCAAAAGCTTCGTCTCCTATACTTTTTACGCCGCTGCCAATGGTGATTTTACTCATGAAGTTATACGCAAACGCCGCCTTCTCAATGGTTTCCACGCTATTCGGTATTGTAATCTCGCTCAACTCCCAGCAATAGGAAAATGCCTCTTCACCAATGCTTTTCACGCTGTTAGGCAGTATAAACGAACTTATCCAGAAACACTCGGCAAATGCCCTGTTGCCGATTCGTGTCACGCTGTACTCCTTACCGCTGTACAAGACAGTTGCCGGAAGTTCAGTAGGAATTGGAACACCATCTTTATATCCTATCAGTTCCACCTCTCTTGCGGTTTCATCGGTAATTCTGTACTTGAGGTCGTTTACGATAATAATACTCATATCCTTAGCCTGCAGGTTGGTGAACTCTTTCCAGCCGTCGGCTGCCTGGTAGGCTTCCAGGGAAGTTGCGGGCACGAATACAGGAATGCTGCGTTCTGTATTGGCAAAAGCACCCTCTCCAATGAATGGCGGTTCCGTGGCACGGACGGTAATTTGCGTAAACTTCCGGTTATAGTGGAACGCATGACTGCCGATGACGGTTACCGTACTCGGGATAATCAGTTCCGTCAGTTCCTCACAATAGGCAAAGGACTCGTCGTTAATCTCTGTAACGCTGTAGGTTGCGCCTTTGTCTGTTACGATTTCAGGTATGTCCAGCAGGCCCTTCGGTTCAGTGACATAGCCGTCCAATCTCACAGACACATTCCACTCGCGAATCTTGTATACCAGATTGTCTGCGACGAATCCGTTCGTGACATAGGGCTGCATGTTGGTGAATTCCTTCCATGGATCTGCCGCCTTATAGGCTGCAAACGATCTAAATGGTACTTCTACAGTAATGTCTCGCCCAACTCCCAAAAAGGCATCTGCTCCGGCTGCGGGCGGTACTTCCGGCAGCACATTCATTTTGGTAATCTTTGAGAGACCGCGGAAAGCTTCATCTCCAATGGATGTAACGCCCTTGCCTATGGTCACTTCCTCCATGTTAATGGTCTGATAAAATGCTTGTCTTTCGATGGTTGTCACACTATTGGGTATGGTAATTCCCCTGAGTGCGTAGCAGTCTCGAAATAAGCTGTTACTGAGTTTTGTGATATTTTTGGGGAGGGTTACCTCTGTGAGTCCTGTGCAGTAGGAGAATGCACTACTTCCAATGCTTGTCACGTTATCGGGGATGCTCATCTTTGTGAGTCCTGCGCAGGATTTGAACGCTCCCTCTCCAATGCTTGTCACGTTATCGGGAATGGTCATCTTTGTGAGTCCTTTGCATTGATTGAACGCATAATTTCCAATGCTTGTCACACTGCCGGGAATATTCACCTGGGTGATTCTTTTATTTTGGGCAAAAGCGCTATATCCAATTTCAACTACCCTGTAGGTTTTTCCTTCGTAGGTTACGGTGGCGGGGACGGTTACCGTGCCCGACAGGGAAGCATAATTTTCTTCAGACAAGAGCACATCCCAATCCACCATCACGGTCTTTTCCGTAGAACTGATGATAGCGTACCATAAATCGCCGATCTTGAATTTATCTCCCGTTTCTGCCGCCCATGCGCTGACGGTAGCCAGCAGGGCAAGAATGAATGTAAACAATAACTTTTTCATAATATATTCTATTTTAATTGTCACTTGTGTATATATATGTCAGGCTTCCTGAAGGCAGCCTGCATAAGTTTAATGAAAAGACATCAGAACACCGCCTTGCGGCTTGCGCCGTTGCAGCCGACAACATATATTCCGGCAGGCAGCTCGACTGTTGTTGCGTTGCCGCTGTAAACCGGTCGTCCTGTCAGGTCGTATATGCTTACGGGCAACTGTTGCGGATTGTGCAGCATGCCACCCTGTATGCTGATGCTTTCGGGCATTGAAGGTGTTTGCAGACCGGTTGAACCTATTGCCTGCAAGTTGGTAAATTCCTTCCAGCCATCAGCCGCCTTGTAGTCGGCTAGAGCCTCGGCAGGAACATAAACAGGTATATCACGTTTGACTTTCAGGAACGCATCTTTTCCGACAGTGGGCGGCACGGTGAAAAGGACGGTCATTTCACTGATAGCCGGGCAGAAGGCAAATGCCTCATCGCCAATATTCATCACGGCATTGGTGGCGTCAACGTCTGTGCTACGGGCATATAGCGGGAGTACATTGTCGGATATGGCAGACACATCACTGCCTATGGTTACTTTTTCAAGCTCCGTGCAGTTGCGAAACGCTCTGTAACCTATGCTTTTCACGTTGCCGGGGATGGTCACTTTCTTCAATGAAAGAAAAAGGTAGCCTAAACAAGCCGGAATACGTTTCACCTTATCGCCTATCGTAAATTCGCTGATATTACTGCAATCTCTGAACTGACTGCCAGTAAAATCATTGCAGACTGCTACATTCCAGTTTACGGAGGCAACGTTTGTGCTGCCCCAGAGCACTCCTAATTCCATGGTTAACGTGTCCGACAGGAAGGTAATATCCTTCAGTGCCAAGCATGAACCAAACGCATATTGGTTTATATTGGTCACTGATTGCGGGATGGTTATTTCCTGAAGTGCAGTGCAATATTGGAATGCGTGTTGATGTATGGTTGTCATTCCGTCAGGAATTTTCACTTCGGCAAGGGATCTGCAGTTTCTGAATGCATAACCGCCTATACTTGTCACTCCTTCAGGAATTGTCACTTTGGTCAGGGCAGAGCATTGATCGAAAGTATAACTTTCTATCTTGGTCACACCTGCCGGAATTGTCAATTCCTTGAGTGCCGAGCATTCTTCGAATGCTCCGTATCCGAGACTTGTAAAGCCCCCTTTGAATGTTACATGTTCAAGTGCCGAACAATTACTGAACACATGGTTGTAGAATCGGCTCACATTACCCGCGAAGTTTACGTACGTCAGTTTTTTGCAGCTGGCGAATGCATTGATTCCTACTTCGGTTACATCGTTCAGTATTTCAACTTTAGTCAGATTGGGACAGTTTAAAAACGCTCTGTCTCCTATCTTTTTCAGGCGGGCATGAATGGTCACTTCGGTGATTCCTTCGCGTTCACTGAATACATTCATAAAGATTTCAGTTACGTTATACACAACCATCTCATAGCTAACGGTGGCTGGAATTTCAATCTTACCGGTCAGTCCGGTCTCAGACTCCAACGCCATAACTTCTTTTGCTTCTTTGCTGGTTATACGGTATTTCACACCATTGACAAAGAAATCCGTTTGAGCCCATGCGTCTGCTACTGCCAACATGGCAATGATAATAGTAAATAAGGTTCTTTTCATGTTATAGTAGTTATATTTTTGGTTTGTTTTTGCTGTAATCGCAACTGTTGTTTTTTATGTTTGATGACAACGTCCCGCAACCGTAGGTATGAACATTCAGAATATGGAATAACGGTTACGGGACGTCGTTGCTATGTTTTACAATATATCAGAATACCGCCTTGCGGCTTGCGCCGTTGCAGCTGACAACATATATTCCGGCTGGCAGCTCAACTGTTGTTGCGTTGCCGCTGTAGACAAGGCGTCCTGTCAGGTCGTATATGCTTACGGTCAGTCCGTTCGGGTTGTGCAGCATGCCGCCCTGTATGCTGATGCTTTCGGGCATTGAAGGTGTGTCGATGGCTGTACCTGAGATAGCCTGCAGATTGGTGAATTCCTTCCAAACCTCAGCTGTCTTGTAGGCCGCAAGAGATGCTGCCGGGACATATACAGGAATACTCTTGTCAATTCCAAAAAAAGGTTCTGTTTCGACTGCAGGCGGCACGGTTGCAAGCACTGTCATTTTCGTAATGGCAGTGCAATTTTCAAACGCACAAGACTCAATGCTTGACACGTTTTCGGACAAGGTCAGTTCCTTTAGAGTGGTGCATGTAGAAAAAGATTGATTTGCGATGGTTGTCACACTGCTTGGAACTGTATAAGTGGTTTCCTGTCTGCCGATAGGATATTGTAGCAGCGTGGTTTTGTTCTTGTTGAACAGTACGCCGTTTTCAGAGCTGTAAGCTGTGTTGGCGGCATCTACATTGATGCGCCTTAGAGCTTCGCAATAGTAGAAAACAAGACCTTCCATGTTTGTCACGCTTTTGGAGATGTTCACTTCCGTGAGTTCCATACAACGCGCGAACGCATTGGATTTGATATCCGTAATGCCATCGGGTATGGTTAATGACGTGATATCTGCCTCATAGAATGCCTCCACTCCAATGCTTGTTACCTTGTATTTCGTGCCTGCATAGGTTACGGTGGCAGGGATGTTCAACGCGCCTTTGACATACCCATAGATGATTTCTACCGTGTTGGCAACCAGGTCAGTCACATTGTATTTCAGGTTATCCACAGTAAATTCCGTTACCAAAGCCTGCAGGTTGGTGAATTCCTTCCAGCCGGCAGCTGTCTTGTAGGCGTCAAGCGATTCTTCTGGAACATATAC
>CASGAM010000003.1 GCA_949299545.1 uncultured Prevotellaceae bacterium | reverse complement strand
CTGGAGCGCGAGAACCGCCAGACGGGCACCGTCACGGGCAAGACCATCACCGAAGGGCCTTCGTCGGCCGGCGGCATGCAGCTCAGCTTCTTCCAGCTGGACGACCCCGTGCTGTGTCAGATACGTGACGAGATACTGAACCTCGACGTGAACAACCTGACGCCCCTCGAAGCATTGAACAAGCTGAACGACATCAAGCGCATCGTCAAGGGGAAATAAGATATTCCGGTTTTTTTGAAAATGATTGACAGGATGGGGCTTTTCTCCATCCTGTTGTTTTTTTGCAGCCGAGGAGAGGTTTCAACCCCAAAGGGCTTATGTTTGAAACATAGAGGTCGAATGTTTGAAACATACCCCCCTTAGGTTTGAAACATTCCCTGGGAGAATCAAAAATGCAAGGAGGGAACCGGTGTGGGCATCGTTGCGGATGGTTGGTAAAAAATAGTTATCGATGTAAGATCTTTACTCTATTCTTATAGCTATGTTCCCATTGGCCGGCCAATTATATCAATTCTTATTTCGAACTTATGTTGTTATTATTTTTAAGAATTATCAATATGATATGGCATAATTTAATATATTTGTAAACGCACATGAAAAATCTGGCCTTTTTGTGTGTTCAAACAGTTAATGAGGTCTTAACTTAAAATGTTTTTATTATGATGGACAACAAGCTTTTTACTTTTTTCGAGTTGGTATGGGGGTATATTGACAGAGGAACTTTCTATCGTGAACCTTTCAGATGGCTGTATGGAACTGTATCTGTTTTGAATCTGTTATTTCCGCTTTACATCATCTACACTGTCACCGACAGCGAAGTATTTGAATTCCTCTCCGGCGGCGATATCGTTGCCTGCGTGCTGGTCTTCTTGCTGCTGATATTTTTGGGAATCATGAGTTTCAGCCTATGGATGGACCGGAAGAAAAAGATGAAAGACATCCTTTTGGACAATAGCGATTTTGTAGCTATCCCGATGGTTTCTCATTTCATTCAAACCTTGGGCGAATGGCTTGGTTTCTATTTTGGAGTGGGCGGATGTGTGATTTCGCTCTTTTTTGTCGTTTTCGGATTAGGAGACTCGTTGGGTCAGCTGTTTGGAATACTTCCTTTGGGAACAGGCTTGTCAATGGTTGTGATTTATCCTATTGTGGGTTATTTGATTGTTGTCTCCGGCCGTTTGATAGCTGAGTTGTACAGGGCATTGGCATCAATAGCCAATAATACGAAACGTACAAATCCCGCCAAGGGACAGGAAGATACTCCGGCCGATGAAGTACCGGTAGGCACTGAAGATTGATCCCCTCCTTTCAGAGGAAACAGAAAGCCATTATGCTGGCTGGTAAACCGGCATAATGGCTTTGTTTTGTTTTTCAGCGGCCCCGAAGCCGCGGGGGCGTCACGCCTTTTTCTGCCGTCCGTAGAAGAACATGAAGTAAAGGCCGATGAGGACGAAGGGCACACTGAGCCACTGGCCCATGTTCAGCGTCATGCCGTCCTCGAAGTCCACCTGGTTCTCCTTGAGGAACTCGATGAAGAAGCGGAAGACG
>CASGAM010000002.1 GCA_949299545.1 uncultured Prevotellaceae bacterium | reverse complement strand
GATAAAAAGAATTACCTTTGCAAAACGATGCGTTCGTTGACATCAGAAGTATCTTTTTTCTTTTGGCTGCATGAAGCATTTTGAAAGCATTAGATGCTTTGTCATGATAGGGCAGCAATGGGTAGAAAATCTTTGAGAGGTGCTTATTGTGCAAGCAAGTGCAAAGAATGAAACCTAATGAAAAGAAAAAAATACAGAATCGCTAAAAAGTACATTTTTGCTCCTGTTTTGTTCCTCAAAAATGATATTACTTTTGCAATTTATTGAGTATAAGTGTATTATGGATTATATTCTGAAATTTGCCAGATTTAATCTGAGTTTTCATCTGTTCTAATACGCTGCTGCCAGTTTTAGCAAAGTACTGGGATGGACTTCAGACATTGTTGATTTGAACATATTGTGCAGATGTGTCAACTAACTCTGCCAGACGCTGTTTCTGTGTTTGCCGGATTTTCAATGTGGACTGTAGCAGGGATTATCTAGTCGAAGAAACCGTGTTTGCCAAAGCCAATTATAGAAGTTTTCCATAACATGAGCCAATCTTTGTAGATGAAGATGCGGTATGCGCATTGGACATTCATAACTTGGTTTCGATAGAGAGTTTGACTATAGACTCGATAAACCAAGTTCGAAGATAGTGGAGACAAAAATCAACATCATATCCAACAGTCAGGGCGTGGAACTGTACAATGTCCTGCCGAATAATTCCGTATGCTTTGGTGACTATTTCCCGCTAAAGTTGTGATGGCGTATCTTTAATGCACTTTCACTCCTAAAACAACGGTTCTTTGAAAGCACAACTTGGTTAAAAGCTCTAACCGATTTTTCTGTTGAAACTATGAGCGCAGAGCCGAAGTATAGTCGGCTACACAAAGGATAGGATTTTCCGTATCCTGTCCACTCCCGACAACGATTTTCCCATGCCCAGCTTGCTGTTTCAAGTGGCACGCATCCCGCCGCCGAAAGGCGAGTGGGGTATTAGGCTCCCCCTACGGAGTTCTACTGGCACACGGGCAAGCCCGGAATGGATTGATACCACATCTCAAACAGCACGGGGTCTGTCCGGATGCCAGCGTACATACAAAAGGAAAATGGCAGATTGCACCTGCATGGTGAAACCTGCCATCACTTTGCTTTATTCTCATATCTACACCCCGGCAATAAAGTAAAGCCGGGAAATGTCACAAAAAAAATGTCACACCAATGGCGTTTTGCGGTATCGGCTCAATAATGGAAATCTCGGTTGAACCTGTATTCCTTGCCCTCTTTTACAACCATACGCTTGTTGCTCAAGAATGTAGCGAGCTTAACTGCCTTATTATGTCCCAATTTTATTCCTTGTCGTCCGTAGCCATCTTTCAGCCGTTCGAGCAAGTTGTCATAGCCGTTGATATTACCGTCCTCAAAAGCGGCGTTTAGAGCGGAACGGTGCATATCCTCCGGGATTTCCTTGTAAGGGTCGAATGGCTCTTTGGATGGTCGTCCTGCCTGTCGTTTCTGTGGCTGGTAGAACTCCACCGTTTCGGGCAGGCATTCATCGTTTATCCGGAAAGCAAAAGACTCAAATTCACGGTCACGGATATGCAGGGCTTCCACCACGCTTATGGACTTGTCGTCCTTGTCCGCTTCAATCTGCATGATGGTTTCTGCCTTATTGTTCAGTTCCGTGCCGACATGTCCCCGTGCGTGTTCATCATTCTTGTTCTGATGCAGGATGGTATGGATGTGTATCTGTCTGTCGTCAGTCCATCGCATAAGTTTGGATATTACTTCGGTGGACTCTCCGGGTGAATTGATGTCATAGACGAAATCACGGATGCCATCGATGATAACCAGTCCCAAGTCGGGTATCATGCCGATTGCCTGTTCTGTTATTGCCATTCTTACTTCGGGCG
>CASGAM010000001.1 GCA_949299545.1 uncultured Prevotellaceae bacterium | reverse complement strand
TCATACCGTCGGCACCTTATGGCTTCGGCCTTTTCTGTCATGGAGTCATTGAAGGTTCGCTCCCGTGTGTTTTTAGGATGGGCGTAGATGTAAATGCCCAACGCTTCATGCCGGGTGACTTTCATCGTTTCCGGGTCACGGAAGCCCGGATAATAGTCCAGGTAGAAGGACAGCATGTCGTTCTTCAACTCGCGTGTCTTCAATGTTACGGTCTTGCACATTTGCATGGTCGAAATACTTTTGATTGGTTTGAATTTGCTGCAAAGCTCCGCAATGAAAACTTGCAGACACCATTCAGCATAAAATAATTTGGAAATAATTATGGTCGGATAGGGAATGCCGCTGTTTATTTACATTCCATCACCTTGTCGAAGTCCACTTTGAGGAAGCGGACGAAGCGTCCGTGCTTCTCACGCTTGATTTCGTGGAATTGCAGGATGCCATAGACGGAATCCCTTGTCAGCTTGAATTTATCCATCGCTTCCTTTACCGTATAATATTCAGCCGAGCTTTCCTGTTTGGTGGACTTGGATAGGTCGAAGTGGAGCTTGGAGTAGTAGATTTGTCCGTGTTCCTTCTTTGAGGGGATATTGTTGCGGTACACTTGCGAACGGATGGCGACACGGGTCATGCCGTATTTTTCCTGTATTTCTTCGGGTGTGTACCATTCCGTAAGGTCATTGTCCACGTCATATTTGGCAAAGGCCGCATCAATATGTTTCTTGCTGTAATAGTTGAACTGGCGGATGCGCACTTTGGGTATGTTGTTCTGACGACAATAGTTCCATACCCATTTGGTGCTGACTTTGTAACGTCGGCCACTTGTTCGGCGGTGTAGAATTCTGTAATGTCGAAATCGTCTTTCAGGCGAATCCGCTCGTATGGTTTGGTTTTCAGCATCAGTTCAATGTCAGCCCTGCGTATCATGGACTTTTTCCCACTGATACGGGAGGCACGAAGCTTGTTTTCTTTGACCAGCTTATAAATGTACTGGCGTGTGACACCCATTAGCTGTGCCGCTTGTGAAAATGTAAAATAGTCTTGTCCTTCTGCTGCCGGGTGTATTTGGAGCAGTTCTTGCGCTTGTTTAAGTTGCCGCCTACGTTCTCTCATCCGTTTTTTGTAGCCCAAGTTTGCGCAATGATGGCTACAATAGAGAGTGGTTGTTTTCTGTGCGATGAACGGCTTTCCGCACCATTGGCAAATACGTCTTACTTCCATTGCTTTTTCTTTGATATTGGGTTTAATTTCGCCTAATTTCTCCCGGATTTTGTCAACACACGTAAACCATTGTCAACACACGTCAACTAATGCCTCGGTGTGACATCGGGGCTTTCCCTCGAAATGTTCCGCGGTAGAAATATGGTACAAAAATAGGGTGATTATCTCCTGCTACCAAAAAGCAACTGGAATGTGTTAAAAAGAAAGAGGGTGTGTCAAAATGATGCATCCTCTTTTCGTTATATAATCATCGGTTTCTCATTTTTCATAGAGTATGATTTCTATATTTCCGTATTATCCCTATCTCCATGCTTTCAAGTAGTATAATCGGCTGTAGAT